>NZ_CP129963.1:624821-1249642 GCF_030503615.1 Sphingobacterium sp. BN32
GCATCACTGCTAACGACATCCACCGATGCTGTAGTCGTAAAACTTTCGCTTAGATCACAACATGCGGCCTTGAAAAGTTCCTTGGCGGTCAATGTCTCTATTCTGTTCGGGGTAAGCTTCGAGATGTAGTTAGACTTCTGTTTTCTGGAGATTACGATTTCCTTTAGTACATTGTTTTTCGCTTGGATTACGATAACCTCATGCAGGTTTTTTACCTCTACCGTATCACTTTGCATGCTTGCATGGGAAATAACGAGATGACGGAATGGCTTTTTGTGCATAATTTTAAATACGCCATTCTCATTTGTTTTAACCTTTTTCGCAGGCTCGTCTGCCCAGAATACCGTAACTTCGATAATAGGATTCAGATCACCTTTGTCGTTTTCATTCACTACCACTCCGGTCACTTCGTGATCATGGTCGTGATTATGTCCTCCGTCTTCTTCGGGTTTCATTGCGTGCTCATGCCCTTCATGGTCATGGCCCTCATGATCGTGATCAGCATGGTCGTGTCCTTCATGGCTTTCCTCTTCGTCTTCTCCTAAGCGGTCATACAAACAACACTCGTGGAGTTCCTCATAAACCTTATCATCGGCTTTAAACTCTCCGGCATCATGACCAACGGCCGCAATCTGCTTCTTAATATGGTCGACTTTAACCTTGTTGGTATCTAATTTAACGGTTGCGAGATGGCTGTTTTGGCTCCACTCAATCTCTGTTGCACCAGCATCTTTTCCTGCTTTCTCGATGCGCTTTTTACACATGCCGCAATTGCCGGCAACTTCAAAACTTACAGTCGTAAGTTGGCTTTGAGCAACTAAAATTTGCCCACAAAATAATAGTATGATTAATGGTAATAATCTTCGTAAATGCATAATAAATTTAATATTGAATCAATTTTCCTAATAAATAATCTGGATTGAAATCAATATTAAATCAAATTCTGAAGTTGCAGTTTAGTAGATAAACGGGATTGACATAGGCGAGTTGAGTCCGCTCGCTAGGGATATTCCAATTCAAATCCTGCTCTAGCCATTGTTCTAAATATGGCAATAACCATGGAATGACTACTACTGCGGGTGTGAAGTTGAAAAGTTGTTGAATGGAGGATTGTTGCTGTTCCGACTCGCTTTTTAATTCGACTTGTACGTCCTGACACAGGTCTTTGTCCTTACAACAGCTGGCGTCTTTTTCGCTATGTTCCTGATTGTGATGGTGTTCAATACACATTGGGCACTGATCATGTGATACTTTTTCCTCATCTAATACGGAGATCAAAGTACGTTTTCCACAATGATGCATATAGATTGTTGCTCCTGTACTGCATACAGAATAAATCGTCAAAAGCAATATGGCAACAATTTTCCTCATGTGATGTTTCAAATATAGAAACAAATAAAACATTTGTGGATAAAAAAAATTAAAAATTACTTGCGAAAGAGGAAGTGCGGTTTTATATTAGTCTTACTTTATAGTATAAACCTAATAATATTATGGAACAATTAGCTGCACATCCAAGCTTGCTGTTTATTGGCGTCGGAGGACTTACCTTGGCGGCAGGTGCGGTAATTTTTCTATTTAACAAAGTTCTTAACCGAGTTAACTAGATAAAGAAGGGGATATGCTGAATCCCCTTCTTTTTTGTTCTAATTTATCCCTTTAATAGATTGTATAAATGCGGGTATACGGTCTAAATAATCATCTTCCGCCAATAATTTCACGAAAGCTGTTCCTACAATAGCGCCATTGGCATAACTTGTAGCTTTTGAGAACGTATGTTGATCGTGTATTCCAAAGCCTATGATGAATGGGTTTTTCAAGTCCATATCTTTGATTCGTTGGAAATAGTTTGCTGCTTGATCTTGAATATCCAATTGTTTGCCCGTTGTAGCATTGGAGGATAAAAGATAAATGAAGCTGGTCGATAAATCATCGATCTTTCGGATTCTAGATTCTGAGGTTTGTGGAGTAACTAAAAAGATGTTGCTGATGCCATTCTCCTCAAAAATAGGTCGATAGAGTTCCTCATATTCATACATCGGTAAATCTGGAATGATCGTTCCATTCACACCAACTTCCTTGCATGCCTTACAGAATGCTTCAACGCCAAACTGTATAACGGGATTGACATAGCCCATTAGGAATACCGGGATCTGCACATGCTTTCGCAGGTCTTTGAGCTGCTCGAATAGAACCTTTAAGGTCATTCCGTTTTTTAATGCGACCTCCGAACTATGCTGGATGGTAGGTCCATCCGCAACCGGGTCGGAATAGGGGAATCCAATTTCCAGAAAATCAGCACCTGCAGATTCTAAAGCCTTTGCGATTTCTAGTGTGCTATTTATATGTGGGTATCCTGCTGTAAAGTAAATGGACAATAATCCATTTGCGTGTTTTGTTATTTGCATGGTGTTAAAATCCAAAATATTTCATGTAATTGTCTAAATCCTTGTCGCCGCGGCCCGATAGACAGATAACGACGGTCTCATCACCTTTAAAGTTCATCTTCTCCAGATGGGCGAGTGCGTGCGAGCTTTCGATTGCCGGGATGATACCTTCGAGTTTCGTTAATTGCAGGCCGGCCTGCATCGCTTCATCGTCTGTTGCACTGACGTATGTTCCACGGCCCGACTTGAATAACCAGGCATGCTGCGGGCCTATGCCAGGGTAGTCTAAGCCCGCGGAAATAGAATAAGGTTCGATTACCTGTCCATCCTCCGTTTGCATCAGGATGGAACGGCTACCGTGTAGTACGCCTTCCTGACCAAGAATAGTAGTCGCAGCCGATTCACCACTTTCTACACCATGTCCCGCTGCTTCAACGGCGATCAACTGAACATCTTCGTCGTCCAAGAAATGATAGAACATACCTGCGGCATTGGAACCACCGCCAACACAGGCCATCACAATATCAGGGGTTTCTTTGCCCGTTTTCTCTAATAATTGCTTTTTTGTTTCTTCGGAAATGATGGATTGAAAGCGTGCGACCATATCCGGATAGGGATGCGGTCCGACCACAGACCCAATAATGTAATGCGTATCGACTGGATTGTTTATCCAATCTCTTAAAGCCTCGTTCGTTGCATCTTTCAAGGTTCTGCTCCCCGACTTAGCCGCTACAACAGTAGCTCCCATCATCTTCATGCGGGCAACGTTAGGTGCCTGACGCTCAATATCGATCTCGCCCATGTAAACAACACATTCTAATCCTTTCAACGCACATACCGTCGCGGTAGCAACGCCATGTTGTCCAGCACCCGTTTCGGCGATAATTCGTTTCTTACCGAGCTTTTCTGCTAATAGGATCTGCCCAATCGTGTTATTGATCTTATGCGCGCCGGTATGATTTAGATCTTCGCGTTTTAAAAAGATATTAGCGTTGTATTTTTCCGATAAGCGATTTGCACGGTAAAGAGGAGAGGGACGTCCTACGTAATCTTTTAATAATTGTTCAAACTCCGCTTTAAAACTTGGATCCTCAAGAATCGCTAGGTATTGCTCCTGTAACTCTTCCACATTTGGGTACAGCATCTCCGGGATGTATGCACCACCAAAAGGTCCGTAATATCCTTTGTTATTTACTTGATATTTGCTCATGTTCAATTATTTTCAATGCTTTATTTATTTTATCTAAGTCTTTAAGTCCTGCAGATACTTCAAATTTTGAGTTTAGATCCAGTCCGACCAGTCTTTCATCATCGAATTGGTAGGCCTCAGCCAGGTTTTCTAACGATAACCCCCCACTAAGGAAGTAAGGCTTAGCATAAGGATAAGATTTCAGTTTATCCCAATTGAATGTTTTTCCAGTGCCACCATAGGCCTCGCTCTTGCTGTCAAATAAGAAATAGTCGACAACATCGACGTATTCTTGCGGCTTATCCCATTGGAAGTCATCGTCTACAGCAAAGGCTTTGATCAGTTCTACGCCTAATTTCTTTACGTTTTGACACAACGCCACGGATTCACCGCCATGCAATTGAATAGCATTTAGCTGATGATCATGAATGGTCTGCTTGATTATAGCTAGATCTGCATTAACGAAGACGCCTGTCTTTTTAATAGCCTCTGGAATGGGAAGATCTATAATTTCCGAAACATAGCGTGGCGACTTCTCATAAAAGATATGCCCAATATAGTTTATGGGAAGTTTTACCAGTCCCGCAATATTCTCAGGCTCGCGCATACCGCATACTTTGATGAGGATTTCCTTAGCCATTGATCAGCTGATTAAAACTGTTTAATGCTTTTAACCCCAATAAGGAGGACTCCGCTTCGTAGTAACAATCGCCAAAGCTTTTCTCCGGATGGAAGGTTTTGATTCCGAATGCTGCATTCGCCAATACGGTATTGTTCTGTTCGTCGGTACCTTCGCCTTGGATTATTTTTCTGAAGATCTTCGCAGCATCCTCTACCGTATCGCCGCCCGCAAGATCTGCAGCGTTGATTGGGCTAAAGCCGATTTCCTCGGGGGTATAATAGTTCTCTCCGGCGTTGGTAATGATCTTGAAATCTCCGGTCAACGATATTTCATCATAGCCATCCAAGGCATGCATAATGCTGTATTGCTTGTCGGTTCCTTGATATAGGTATGCATATAAGCGCGCTAATTCTAAGCTAAAGACACCTACCGATTGGAATTTCGGATTGGCAGGGTTTGTCAATGGACCAAGCATATTAAAGAACGTCTTCACGGAGAGTGCCCTGCGGATAGGTGCTACGGTTTTCATTGCCGGATGGAATAATGGTGCATGTAGAAAGCAGATGTTCGATCGCTCCAGTTGCGCTTGCAACTCGTTCTGGTCGTTGGTGAACTGATACCCCAAGTATTCCATCACATTGGACGAGCCACAGCCCGATGAAACCCCGACATTTCCATGCTTTGCAACATGGTAGCCTGCACCTGCTACTACGAAAGATGCCAGGGTGGATATATTGAAAGTGTTTTTTCCATCACCTCCGGTGCCACACATATCAATCAAATCGTATCCTTTGAACTCCACTTTATTGCACAGATCGTACATGGCGTCGCGAAAACCACCCAGCTCCTCCACGCGTATGCTACGCATGCCATAGATTGTCATAAAGGCAGCTATCTGATGGCTATCGTACTTGCCGGTAGCAATATTGGTTAAGATGTCGTATGCTTCCTTTCTTGTAAAGGACTTGTATTCAAATAAATGTGCTAGTATCTCTTTCATAAAATTCAATAAAAAGGGCTTGCCGAAAAGGCAAGCCCGCTATTTTTTGTTTCGCTAAATTAAACTAATAGGTTATTGCCACAACATTATATGCTGTGCCACCACCAAGTTTTATTTGCTACTGCTGTATTCATTAGTTATTGAACAAATATCAACGATACTTTTGAGAATTGCAAGAATTCTATTAAAAAAATGTCTTTTTGTTAATAGGTGACGAAATGAGCCATCTCATTGCCTTTTGATACTAGGGTAAAGGACGCTATTTTTCCGTTTTCAACGTAGATGGAAGTCAACAATCTGTTTTTGTAATAGAGAAAAACCATGTTGTTAATGTTCATGCCTTCCGGGTCGATGTCGCGGACTTCTTTTCGCGGCAGCTCATGGAAAGTTTTATATTGGATCTCATCAACATTCTTCAGCGATAAGTTGATTCTGATTTCCTGTAGGCTAGCCTCCAGGTAGTCATAAAGTTCGTCGTTAGGATGGTTAACAATAACCCTTTCACTAAGGATTACATCCAAAGGGGTGTCAAAGTCGGCTAATTCGTTTATAAAGGTTCTTGCGACATCCATACTCTTGCCGTCGCCAGTGGAGCCTTTAGCCGTTTGTGCCATTGACATAAATGGAAGAATGATTGTTAGTAAAAAAAGTAATTGCTTTCCCATATTCATATTGTTTAAGCTTTGACGACGATTTCTAGAAAAGGATTAAATAAAAAGCGCCCTTTTTGTAAAGGCGCTTTCTATGATGATGTTAATATTCGTCTTCGTTGAAAAAGAAGTCATCTTTAGTAGGATAATCTGGCCAAATCTCCTCGATGTTCTCGTAAGGTTCACCGTCGTCTTCTAAAGCTTGAAGGTTTTCAATTACTTCAACAGGTGCTCCTGAACGAATAGCATAGTCAATTAATTCATCTTTTGTCGCTGGCCATGGAGCGTCTTCTAAATGCGAAGCTAATTCAAGTGTCCAATACATATCTCTTTAATTAAGTTTTACATTTTCGCAAAAATAATATTTAATTTAACTAATGCAAGTAAAATATGTGTAAATCTTTTATTAATAATGTAAACAGCAGGTTGTCAGATAATTAAATACTTAAATAGGAGGTTGAACATTAATATTTGGCGAGATTTTCCAACCAGACTTTATTCATTTTTTCATATACCTCGTTTTCTACCGTGTTAAATTTTGTGTTTTCCGATTCTACATACTGTATGGGCTTCAGTACGGAAATATGAATAGTACCGGGAGCTGATCCGAACGCTCTGCCATCATCCCACATAATCTTCCATGCGTTGTGGATAATCACCGGCAGAATAGCTGTCCGGTTTTCTTGTGCCATTTTAAAGGCGCCGGCCTTGAACTTATGGAGCTTTGGAGGATACTCATCTTCAATCGCACCTTCGGGAAATATCACTAGCGATTTTCCTAAACCCAATAATTCCAAGCCACGCTTAAATGCTTTGAATGAGGATATCTTACTTTCTCGCTTCACAGGAATGTCGATCGACTTAAAGAAGATTCGTGTCACGGGATTCTTCAGCAACTCGATCTTTCCCATAAAAGAGAACTGCTGCGGACAGAGATAGGTAAGTGCTGTAATGTCTAATATAGAGGTATGGTTAGGGCAAAGGATATACGGCCGTGACCAATCGATGGGCTCTTCGTAGTGTATATGAAAACGGATGCCTACTAAATGAACGCTGAGAATGGAGATCCATTTGCGGAACCAAACAATAGCAGCATAGTTTTTAAGTGGATTTCTAGCAAGTAAAAATAGAAGGGGATAAGAGAGGATAAAAAAGAATAATACAGCAAAGAAATAAAGAAGTCTGTGTATTTTTCTGAATAGTAATAACATTATCTGCGATCAGTTAGCCGAAGATAAAAAAAATGCTTCACAAGCGTGAAGCATTTTTATGTTATTTGCTTAACTCAGCATAATATTTATGGAAAAGCGGAATTGTCTCTATACCTTTCAGGTAGTTTTCAATGCCATACTTCTCGTTCGGAGAGTGTAAGTTGTCACTATCTAATCCGAAACCTAATAATACAGTCTTGATTCCTAATTCTTGTTCGAATAATGCGACGATTGGAATAGAACCACCACCACGCGTAGGAACTGGTTTCTTATTGAACGTTTCTTCCAAGGCTTTCTCAGCTGCTTTGTAAGCAATGCTGTCTGTAGGAGTGACTACCGGCTCGCCACCATGATGCGGTTTAACTTCGACTTTAATGTACTCAGGAGCCATGCCTTCGAAGTGCTTTTTGAATAATTCAGTAATACGCTCTGAGTTCTGGTTAGGAACTAGGCGCATAGAAATCTTAGCAAATGCTTTAGAAGGTAATACCGTCTTCGCTCCTTCGCCAATATATCCACCCCAAATACCGTTCACCTCTAAAGTAGGGCGAATACCTGTACGTTCTATTGTTGTATATCCTTTTTCACCCCAAACATCAGCAACGCCTAAGTCTGTTTTGTATTCTTCGATATCGAAAGGAGCTTCATTTAACGCTTTGCGTTCTTCTGCTGTCAATTCAATAACATCATCATAGAATCCTGGGATAGCGATATGGTTGTTCTCATCGTGCAATGAAGCAATCATCTTGGCTAAGATCGTAGCAGGGTTTGCTACAGCACCACCATAAACACCCGAGTGTAAATCGCGGTTAGGGCCTGTTACTTCTACTTCAACATAAGAAAGACCACGTAAGCCTGTTTCTAATGAAGGAGTCTCCAAGCTGATCATCGATGTATCCGAAATAACGATTACATCTGCTTTCAAACGCTCTTTATTCTCGCGAACAAAAATTCCTAAGTTAGCTGAACCTACTTCTTCCTCGCCTTCGATCATGAATTTGATGTTACAAGCTAGCTCATTGTTTTTAACCATGTATTCAAATGCCTTCACGTGCATATAGAATTGGCCTTTATCATCAGCGGCACCACGTGCATAGATTTTACCATCGCGAACCGTAGGTTCGAATGGAGGTGTATCCCACAATTCCAACGGATCTGCGGGCTGCACATCGTAGTGGCCATAAACTAATACAGTTGGTAAAGATGGATCGAAGATCTTCTCTCCATATACAATTGGGTAGCCAGCAGTAGGGCAGACTTCAACATTATCCGCGCCAGCATCTTTTAATTTTTGAGCGACAAACTCTGCAGTGTTTAAGACACCTTCTTTAAATTGTGGATCTGCACTTACAGAGGGAAAGCGCAATAATTCAAATAATTCATCCAAGAAGCGATCCTTATTCGCCTCTACATAGTCTTTGATTTTTTGCATTTCAAATGGTTTTTACAAAGGTAGTGAAATAAAATTTACTAAACCTGTAACTTTTCACTCCGTTATGCTACCAATAGTTGGTGCTAGTGAAGTCTCTTGCTTAGTTACAAACATCTGTTAATCTATGTTAAACTCAAGCAATTGTATGCTATATATCACGTAATTGTGATATTTTCGTAGAACCTAACGAATCACATTATTTTTTTAATATAACTTATGAAATTACTAACCACTGCCTTGCTAACCTTAGTCCTCGGTTTCTTTTCGCTACAGTCGTCGGCTCAAAGCAAAATCTCAGGATCTATTGTGGATGAGTCTGATAAGGCTAAGCTAGCCAACGCTACGGTCATGCTCCTTCAAGCTAAAGACTCCATCCTCGTTGATTTTACCCGGGTAAATGCCGACGGTAAATTCTCCATCAACAATCCTGATAATCAAGATCACTTATTGATTGTGAGTTACCCCAAGTTTGGGGATTACTTCCAGACGATTAAAAAGGGAGCCGGCAATGTTTCGCTAGGGGAAATTGAGCTGCAAAGTGCCGCGAATCTTATTGAGGAAGTCCTGATTAAAGGGAAAATACCGGTGGTAATAAAAGGAGATACGACGGAATATGATGCTTCGAGTTTCGTGACAGAGAAGAATGCCAAGGTGGAAGATTTGCTGAAAGTATTACCAGGTATCTCGGTCGATGCTTCCGGAAAGATTACAGCACAGGGAAAGACGGTGGAAAAAGTGTTAGTCGACGGGGAAGAGTTCTTTGGCGATGATCCAACCTTAGTGACACGTAATATCCGTTCGGATATGGTGGATAAAGTTCAGGTTTATGAGAAGAAATCGGAGCAGGCGGAACGAACGGGCGTAGATGATGGAACCCGCATCCAGACCATCAATGTGAAGCTGAAGGAAGATGCAAAGAACGGCTCTTTCGGGAAGGCGGAACTTGCCGGCGGAGTGGGTGATAAAAAAGAGTATTACATGGGTAAGCTGGCCTACAATAAATTTAAAGGTAGTTTTAAGTTGGGTGCTTATTTAATGGGCTCTACCGACGGAAAATTTAGCCTCAGTTGGCAAGAGCAGGAGAAGTTTAATATGTCGGATACCGAATCAGGAATGACAAGTGATGGTGGATTCTATATGGTGCAGAATGCTGATGAATTTTCGAATTGGGACGGCAAGGGGCATCCGAAGGCCATATCCCTTGGCGCTTCGGTGATGGACGCCTGGAAGGATAAGAAACATAAGCTGAACGCGAGCTACAAATTTGCTAGGATCGAAAATGATGTCTTTGAAAATACTTTAATCCAGAATGCGACCAATGAAGGTATAATTAATACAGATAAAAACCAGAATAGCGGTTCAGATGCAAATAAACACCGTATGAATGCTAAGTACGACTTTGCAATCGACTCCCTTTCCACCTTAACGCTTAAAGTGTCGGCCGATCGCACACACGCGGATCGCTCGACGAATGTCGATGCAAATACTTGGAGAGATGGCACCCTGGCATCTGATAATACAAGTAGTCAGCAAGAATTGTCGAATCGAACGAATTTAACCTACAATGCCTTCTTCACAAGGAAACTCAAGAAAGAAGGACGTTCAATTGCCTTGACTTTTGCGGGCAGCAATGCGGAAAGGAATAACGAATTGCAAGTAATGTCTGAACTTAATAATCGTATTACTTCCCGACGCGATACGGTAGATCAATTTAAAGATGGCAATTCGAAAACAGATAATTTAAACGCATCAATCGTGTATTCAGAGCCGCTATCGAAACGCTGGAGATCCTCGATAGGATACGACTACAGCCAGTCGAAAGCTCACTCCGTATTAAGCTCATTCAACAAGAATGCTGCCGGTGAATACAAGGTGTTTGATAGGGAGTTTAGTAATGATTTCAACTTTGACACGAGGACAAGCGCTGCAAACTTGACCTTCGGTTATAAATCGGATAAGATTGATTTCAATGTCACGAACGTTCTTCGTCATGACGATATGAATATGTTCAATAACTTGGATAATATCGACCTGAAGCGTGATTATTTAAACTATACGCCGAACGCGCGCTTACGTTATGCTTTTACAAAGACCAAAGCATTGGGCTTAAGCTATAGACGCAATACGCAACTGCCTTCTTTGACGCAGATTCAGCCATTGCGCCAGAATACCGATCAGTTGAATCAGACCATTGGTAATGAAAATCTGAAGCCTTCTATCAACAACTCGTTTTCATTAGATGGAGGCACATACGAAATGATGAAAGGTAGATATATGTATCTGGGATCTGGTGTTACGCAGACAAAAAGAGCGATACAGTTGAATGAGACGGTTTTCCCGGATGGATCTAGAATCATGATGTATGATAATTCCGACAAGGATGCTTACTCTGCATATCTATATGGAGGAAGTGGATTTAACGTGATTGCCAAGCAGCAAATTAAAGCAGATATCCATCTAGGGGCTAACTATAGCAGTTCTTATAACTTAATCAGAGATGTTCCGCGTGAAAATTATGAAGGCATTCCTTACGCCGAAAACAAATCAACAACGTATGATTATAATATCCGCTTTGGCTTAGAAAAGAATACCACCAAGGGCGTTGATTTTAGAGTGGGCGCACGACCAGGTTGGCGCGTGATGAAATCTACATTCACACCGGATCGTAATTCGGAAGGTTTCACACTTGAGGGCGACGCAGAAGTGCGCGCGTATTTACCTGGGAAATTCCAACTCTATGCTGATTTAGCTTATACCTATGAGGCACCAACTAAAACTTACGCAGAGAAATTCGAACGCACCATTTTTACACCAGGCGTAAGCAAGAAATTCTTAAAAGGGGAGAACTTGGTTGTCGACTTCTATGTCAACGATATTTTGAACCAAAACAAAGGATTTAGCCGTAGACAAACGGTAAACTCATTTACCCAACAAACGTTTAATACCATTTCCAGATATTTTATGCTAAAAGTAAGCTGGGATTTTACATCAATGAAAGGAGCTGAATAATCATGAAAATGAAACTATATATTGCCATACTATTATTTTTTGTCCTAGGTTTTCAACAAGCGAATGCCCAACATGTTTTCTTCCCGGAACAGGGCGTGATCACCTACGATAAGACAGTACACGTCAAAAATATGATGAAGCGACAAATCAGTATGATGAAAGAATCTGATTTCCAGCGCAAATTTTTCGAAGATATGTTGACAAAGGTGCCGGAAACAGCGGTTCTACAACGCAAGCTTACCTTTTCGGGAAGTGAATCGATGCTGGAGCCTTTGCCAAAGGATCAGCCTGCCATGGTCGCACAGCTATTACGTTTCGGATTCTTGGACTACGGAACGAAAATCTATCAAAACCTCGCGACGAAGCAGACCTCCATGTCGCTGGAAGTAGGAGGCTCCCCAATAGCTATTTCAGACTCCCTAACGAATGTTAAATGGAAGATCACTAATGAGTATCGCAATATCGCGGGATACGATTGTAGGCGCGCAAATGGCGTTACACTAGATTCAGTGTATGTAGTTGCATTCTATACTGATCAAATTCCATTGGCGAGCAGCCCTAGTACGCTGCACGGTCTGCCAGGAATGATCCTGGGACTTGTCGTGCCAGAACAAAATTTCAATATTTATGCTTCCAAAGTCGAAATGACCGGAACCACAGTGACGGACAATCTAATCAAGAAAAAAGGTTCTGCGCTGACCAGAGAACAGACCCGCAGCAAAATGCGCGAGGTACTTGGTCAATGGTTGTCGGAAAAGCAGTTCGGACTATTCTTTGCGGCTATGATGCTGTAGGAGTACTTAGTACTTAGTATTAAGACCTAGGGTGGGATAGATATTAGACAGTAGATTTTAGACATTAGAGTATGGCGCCGATTAGGCGCCTTTTTTTTGCAACGAGAAGTAGTACTTAGTATGCAGATAGTAGATAAAAAAAAACCTGGACCGTATGGATCCAGGTTTTTATTTTGTAAACGGGGTTACTTATTTTTTACCGTCGTTTTTCTTAGCAGTGATCTCGTTACGGATATCTTGTGCTAAAGTTTTGATGTCTTGTAAGCCTTTACGAACGCGAGTTCCTGCAGCTGAATTTCCGTTGTTGAAGAATTTTTCTGCGTCAGCTTCGATTGAAGCTACTAGCTCTTTTAATTTAGTGTAGTTTTCCATTTTTTTAATTAATATAATTTTAGTTTTTCTTAATTAACTCTCTAAGATATCATAAATATACAAAAGGAATGCAAACAAAGCTAATTTCAGCGCTTTTTTTTGTGTTTAAAACCCTTTTGGATAGATATTACTCTACAATTTTTAACTCGTCAATAATGTTTTGCGCACCGGCAAATTTATCGATTACGAACAGAACGTAGCGGATGTCTACAGAGATGGTTCTTTGCAATTTCGGATCAAAGATCACATCTCCAGCCATCGCCTCGATGTTACCATCAAAAGCCAAGCCAATTAATTCGCCTTTTCCATTTAAAACCGGCGATCCTGAGTTACCACCCGTGATATCTTGGTCGCTTAAGAAGTTCACAGGAAGGTACCCTGCTTTATCCGCATAGCGTCCGTAATCCTTCGCTTCGTACAATTCCATTAAGCGTTTTGGAAGATCAAACTCCTCATCGTTTGGTTTGTATTTCGCAATTGTACCTTGCAAAGTCGTGTAGTTATTCACTTTCGCATCGTTATGTTTGTCTTTAGGTAATGCTCTGATTGTACCGTAAGTTAAACGTAATGTGGAGTTTGCGTCTGGATAGTATTTGCCGTTAGGATCCATTTCCAATACTCCTGCGATGTATTTGCGTGAAGCTGCTTGGAAGTCATTTACTAATTTTTCATGCGCTGGAGTGGTCTCGCGGTACTTGTTCATCAGTGCTGTTGAAATCGCTAATAATGGGTCGTTTTCTACCACTTTCGCTTTCGGGTTGGCTAAATAAGCCTCAATTTTTTCTTTTGAAGCGAATACGCTGTTATCGAATGCTTTTTGGATGTCAGCTTGGAAATTACCTCCGTTTTTATCAGCCATCTGACGGATATAAGTAGCAATCTGTCCGCCTTTCGCTGCATAAAGATTCAGCTCATCAGCCAATACATCAACTTCCAATGGCGTGTATACACCTTCGTAGTTATCATTGATATAAGCTTCTAAGCGAGGTTTCATCTCTTTGCGTTTTGCCTCGTTCTCATTTGCATATTGAATTAATGCGCCTCCTAGGCTATATGGTAATGCAGCAAACGTCGATGAACGTAACATCCCCGTCAAATAATTATCATGTCTAGCCTTTTCATTGGTCGCTGCATAATATGCATTGATTGTTGAAATCACATCGCCATATTGCGCTTTATTTGCGGCCTTGTTAGCCCATTTGTTGAATTTCTTCTCTTGTTTTGCTTTAGCGTTTGCTGTTTTGTGCTTGGTCAAAGCATCGATCATCCCTTGTCTGTTTTTCCAATAGTTGGCAACGCCTGAGTATTTCGAAGCATAATTGATGCGAACAGCCGGATCTTGGTCCATGTGTTTTTTCATGGCATCCATACCAGTTTTAGAAGCTTCAACCCATGCTGGGTATGCGTATTTCACGTTTTGATCAATACCCGCAGCATTCATCCAACGATTTGTGCGGCCAGGGTATCCTAAGATCATGGAGAAATCACCTTCTTTAACTCCTTTAATACTGATTGGAAGGAAGTATTTTGGTTTCAACGGAACGTTGTTTTTTGAGTATTCCGCAGGGTTTCCGTCTTTGTCGCCATATACGCGGAAGATCGAGAAGTCCCCAGTATGACGAGGCCATTCCCAGTTATCTGTATCTCCACCGAATTTACCAATGCTGTTTGGAGGCGTACCTACTAAACGAACGTCTGTATAGTCTTGATAAACGAAGTAGTAATACTCATTACCATTGTAGAAAGGTCGAACAGAAACTACGTATTTGCCATTCTCGCTGTTCTCCGCTTGAATCTTAGCAATCTCTTGGTTGATTACTTTTTCACGTTCTTTTTCTGACATCTTATCGTTTACTAAACCTAAGATACGTTTAGAAACATCGTCCATACGAACAAAGAAACGAACAGAAAGCGACTTTGGCTTCAGCTCTTCAGCGTAGTTTTTCGCCCAGAATCCGTTGGTTAAGTAATCGTGCTCCGGAGTAGATAACTCAGCGATAGCATCATAACCACAGTGGTGGTTGGTGAATACTAAGCCCGATCCTGAAACGATTTCTGCGGTACATCCGCCGTTGAATTGCACGATAGCATCTTTTAAGCTGGAGTTATTGATGCTGTAAATTTCTTCTGCAGTAAGTTGTAGACCTTTCTTCTGCATGTCGGCCTCGTTAAGTCGCTTCAGGTGCATTAAAAACCACATGCCCTCGTCAGCGAACGAGAAAGTACTGACGAACGCCAGTACGATTAGTAATCCTATTTTTTTCATATCAACCTTGTTTGTAATTGACAAATTTGCTGGAATTTGCTCGCAAATCAAAATGATTTGTCAGGAAATCCATACATAAGCATGTGCTAGCTTTTACCTATCTTTGCGGTAATGGCATCATTCGAGGACTTTAAATTAAACAGACAGCTATTAAATGCGATAGCAGAAGCTGGCTATACCACAGCTACCGAAATACAGCAAAAAGCAATTACCCCTATCCTTGCCGGGCAAGATGTGATGGGTATTGCACAAACTGGTACCGGGAAAACGGCTGCCTTTGTATTGCCGATGCTGATGAAGCTGAAGTATGCACAAGGCAATGATCCTAGAGCGCTGATTTTGAGCCCAACACGCGAGTTGGCCATGCAGATTGAAGAGCATATCCGTCTTTTTTCGACCTATCTAGATCTACGCACCGTTTTATTGTATGGAGGATTAGGGCCTAAGACACAAAAAGAGCTTCTTGCAAAGGGATGCGATATTATTGTGGCTACACCTGGTCGCTTTCTTGACCTCTACTTGGAGGGCGATATCAATGTGAAATCGTTGAAGTTCTTGGTGCTTGATGAGGCGGATAAGATGATGGATATGGGGTTCATCGGAAAGATTCACCGAATCTTGGAAGTAGTGCCTCGCAAACGTCAAAACCTGTTATTCTCAGCTACAATGAGCGAATTGGTCAGAAAAATTGCCGGAGACTTCTTAGCCTTTCCGACAGTTATTGAAGTCAGCGAGCAGGCAACACCTGCGGCAACCGTTGCTCAGTCTTTGTACTTTGTGCCCAATCTTAAAACTAAGTTAAATCTACTGCAGCACTTCTTCAAAGACGATGAGGCATTTAGCCGTGTCATTGTTTTTTGTAAGACCAAGGTGGTTGCAGACCGTATATTTTCATTCCTCGAGCGTAAGTATGCTCAGGATGAGGTTCGCGTGATCCATGCCAATAAAGGGCAGAATACACGTATCAATTCCATCAATGCATTCAAAGAAGGGAATGTCCGTATTCTCGTGGCTACCGACGTGGCGGCTCGCGGATTGGACGTCTCGCAGGTTTCGCATGTAATCAACTTTGATGTGCCTATTGTTATTGAGGATTATGTACACCGTATCGGTCGTACTGGTCGTGCATTCAATACCGGCGATGCAATTACTTTCTGCAATCCTGCGGAGGAACATAACATCAGAAAGATTGAAAAGCTAATTCGTCAATCTATTCCTGTCTATGATATTCCAGAAGATGTAGTGATCGAAAAGACGCCATTTGATGAGAAACAGGCAATCGCCAGGGAAATTGACAATCAGAAGAAAAAGGATGATCCTGATTTCAAAGGAGCATTCCACGAAAAGAAATACGCTATAAAGGCGGCAAATGCACGTGCTTCGGGCGCTAGACCTAGTAATAGGGGCAAGGCAAAGCCGGGAAAGAAAAGCACGGGTAAACCAGGGAAGAGAAAATGAAACTAACGCCACTCAATATCGCGCTGGCTTGCGTGCTGGTATGGGCGATCTCCGAATTGGGAAATGAAGGGGAGCCTTTATTTTCATGGGTATGGCTTGTCGTACTATCGGTATTGTTGGTGTTTGTAGATATTTTATTCCGCGTTTGGGTTAGAGATATACAACGGTTGTGGGTGATGCAGATAGGCTTCATGATCATCGTTGGCATAGTGACAGTTTTGATAAAAATACAGTTTTAGATATGAAAACAGCAGAAATAAAGCTTAATGTGACGTTGGATGATGCAAACGTGCCTGAGAGTATTCAATGGACCTCTTCAGATGGCGAGAACTCGGAAGAGCTGCCAGCAAAGGCCATGTTCTTAGCATTGTGGGACGCACAATATAAAAATACGCTACGTATTGATTTATGGACCAAAGACATGCCTTACGACGAGATGAAGCGTTTCTTTTATGAGACCTTACAAACTATGGCAGACTCATTTATCCGCTCTTCTGGAGGCGATCCAATGGCAGAAAAAGTAATTGCAGACCTACGCGATTACTGTGCGCATTATGCCGATAAAATGGAAATCTTAGAGCAACAAAACTAAATCTTATAAGCTTCATGAACTATTTTTTAGTAAAATCTGAACCCTTCAAATACAGCTGGGAACAATTTAATAAAGATGGGGAAACCTTCTGGGATGGCGTGCGAAACTATCAGGCTAGAAATAACCTGAAAGCGATGAAAAAAGGCGACTTAGTTCTTTTTTACCATAGCAATGAAGGCAAAGAGGTGGTGGGAATCGCCAAAGTAGTTAAAGAATTCTACCAAGATCCTACAACAGACGATGAACGTTGGGTAGTCGTAGACCTAGCACCCGTAGAAACTTTTAAGAACCCAGTAACCCTGGAAACCGTAAAAGCAGATCCATTACTGCAGGATATTGCCTTAGTAAAACAAGGCCGCTTATCTGTTATGCCGCTAAAAGCTGAAGAGTTCGACCGCTTGGTGGAGCTGGGACAGTAGATATTAGGCATTAGATTTTAGACAGTAGATTTTAGATATTAGAGCATTGTCTGAACCAGGAAAGGAAGGATTTTAGGATATTCAGGATCCTGACAATCCTTACATCCTTCCTTTCTTGGTTCAAGACAATCCAATCATCCTGCCAATCCTTACATCCTTCCTTTCCTGGTATTCAAGAAGATCCAATCATCCTGCCAATCCTTAAATCTTTCCTTTCCTGGGTCAAGACAATCCAATCATCCTGCCAATCCTTAAATCCTTCCTTTTCTGGTTCAAGACAATCCAATCATCCTGACAATCCTTACATCCTTCCTTTCTTGGTTCAAGACAATCCAATCATCCCGCCAATCCTTACATTCTTCCTTTCCTGGTTCAAGACAATCCAATCATCCTGTCAATCCTTAAATCCTTCCCTTCCTGGTTCAAGCCATACGTCTAAAATCTCACATCTAAAATCTCACATCTAATCACTAATCCCCAATATCTGTTTACACATTCAAAACCCTTTCTCGCTCATTGAAAACATTTTATTCTCGTGATTGATTTATCTTTAGGATTAGGTATTTTTAAATGAACTAACTAACCGATTATGATAAGGGCCGCCATATTGGACGATGAAGTAAAGGGCAGCAGCCTTTTACAACACAAGCTTCAGGCGTTTTCTGATGTTTTGGAGGTGGTTTGCATCTTTAATGATCCTAAGCTGGCCTTACTTCAAATACAAGAGTTGAATGCGGACGTCCTATTCCTGGATGTGGAGATGCCAATGATGAATGGCTTTCAGTTCCTGGAGGCAGTAGGACAGTTTGATTTTGAAGTAATTTTCGTAACGGCATACAATATCTATACCTTGGATGCGCTTCGCGCCAATGCCTTAGACTATCTGCTGAAACCTGTTGACCCGGAGGAGCTGACGAAAGCAATCCAAAAATTGCGAAAGCGGATTCAAGGGAAGGAAGCCATGCGGAAGATGGATATACAGGAAGTAAGAAGCGG
This sequence comes from Sphingobacterium sp. BN32, assembly GCF_030503615.1. Lineage (NCBI taxonomy): Bacteria > Pseudomonadati > Bacteroidota > Sphingobacteriia > Sphingobacteriales > Sphingobacteriaceae > Sphingobacterium > Sphingobacterium sp. BN32. The sequence continues at coordinate 643,219 of NZ_CP129963.1, forward strand.
CTGCTCCCGTATTGCTTTGCCGACCGCCGAGGGTATACATCTTATTAAACGAGAAGATATCCTGAGGATCGAGGCCATGAGCAACTATTCGATATTTTACCTGACTAACCAACCTAAGATCATTGTCTCAAAGACCCTGAAGGAATACGAAAACCTATTAGAAGAAAGGAATTTCCTACGGATCAATCGCAGTGTTATTGTCAATCTGGATTACGTCGTTAAATATAAAAAAGGCGATGGTGGACAGGTGGAGACGATAGACGGTGCTGAACTGGAGGTGTCACCGACTAAAAAGCAAGTATTAATGGAGCGTTTATTTTCATAATAACCTGTATGCGCACAGTAAGACTTATTTTCGGAATAATTTGTTTTGCTGTGCTAACGGCTGGCGACAGCATCGCTCAACAGCGTATCTATAATTATATCCAATTTACAGAGAAGGAGGGGCTACCTAGCGATGTCATTAATGGCCTGGCGCTGGATAGTGCTGGTTTACTTTGGCTGACCAGTAAGCAGGGCTTGTCATACTTCGATGGGGCTCGCTTCACCCATGTTCCTTTCCAACAGGGCACCAGTACCTATTCCAATTACTTGGGGAAAATAGCGATCGATCATAAGAATAGGATATGGATAACAACCAATGATAGAGGCTTGCTGTGCTATGACCGCTCGAAGCCAGTAAACAATTCCTTAAAACAATTTCACGCCCTTGTGGGGCCCGATAGCCTGATTAAAACAAATCTTTATGAGGTCATCCGATCATCGTCAGGCCTAATTTACTTTGCTGGTCAGGAAACCGACTTACAGGTTTTAAACCCAGAGACGGGCAAGGTCACTCAAATCAAGATGTCCGGGATCAACAGCAAGGAACCACTAAGTATTTATAATATTCAGGAAGATCGGCAGGGAAACCTTTGGATAGGGACTCGATATCATGGATTTATCCGTTATAATCCCAAAACGAAGAGTGCAAAGCAGATTGACTTCAAAAATATTGGAGAGAATGGAGCAACAGGTATTTCATTTGTCAATAACAAGGTCTTTTTGGGTTATTATGATTACGATTTGGTTTCTTACGATTCTGAGTCGGGAGCTGTTGAGCATTCGATTTTAGGATTGGGGAAAAACAAAGACTATTACGATAATTTTATTTCTTCCATAGCCTACTGGCCAGAAGAAAATAGCCTGTTGATCGGACATAATATCAAAGGACTGTGGAGTATGAATTTAGATTCGAACAAAGCAGAGCTGATCGCTTGGGATAATTTGATGCCCATCCTTCCTCAGCCCTCACGTATACAAGCTTTGCTACCATCGAAAGATGGTTATTGGGTGGCTACAGGCTCTGGTTTGTTCTATTATGCCAAGCCTTGGAACCGCGTAAATACCTTAATTCCGCTAAAAGCGAATGAAGAACCAATCCTGAAACTCATGCAATGGGATAATGAAGTATGGTATAGAACGGAGCATTCTTTTGGACAGCTCAATGCGGAGTATCACAGGATTTCGAAATACCCAATCCAAAATATACGCGTCAGCATGATGACCGTTCATGCCGATAATCTATATTTCTCTACTTTCGAAGATGGGGTTTATGTGTTTAATCGAGCAACGCGAAAACTGCAAGCCCTCCCGATTCAAGGCGAGCAGAAGAACTTCCGTATTGCCGACTGTAATAATATCATTCCCGATACGATCAACGGCGAGGCTGTACTCTGGATTGGCTCGTGGAATTCCGGCCTTTATAAGTATTCCCTAAAGAACAGGCAGATCGAGCTATTCGACAGAAATGATGGATTGCCAGACCGTAAAGTAACGACGATCGGCAAAGATGCGAAAGGGCGTATTTGGCTGGGAATGGACGGTTTTGGTATACTGCGTTTGCTAAATAAGCAAAGGCCAAGCTTTCAATCTTATGTACAGGGAGATCATGCAGGAGACTTAATGTCCAATACAATATTTGCATTTTACACAGCTCAGAATGGCGATTTCTGGTTTACCAGCGCCAGCTCTGGCATAGGTCGTATTATGGAGAAGGATGGTGAGAAGTTTGAATTTGCGCAGTTCTACGACCGCAATCCTTTCCCTTGGCTATTTGCTGTGGAAATAAAGGAAGATGGCAAGGGATTTATGTGGGTTAAAGCGCTAGACGGCGTCATGCTGTTCGATCAGCAAAAACAGGTATTCCGGCATTTGCTGGAAGGGAAGGGCATATATCCGGCAAAGAACTATCAAACAACGGGCTATTTCCTGGATGCTGAGAAGCTAATCTGGACGACCAACAAAGGGCTTATACTCGGTAATTTGGGCGAAGTACATCAAAACAGCCCTATCCAAGTGAGCCCCATCATCAGTAAGTTCAGTGTGCATAATATCGATCAAAGCTTCCGATTAAACAAGAAGGAGCTGTTGCTCGGTGCAAAAGAGAGCAGTTTCTCCTTTGCATTTTCATCCGATCGCCAAGTATTAGGCTATCCGCTACAATACGCATATCAACTCGTTGGATTCGATCAAGATTGGGTGATAGCAGGATCGGATCTGCAAGCTTTTTACAGCAATCTGCCAGGTGGTCAATACACATTCCGCCTCAAAGTCGCAGACGATTTGGGGAATTGGTCTCCACACATAGCAGAGATTCCCATAACATTAAAATCTTATTGGTATGCCACTTGGTGGTTTAAAACGCTTGTCGCATTGGCGCTGTTAGCTGCCATTACTTTCTTTTTCCTTTACAGGATCCGACAGCAGAAAATAGTAAACAAAATACAGCTCTCCTATAATGAGAAATTGGAAGCGGAATTGGCATTAAAAATCAAGACCATACAGGAGCAAGCGGCAGACATTGAACGCGAGAAGCAGGAGAAGGTCGCCAAAGATTTTAAACAAAAACTCTATGAGAGCGAATTGAAAGCCATACGCTCGCAGATGAATCCACACTTTATCTTTAATGTGCTGAATTCCATTGAGGCCTATGTCGTAGAGAATGATAGTGAGAATGCATCCAAGCTGATACAGAAATTTTCTAGGCTCAGTCGAATTGTTTTAGAGAATTCTCAGTTCTCCATCGTCAGTATCCAATCCGAATTGCAGCTTGTCAAGTTGTACCTGGAGTTGGAAAGATCGCGCTTTGATAATGCATTCGACTTTCGGGTTGATGTCGATCAACAGATCAACGTGGAGGAAACGAAGGTGCCTTCCTTATTAATTCAGCCACTTGTGGAGAATGCCGTGCATCATGGTGTCCGGCATCTGGAAAATCGAAAGGGGAAAATACAGATTAACGTATTTGAAAGCGATAGCGAAGTGATCATCGATATAGTGGATAACGGAATTGGTTTTTCTGAATCAGATCAGCAAAACAAATCCACTTTCAAGAACAGTTCCTTCGGAATTAAAGGCATCGAAGAACGCCTGAAGATGATCAACGATCATTATAGTTCGCCTATCGCGCAACTCCACATCAGCGATCTAAATGTAGAAGAGACAGGCTTCAGAACCTTATTGCATATTATTTTGCCGAAAAGAGGGATAATAGGAGGGGGCTAGCCCCTCTATATCGCATGGTTAAAGAGCTTCACTAAAGTTTTGATTCCTTTCGCATTCTCAGGCTTCAGTTTGCCGCCTAATAATAAGCGAAGTTCGCGACGTTGCAGTGCTTCTTCAAATAGTTTTTTCTCGCTATCCGATTCCGGAATAAGTCCGGGAATAGGTTTTGGTTTACCTTCTTCGTCAATCGACACGAACGTGTAGTATGCTTCGTTAGATTTTACTTTAGTTCCCTCCGGCAGATTCTGAGCGAATATTTCCATACGAACCTCCACCGATGTATTGAAGGCGCGAGTAACCTGTGCTTGTATAGTCACCACTTCGCCTAACTTAATCGAGCGTTTGAAAGATACGTTGTCTACAGATACTGTAACGACCTGGTTTTTGCAATGCTTTTGTGCCGCCATTGCCGAGCAAATGTCCATCCAATAGAGTAGACGACCGCCCATTAAGTTACCAAATGTATTTGTATCGTTGGGAAGCACCAACTCATTCATCTCCGTGTAGGATTCTTTTGCGAATTTATCGTTCATCTTGTTTTTCTAGTTCTTTTATTTGTTGTTCGATACGCTCAAATGTGGCGTGCAAAGGCGTCGGCTGATAACCCAATTCTGCTTTTGCTTTATCTAATACAAACCCAGTTTTACGCGGGCGGTTTGCTGCCTGTCCAATTTCTCCGGCAGTTACTGACCCTACGAGGGTTTTGTCGAGGTTCCAGAAGTCCGCCACTTGCTCTACGACTTCCTTTACCGAGAATAATGTATCGCTCGAAATATGATAAATGCCGGTAGCATTTTTTTCTATAGCTAATAAGCAGGCTGTCGCCAGGTCGTCTACCCAGGTGGGCATCCGCCATTGATCAGAAACAGCTTTGATTGCCTCTCCCGCGGATAATTTGTTCTTCGCCCATAAGACCAGGTTCGAACGTTTTTTATCCGCAATAACACCATAGACTAATATGGTGCGGAGTATTGCGGCTGAACAGCCGGACGCGATGATCTTTTGTTCGGCATCCAGTTTACTTTGCCCATATGCGTTGACCGGGTTGCATGCGTCATCTTCGCTATAAGGACCATGCTGTCCGTCAAAAACAAAATCGGTAGAAAGAAAAGTCAGGTGAATATCCTGCTCCTTGCAATGAGATGCGAGATAGGCAGCAGAGTCCACATTGACCGCTTTACATAAAACAGGATCGCTTTCGCATACCTCAACACTGCTCAATGCGGCGCTGTGAATAATGTGCGTAGGTTGAAATTCATCGATCAAACGGCCTAAGCCTTCCAGATCTGTTAAATTTAATTGCTGAAATCTATAGCCTTCATTTTGCGGATTTCTATTGACAGAAGCGGACGTACAGCAAAGTTCGTAATCCGGATTCTTAAGAATAAACTCCGTTAACTTATGGCCTAAGAAACCATTTGACCCAGTAACTAATATGCGTTTCTTCTCCATCTAGTTTGTCCATTGAAAGTCCATCTTTGGCTGTTTCATCGAATTATCGATCACTTCGATCTCTAATTGCAGGATTGCTTCCAATGATTTATAATCGATCTTAAACTCATCGTCTGTCGGTTTGTGGTAATCCTCATGTCCGCCGGTGTGGAAGAACAATACCGGTATATTCTTACGATAAAAAGAGGTTTGATCGGAACCGCCATTTCCATCTTTGCTCAGGTGGAACTTAATGCTGCTTGTCAATCCGTCGAATATCTTCGGAAAAGCACTGCTCGTGCCGTAACCAATGATTGCCAGCCCGTTCTGTTGCTGATATCTGCCGATCATATCCATGTTCAGCATCCAGTGAATATTGGATAAGGGGATGGTCGGATTTTCCGTAAAATAACGCGAACCGACTAAGCCAAGTTCTTCGGCACCGAAGCCAATAAATAGCATATTGAACGCTTCTTTCTCCTTATTGGTAGCATAATGCCTAGCCAATTCCAATAGCCCGGCCACGCCGGAAGCGTTGTCATCTGCGCCGTTGTGCAATTTGCCAACACCCAATGAGTCGCGACTACCGCCGAACTCCCCATAGCCTAAATGGTCGTAATGTGCACCAACAACGATGGTGTAGGGAGCATCATTATCAAGATATCCGATAATGTTGTCAGACTTCCGGATGGAGTCAGCGAGTTTAACGCGTCTTATCTTCGCATCAAAAGACTGTCGGTATCCATGCTCGCCTTTTGCCTGCAGACCATATTTCTTAAAGTATTTCTCTACATAATCTGCAGCCTTGTGCGATCCGGCACGACCCGTCTCACGCCCCTTCATCTTATCTGATGCCAGAAACTTAATATGTTTTTTCAGATTTTTTGAGTTGACCTGAGCTAGCGCATGCTGCGGTAGACTACAAAAACATAGGCAGATCAATGTAGCATATAGAATTCCAAACATTCTCATGCCGCAAATATACATTAAATGGTAAAACTGTTCGCCCGGATTGGGTTAACTTTCAATTATTTTAACGCTTTTAGTCTTCTACTACTTCGTCGTTAACATCATGTTTTTCAACGTGTTCTTCTTTGAAGTAGCGATTATTGAAGATTAAAATCAAAAATACACCGATAGAGATTGCCGAGTCAGCAACGTTGAAAATCGGACGGAAGAATACAAACTCTTCGCCTGACCATATCGGGAACCAAGTCGGGAATGTCCCTTTCCAAATCGGAAGATGGAACATATCGACTACATAACCATGAAGGAAGGTCGCGTAGCCACCGCCTTCTGGAAATAGCACAGCCTTTTGGTAGGGTGTGCTCTCGCTAAAGATCATTCCGTAAAAAGCACTATCAATAATATTTCCCAAAGCACCCGCAAATATTAATGCAACATTGAGGATAAAACCTCTATTGTATTTATTCTTGACCATATAAACCAAGCCATAACCAATTCCGGCAACAGCGATAATACGGAAAACGCTTAAAAACAATTTGCCATATTCACCGCCAAACTCCATGCCGTAAGCCATGCCTGGATTCTCAATGAATTGGATCATCACTTTATCACCTATGACTTTAAAGCTTTGACCGATAGTCATGTTTAACTTTACCCAAATCTTTGAGATTTGGTCCACTAATAAAATAATCGTAATGAGTAATAAGGGCTTGGAATATCCTTTCATAATGCATAAAAATGGTCTTTGTGAATACAAAGACCATTGGAGCTAATCTTTTGCTTAATATTGTTTGTTCTTTGCCTCAATACTCAATGTTGTATGAGGTACTGCTTTTAATCTTTCTTTCTGGATAAGCTTTCCAGTTTCTCTACAAACCCCGTAAGTCTTGTTCTCAATGCGCACTAATGCCGCCTCCAGGTTGTCCATGAATTTTTTCTGACGTGCAGCTAATTGGTTGATTTGCTCTTTCTCCAAAGTTGCCGAACCGTCCTCTAATGTTTTGTAAGTACCTGCTGTATCGTCCGTTCCGTTTGCATTGCTATTACTTAACGATTTTGTCAATGATGACAACTCCTCACGTGCAATACGTAACTTCTCAAGAATTATTGCTTTGAACTCTTGTAATTCAGCATCGCTGTACCTAGTTTTTTCTGTGTTTCCCATACTTTAAATTTTTTCGATTAATAGCAATAAATTCTTACCATCGATTTCAATAGGTTCCCCTATTGCCAGCGAATTATCGATTTTAAGGGTGTCAGCCAAAATTTCCGTACAAATATACGAGAAATTATTGTCTACAGCTTGTTGAATTTCAGTATTTTGACTTAAGGTAACTGCAATACGGTCGGTAACTTCAAATCCCTTGTCTTTACGCAAGTTTTGAATGCGGTTAATTAGTTCGCGAGCCAAACCTTCGTCTTTCAACTCCGGTGTGATATGAACGTCTAACGCCACTGTTAAACGACCTAAATTGGCCACCTGCCACCCCTCAACATCCTCTGCGATGATTTCGACATCTGCACTGCTAATAACATATTCCGTGCCAGTTAACGCAATATTTCCATTTATTTCAAGCTCGCTAATCTGCTCAGCACTCATCGCCTGAATCGCGGCTGCAACAGTTTTCATGTCTTTACCAACTTTCGCTCCCAGCACCTTGAAATTAGGCTTGATTTTCTTTTTGATGATACCCGTTGTATCGGTAATAAACTCAATATCCTTGATGTTGGTTTCCGAGAGTATCAAATCTTTTACCTTCTCTACCTTCTCTTGGAAAGAACTGTCTAACACTGGAACCATGATTTTGCTTAAGGGTTGACGAACATTGATGCCCGACTTCTTACGCAATGATAACGCTAAAGAAGAGATATCCTGCGCCAATGCCATGCGTTCTTCCAATGCCTTGTCGACTAATTCACTGTGGTAAACAGGAAAGTCTGCCAAGTGTACCGATTCAAACTGCTCTTTGTTGGTTGCTGCATTTAAATCTAAATACAATTGATCGGCAAAGAACGGAGAGATCGGAGAGATCAATTTCGCGATCGTATCCAAACAGGTATATAGCGTTTGGTAGGCCGAAATCTTATCCGTTGAGTATTCACCTTTCCAGAAACGACGGCGACATAGGCGAACATACCAGTTACTCAAATGCTCATCCACAAAATTCTGGATTGCACGTGCAGCCTTCGTCGGTTCGTAGTCCGCGTAATATTCATCCACCTCTTTGCTCAAGCTATTCAACAAGGAGATAATCCATCTATCGATTTCCGGACGCTCGTCAATAGCGATGTCTGGCTCTGCATAGCTGAACTTGTCGATATTCGCATAAAGAGCGAAGAAAGCATAGGTGTTGTATAATGTACCGAAGAACTTACGACGAACTTCGTCTAAGCCTTCTTCGTTAAATTTCAAGTTATCCCATGGTGCAGCATTGCTGATCATATACCAACGCGTCGCATCAGCGGAGTATTTTTCAATCGTTGCAAACGGATCCACACCATTGCCCAAACGTTTGGACATCTTGTTACCATTCTTGTCTAATACCAGACCGTTAGAAACAACGTTTTTGAAGGCTACAGAACCGCGAACCATCGTAGAGATGGCATGCAAGGTGAAGAACCAACCACGTGTTTGATCTACGCCCTCAGCAATAAAATCTGCCGGGAATGCAGAGAAGTATTCTTCTTTGAATGGTAATGCTTCGCCGCGCTCTAATTTATCGTAGTCTAAGCCCCATTGCGCATATGGCATGGCGCCCGAATCGAACCAAACGTCAATCAAATCAGGCTCGCGATAAAGCTTCTGACCACCCTCAGATACCAAGATGATATCATCTACATACGGACGGTGAAGATCTAGCTGATCTGTTCCGAACTTATCCAGATAAGACTGATTCACTGCTTTTTCTTCTGCTGTTAAGGCGTCTGATTGAACGGCAGCTTCTAATAATGCTTTTAATTCTGGCATCGAGCCCACACAGATTTCCTCGTTTTCGTCTTCTGAACGCCAGATTGGAAGCGGAGTACCCCAGTAGCGAGAACGCGAAAGGTTCCAGTCTACGAGGTTTTCAAGCCAGTTTCCAAAACGGCCTGAACCTGTAGCTTCAGGTTTCCAGTTGATTGTTTTATTTAAGGCTACCAACTCGTCTTTCAACGCTGTTGTGCGGATAAACCAGCTATCTAATGGATAGTATAATACCGGTTTGTCCGTACGCCAACAGTGTGGGTAGGTGTGTTCGTATTTCTTAACGTCAAACGCTTTGTTCTCTTCTTTTAGTTTGATAGCGATCAATACATCGGTCGGACGGAAATCCTTATCTGCGCGCTCTTCGGCAGAGTAGTATTCCTCTTTCACAAAACGTCCTGCGAAATCAGTAATCTCTTTCACAAAACGACCGGTACGGTCTACTGTTGGAACATCTTTACCGTTTTCGTCTTTTACCAAAATTGCCGGTACGCCGTTTTCACGCGCAACTTTAAAGTCATCTCCACCATAGGTTGGAGCCGCATGCACGATACCTGTACCGTCCTCCGTAGTCACGAAATCGCCGATAATCACGCGGAATGCTTTGTCCATCAATTCATCTGAAGTGATGTAAGGCATTAACTGATGATAGCGTAATCCTGCTAATTCCTCACCTTTGAACTCTGCAGCAACTTCCCAAGGGATGACTTTATCGCCAAGTTTGTAATCTTGGAAAGAAACCTGCTGTCCTTCAGCTTTGAAATGCTTCGAGATTAGGGCTTTCGCTAAAACAACAGAAACCGGAGCTCCCGTATATTGGTTGAAAGTTTTTATTTTAACATAGTCGATGTTCTTGCCAACAACTAATGCCGTGTTGCTCGGAAGCGTCCATGGTGTCGTTGTCCAAGCGATAAAGGCTACATCCTCGTTCTCGTTATCGACAAGTCGATCCATGATCGGATGGATCTGCGCTTTATCCACGCGGAACTCAGCCACAATAGTGGTGTCCTTTACATCTTTGTATGTGCCGGGTTGGTTCAATTCGTGCGAACTTAAACCTGTTCCTGCAGCAGGCGAATAAGGTTGGATTGTATAGCCCTTGTAAAGTAAGCCTTTTTTGTAAAGGTCTTTCAAAAGGAACCATAAGGTTTCGATGTACTCGTTTTCGTAGGTGATGTAAGGATGCTCCAGGTCAACCCAGTAACCCATCTTTTCAGTAAGGTCGTTCCACACATCGGTGTACTTCATTACCTCCTTGCGGCAGGCATCATTGTACTCCTCAACCGAGATTTTCTTGCCAATATCCTCTTTGGTAATGCCCAAGGTTTTTTCAACAGCCAACTCAATCGGCAGGCCGTGGGTATCCCAACCGCCCTTACGTTTTACCTGAAATCCCTTTAAGGTTTTGTAGCGACAAAAAATATCTTTAATAGCACGCGCCATAACGTGGTGAATGCCTGGCATACCGTTCGCCGAAGGCGGGCCTTCGTAAAATGTGTATGGCTTACTCGCCGGACGGTTCACAATACTTTTCTCAAAGATGTTCTCCGCACCCCAACGTTTCAATACTTCTTTGCCGATTTCTGGTAAGTTTAACTGCTTATATTCCTTGTACATCACGAGTTCTTATTCTATTTTTAAAGGTCGCTAATTTAGTCATTTTAAAGGAAAGGAAAAATAGCAATGAGTAACTCCTGTGTAGTATTTTTTTGCAATAAACATAGATTACGTGTTTTTTAAGCTTTTTCATCTAAGAATTCTAAACGAATGCTCAGTTCGTCGAGACTGCATGCTACTTTGCTCAACTCATAACCCTTACATAACCCTTTCAAAGCCCTTTCATAACCCAATCAAACCCGCTCCCGAGCGGGTTTGATTGGGTTGTACATTGGGTTATTATAGTAGTTGGTATTTAGTAGGTAGTATAAAGACCTATGTCGGAATTAGATGTTATACGGTTGTCTTGTTAAAAACAAAGGTTCAAAACTTCCTTGCATCCGTCCCTTTCTATTTCAAGACAGGGTCTAACTACTAAATACTTACTACTAACCACTAATAAAAAAAGGGCATCCTTTCGGTGCCCTCTAGTTCTAATATCTAAAATCTAATGTCTAATATCTAACGTAGTTACGCAGAGAAGCTGCTTCCGCATCCGCAAGTGCTGGTTGCATTGGGGTTATTGAATGTAAATCCTCTTGCGTCTAGACCGTTTTTAAAGTCGATTTCCATACCGGCAAGGTATAGACCATGTGCTTTGTTCATAAACAAACGGATGCCATGGATTTCATATTCGGTGTCGCCTTCTTTCTTTTGGTCGAAGCCTAATATATAGCTCATTCCCGAACAGCCACCACCTTCAACGCCAACACGAAGTCCGAAATCTTCACTAATTTCTTGTTGGTCGATCAACTTTTTTAGTTCTTTTAGCGCCCCTTCCGTAAGCGTTACTGGCGCTACTGCTGTTAAATTATCTGATGCCATATCCTTTCCTCGTATAAATTGTTTAACAAAATTACATATTTTTAGGCATTATTTAACATTTAGGACATTTTTGACAATCAGGTAACAGTATGAGTTTGAGCCCGGAATTAGTTGATTTTTTTAAATCATTGTTTGTTGTTGCATTTGGTGTTTTCGCAGGTCTGTTGCTTGCTTTTCGGCTAGCCTGGCCTAAAGTGGAGCGCTTTTTTGTGCGACTGAACGTAATGAAACGGCCAAAGGCGGTTGGCAAGGAAACCTTAAGAACCTCGGCTTACGAAAGACTATTGTTATTGGTGCACCGTATGGATGTGCAACAGGTGATGCAGCGTAATTATTCGAATGGATTGTCGGTGGAGCAGTTTCAACAGACTTTAATTGCAGATATTGAGGCGGAGTTTGAACATAACTATACCCAACAACTTTATGTGAGCGATTCGGCTTGGTTAGCGGTTCTGCAATTGAAGAAGTACACGTTGGATTTGATTCGGAATACGGGTGGGAAAGTGAGCTCGGTTGACGCTTTTGTGGAGGAAGTGTTGGCTTATACGAAGCAGAAGGGCGAAAATGTGAACCTGCAAACGCAAGTTTTATTGAAAAAAGAGCTAAATGCTTAGCAATATCATAATAAAGCAAAATATCTGATAAAAGTTAAGTAATTGATAGTCCAATTCTTTGAGATTATCTATATTTGCCGATAATTCTAAATTTGTAAAAATTCCCAAACATGGAAAGAGATCAATCCATTTTTAATCTTATCAACGAGGAACTTAAACGCCAAGAAGAAGGTATTGAGTTAATCGCGTCGGAAAACTTTGTAAGTAAGCAGGTTATGGAAGCTGCTGGTTCAGTATTAACGAACAAATATGCGGAAGGACTTCCAGGAAAACGTTACTATGGTGGTTGTGAAGTTGTCGATAAAATCGAGACTATCGCAATCGATCGCGCTAAAGAATTATTTGGTGCTGAATGGGTAAACGTTCAACCACACTCAGGAGCGCAAGCGAATGCGGCCGTATTCTTAGCAATCTTGAAACCTGGCGATAAGATTTTAGGATTCGACCTTTCTCATGGTGGTCACTTAACGCATGGTTCTCCAGCAAACTTCTCCGGTAAACTTTACCAACCTTTATTCTACGGAGTAAAAGAAGATACTGGATTAATCGATTACGAAAAATTAGAAGAAACTGCGCGCGCAGAAAAACCAAAGGTTATCATCTGTGGTGCGTCAGCATATTCTCGCGATTGGGATTACGCTCGTATCCGTAAGGTAGCTGATGAAATCGGTGCACTGGTTGTTGCTGATATTTCACACCCTGCAGGTTTAATCGCTCGCGGACTATTGAACGATCCAATTCCTCACTGTCATATCGTGACGACTACAACGCACAAGACTTTACGTGGTCCTCGTGGTGGTATGATCATGGTAGGTAAGGACTTCGAAAACCCTTGGGGCATCAAAACTCCAAAAGGTGAGATCCGTACAATTACACAGTTATTAGACTTAGCGGTATTCCCAGGTACGCAAGGTGGTCCATTGGAGCATACGATTGCTGCGAAAGCTATTGCTTATGGTGAAGCGCTTTCTGATGACTATTTGACATACATCAAACAAGTAAAACAAAATGCTGCAACATTAGCGCAGTTCTTTGTAGAGAAAGATTACAAGATTATCTCTGGCGGAACAGACAACCACTTGATGTTGGTTGACCTACGCAATAAAGATATTTCGGGTAAAGAGGCAGAAGCTGTATTGGGCTTAGCTGGTATTACGACGAACAAAAACATGGTTCCATTCGATACACGTTCGCCGTTTGTTACATCGGGTGTTCGTTTCGGAACAGCTGCTATCACGACTCGTGGTATCGGTGAGACTGAAATTGTACAGATTGGTGAACTTATCGATGAGGCCCTAACTAGTAGAAACGATGAAGCTGCGCTAAATCGTATACATGGAAAGGTTAAAGAGATGATGGCTCAATTCCCTTTATATAAATAGTATAAAGCATATTTTACAAGAAAATGGCTCCAAATGATAAATTTGGAGCCATTTTTGTTGATTAGTATAATGTGAAGAAATGTTAAAATCAACCGTAACTTTTTGAATACTCGGAATTTTTAATTCTCTTTGATTTAGTATAAATAATAACAAATCGCCTATCGAAACACGAATACGCTTTATAAAATCATTACAAGTACATAGCAGATACTCTAGCATTTTTGTGGAGGAATAATTATGAAACTATTGAATAAGAAGAGTGACCAACAATTGGTTCAAGCGTACGTTAAAGGCGAAGAAAGAGCAATACAGGTTTTATTAGAACGATATAAAACTAAAATCTATACCTCTATTTACCACCAGGTAAAGGATCAATACCTTGCAGAGGATATCTTTCAAGAGACTTTTATTAAAGTGATCAATACCTTAAAGGCTGGTCGCTACAATGATGAAGGTAAATTCTTGCCTTGGGTGATGCGTATTGCACATAATATGGTGATCGACCATTTCCGCCGCGAGAAAAGAGCCCCTAATATTGTCAATAACGATGGATTCGATATCTTCGAGGTCCTGCAGTTTTCGGATGATAGCGTGGAGACCAAAATGCTGAAAACCCAGCGGGACATTGATCTCAAGAAAATCATACAATTGCTTCCTGATGATCAGAAAGAGGTGTTAATTATGCGCCTGTTCTGTGATATGAGCTTCAAAGATATCGCCGATATCACCGAAGTAAGCATCAATACCGCCTTAGGCAGAATGCGCTACGCATTAACCAACCTACGAAAAATGATCGAAGAGAATAATTTGATGTTTCAATTGAATTAGATACTAGACATAAGATGTTAGATATAAGATTTTAGACTTGGGCGGGTTAACAAGTAGTATTTTGTGGTCTTGTTAATATCATATATGCAGAGTCTAATGTCTTATGTCTAATGTCTCACATCTATTGAAATGCCATTTTGTCTTTATATTCTCTAAAATCAAGGTTTGGAATCAGATTTGATGTGTATTAGTAAATTAGAAAATTAAAGAAATACAATAGATGTACTGGATTATTTTTATTGGAATTATGTTGGTGAGCTGGATAGTCCAGTTCCGTTTCAAGAGTAAGTTTAAGAAGTATTCGGAGATGCCGTTATCGTCGGGATTATCTGGTGCGGAGATCGCGCAAAAGATGTTGAACGAGAATGGTATCAACGATGTGCAGATTATTTCTGTGGAAGGTCAATTAACTGACCACTATAATCCGGGAAATAGAACGGTTAACTTAAGTCCTGAGGTTTATCATGGACGTTCTGTTGCTGCGGCAGCGGTTGCTGCACACGAGTGTGGACATGCCGTGCAACACGCGACAGCCTATAACTGGTTACAGTTCCGTTCGGCAATGGTGCCAATGGTAAGCGTGGCTTCGCGCCTGACTTCATGGGTGTTATTGATCGGTGTGATGATGTTGGCATTTTCAGGTAATTACATTGTGCTTGCCGTTGGGGTAGGAGCATTGTTCTTAACGACGCTATTTAGTTTTATTACACTTCCGGTAGAGTTTGATGCTTCCGCAAGAGCTTTAGCGTGGTTGGATCGTTCGGGTGTAACGCACAATACTGCAGAGCATGATGGCGCAAAAGATGCATTAAAATGGGCAGCGATGACCTATGTGGTGGCAGCTTTGTCAGCTTTAGTGACTCTGTTGTACTACGCTTCAATTTTGTTCGGAAGAAGAGACTAATCCGGTTAGTCAAAGAATATAGCGATGGGATGAAAGCAATTTCATCCCATTTTTTTCGGAATGCTCTGTTTTCATTGGCCCCCGAGGACTTTCGTGCCTGTTGGTGTTTCAATAGAAACATGAAAGTTTTTCTGAACGAGCGGTAAGGGGAGCTCTTCGACAGCATTGCCCTCCATTTCAGGGATTGATGTAACATTAAAGTTTATAGCAGATGGATTTCCTTTCAATAGGATTTTGTACATTTGCACAATTAGCAACAGGATTTCAAGAGATTAAACGATGTTTTCAAATCTACAGGATAAACTAGACAGAGCCTTTAAAGTACTTAAAGGGCAAGGTAATATTACGGAAATTAACGTAGCAGAGACGATGAAGGAAATTCGCAAGGCATTATTGGATGCCGATGTGAATTACAAGACTGCTAAGACTTTTACAGATGACGTTAAACAAAAGGCTTTAGGGCAAAACGTATTAACGAGTATCTCGCCGGGTCAGTTATTGACGAAGATCATGAACGACGAGCTGACCGAATTAATGGGCGGTACAGTTACGGAGCTTGAGATTACAAAGAATCCTACTGTCATTTTGATCGCTGGTTTGAACGGTGCGGGTAAAACAACCTTCTCCGGGAAATTGGCGAACTTCCTGAAAACGCAGAAGAACAAGAAACCTTTATTAGTTGCGGGCGACGTTTATCGTCCTGCCGCTATCGACCAATTGGAGGTGTTAGGCCAACAAGTTGGCGTTCCGGTTTTTGTGAATAGAGAATCTACCGATCCAATCGGTATTGCCGTTGCGGGTGTTGAAGAAGCAAAACGCAATGGACATAATGTAGTCATCATCGATACGGCGGGTCGTTTAGCTATTGACGAAGCGTTAATGCAAGAGATCACAGCGGTTAAGGATGCTACACAACCTCATGAGATTTTATTCGTTGTTGACTCGATGACGGGTCAGGATGCGGTGAATACAGCTAAAGCATTTAACGATCGCTTAGACTTTACGGGTGTTGTATTAACAAAATTAGACGGTGATACGCGTGGTGGTGCTGCGCTTTCGATTAAGTCGGTTGTTAACAAGCCTATTAAGTTTATCGGTACGGGTGAGAAGATGGAAGCATTGGATGTTTTCCACCCAGATCGTATGGCTTCTCGTATTTTAGGGATGGGTGACGTTGTTTCCCTTGTGGAGCGCGCTCAACAGCAATTTGACGAGAAACAAGCAGCTGAGTTACAAAAGAAAATCCGTAAGAATAAATTTGACTTCAACGACTTCAAGTCTCAGATTCAACAGATCAAGAAGATGGGTAATATGAAGGATTTGATGGGAATGATTCCTGGAGTTGGTAAAGCGATCAAAGATGTAGAGATTGATGATGATGCCTTCAAACCTATTGAGGCGATCATCGATTCAATGACTCCTTTTGAGCGTGAAAATCCGGATGCAATCGATCAACGCAGAAGAATGCGTATTGCGAAAGGTTCCGGAACAGACGTTAATGAGGTTAACAAGTTGATGAAGCAATTTGGCGATATGCGTAAGGTGATGAAACAAATGTCGAACCCTGCTATGGCTGCCAAAATGATGAGAAACATGCCTAAGATGCCTGGAAAGCCATTCTAGAAAAAGATAAAAAAGGAGATGCAAGTTTAGGCTCGCTCTCCAGATACAAAAAAGGGCATTCAGCAGGATGCCCTTTTTTATGTTTCTAAAGCCTTCAGGCTACTAAATGCTAGAATTAATTCTTAGTTTTGTAAAATGGACGACCCCGCACAGATATCGGAATATGGCAAAATCCTACTCATGGCAATAGTAGGGATGCTATTGGTATGTGCTACAATCTTTCTGGCGTTCGTCCTTTCGCCTAAAAACCCTAATCCCGTAAAATTAAGTACCTACGAATGTGGAGAGGAAAGTGTTGGAACTTCCTGGATTCAGTTCAATCCTCGTTTCTACGTCATTGCGCTCATCTTTTTGCTTTTTGATGTGGAGCTGATCTTCATATTTCCTTGGGCTACCGTGTTTGGCAATGCGGACTTTATTGTTGCCGATGCACGTTGGGGCTGGTTTACTTTGATCGAGATGGCCATCTTTATTGGTATCTTAATCGTAGGCTTAATCTACGTATGGAAGAGTGGGGATATCAGCTGGATCAAGCCACAGCATAAAACGCCGAGCGTTGCTGTTAATATCCCAAGTGCTGCCTACGACAAGCTGAATCAGCAAACTTATGCTGTGAGGGATTATAAAGAGCCTTTAATTGAAGAAGTAGAAACCGTTGTGAGCACTACAGCTGCAGCGCCTAAAATAGGATTTAAACCTAAATTCAAGAAACCAAGTTCAGAATCATGAGTCTAGACCAACGTCTGCAACAAAATAATGGCGTCATTATCGCTAAGATGGATGATCTATTGAATTGGGCCAGGTTGTCATCCATGTGGCCTATCAGTTTCGGTATTGCATGCTGTGCAATCGAAATGATGGGGGCTATGGCGGCTACTTATGATTTAGACCGCTTAGGCGTTTTTCCACGCCCTTCGCCTAGACAGTCGGATGTGATGATTATCGCAGGAACCGTAACGTTCAAGATGGCAGATCGCATTAGGAAGCTTTATGAGCAGATGCCCGATCCGAAGTATGTGATTTCGATGGGTTCTTGCTCTAACTGTGGAGGACCTTACTGGCAGCATGGTTATCATGTGGTTAAAGGTGTGGATAAGATTATTCCTGTTGATGTGTATGTGCAGGGCTGTCCGCCTAGACCGGAGGCTTTGATTGGAGCGTTCTTAGAATTACAAAAGAAAATTGATGAACAGTCTTTACTGAAAGGGGATATTTTTCCCGTGGCAGTAGAGCAATAGAATAAAATATGGCAAAAGATTTTTATGGGGATTTACGCTTAGGGATTCTAGGTGGCGGACAATTGGGCCGTATGTTGATCCAAGAAGCAATAAATTTTAATGTAAACATCCATGTGCTAGATCCAGATCCTAATGCACCATGTAAGCGTCTTTGCAACCAATTTGAGGTTGGTTCGCTAGCTGACTATGATACTGTGTACAACTTCGGTAAGGATTTGGACATGATTACAATAGAGATCGAGAAAGTTAATGTTGATGCCCTAGAGGCATTGGAATCGGAAGGAGTGATTGTTTATCCGCAAGCGCGTGTAATCCGTTTGATCCAAGATAAGGGATTACAGAAGCAGTTCTTCAAACAGAACGATATCCCGACCTCAGCATTTCAGTTTATATCGAATAAAGATGGCTTAGCGCAATCACATATTCCTCTGCCTTTTATCCAAAAGCTTAGAAAAGATGGATATGACGGAAAAGGCGTAAAGAGAATCAACTCTTCCGCTGATTTTGAAACTGCATTCGAGGAGCCAAGCATCGTAGAAGAGCTGGTTGACTTCGAAAAGGAGATCGCTGTGATTGTTGCTAGAAACGACCGTGGTGATATTTCTACCTTTCCAATGGTGGAGATGGAGTTCAACCCGCAAGCTAATCTCGTGGAGTTCTTGATTTCACCGTCGACTTATTCGGCAGATATCCAGGAAAGGGCAGAGCAAATCGCGAAGAAAATTGCTAATGATTTACAGATTGTCGGCTTGTTAGCTGTAGAGATGTTCTTGACGAAAGAAGGAGAGATTCTTGTGAATGAACTAGCGCCAAGACCTCACAACTCGGGACACCAAACGATTGAAGGGAACTATGTTTCTCAATTCGGGCAGCACTTGCGTGCAATCTTCAATCTTCCTTTAGCCAATACAGGTGCTCGAGGAAATGCCATCATGATTAATCTTCTAGGTGAAGAGGGCTACGAGGGGTTGGCAGAATATGAAGGATTGGAAGAGGCATTGGCAATCGACGGAGTCTATATTCACTTATACGGTAAGAAATATACTAAACCTTTCCGTAAGATGGGACACGTGACGATTGTGCATGAAGATCGTGCAACGGCCATTGATAATGCTCGTAAAGTTCAGAATTTAATTAAAGTTATTGCTTAAAAATAAGATATAATGAGTAATCCAAAGATTGGTATTATCATGGGCAGCAAGTCGGACTTGCCTGTGATGCAAGATGCGGTTGAAGTATTAAAATATTTAGGAGTAGATGCTGAAGTAACGATTGTATCGGCACATCGTACGCCAAAGCGTATGTTTGATTATGCGGAACAAGCAGCGAGTAGAGGCCTTAAAGTTATTATTGCTGGAGCTGGCGGTGCTGCACATCTGCCAGGTATGGTGGCTTCGATTACACACCTTCCAGTTATTGGTGTACCGGTAAAATCATCAAATTCTATTGATGGCTGGGACTCGGTGTTATCTATCCTTCAAATGCCCAACGGTATCCCTGTTGCGACAGTTGCTTTGAATGCTGCAAAGAATGCAGGTATTCTTGCCGCACAGATATTAGGAACGCAGGACGACACAGTTGCGCAGGCGCTCATTAAGTTTAAAGAAGAGTTGAGAGATAAAGTCGAGGAGACTGCGAGGGAAGTAGAACAATTAAAATTTTAAATAGAAAAAGGCGGGTTATCCCGCCTTTTTCTATTTAAATGTCTTTTGCATATAGTCAAAACTCTTCTTGATACTAGCATACTTATCATCCGAGTAAATGTCGTCTTGCTCTATGAAAGCATACTTGAGTCCGCTTTCATTGGCGAAGGATGCTAAGTTCGGAAAGTTAATACTACCTGAACCAACCTCTGTATATCGAATCGTCTTCATAACCTCTTCGAAGTTTAAGGTGTCACGCTTGCCAGTTTTTGCATCGAATTTATTCTGCTCAATAGGATTCGAGAATTGTCTATCCATATCTTTAACATGCCACAGTGGGAAGCGTCCCGGGTACTTTGAAAAATACGTTTGCGGGTTTTCTCCCGCTTTATTAATCCAGTATAAGTCGAGCTCGAAGCATACGAGATCAGGTTCTGTGAAGGCTAGGATAATATCCAATCCTTTCGTGCCATTTCCGAATTCTTTGAATTCCCAGAAGTGGTTGTGATATCCAATTTTAATACCTGCTTTCTTTGCCATCTCGCCTGCCTTATTCAGCTGTTCAGCGATATATTGATAAGCAGCAACATCCAGTTTGTTCAGGTTGTCCATTGGCGGAACTGGAGCTATTACATACTCCTGTCCGAGGTTATGTGCAATCTCGATGTATTTCTCGATATTCTCTTTGTCGTTATGATCTTTACTTAGGTATTTACCCATATCGTAATGACCACTATGTGTGATGAGGTTATTATCATTTAACACCTTCTTGAAATCATCAATGGAGAGCCCCCAGAAGGAGTTGTTCGCGAGATCTACTCCAAAGGTTTCTACATGGGTATATCCAAGCTTAGAAACGTTCTTAAGGACCTCTTTCGGGTCTTTCGCTAGTAAGTCACGAAGTGTAAAAAGTTGAAGTCCTATGTTCTTAAGTGGCGATCCTGGTGCAGTGTTGGTTCCTTTGCAGGAAAAAAGATGAGGGGCAAGAAGTCCTCCCATGACTCCTAAGCTAGCTTGCTTAAGGAAATTACGTCTTGACTGTGTCATACTTACAATAAGTTTGTTGATTGAAGATAAGTATTATTTTAATAAAAACTTCATCTTTCTGTGTAAAGAGGGGTAGGCAGGGTAGTTGTAGTTGGCGATTTAAACCGTACTTTCCATAAAAAAAGAGGGATTCCTTTTTCGGAACCCCTCTTCATATGTGTTAAAGGTGTATCTTAAGACTATACAGTCATGATATCTTTTTCTTTTAATTCAGCAAGTTGATCAACTTTTACAATATATGCATCCGTTAATTTTTGCACTTCGCCTTCACCAGCTTTGATTTCGTCTTCAGAAGCACCGTCATTTTTCAATTTCTTGATTGCTTCGTTCGATTCTTTACGGATGTTACGAACTGTAACACGACCTTTCTCAGCTTCTTCTTTTACTTTTTTCACTAGATCGCGACGACGTTCTTCTGTCAATGGAGGTACCACTAAACGAATGATATTACCGTCGTTTTGAGGATTCAAGCCGATGTTTGAGTCCATAATTGCTTTCTCGATCGCAGAAAGTAAAGATTTTTCCCATGGCTGAATAACGATTGTTCTAGCATCAGTAGTATTGATGTTACTAACTTGCGACAAGGCTGTTGCAGATCCGTAGTAATCTACGAAGATACCATCAAGCATGCCTGGGCTAGCTTTTCCAGCACGTATTTTTGTAAGTTCAGACTCGGTATGCGCGACTGCTTTAATCATTCCTTCTTTGCAATCGTCCAACTGAAGTGAAATTAATTCGTTCATATCTTGAATATAATTTATCGTAAAAAATAGATTAGCTTACAATGGTACCAACGTGCTCGCCATTTGCTAGCTTCATTAGGTTGCCAGGCTTATTCATGTCGAATACGATGATAGGTAAGTTGTTTTCTTGACATAATGTGAAAGCGGTCATGTCCATAACGTTTAATCCTTTTTCATACACTTCTGTGAATGAAATATGATCAAATTTCTGAGCATTTGGGTCTTTCTCAGGATCCGCGGTGTAGATTCCATCGACGCGTGTTCCTTTTAATACAGCATCCGCGTTGATTTCAATAGCGCGTAATGAAGCTGCTGTATCTGTAGTGAAATAAGGGTTACCAGTTCCGGCACCGAAGATAACAATACGTCCTTTTTCTAAGTGACGAACTGCTCTTCTACGAATAAATGGTTCACAAATCTGCTCCATTTTAATCGCCGTTAGTAGACGGGTCTTCATTCCTTCTTTTTCCAAAGCATCTTGCAAAGCCATGCTATTGATAACGGTTGCTAACATGCCCATGTAATCAGCTTGTACACGGTCCATTCCCGCTTTTTCAGCGCTTAAGCCACGGTAAATATTACCACCACCGATTACGATAGCGATTTCCATGCCTAGACTGTGAAGTTCTTGAATGTCTTTTGCGTATTGCTGAACGCGATTAATGTCGATTCCGTAGCTTTGTTCACCCATCAAAGCTTCTCCGCTGAGTTTTAGTAGGATGCGTTTGTATTTCATATTTGATTTTTGGAGTATTTCCAAAAGCCAAAGATAGGATTTTTTAACATCGGTTAAACAGTTTTATTCTGATTTTTTAACGATTTGATTACTTGACGGTAAAACTCCTCGTACTTAGGAACTATTTTACTCAGTTCAAAATCCTGTGCCCTGACTAGAGCATTGGCCTTAAATTCAGCGAGTGTTGCATCGTTTTCAAGAATATGGATCGCATTTTTAGCCATATCATCAATATCGCCGATATCGCTCAGGAAACCGCTGAATCCTTGTTTATTTAACTCCGGCAAACCGCCAGTATTGGATGAAATAACAGGCACTTTACAGGCCATCGCTTCCAATGCCGCGAGTCCGAAGCTCTCCGAACCGGAAGGCATCAGAAACAAATCGGAGATCGATAAGATCTCTTCGATAGCGTCCTGTTTCCCTAAGAAACGGATCACATCGCAGATACCTAGATCGCGGGCTAATTCCTCCGCATTCCGACGCTCCGGGCCATCCCCAACCATCAATAGTTTACTTGGAATAACCTTGTTGACTTTTTCAAAAATTCGCACGACATCTTCCACACGTTTTACTTTCCGGAAATTGGATGTATGGACCAATATACGTTCGTTATTCGGTGCTATCGCTTTCTTGAAATGCTCATGATTCTTATTGCTGAAGCGTTGAAGATCGATAAAGTTAGGTATGACTTGAATATCTTTCGTAACATCAAAGTACTGCAGGGTTTGCTCTTTCAGGTTGTCCGAAACAGTCGTTACACCATCCGATTGATTGATCGAGAAAGTCACCACCGGGCTAAAGCTCTTGTCTTTACCTACTAACGTGATATCCGTACCGTGTAAGGTTGTTACGACGGGAATATCAATCCCATAAGTCTTCAGAATCTGTTTTGCAAGGAAAGCAACCGAGGCATGTGGAATCGCATAATGCACATGCAGAAGATCTAATTTTTCAAAACGAACAACATCCACCATTTTGCTGGCTAGGGCTGTTTCGTAAGGGGGGAAGTCGAACAATGGGTATTGCGCCATAGAGACTTCGTGATAAAAAAGGTTTTCGGAAAAAAAATCCAAGCGGGCAGGTTGGCTATATGTGATGAAATGTACCTGATGCCCTTCGTTGGCTAATGCTTTTCCTAATTCTGTGGCAACCACCCCACTTCCACCAAATGTTGGATAACAGACAATTCCTATCTTCATACGTTTCGTTTTCTTCCATAAAGATAATGATGCTTTTATAAATCCGCAGGAATATTTTCCTGTGAGGTAGAAATATTCTATTTTTATTACAAATGAATGAACAAACAACAAAACTGATCGAAGAGCTTCAATTTAAAACTTCAAGAGCGGGCGGAAAAGGAGGGCAGCATGTCAATAAAGTTTCTTCTAAGGTGATGCTTATCTGGAATGTTGATGCTTCTTCTATTTTTACCGACGAACAAAAGACCTTGCTCAAAGAGCGCCTAGCGAATAGAATCAATAAAGAAGGCGAACTATTGCTCGACTCTTCAAGTGATCGAAGCCAGATTAAGAACAAAGAAATTGTTATTGAACGTTTTCTAAACATCCTAGACGATGCATTAAAGCTCGATAAACCCCGTATTCCGACCAAGATTCCCAAATCGAAAATTATTGCCCGGCTAGATCGTAAAAAGATGCAGTCTGATAAAAAAGCTGATCGGCGCTGGCGGCATGAATAGCATTTTCCACTCTTTCCATATTAAAATTACCCCGCTTGATATAAGCTGTTACAAGCTTAGTGCACCTGTCCTGTGATTTTATAAACCTGACACATAGGTTGTTGCGTGTTTAAACCATTTTTATAACTAATAATTTAGTTGTATAACTAAATTATTAGTTATACCTTAGTCTTATAATCGATTATAGGCAATATTGTCTTTTTATATTTTATCAATACCATTATGAACGAATTAAAAGAACTTACGAAGGCTGAGGAGCAAATCATGCAAGCGCTTTGGGACCGTGACGGGGGATTTGTGAAAGAGATCATCGATATGCTTCCCGAGCCGAAACCTGCTTATAATACTGTTTCAACCATTATTCGGATTCTTGAAACCAAGGGTTTTGTGGATCACGAGTCTTTCGGAAAGAGCCATCGCTACTTCCCGAAGATCCAGAAAGAAGAATACAAGAAGTTAATCACCGGAAAACTCTTGCAAGGCTATTTTGAGAATTCTGCCAGCAGCATGTTGTCTTTTTTTCTAGAAGAAAACGAGCTGGATGTCAAAGACATGGACGAAATCTTGAAATTAATACAAAAGCATAAATCTTAAACCCAACTATTGGAGCCATGCTATACCTAATCCTTTCAAATATAGCGCTGATCGTATTTTTCCTAATCTATTGGTTAGGACTGCGAAAGCTTACATTTTTCCAATGGAACAGATGGTTCCTATTGGGCAGCTTAATCATTGCATATTTAATTCCTTTGGGACTTTATATACAAGTGCCTATGCCGGAAATGATGATTATGGAGATCCCGGAAATCGCGATCGGCACCAATCAGCAAGCTATTGATGCTAATCAGGTATGGGCTAATCATTGGGAAATTCTGAGTATCCAGACCTTACATGCCATGTATTGGCTTGGAGTGGCTATATTCAGCGTTTGGTTCCTCTACCGAGTCGTGGCATTATTGAGGACGATCAGGGAAGGGGCTGCTAAGGGTAGCTTTTCTTTCTTTGGAAAGATTGTGCTGAGCAAGGAACTACAAGATGAGGATTTAAGGCAAGTACGAAATCATGAGCTCGAGCACGTCAAACAGGGACATTCGCTGGATATTATCTTATTAGAAATCTTTAGGCTTTTTAATTGGTTTAATCCAATCTATCCCATATTGATTCGGGAGATGAAATTTGTGCATGAATGTATTGTCGACGAGAAACATGCGGACAATAAAGTTGCCTACGCCGAGCTCTTGCTGGCGCAGGCCATGAATACCAAAAGCGCCTTGTTGCAACACGAGTTTTCCAATAATTCATTATTGAAAAATAGAATCACTATGTTATTTAAAGAAAAAACAGCCTATAAATTTAAGGCAACATACCTTTTAACCCTTCCTGCCAGTTTATTTATGCTTTTCCTTGTGGTAAATTGTAAACAGGAAGAACAGAAAGCAGAGCCAAAAGTGGAAAAGATTACTTTACAGGATGTACCAGAGGAACGGAAATATGAGGGGACACTTATTGACAATCCCGAAATACTAGCGGATTATCCCGGTGGCATCGATAATTTCCGAAAATTTGTACAAGAAACCTATACTTATCCGCAAGCTGCAATTGATGCCGGTGTAAGAGGAAAAGTAGTCGCAAATTTTATCATTGGTTCAGATGGTGAGATCTCTAATATCCTTATTACGGAGGATTTAGGGCATGGAACGGGCGAGGCATTGATCGCTGCGATCGAGAAAGCGGAGAAATGGAAACCTGCTATTCAAGATGGAAAGGCCGTAGCCTCACGCTTTATGATTCCGTTGAGATTAGACCTTTCCCAACAATAAAACTTTATTGGCTTTGCAAATGGTACCTTTTGGTAGGACTTCTTTGCAAAGCCTTTTTAATTTTAAGATCCTCCCTTCAAGAATCTTAGCTCTTGTTGCAATTTCTCGATACGATCGATCAAATTCTGTACGATTTCGATGCCCTGCACATTAAGTTCTAACTCATAATGCCAGTTAGAGAAGCGCTGTATCTGCTGTATTTGCTCCTCTTCAATAAACTCCGTTTCCTCTTCGATGATAATCTCAATCAGGCCATTCTGATGTAATTCCTGAATAAAAGTCCGTTCAATCTTATTCGATCGGCAGATATCAATCACCTTAAATAATGTCTTTTCCATAGCTTACTTTGTTGAGTCTGCAAATTGTTGAACAAGTTTCTTTTGCTCATCCGTCAAATTTGTTGGAAGTTTCACGTGAACCTCAGCGTATAGATCGCCAAACTCACCTTCCTTCTTATAAACAGGATATCCCTTACCCTTTAACCGAATCTTTGCGCCGTTTTGTGTTTCCGCCTTGATCTTTACATTTATCTTGCCGGTCAGCGTATTGACGATAGTCTCTCCACCGAGTAGCGCCGTTGCTAAATCAATCGAGATATTAGTATAAAGATCGTTTCCTCTGCGCTGGAAGTTCGGGTCCCCCTTAATGCTAAACGTAATATACAGGTCGCCATTTGGCCCGCCATTCATTCCCTCGCCGCCTTGCCCTTTCAATCGGATCTTCTGTCCATCTTCTACTCCCGCGGGAATAGTGATACGAATATTTTTTCCGTTGACAGTGAAAGTTTGCTGATGCGTCTGAGAGGCTTGTAGAAGGGTCAATTCTAAGCTTGTGTTATAGTCTTGCCCTCTAAAGCCGGCACTTCTGCGGTTGGAGCCGCGCCCTGAAAAACGGCTACCAAAAAGTTCTTCAAAGAAATCCGAATATTCACCTGTATCATAATTACCGTCGTAGTTGAAATCATAGCCCTGGAAAGGGTTCTGTCTCCCAGCTCCGGCATTAGAACGTCCATATTGCTGCTGCGCCTTTTCATACTCTTCGCCATGTTTCCAGTTTTCACCGTACTGATCATATTTCTTACGCTTTTCTGGATCAGTCAGCACCTCGTTGGCCTCGTTGATTTCTTGGAATTTCTTCTTAGCCTCCTCGTCGTTCGGATTCAAATCAGGATGAAACTTGCGGGCAAGTTTTCTATACGCTTTTTTGATATCGTCCTGGCTGGCTGTTTTATCCAATCCTAATACTTTATAGTAATCTAAAAACGCCATATATCTTTTTGATTTATTTTAAAACTTTCACGATCCCCTAGAAACAGCAACAAGAACAAATCTTCTTGATAGCCATTGAAAACAAACACTTATCAAAACCTTTCATTTTTCCATTGAAACACAAACAAGAATGAAAGCTCTTGATAGCCATTAAAACAAACACTTATCAAAACCTTTCATTTTTCCATTGAAACATAAACAAGAATGAAAGCTCTTGATAGCCATTAAAACAAGCACTTATCAAAAAACAAGCAGTCTGCACAATTGTTTCTATGGGGTCCTATCAAATTTACAACCTTCGTGGGGATTAAAAAAGTCTAAAAATTGAAACAATATAAGATAGCTACTGTTCAATAATAAAAAGCTGAAGCTATGAACACGAATAGACTTTCAAAGGCGATGGAAACATCCCTGATCAAACAGATGACAAAAGAAAACCAAGCCTCACAGATTTATTTGGCGTTGGGGATTTGGGCCGATACAAAAGGTTATGGTGGTATTGCAAATTTTCTTTTCCGTCACGCGCAGGAAGAGCGAAATCATATGATCAAGATTATGATGTACATTTTGGAGCGTGGGGGAGAGCCCAAGGTGGAAGCCGTCGAGGCACCGAGCAAACTGCCGAAAACGATTACCGAGTGTTTTAACATGGTGTTCGAACATGAAGTGGATAATACCAACGCAATTTACAATTTGGTGAATCAGTCGATGGACGAGAAAGATTGGGCGACTTGGAACTTCGCGCAGTGGTTCGTGAAGGAGCAGATTGAAGAAGAAAAACTGGCGCTTCAATTAATCGATAAATTGAAGATTGCCGGTGGTGATCGCGCTTCGGATGAGTCTCTTTTCAATTTGGACAAATTCCTAGAAAATGCACCCGATGAGGTAACATTGGCTAGAGAATCAACTGCTGAAAACCCAGAATAAAAAAGTTCTCTATTAATCTTAATAATGTAGGGTTGGGCGCTTGCGTCCAACCCTATGCTTTTTAAAGACTTTTAAACAAATTTATCAATCTACTGATAAGCTGGATGATAAGATGAGGGTTCATAGCTATTGTTTTTTAACGTTTCGCTCGTTGTAGTAATCCGTATTTCCGGTCAATATAAGTTTCCCGAAGGTTTTTAATCCTAGAGGATGAATAATATTACTGCGACCCTGTAGTTTGATGTTCGCCGTATCGGCAACATAGGATTCTAAGAAATCCAATCGTGCGTTGTTAAGTGTCGCGTCGAAGTGGGCAAATGAAAAGGTTACTAAACGAATGACGGATTCTTCCTTTCCAACCAGTTGGAACTTCGGGTCTAAATACTCTTGAGCGCCTACTTCTCCCCATAATTGGAGATTGCTGCCTTTTCCTACAATTACTTTGTTGAGCCCCTGGAATACGCTGTCTGCCGAAATGATTGACATGGTGCCCTGGATATTGTTAAGCGTAATGGTCTTGCTGGATAAGCTGTCCAAATCAATATCATAATGTTGTGTACTTAGACCGCTTAAGGTGATCGTCATCGTATTTCCTTTGATAACCGGGTTTACGTCTTTTTTATAATAATAATTTGATCTGCTAATCTCGTTCTTCCCTTTGTTCGTGACGCGAACATTAGCGTGGTTGGCCTTATCAGTGCCGTTGATCACAATATGTTCAATATGGTTAAGGGAAACTGGTTTTGCCGTTTCAGGCTCGCTAAAGCGCATCATAAAGGAAGAGATCGGGTCCGCAGGTTCCTTTGATATCTCGTCTTTAATAAGGATAGTACCCGTCAAGGGGCGAAGAACAAAAAAGCAAAGGAATAAGGTTAACCCCGTGGCGATAATTATAATGGTGGACTTTTTCATAATTCTATAGCGTTATATAAGTCGGTTATTTCATCGATTGATATGTTTAACAATTTCGCTGTCTGCAAAAATCGCGGCGCTTCTTGTTCCAAAAAGCTTTCCTTGCGCAGGCGGATAATTCGATCCTGAGCATCCTCTGCAACAAAGAAACCTAAGCCTCTTTTATTGAAGATGATTTCATCCTGTTGCAGTTTTTCATAAGAGCGCATAATGGTATTCGGGTTTACCTCCAAGGTTGCACCCAGGTCACGAACCGATAGGATTTTCTCTCCGGCTACCCATTCCTTTTTCAGGATCTTCTCCATCACCAGATCGATGATCTGTTGATAAATGGGTTTGTCATTTGTAAACTGCATTTAAACCTCCTTCTCTTTTAATAAAAAATAAAAACCCACGTAACAGGCTAATGACGCTAGTAATAAGGCGACAAGCGGGAATAGCTCCACATAAGATTCGTTGTTGATGTAGTAGGTAGTACCCGACCATACCTTTTCGAGAATTAAGGCGCCAATAATAACAGCCAGCGTATAGATGCCGATAAACTTTAAAAGACTATATTTTCTGAAATAAAGCAGCGCATACAGATATATAGGTAATAAGGCAAAAAAGAACCCTCCGAACTTCAATAAGGAATAGTTGATGTTAGCATTGTTTAGAATGCTGTTTTCGCGTATTCCTTCATATAAATAGCCCAATTTATCGAACGCTTCCGTACATACCTCCATATAACGAGTTTGCAAATAAACTTGCATCAAATAGTTCAGCAACATGATGATTAAGAGATTGGACACATAAATGATTGCCGCTGTGAACAAATAGGCTAAATAACGTTGAGCTGGACTCACCGGAAGGGTGAGTTCGTAGGACTTATAGTACAATTTGGATAAGAAAAGTAAATGTATTAGAGGTAAAACCCCTACAAGGATAAGGCTGAGATCATAAAAAGTGTATTTAGCCAACTCCATAGCAGCATTATAGTCTACCGCTCCAGATGGGCTGATCGTATTGTCCAATAAACCGAAAATCTCATTTTCGGATAAGAGGAATACACCAACAAATCCAATCGTCGCTAGTAGCGGAATCGAGAATAATAAATAACGATTTCCTAACAAGATGCTCTTTGTGTATAAAAGGGAGGTTCTCATAATTCTACAGTTTGGTTAGATTGGGTAAAGGCATTAAACAGGAATTCAATATCTAGTTTAGCCTCGCTTGGTATGCTGGTTTTCACCAGATGGACTGCTCCATCAAACTCCTGTTGGCTATAGACAATTTCATCATCCGGCTCTGGCGTTCTTGTGATGCTATATTCTTTTGCTAGGTCAAATAGGCTCGTATCGATAAGAAGCTTTCCTTTATTCAAAATCAGCAGATGATCGAATAGATTATCGACGTCTCTAATTTGGTGAGTAGCGATGACAAAGATCTTATCTGCCGACATTGACTTGGCTAGCAGTTTTCTGAATATTCCCTTCGATGGGATATCCAGCCCATTGCTTGGCTCGTCCATCAGCAGGGCCGACGTATTGCAGGCCAGGGCAAAGGCAAGATGCACTTTGCGATGCTGACCTAGAGACAGTCCTCTTAAACCATTTTCCATCGGAATATTAAAGGACCTCAGGTTGTTGATATATTCCTGATGCTCATATCTTGAATAGAAAGCTCCGTATATCTTTCCGAAAGCTTCTATATTCATATCGGGCAGTTTGCTGCTGTCCGACAAGTAGAATACCTCGTTATAATACGCTGCGGAGCGATCCGAGCTCTTCAAATTGCCGTAAAACACATTCCCCTCTTTCGGCAGTAGTAAACCTACCATCAGCTTTAATAAGGTTGTTTTCCCTTCGCCGTTCAAACCTAAGAGCCCGTAAATATGGCCGGGTTGTAGTGTTGTGCTGATTTCCTCTAGCACCCGCTTCCTCTTTTTATAGGAATAAGATAGTGATTTGATGATTAGCATAATTTAAGTTTTAGTGTATTAATGAACTAATACACTGCAAATGTAGAAATTGATTTTGAAAATACAAGAAGAAGTAGAAAAAAAATGTAGCGAAACAGCTTGTGTTTCAGGATGAAAGGACAGCTCAACGCATCGGCGTCCAGTTAATGCCCTTTAAAGACCATTGTAAAACCAATTCAAACCCAATCCCGAGCGCTTCTGATATGGGTTTGTATTGGGTTTGAAAGGGCTTTGAAAGGGTTTTATGTCGAAGAAGTTTAAAGGAGGTCTTGAACAAAATAAGTTCAATGTATAGACAAAAAAAAGTCCAGCATGTACGCATGCTGGACTTTATAAGATGATAAGAATTTAGCTATCGAGAGTCTAAAGACAATCCAACTGGTGTGGATGCACCATTGCGATAAGAGAATTCGCTATCGGGTTTGTCGTCTCCATTTGCTGTTTTTAAGAAACGAAATACTTTCTTAGCTCCCGGATCGGCAACATAGAGGTATTTGGAGTTTTCTTTAAAATCTAGCGCAACGTCAGATGGGCGTATCAGTCCGGTATTTGCTCCGCTGATGACACGAGTAGGGGTGATATTTCCGCCATTTTTTGCAAGTTCAGAAAAGTTTTCAAATAGCAGGATTCTTCCGCTTGTTGTATTTCCTGACGTTGTATAGTCTGTTAATGCAAGAACATTGTTCACGGTGTCGAGTGACATGCCTTGAATGTTGTGCGTATCTGCGATGCGAAGGGATCTTGTAGGTTTGACATCGTTGAAGAGTGTGTCTGTTCTCCGCGAAATAAGGCCTTCATAGATATCGACACCGCCGTTGTTTCCATTTCTGGATACATAAATAATATTTTTATGTATCGCGATTGCCCATGGTAGTAGATCATCCTTAATTACGAACCTGCGCGATACTTTCATATAGCCAGATCGGTTCTTTGGAATGTCGTATGATATGATGGTCGATGAAGAAACATCTACACCGAATAGTACATCTACGCTTGGGTAATAGACTAAGCCAGTCACTTTATTGGCATGTTTGTTATCGATTTTTCCATTATTCGCTAAGTTGCCTTCGCGGCCGACGGTAAAGATTTGTAAGCTGGTGTCTGAAACAACTTGATTAATGGAGCTCATGAACACGCGTTGCGCAGCGGGGCTGAAAGTAATGGCGTTGCCACCGAACGTCCGCGATTGGAAATCCTGAAAGTTACCATTGACATCGCCAAAATTTGTTGAGTCTGCGCGTTTGATTACGCCAAGGTTAGGTGGGCTGGCAACTTGTGGATTCGTCGTATAATCTGAGAATGAGATATACAGTCTGGAAAAATCTCTATTGACAAAAGGCTCGTCATCATCACGCTCGCAAGCAACAATTCCGATTAGTGTTGTTATCATAGCTAGCGCGAAAATCCATCTTAAGTTCATGTTTCTTTATTTTATTACAAATGTAAAAATTTATCGCTATTCAGGCGCAGTTGGAAGCGTCAAGAAATGTTAATTTGATTAAATAAAGGTATTTATGTAACATTGCATGATTGAATTGAATGCAATGGAGAATAATGAATTTGTAAGGGAGAAGTTGGAATTGCCCAACGAAGGGAAGAAACTATTGCTACATTCCTGCTGTGCACCATGTTCGGGGGAAGTGATGGAAGCGCTGATTGCGTCAGACATCGAATTTACGATCTATTTTTACAACCCCAACATCCATCCACGCAAGGAATATGATTTACGCAAAGACGAGAATATCCGATTTGCGGAGAAGCATAACATTCCCTTTATCGACGCGGACTATGACGTCGACCATTGGTTTGAACTTGCTAAAGGAATGGAAAATGAGCCCGAGCGTGGTATTCGTTGCACGATGTGCTTTGATATGCGCTTTGAGAAGACTGCAGAATATGCGGCAGCGAACGGCTTCGACGTTATTTCAAGTTCCTTAGGAATTTCGCGTTGGAAAACGATGAGTCAAATCAATGACTGCGGTGTTCGTGCAGCATCGCGTTATCCCGATATGGAATACTGGACATTGAACTGGCGTAAAAAGGGAGGTTCGGCACGTATGCTGGAGATCAGCAAGCGCGAACGCTTTTACATGCAGGAATACTGTGGTTGCGCTTATTCCCTTCGCGATACAAATAAGTGGCGTATGGCGAATAATCGCGAGAAAATAGAATTAGGAAAAAACTATTACGAGTAGGGATAAGGATTTTTTAAAATAAATTTCATTTATACTTAATTAATCGTTATTTTTGCAGGCTCAAATGCAGGATTGTGAAGTATCTAAAACAATATAGAATACCATTTTCAGGTCTTTCGACAGGTAAACACAGTTTTGACTTTGAAGTAGATGAGAAGTTCTTTGCTTGTTACGAACATTCCTTAGTGAAGGAAGGAGACCTAAAAGTTGTAGTTGAACTACAGAAACAGGAGAATATGCTGATTGCTAATTTTGATATCAAAGGCAGCATGAAGCTTACTTGTGACGTTTGTTTATCTCAATTTGATGCTCCGATTCATATTCAAGAGCGCGCTCTGATCAAGTTTTCGGAAGAAGATTGGCAAGATGATACCGAAGAGGTTGTTATGCTGTCTAAAAACGACTACGAACTGGATATCGCTCCTTTGCTTTATGAATATATCAATGTTGCTGTTCCGCCTTACACGAAATGTAGTGAGCAGGGCGAAAACATAAACTGCGATCCGGAGATGTTAAATATGATTCAAAACGAGCAAGACGAAGAATCATCAATAGCGGACGATGAGCACATCGATCCACGTTGGGAAGCATTAAAAAATATTAAGAATAACTAAAACGAGAAATACGAGATGGCACATCCAAAACGTAAAACTTCTAAATCTAGAAGAGACAAAAGAAGAACACACTATAAAGCTGAGTTACCTAGCTTAACAGTTTGTAAAGAAACTGGCGCGGTTCATACACCACACCGTGCTTACACAGTAGACGGTAATTTATACTACAACGGTAAATTGATTATCGAAAATACTGCTACTGTCTAACGACATCATTCAGAATAAACATCCCAAAAAAGTGTAATATTTTATATTATTCACTTTACTTTGGGATGTTTTTTGCGTATTATTGAATATTCTAAATAATTACGAATGAAGATTGGATTAGACGTATTGGGGGGAGATTATGCACCGGACTCAAATATTAAAGGTGCTATCGAAGCTCAACAATTGCTAGACGAATCTCAGCGCATAGTGTTATTTGGCGACGAAGAAGCCACCAAAAAAGCTATTGAAGCAGCGGGATCCGACCCCTCAAAATTTGATTATGTTCATGCTCCTGAAAATATCAGCATGCACGAACATCCAACCAAAGCTATCACACAAAAACCCGATTCATCCATTGCAAAGGGCTTTGAACTATTAAAGAACGGTGAGATAGACTCTTTCTCTTCAGCTGGAAATACCGGAGCGATGTTAGTTGGCGCTATGTTCAGTGTCAAGACTATTCCGGGGGTTTTACGCCCCGCAATTGCCACCAACGTTCCTAAATTAAAAGAAGGATTTGGAATCCTGCTTGATGTTGGTGCAAATGCAGACTGCAAACCTGAAATGTTGAACCAATTTGCGCTGCTTGGTAGCTTGTATGCTGAGCATGTATATGGCATCCCGAGCCCCAAAGTTGGATTATTGAACATTGGCGAAGAAGAAGAAAAAGGAAATAACCTAACTGTTGCAACCTACCCATTATTAAAAGCAAACAATAAGATCAATTTTATTGGAAACGCTGAAGGCCGTGACTTGTTCACTGACCATGCAGACGTTGTCGTTTGTGATGGCTATACTGGAAATGTGGTTCTAAAACTTGCGGAGTCGTTTTATGTGGTTACCTTGAAAAAAGGAATGAAAGATCCTTTTTTCGATCGCTTTAACTATGAGCAATATGGAGGAAGCCCTATTTTAGGTGTAAATGCTCCAGTTATTATTGGCCATGGTATATCAACTCCTGAGGCTATTAAAAATATGGTTTTATTGTCAAGAGATATGATTGCTTCTCAATTTATTGAGAAGATCAGATCAGCTTTTAATTAATTGATATGTCGAAAATTCATGCGGCGATAACCGCTGTAAATGGTTATGTTCCGGATTATATCCTTACCAACAAAGAGTTGGAAACCATGGTTGATACCAACGACGAGTGGATTGTAAGCCGCACGGGTATCAGCGAAAGAAGAATTCTTAAAGATCCCAATAAAGCAACTTCTGATTTGGCCGTTCCTGCGGTAAAGGGTCTTTTAGAAAAAAGAGGAATCTCGGCAGAAGATATCGAATTGATTATTTTCTGTACAAGTACACCAGATATGTTATTTCCTGCTACGGCGAATATTCTTGCAGACAAGATTGGAGCAAAGAATGCTTGGGGATATGATCTTCAGGCCGCATGTTCGGGTTTCTTATTTGGATTAACGACCGGTGCTCAGTTCATCGAGTCGGGGAAGCATAAAAAAGTTTTAGTTGTTGGTGGTGATAAGATGTCATCAGTTGTCAACTATGCGGATAGAAATACATGTATCTTATTTGGTGACGGGTGCGGATGCGTGCTTTTAGAACCCGATACGGAAGGAAATGGCATACAGGATTCTATCCTGCGCACGGATGGTTCGGGCGGACAATACCTGAATATCAAGGGTGGTGGTTCCCTACATCCGGCTAGCCACGAAACGGTGGATGCAGGCTTGCACTATGCTTACCAAGAGGGACGCACAGTATTTAAGTTTGCCGTTACAAATATGGCGGATGTTGCTGCCGAAATTATGGATCGTAACAACCTAACTGCGAACGACGTAGCATGGTTAGTTCCACATCAAGCGAACAAGCGTATTATTGATGCGACAGCAGAGCGCGCTGGATTGCCAGAAGAAAAAGTGATGGTGAATATCCAGAAATACGGAAATACAACAAGCGCGACGATTCCTATGTGTTTATGGGAGTGGGAGAGCCAGTTGAAAAAAGGCGATAATTTGATCCTTGCGGCGTTTGGCGGCGGGTTTACTTGGGGCTCCGTTTATTTAAAATGGGCATACTAATCTCCGAGTTTTTATTACCTTTACAGTTAACAATTTTTTTACATTAAATAAACTAACCTACTAGCATATGAGTATGGATATTAAACAAATTCAAGATTTAATCAAATTTGTTTCTAAATCTGGTGTTAATGAAGTTTCTATCGAAGAGAAAGATTTCAAGATCACAATTAAAACAAATCAAGAGCCAACTTACGTTACAGCTTCAGTTCCTGCAGTAGCAGCAGCGGCTCCAGTAGCGGCAGCCCCTGCGGCAGCAGCTCCGATAGCGGCGGCGCCAGTTGCAGCAGCACCAGCAGCAGATGATGAATCGAAGTATATCACGGTTAAATCTCCAATCATTGGTACATTCTACCGTTCTCCAGGTCCAGATAAAGGGGTGTTTGTGAATGTGGGTGATGAAATCGCTCCGGGTAAAGTATTGTGTATTGTCGAAGCAATGAAACTTTTCAACGAGATTGAATCTGAGGTTTCTGGAAAAATCGTGAAAATCTTAGTTAATGATGCACAGCCTGTGGAATACGATCAACCATTATTTTTGGTAGATCCTAGCTAATCGTTAGTCTGCTGTATAGCAGACATTGTTGCTCAGGAAAAAGTATTACATCATTCAGAACTATGTTTAAAAAAATATTAATTGCCAATAGAGGTGAGATCGCATTAAGAATTATCCGTACTTGTAAAGAAATGGGTATTCAGAGTGTTGCGGTATATTCTACTGCAGATCGCGATAGTCTGCACGTTCGCTTTGCAGACGAAGCAGTTTGTATCGGTCCGCCAGCAAGTAAAGATTCCTATTTAAATATCCCTAATATCATTGCAGCTGCAGAATTAACCAATGCAGATGCGATTCACCCAGGCTACGGTTTCCTTTCGGAAAATGCCAAGTTCTCTGCGATCTGTGCAGAATATGGTATCAAGTTTATTGGTGCTACAGCAGAGCAGATTGAGAAAATGGGTGATAAAGCTTCAGCAAAAGAGACGATGAAGCAGGCAGGCGTTCCAACGGTTCCGGGTTCGGATGGTTTGGTGCCTGATGTGAAAACGGGTCTGAAGCTTGCCAACGAAATGACGTATCCAATTATTTTAAAAGCTACTGCCGGTGGTGGTGGTCGTGGTATGCGTATCGTTTGGAAAGATGAAGAGTTTGAACCAGCATGGGATTCGGCTCGTCAAGAAGCTGGTGCCGCATTCGGAAACGACGGCATCTATTTAGAGAAATATGTGGAAGATCCACGTCATATTGAGATCCAGGTCATCGGTGATCAGTATGGTACAGTATGTCACCTTTCTGAGCGTGACTGTTCTATCCAACGTCGTCACCAGAAATTGGTAGAGGAAGCTCCATCTCCATTTATTACGCCAGAGTTGCGTGCTAAAATGGGTGAAGCAGCTATCAAAGGTGCGATGGCAGTAAAATATGAGGGCGCGGGTACTATCGAGTTTTTGGTAGACAAACACCGTAACTTCTACTTTATGGAGATGAATACGCGTATTCAGGTAGAGCACCCTGTAACGGAGGAAGTAATCAACTTCGATTTAATTAAAGAACAAATTAAAGTAGCAGCAGGTATTCCAATTTCAGGAAAGAGCTATGAGCCAACCATGCATGCTATCGAGTGTCGTATCAATGCGGAAGATCCTTTCAATAATTTCCGCCCGTCGCCAGGGAAGATTACGAACTTCCACTCTCCAGGAGGTCATGGCGTTCGTGTAGATACGCACGTATATTCTGGATATACCATCCCTCCGAACTATGATTCGATGATTGCGAAATTAATTTGTGTTGCGCAGACTCGTGAAGAGGCGCTTAACACGATGGAACGCGCATTGAGCGAATTTGTAATCGAGGGTGTGAAAACAACCATTCCACTTCACCTACGTCTAATGCGTGATCCTAACTTTAGAGCTGGTAATTTTACCACTAAATTTATGGAGACTTTCGACCTGACGCAGTATCCTGATGAGGAAGTTGTATAAAATTTATTTTACATAAGCAAAACATGCCATTCTTCTTACGAAGAATGGTATTTTTGTTTTCTTACGAACAATTTACACGTACATAAACTTACATGTCCAAGAATCTAAAATTAATTGAAGCGATAAAGAACAAAGGCAAGAATCTTGAATCCGAGATGTCCTTTTTCGATCATCTTGAGGTGCTTCGTTGGCATATTATCCGTGCAGTAATCGCTGTTACTATTTTTGCGATCTTATCTTTTACCTTTTATGATTTTGTTTTCAACGAAATTATTATGGGTCCAAAGAACCTGGATTTCTGGACGTATCGTATGATGTGTAAAGTGGGGGATGCGTTGAATTTAGCAGGTTTCTGCGTAGAGAAGATTCCGTTCAATATTATCAATACAGAATTGGCCGGGCAGTTTATGCTTCAGATTAACTCCTGTTTATTGATGGCAGTAGCTTTGGGCTTTCCGTATTTGTTATTTGAGGTTTGGCTCTTTATCAAACCGGCATTAACGGATATTGAACGCAAATCGGCTCGTGGTTTCGTATTCTATGCGACTGTTCTGTTTATTATCGGTGCTTTATTTGGTTACTATATCGTTGTTCCTTTATCGGTAAATTTCCTAGCGAACGTATCCTTAAGTGAGGAAATTACGAATCAGATTACGATCGATTCGTACTTGTCGACAATTGCGACATTAACTTTGGGCTGTGGAATTATCTTCCTTCTTCCCATCTTAATATTTATTTTATCGAAGATTGGTATCATGACGCCCGAGTTTATGCGTGCGAGTCGTCGATACGCTATCGTTATCATTTTAGTCATTGCAGCAATCATTACTCCAACGGCAGATATTATTACCCTATTGACGGTAAGTGCGCCGATGTTCATTTTATATGAATTGAGTATTATGGTTTCAGCAAATGTAAAGCGAGCGAAAGAACAAGCAGAAAAAGAATTCTATAACAGTTAATAACATATCATGTCAAAAAAAATTGCAATTGGTGGAGATCATGCTGGTTTTGAATATAAAGCAGCGATCATTGAATTTTTACAGGAATTAGGTTATACCGTTCAAGACTTCGGTACCTATTCTACAGATTCAGTTGATTACCCTGATTTTGCTCACCCAGTAGCGAGCAGCGTAGAGGATCAATCGAATGATATGGGGATCCTGATTTGTGGATCAGCGAACGGGGTTGCTATTACAGCAAACAAACACCAAGGGATTCGTGCAGCGATCTGTTGGTTAGAGGAAATCTCGGCACTAGCACGCCAGCATAACAATGCGAATGTTGTTTGTATCCCAGCACGTTTTATTGACTTGGATCTTGCAAAACGCATTGTAAAAACATTCTTAACGACCGACTTTGAAGGCGGTCGCCATGAGAACCGAGTGAACAAGATTGCTTGTTCTTAACCCATTATTTTAAACGATAGATTATGAGGAAATATTTAGTATTGTCATTCTTGCTACCTGCAATGTTCAGTTGCACGATGGCACAGAATCCTACACAAAGTAAATATGCGGAGCTATTGACCGTGGAGTCAGCGAAAGCACATTTGACGACTTTAACGTCTAAAGAATATGCAGGACGTGGGACGGGTCAAGAGGGAGGTCAAAAAGCAGCAGAATATATCGCCAATACATTTAAAGAACTGGGTTTAAAACCCGCAGTAAATGGTTCATACTTTCAGCCCGTAGCTTTAGAGAAATCGTCGTATGTTGTTGAGCAATTTAAAATCAACAAGCATGAGTTTACAAATGGCAAGGATTTCTTTGTTCAGGGCTCGAATGATTTAGCAAGCTTTGATGCGAACGAGATTGTATTCGTAGGCTATGGTATACAATCGGAGACATACAATGATTTAAAAGGTCTAGATATTGCCGGAAAAGTAGTGATGTTCATCAGCGATGGAGAGCCTACCGATAACAACGGAAACTCGTTGATTACGGGCACCAAGACGCTGTCGGACTGGTCTACGAGCCGCTTTAAGAAGGCTCAAGAATTGATGAAGTTAAAGCCGAAGCTTATTATTGCTACCGGCAAGCAGACATCAGATATGATCGCTCGTTTCGGAGGTCGCTTAACTGGCGGACGCTTTATGTTGCGTTCGGAAGAGAAGAAAAGTCCGTCGACCGGCAACACCGGAACTCCTGTGGTTAACATGACGCTGGAGACTGCCAACGAGGTATTAGCGGCTAAGAAAACTACGGTTGATAAGGCGCTTGCTAAAATCAACAGTACGAAGAAACCGAATTCTTTCGTAGTCAAAGCGGATGTGAAAGCGAAGATGGGCGTGAAGGCGGAAGAGTTCAATGATCCAAACGTATTGGGCGTAATTGAAGGAACAGATAAAAAGGACGAGATCGTTATTATCTCGGGACACTATGATCACGACGGAATTCTTCCTGACGGAACATACTTCCCTGGTGCAGATGATAATGGATCGGGTACTGTGGGGGTATTGGAATTAGCAAAAGCATTCGCTGCAGCTAAGAAAGACGGTCATGGACCTAGAAGAACAATCCTTTTCATGGGCTTTGCAGCTGAAGAAAAAGGCTTATTAGGCTCTAGCTACTATTCAGAACATCCTGTATTCCCATTAGCAAATACGGTTACTTGTTTGAATATGGATATGATCGGTCGTATCGATGACAAGCACTTGGCCGGAAATCATAACTATATCCATGCAATCGGTTCGGATATGTTGAGTAGCGAGTTAAAAGCTATCAACGAGGAAGCCAATAAGACCTATACGCAAATGGAATTAGACTATATGTATGATGATCCGAAGGATCCGATGCGTATTTACTACCGCTCAGATCAATATAACTTAGCGAAGCATGGCATCCCGGTAATCTTCTTTTTCTCAGGCTTGCACCCAGATTACCATACTCCAAACGACACAGTTGACCGTATCGACTTCAATATGATGACGAAACGCGAGAAACTGGTGTTCCACACAGCATGGGAAATCGCAAACCGTGATAATAAGCTTGTCGTTGATAAAAAGCCGGAAGCTTTGTAGTTTTAGATTTTAGATATAAGACATTAGATATTAGAGTAGGGCGCCGATAAGGCGCCTTTTTTTTGAAATAGTAGTAAGTACTAACTACTAGTCAAGCAGTCCCAGCAGCAATTCGATGTCCATACGTTTTTCGGCATTATCGATATGTTCGTATGCAGCGACGAGGTTCCGTAGCACGCGCTTAACGATAGCGAGGTTATCGCAGGGTAGGGTGTATTCTTCGGATAGGGGAAGATTGAGCTGCCTCAGGAAGGCGAATATATCTTCCTCGCGCATAATTTGTCCGCGGTTAAATACATTGATATAAAAGGCAACCTTATCGTTGTCTTGGCTATCCATGAACGCGAGGACAAAATGCTTTGGCAGGTTTACTCCGTAAATTGGGATATCTAATTTTTGGGCGACAAGCGCATAGATACAAGCTATGCTAATTGGATTGCCTTTTTTTGTTTCCAATACCTTGTGGATAAAGGAATTCTGGGGGTCGTGGTAATTGGACGTATTGCCCGACAGTCCGAATTCGCGGAAGATGATATTATTCAGGAGCTTCACCTGTTCCAATGGACTCATGTCGTACATCAAGTGATACCATGCGTTGCGGCGTAGTTCTGCCAGCTGATAGTAAACCTGATCTTCGTTGAGATTGGGATATTGATAGCGGTTTATAATCAGCAGACCCTCTAAAAGATCTTCCTGATTATTTAATTTCCAGAGCTGTAAATCGTTCTTAACCTGATCGAATTGGATCTTATGGATGATATTTTCGATTCGGCTTTGCGAGAGCGGGTCGAACGAGGATTCCCATGAGCTTTCCAATAAAGGAATTACTTCCGGTCCACAGGTGATGAGTTTATGTTCAATTTCCTGAAAGATTCCTTTATCCGGGTCATCCAATAAGGATATAAGTGCCTTTATTTCCTTTTCATTCACAATTAAATTTAAGGAAATAAAGACATATATACAAGAATGGGTTAACGCTTTACGATTTGTCCATCGAGCAGGTCGATTATTCTTTTGCCATATTCGGCATTTTTCTCCGAATGTGTCACCTGAATTATCGTCACACCTTCGTCGTTCAATTGTTTGAACAGTTCCATAATCTCTTCGCCTTGTTTGGAGTTTAGATTCCCTGTAGGCTCATCCGCCAAAAGCAATTTTGGTGATCCTGCTAAGGCACGTGCAATCCCTACAATCTGTTGCTGTCCGCCAGATAGCTGCGCTGGAAACAAGTCTTTCTTGCCAACGATGTTGAAGCGATCCAACATGTCGCTTACTACGGCTTTGCGTTCCGAAGAGGACATGTTTTTATAGATCAGCGGGGTTTCTATGTTTTCATAGACAGTCAGTTCATCGATCAGATGGTAGGACTGGAATACATAGCCTATATGGGATTGAAATAGCTGACTACGCTTCTTAGTTTTCATTGCCAAGACATCTTCACCCATGAAGTAGTAGTTACCTTCATCAGGTTCGTCAAGCATGCCAATCACATTTAAAAGCGTCGATTTCCCCGATCCTGAAGGCCCCATAATCGAGATAAAGTCGCCCTCCTCGATTTCTAGATTGATGTCTTTGAGGACAAAGGATTTTGTACTTCCTAGGTTATACCATTTGAATATATTTTCTAGACGAATCATTTTTTAGTAGTTAGTATTTAGTAATTAGTAGTTAGACCTATGTTTGTTAGTTTGTTTGTATTCTGTTCCCTTTATTCATCGATTTTCGAACATTTGATACTTGCACTTCCACTCTGCTCTAATATCTTATGTCTTAGATCTGACGTCTAAATTATTATTCATCCCTCAGACTATCTACAGGGTTTGCTTTTGCGGCTTTTACCGCGTGGGATCCTATCGTCAGGAAGGACACCAAGAGAGTCATGAGACCTGCTAAAAGGAATACCCACCAGTCCATATTGGTATGATAAGCGAAGTTTCCTAACCATTTATTCATAGCTAGAAACCCTAAAGGTACGGCCAATAGAAACGCAATGCAGATTAAGCCGATAAAATCGCGGGTCAGTATGCCGACAATTTTACCAATGGAGGCTCCCAGAACCTTGCGGATACCGATCTCTTTCACACGTTTCTGGGTTGCATAGGCAGATAATGCGAACAAGCCGATACAAGCAATACTGATGGTGATCAACGCGAAGAGCTGCATGATCTTGGTGGTTTGCTGCTCCTGCTGATATAATTTAGCATAATCATCGTCTAAGAAATGGGACTCGAACGTGCTATTAGGTTTCATTGATTTCCAAACTGCTTCCATATCTGCTAAGGCTTGTTTGGTATCGGCTTGATCCTGTATTTTTACGAATATATTTCCAAAATAGTTGTATTCGGGGAATAATACGACAGGCTTTACCTCATCGCGTAGTGATGCGAAGTTGAAGTTGTCGACCACTGTTTTGATATTTCCCTTGCGACCGTTGAGGACTAGTCTTTTTCCGATTGCCTGTTCTGGCGTCCAGCCTAGGTTCTGTGCTGCAAGCTTATTGATTACAAAGGCTACCGAGCGATTGTCGGATGTATCCCTCGCCTTCAATATATCGGCATCTGTTAAAGTTTCTCCTGCTAACACCGGTATCTCGAACACCGATAAGAAGTCCTTTTCAATGGGAATGGCGGTGATACTCAGTGAGAAATCAGCGGCTTTTCCTTCGGCTTCGGTAATGGTATATCCACCCTGAATATTCACGGGGGAGTCGTAGGACGCCGATACCGATTTTATGGTATTCTTTCCGAGCAACATCGTCTTCAATGTTTCTCTCTCTTGCTGGTTCCACACGTCTCCGTCTAACACGACAATACGTTCTCTGTTCAAACCG
This sequence comes from Sphingobacterium sp. BN32, assembly GCF_030503615.1. Classification (NCBI taxonomy): domain Bacteria; kingdom Pseudomonadati; phylum Bacteroidota; class Sphingobacteriia; order Sphingobacteriales; family Sphingobacteriaceae; genus Sphingobacterium; species Sphingobacterium sp. BN32. The sequence continues at coordinate 686,839 of NZ_CP129963.1, forward strand.
GTGTTGGTATTTTGCAGGAACTGCATCTGTTTATAGGCGAAGAAAGTACAGATTACTAAAAAGATAGAAACGGTGTATTGAACGGTTATCAGAATATTTCCGATGTTGAATTTAGATGACCGCGTTGATAGTTTTGCTTTCAGGACTTTTATCGGTCTGTATTGGGCGATCAACCATGCTGGCCAGCCGCTCGCTAATATCGATAGCGTGATGAAGAAAATAATGATTGCGACAAAGAATAGGGGTTCCTTCCATACTTTCAGCTGCATTTCGGAGCCTAGGTATTTAGCGAAAAATGGGAATAAGAAATAGGCAAGTACAAAACCAATCAATAGACTGATAAATACCATTAAACTGCCTTCAAATAGAAACTGTTTGAAGATTGTGTCTTTACGCGCACCTAATACTTTTTTAACTCCGATTTCTTTAGCTCGTTCAGCTGCTTGTGCAAGCGAAAGGTTCATGAAGTTGATGCAGGAGATCAGCAATAGTGCTAGCGCAAGACAGGCGAATACGTAGATGTAGACTATCTGTCCGGAACCCGCAGCCTTAGAATGCAAATGTAGCCTCGGTAGACTTTCCATGCTCATTTTGATGGAATAGCCGTTTGCAAAAGCATCTTTGAACATTTCTTCGATGCGGGTGTTGAATTTCTTTTCTAAGGCGCCAAGTTGACTAGGATCTTTCAATAGCATAAATGTCATATCATTTGCCGATCCCCAGTTTTCTTCTTTATAGCGTTGTAATCCTACATTTGATAAAAGTGCAGAGAATTGGATTTCCGAGTAGGTGGGAGGGTTGTCGATCACTGCCGTTACGATACGATCGGTATCATCAATACGCAGCGTTTTGCCAATGGGATCTGCTTCCTGGAAATATTTGAGGACAAGATCCTTTGTTAGAACAATAGTATTCGGGTTAGCGAGCGCGTTATGAGCGTCTCCAGCGATGATTGGATAATCGAATACCTCTAGGAACTCCCTGTCAACAAACTTCAGCTTGCTTTCCTTCACCCAGTCATTTCCTTTTCTAATCAATGCTGCATCATTATATTGGTATGCCCGTACAGCCTTTTCTACCTCCGGAAACTCACGTATCAATAATGGCGCAACGGCTGTAGGAGTGACGCTGCTTTCTTGGAACTCATTACTTTCTCCCGATTTAAATGCCGCACTCACCAAGGCTATCCGCTCAGAGTTTCCCAAGAACCTGTCGTAGTTAGCCTCATGATAGATATACCCTGCTAATAATAAGAAGCATGTTATGCCTAAGCTAAATCCAAGGATGTTGATCAACGAAAAACCTCTGTTCTTCCTGATGTTTCGGAATGCTGTTTTTAGATACATATTGTTAGATATTAGACATTAGATTATAGACATAAGACACTTGAAGATGGCATTATCAGATTTCAGATAATGCGTATAGTAAATTTTCGCATCAACTTTAAAAACTTAAGTACAATGGCTTTGCCGATATTGTAAAGAATTGGTTCATAGTATTTTTTGTTTTATTCTGTTCCCTTTATTCGTTCAGTTTCGAACAGTCTCAGTCCAATTTCGAACATTTGATACGTGCTCTTCCACTTTGCTCTAATGTCTGATGTCTTAGATCTAAAGTCTATATTATTCATCCCTCAGGCTATCCACCGGATTGACGCGGGCGGCCCTGTAGGTCTGCCAAGCGATGGTAATCATGGCGAACGTCAGTGCGATTAGCCCTGCTAAGGCGGGCATCCACCATTTGATTTCAATACGGAAGGCAAAGCTTTGCAACCATTTGTTCATCGCAATCCAAGCGATTGGTGCAGCGATGAGGAAGGCGATACTGATCAGTATGATAAAGTTTTTGGAGAGCAACAGGATGATATTGCTGATCGATGATCCAAGCACTTTGCGTATGCCGATCTCTTTGATCTTTCCGTTAATCAGGAGCACTGTTAGTGCGAATAGACCCAGACAAGAGATAACGATAGCTACGGACGCTCCTGTAATCACTATTTTTCCAAAGCGGCGATCGTTCTTATAAAGATTCTGTGTATTCTCGTCGAGATAACTTGCCGCAATATTGGCGCGGGGATTTACTTTTTTCCAGATGGATTCTACATTTTCCAGTGTCTTGGTAAGATTATTCGTCTCTACCCTGACAAAGATATATTGCAGGGGAAATATATTGGGATTGACAGACATGGTTAATGGGCCAACTTGTTGTTTTAAGTCTTGGAAGTTGAAGTTGTCGACAATGCCGATGACGGTCGGCGAACCGTCCATTCCCAGTGGTTTCCCTAAAATAGCATCCTCGCTCCCAACAGCTAATGCCATTTCTTTGTTAATAAGCACCGCGTTTGTGTCAGTTCCAAAGCTCTTATCGAAGTCTCTGCCGGCAATTAGCTGTATATCTAAAGTCTTCAAATAATCATAATCTATCCTGAGGAAGTTCGTGATAATCTCTTTCCCTTCATGGTCGAATCCGAACCTACTGGTGGATGTACTGTTATCTCGGCCTTGTCCAAGGTTGATATCCGAGCCGCTGACGCTCTTTGCCCATGGTTGTGCAGCAAGTTCAACCCGCATGCGTTCTAAAGCTTGTTGACCCTCTATACCTCTGCCTATAGGAATGCTGATTACCTCACTCTTGTTAAAACCCAAAGGCTTGTTTGCGAGGTAGTGAAGCTGAAAGCTGATGACAATGGTCGCTATACAAAGGATGATTGCGATGGAAAACTGCAATACCGTCAAGCTGTTTTGCATCGTAGTTGATTTTAATTTCCCGGTGCCTTTAAGACTTTGGATAATATTGGCGCGCGCCATGCGGAGGGCAGGATAGCCGCCCGTAATTAACGTTAATACAAGAAATGCAGCAAGGAATACAGCGACGTTTAATGGGTCGAAGAGCTGTGTAATTTTAAAGTGGTATCCCAGAGTCGCATTGTACTCCGGTAATATAAGTGCTGCCAATAAGATTCCAAGCACTAATCCGATAACACAAATAATAAAAGATTCTACCCATAGCTGTTTGAAAAGTTGGAAGGTAGTTCCTCCGATAGTTTTTCGAGTGCCAATTTCCTTAATACGGCTTAGTGAATTTGCTAAGGAGAGATTGACAAAGTTGGAACCGGCGATAAACAGGATGAGTCCGGATATTAACAGGAGTATCCAGGGAAATGTTGAAGTTTCCACCGATCCATAGGCAACATCGGTCAAGTGCAGATCTGATAGCGGGAGCAAGTGTATATTGATATAGGCGCCGTGTGCATCAGGCTTTGCGCCATCTCTTTTTAGTTTGCTGATTTCATCGCTATAATGTGCTTGGGCAAATCCTCTAGACGCGTCTACGAAATGCTGCTCATCCAGTTTGGAAGATTTAACTTTCACCAATAAGGAATGATCCTTGTGTCCCCACTCATTCATCCGCTCTTGATATTGAGGCGACTTCTCAAAGCGGGCTAAGCTGTTGAATTGTATACTGGAATTTGCCGGAACAGATTTTACCACTGCAGTGACCACGGTGTTTTCCCAAGTGCCGGTTTGGTTAAATTCCAATGATTTACCAAGAACGTCGGTGCTGCCGAACAATGCTGTTGCGGTATTTTCATCTATAACCAAACCATCGAGATGATCGAGAGCCGTTTTATTTCCGTACAACAACTCGAAATCGAACATCGAAAGGAAGGGTTGATCGACATATTTATTGTTGCTTCGGACTTCCTTATCCGCAACTCGCAATAAGATGTTCCCATTGTATAGTCTGCTAACTTCTGCGACCTCAGGAAGCTCCTTTTTCATCAAGGGAGCCAAAGGAGCAGCCACACTTGTGTTATAGTTAGTTCCATTGGCAGTATTTGTCTCCATGTAGACCAGGCCAATTCGGTCAATATCTTTGTGGAAGTTGTCGAAGGATAGCTCGAACATGGCCGTTAAAAACAGAATGGTCGCTGTTGCTATCGCGATAGAGAACCCGAAGATTTGAACAAAAGTCAAAGACTTTGTTTTTAGTATCGTGCGAAAGGCTATTTTTAACATTTGGTTAGTATTTAGTAGTTAGTATTTAGTATTAAGACCTATAGTTGACATCGATTTATTTGAAACTTATTCTTTGTTAACCAGCATAATACCCCGCAGAGGTCTAACGTCTCAAATCTAATATCTCATATCTAAAACATTATTCATCTCTCAAGCTACTCACCGGATTCGCAATCGCCGCTTTGATGGATTGCCAGCTGACGGTCACTATGGTAATTAGGACTGCTAATCCTCCTGTTATGGCGAATACCCACCAGGAAATCCCCGTTCTATAGCTGTAGTCGGCAAGCCAGTTGTTCATGGCATACCAAGCAATAGGAGAAGCGATAAGGAAGGCGATGCTGACTAAGACAATAAACTCTTTTGACAACAGGCTTGTCACTTGCAGAACCGAGGCTCCCAACACTTTGCGGATACCGATCTCTTTCGTTCTGTTCTCTGCCATATATGCCGCGAGCCCAAATAAACCAAGACAAGAAATCAGGATAGTAAGTCCCGCAAAGAGGGTTACTAATTTTCCGGTACGCTCGGCAGAAGCCACTTTGTAAGCATAATCCTCATCCGTGAAATCATAAACAAACTCATAATCCGGATTCAATTTCTTTAAGACCTGTTCAATCTTGTTCAGACTTTCCTTCGTCTCAAATCGATCTGAAAGTTTCATATGTATGGTCGTTGCATAATAAGCACGTGGCCCACAGATCATCATGGGTTCAATCTTATCAACAAAAGGTGATTCAAAGACAAAGTCATTTACAACGCCGACGATCTTATAGTTGGCTTCTTTATAGCCTACGTGGTTGATCAATTTGCCGATCGGATCTTTAATTCGCATCGCTTTAATGGCTGCCTCATTCAATAGAATGGCACTAGTATCTGTTGGGAATTTGTTGACATCAATATCGCGACCTTCGAGGATCTTCAAGCCCATCGTCTTCGCAAAGTCGGCATCCGTTCCAAACTTTACAAATACGGTTTGCTCGTCCTGCTTCGTGCTGCCGTCCCATTCTAAACCCCATTGATCGCTCCATCTTTGTGTTATTGGGCTCAGACTCTTCGTCATCGAACTAACGGCTCCTGTGTTTAATATTTCATTTTTAATCAAGTCATAATTCGAGCGTATCTTTCCTTCAATCGGTACAGCAATCAACTGTTCCCTGTCATATCCCGCATCTCGATCCAAAGCATAGCGTATTTGATTGTAAATAATGATGGTCGAAATAATTAACGTGATAGCGAAGGTGAATTGAATAACAACCAAGACTTTGCGAGCTGAAATTGCACTTCTTGCGGACTTAAACGTTCCTTTCAATACTTTAACCGGATTAAATGAGGATAGGAAAAAGGCTGGATAGCTTCCGGCCAATAGTCCTGTAAACAGGATAAAGGCAATGCTAAATATCCAAAATCCAGGTTCATGTATAGGAACGATCAGTTTCCCGCCGACTAATTGGCTATAGTATGGAATTGCTAAATAAACCATGCCCAATGCGATGATAAAGGACAGAAAACTCAAGAAGACGCTTTCGAAGATAAACTGTGCAATTAAGCCGGTCTTCGTCACGCCTACCACCTTTCGGATTCCCACTTCCTTCGCACGCTTTTCGCTCTTCGCCGTGCTCAAGTTCATAAAGTTGATACAGGCGATCAATAAAATGAAGCCTGCGATGGCTGTAAACATGCGTATCTTATTAATTTCGCCAGCAACGAGCTGCCCATTCACATCCTTATTGTACAAATACTTCTTGTCTATTCGATGCAGGAATGGCTCCGCTGTAATCGGCAGCCCAGCACTTTTGGTGTTGTCCTTTGCCAGGTTCTTAATCTTGCTTTCGAAAGCAGTCTGTGAGGCACCTTCCTTTAATAATACATAGCTTGTTGTTGAAAATGAACCCCAGCTATCATCCTCTGGATTTATGCGCTTGGCGTAAGAACGAGGAATAAGGTATTTGAAACCAAACTTGGTGTTGTTTGGAAGATCTTGGAGCACAGCGGTTACAGTAAACTGCGATGCAGAGTCGACCGTAAGGGTTTTTCCCACTGGGTTCTCATTCCCAAATAAGGTTTTCGCAAAAGAGGCTGTCAGCACGATATCACTAGGGTTTACCAATGCTGTATTCGCGTCGCCTTCCAGTACCGGAAAGCTGAACATGTTCAAAAACACGCTGTCAACAACGGCGCCATATCCTTTTATCTTCTTATCAGCAATAGTGAAAAGATTAGAGCTCCCGTTATAGATAGTTGCCGCTTCGACCTCCGGGTAATCCGATTGCAAAGTCTTGGTCAACACTTTCTGTGTATTGTTGTTAACCCAAGTTTCAATACCATCCGTATCACGATTGTAGACTACATATAGACGATCAGATTTCTCATGGAACTTATCCATGCTGTATTCACGCTGAATCCAAAGTGTGATTAGGATGGCTGCTGCCATACCAATAGAGAGTCCAATAATATTGATTAAAGAGAAGGCTTTGTTCTTTGCGAGATTACGGGCGAGTATTTTAAAGTAATTGCGAATCATCTTTTAGTAGTTAGTATTTAGTACTTAGTATTTAGACCCATATGCCTTATTTTAATTCGGCAACTATTAGATAGCCACTAGGATGCCATTGTTTTAATCTTTTGATAATAAACCGATTAAAGCTTGTGGGGGACTCTGTTAATGTTCGAATTCGAACAGTCTTTGTGCGTATGCGAACAATGTTCTAGCAACCTAAATTTACAGACTTAGAGGTAAAATAATATCTCCTCTTTTGAAATCTCCTCTTGCAAGTCTTCTATAGAATGGCAGGATAATTGCGTTCCACCATTGATACACAACTATAAATAAAACCCTATGAAATCAACAATTAAACTTGCTGTCCTAGCTTTGCTAGCAGTCAGCACGACAGCACTATCGTCATGTAGTAAAGATGAAGAATCAGGACCATCGATTGATGTGGCGACAGGATCATTCAAAGGGACGCTAAAGTCCCGACTTCCAGGAAAAGCATACAACACAACAGCGAATGCTATCGTAACGGTAAGTAAGCAAAATGGTTCAGAGATGAAGATTACCATGCCGTTTCCCGAAGGAGCTTATACGCGCGTAATCAAAGTGGCTAGTATGGATGGAGACATCATGAGCGAAGATCCTCAAGACCCTGCAGGTATTTTTATCTATTATACTGGAACTTCCCAGCTGTCTATAAGCAGTCAACCCTTGGCTGCAGATGCGGTACAGTTTAGCTTTCAAGGGCCGAAGCAGTAGGGGAGAAATTAGATTTAGATATAAGACATTAGATTTAAGACATTAGACGTGTGGCGGTTTTTGAACGAGGAAAGGAAGGGTCAGCGTATTGTTTTGGAAATAAAGAATGCAAGGAAGGGCGGTTGTTTTGAACCAGGAAGGGAAGGATTTTTGGATAAGCAGGATCCTGTCAATCCTTGCATCCTTCCTTTCCTGGTTCAAGACGAATTGTCCCGGTTCAGATGATACCTCAAACAGCAAAAGGCGCTTAATCGGCGCCCTCCTCTAATATCTAAAATCTTATATCTCATCTCTCTACCCGCCCTAGGTCTAAATACTAAGTACTAACTACTAAATACTAACTTACTCATCCCTCAAACTATCTACCGGATTGGTCTTTGCGGCCTTGATTGCCTGATAGCTCACTGTCAGTAGGGCTGCGATTAGGGCGAAGAGTCCACCTAATACAAATGGAATCCATGATAGCTCGATGCGGTAGACAAAGTCTTCCAGCCATTTGTTGCAGGCCCACCAGATGATCGGACTAGCGATGAGGATAGCAAGGATTACCATTTTTACAAAGTCTTTCGACAGCATGCCTACAATTCCCGATACCGTAGCGCCCAAAACTTTGCGGATCCCGATTTCTTTGCTGCGTTGAAAGGCCGTGATAGTCGCAAGTCCGAATAAGCCCAAGCAGCTGATGATAATCGCGATGCCTGTACTGATGTTCGTTAGTTTGTATAGGTTTTGTTCTTTTTTGTACATCGCGAGAATAGACTCGTCGTAGAACTTATAGGCAAAAGTATCTTCAGGGAAAAACTTTGACCAGGTAGACTTCACTTGTTCGATGATTTGCGGCCAATCCTTCCTATTCGACGCGTTTAGTCGGATACCGTAATCCCCTAACCTTTGCTTCGAGTAGAGAAGTGCCAGAGGCTCAATGTTCGTGTAAAAGTCTCTCGTATGGAAGTCTTTCATTACCCCTACAATTCGCTGCTCATAGCCTTTCTGACCAATTATCTCACCTATCGCATCTTGTGGATTCTTAAATCCATATCCTCTAGCTGCGCTTTCATTAATAATATAGCCGTTGGTGGTATCCGATGGTAAAAGGGGAGTTCCTGCAATCAGCTTTAAGTCGTAAAATGAGAGGTACTCCTGATCGATTACTTTCGTGAATATGTTTTGTGAAATAGACTCCAGCTGTCCCTTCGGATAGTAGTTCATGTGAGAAGAACTATAGTCGGGCGATAGCGGAGCAGTTCCCATGGTTACCGCCTCAACACCTGGTATCTGACGTAGTTCATTGCTGAGCGTTATCTTCTTCGTTTCGAAGTTAGGATCTTGGAAAAGCTTGTAAGGTATTTCAGAAAGAATCACAGCGTCTTTGTTGAAACCCATATCTTTCTCCACCAGATATTTCAATTGCTGCCCGACAATCAATGCTCCAACAATAAAAATTTGGGCAATGATAAATTGGAAAACAATAAGTGCCTTCCGAAGATTTATCTTGTTTTGTCCGACAGTAACGGATCCTTTATTTCGAAAAATATCAACAGCATTGACCTTGCTGATAATCCATGAAGGATAAAATCCCGCCAGTACACTTGTCGTTAATAATACGAAAGCAATGAAGGCTATAAAAAGTAAAGGATTGGAGTGGGTCTTGATGTTCTCGGATAGTAAGTCGCCAAGGAATAGCATAGCTAATTGGACCACAAAGGCCGACAAAATGGTCGCTAATCCAACGATAATCGCGGTTTCCGTCATCATCTGCCGCACTAGCGATTTACTGGATCCTCCAAGTGTTTTGCGAATCCCAATTTCTTTGTATCGTTGGGGTAGCTGCGCTGTTGTCAGGTTGATGTAGTTTATACATGCCAACAGAAGCAAGAAAATCCCAATGCCAATCAGACCATAGATCACTTGCAAGCTCGTTTTATCAGCATCCCGTTCGTTCATGTGCGACGCAAAATGCGACTCTTCGATCGGCATGAAGTTGATGCTTCTCGAATATTCATAAGTAGGGTTGGTCTCTGCTTTAAACTCTTCCCATTTATTCTTCACTGTCGCTTGTATCTCCGTTAATGCTTTATCAGCTGCAGCCTTATCCTTAACCAAAATATACACTTTATCCGCGCCGTTGCTGTTTGTCCAATTGGCTAGTCTTTTATCTTCCGCCCTTTCCTGTAAAAGGAGAAATTCTTGACCATTAAATTCAGATGGGAATGGAAGATTCTCTACAATGCCTGAAATCGTTTTCTTCAGGGAATCATTATACACGATGGTCTTCCCTACAATCTCCTGTGGGCTTAAATTGGGGAAGTAATACTTCGCGCGTTTCTCCGTCAAGACCAGTTGAAAAGGGTCGTTCAACGCTGTTCGCTTATCTCCGGCAAGCCACTTGTAAGGTAGCATGTCAAAATAACTGGGAACCGTATTGATTACTGCGGTTTCCATATATTCAGGCTCTTCCTGCTTAGCGTCCTGACCAGCCACAGCAGGTATATCTACCTTCGCAACAAACATCCGAAAGCTAGGAACAACATTTTCAAGATCATCCATTTCCTTCTTCATATGGAAATAGATCGGTCGCGATAAGCCCCCAAACAGTTCATCCTTACCATCTTTCTTAAAATTTGATAACACGCGATAAACATTTTCCTTGTTGGGAATGCCCTGCTCATAACTCAGCTCATAACTTACAAACCGGTAGATTAACCAGCAGGAGCTAATCCCAATCGTTAACCCAAGTATATTCAGAAAACTGAATAGCTTATTTCTTTTTAAGTGGCGAAGAGAGTTAAACATTTTAGTGGTTCTTTTAGTATTAAGTATTTAGTAGTTCTTTTAGTATTAAGTATTTAGTAGTTAGTATTTAGACCTATGGCGGAATATCAGATATTAGACGTCAGACATTAGATATTAGACCCGATCCTGTCAATCCATCATTCATCCCTCAAACTATTCACCGGATTTGCTATGGCGGCTTTTATCGATTGATAGCTAACGGTAAGTATGGCGATTAGAACAGCGCTTATTGCAGTTATTAAAAATATCTCCCAGCTGACGGATATACGGTATGCATAAGTACTCAGGTAGCTGTTCATTGCCCAGTAGGCCAAGGGGAAGGCGACTATGCAAGCGATGATAACGAGCAGCACAAATTCCTTGGAAAGCATGCGTGTTACTGAAAATACCGATGCACCCAATACCTTGCGGATACCGATTTCTTTCGTTCTGTTCTCTGCCATGAAAGCCGATAGCCCGAATAATCCCAAGCAAGAGATAAAGATGGTTAGCCCGGCGAATAATGACGCCAGCTGTCCGGTCTTTTCCGACTCGTTAAACTTTTTCGCATAGTCGTCATCAACGAAGGTATATTCGAAAGGGTAGAGCGGATTGTATTTCTTTAGAATGGCTTCCGTTTTATCTAAGGCCTCACGCGTATGTAAATTCGCTTGGAACTTAATATGCGTGGTTGCTAAATAGCCATTGGCTCCCTCGATGATCAACGGTGCTATAGGATCATAAGGCGACTCTTGTATAAAGTCTTTAATCACACCGATGATTTGGTAAGACTGACTGCCGTCCTTAATAATCTGTCCGATAGGATCCGCAAACCCAATTTCGTTTGCTGCTGCTTCATTGATAATAGCCGCTGCCGAGTCCGTTGGGAATTTGCTGAGGTCAAAATCACGACCTTTCACTAACTCCAGACCGGTTGTTTCTATCAGCTTATCGTCGGCGGCCGTACGATTAAAGATTACTGTATTGTCTTTTGATTTCCCTGCCCACTCAAAACCGTTGCTATTGCTCCAGCGTAAGGTAATGGGCGACATTGTCCGGGTCACACTGCTAGCAATACCTTGTTCCAGTAATTCCTGTTTAATCGATTTGAAATTCTTCTCAAAATCCCCATTTTCGTAGATGAAAATTAAACGCTCTTTATTATAACCAACCTCCCGATCTTGCGCATGTTGTATTTGCTTACGAATCGTGATCGTACTGACGATTAATACAATAGCGATAATAAACTGACTCACGACTAATACCTTTCTTGTACTAAAGCTATTCACCTTGAATACAAACTTGCCTTTAAGTACACGGATTGGTTTGAACGAGGATAAAAAGAAAGCCGGATAGCTGCCTGCTATTAAGCCCGTAAAGATGATGAATGCCACAAAGGCAACCCAGAAAACAATGCTATCATATGGCAATGTTAGTTCCCGATCGACTAATTTCGAATAACTTGGTAGTGCGACGATCACAATAAGCAGCGCGGCAAGTCCTGCAAAAAATGCCAGCAAAATGGACTCCGACAGAAACTGTCTGATCAGGGATGATTTTCCGGCACCCACTACCTTTCGGATACCAACTTCTTTCGCTCTCTTTTCGCTCTGCGCTGTACTCAGATTCATAAAGTTGATACAGGCGATGAGTAGAATAAAGCAAGCAATCAAAAGGAAAATACGCACGGTATCAATTCTACCGCCGGCATTCACACCGTTCTCATATTTATCATACAGATGCATATCTGCCAAAGGTTTGATCAGATTGTCGGCGTTTGTTTCGGTATGCCGTTTCACCAGCCCTTTAATATTCTTGCTTAACAAGTCAACATTCGCTCCTTCTTTCAGTAAGATATAGGTCTGTAATGTATTATTGTTCCATTGCGTGTCGCCAGGGTTCTTGCGGTCATGATATTTCATCGGAAGCAAATAGCTCGTTTTACTGTAGGTGCTATTGGCTGGAAGATCTTTCAATACGGCAGATACGGCGAACTGCTCTTCATTATTGCGTTGAACGAATTTCCCGACAACATCAGTCGAATTGAATAATTTCTTTGCTAATGACTCCGTCAGGACGATGCTGTTCACGTTAGAGAGTGCAGTCTTCGTATCACCAGCGAGAACCTCGAAATCAAAGATGTCAAAGAAGTGCTCATCTGCAAAAACGCCAGCTTCCTTATTCAACTTGTTCTCTCCAACGGAAAGTAAATCATTGCCACCACTTTCTACACGCACGGCATGCTCGATTTCCGGAAATTCCGTTTCCAACGTCCTTGCCATTACGCGAGGGGTCCAAAACCATACTTGTAGCTTATCGCCCCAGTTTGCTCGGTTCCCCACAACATAGGTCCGATCGAGATTACTATATTGACGGTCAAAAGTCACTTCACTCCGAATCCATAACATAATCAGTATCGCGGCCGCCATACCAATAGCTAAACCAATAATATTGATCGCCGTGAATCCTTTATTCTTCTTGAGGTTGCGAAAGGCTATTTTAAACATGGTTTTTAGTATTTGTTTTTTTAGATTTTAGACATTAGATATTAGACATTAGATTGTTGCCTCGTCTTTGAACCAGGAAAGGAAGGATGCAAGTATTGACAGGATCCTGCTAATCCTTAAATCCTTTTTTTCCTGGTTCAGACTAGATATTAGACATCAGACATTAGATATTAGACCCGATCCTGCTAATCCTTAAATCCTTTCTTTCCTGGTTCAGACTAGACATTAGATATTAGACCCGATCCTGTTAATCTTAAAATCCTTCCTTTCCTGGTTCAAGACAACTCTCCTTGCTAGTTTAAATCCAAGGTTTAAGACGCCATTCTAATGTCTAAAATCTTATATCTAAAATCTAACATCTCATATCTAACATCTAATTTCTTACATCTTCCAATATCACTTGTCCGTCGAGCATTCTGATTACGCGATCGGCGAACTTGGCGTCGTATTCCGAGTGTGTTACCATAACGATGGTTGTTCCGGCTTCGTTCAGTTCGGTTAGTAGTTGCATAACGTCATTACCGTTGCTGGAGTCCAGGTTACCTGTGGGCTCATCGGCTAGGATTAGCTTGGGGTTGTTGACTACGGCACGGGCTACGGCAACACGTTGTTGCTGACCGCCGGATAGCTGCTGTGGAAAGTGATTGCGACGGTGCATGATCTGCACTTTTTCCAATACTTCTTCCACACGCTTCTTGCGCTCGGCTGCCGGTACATTGGTGTAAACCAGCGGAAGTTCCACGTTTTCAAAAACCGTCAGCTCGTCGATCAGGTTGAACGACTGGAAGACAAAGCCGATGTTATGCTTGCGTAAATCGGAGCGCTTATTCTCCTTAAATTTTGCGACTTCAATATTGTTAAACAGATAACTGCCTTCGTCTAAATCGTCCAACAGGCCTACTATATTTAAAAGGGTCGACTTTCCACATCCGGAGGGACCCATTACGGCAACAAACTCTCCCTCTTTCACATGTATATTAACATCGTTGAGCGCAATAGTCTCCACCTCTTCGGTGCGATAGAATTTCTGTAGGTTGCTTATCTTGATCATATGGTATCTATAATTTCTTTGTTTATCTTGCATCATTTGCGACCTACTACTTCCATTAGGATGAAGCAGCAGGCACAATGATCTCTACTGTTTTATGCTCAATTCTTGTATCTTATCGTAAGTTTCATAGCTTGAAATAACAACTTTGTCCCCAGGCTTCAAGCCGCCTAGTACCTCGTAATATTCCGGGTTCTGACGACCCAATTGAATATCGGTACGGTATGCTGTATTTCCAGATTTATCCAACTTGAATATCCAGTTTCCGCCAGTCTGCTGGTTAAAGCCACCTTTCGCCAATAACACCGCTTTGGTCTTATCGCTTAATGCCAAACGTATCGGCAGGGTCTGTCCGCGGCGGATACTCTCAGGTCTCGCACCAACAAACTCCATATCGACTAAGAAGCGACCATCTTTTACCTGTGTGTACACTTTTTTGATGCGCAGCTCGTAAGTCTTGTCATCAATGCTAAACTGTCCTTTCAAATCCGGAAAGATGCGGTTGATGTAATGCTCGTCGATTTCTGCACGTACTTTAAAACCTGTCAAGACATCAATCTGCCCTAAGCGCTCGCCTGCAGATTTATTCTGGCCGATCTCCGCATCGAAGGAGGTCAGTTGTCCATCAACCGGAGCCCTTAAAATCAGATCGCCCACTTTCTGGCGCATCAACTGCAAAGCACTCTGCGTACGCTTATACGTCTCGCGATCCTGATTCAGTTTCTGTGCATTCGAAACCTCGTCCTGTCTTACAATCTGATTGGTTAATCCGATACGCTCTTTCTGGTAATTATACTCATTCAACGATTTTTGATATTCTTGCGACCCGATTGCCTTCTCTGCCAATAATTTTTTGTTCAAGGTATAAACACGCTCCGCTTCCTTTAGCGCCTGCTCCACATCCGCCATCTGATTGCGGTTGTTGATGGTAGCCTGCTGTGCGCTAGTCTGCGCAATTTGAGCCTGTGTCAAGAGGTTTAAAACCTGCGTTTCCTGATTGATAAGACTTAATTCCAAATCCGTATTCGAAAGACGCATAATAGGATCTCCTTTTCTCAAATGTGCCCCATCTTCCACATATTTCTCCTCCACACGACCACCAACCGAAGCATCCAGATAAATACTGCTGATAGGCAGTACCGTACCATTAATAGGTATAAACTCTTGAAAGGTATCTTCTTTTACTTCAAAGATAGAAATACGCTCCGCTTCCACATTGAGTTTGCTATTGCCGCTCGTAAAGTAATAACTCGCGCCTATCAAGCCAACCAATGCAACCACGCCACCAACCGTTAAGATCCGCTTCGTATTCCATGTCTTTTGTTTAATTGGTCTGTCCATTTATTTTATTCTTTACGATAAATGCATAGATAAGGTTGTGCCAAAGTTGTAATATGCTGTAAATCAGTATTGTTTTGTGCATGCGCACTTTGCTACTGTTCGCTAGCGAACAGTAGATGTTCGCTTATGTCCAGTTTAGACATTAGATGTAAGATTTTAGATATTAGAGCAGGGCGCCGATTAGGCGCTTATCTTTTTAATGGTTCAAACATAGTATTTAGTAGTTAGTAGTTAGTAGTTAGACCCAAAACGCCAGATCCTGCTCATCCTTAAATCCTTCGTTTCCCGATTCAAAACAATCTCACATCTCGCACCTCATACCACCCACCCATACTGTCCATCCCTGAAATAGGTTGACCACAAAATGGAGGTACTAAATGCAAACAAATTTGCGGTTAATCAGGAAATCACGGGTTTATTCTGATGATTTTAAGCGGGAAATAGTTTCCCTATTTGAGAGTGGGAAGTTGAGTGTTCTACAGTTAGAGCGGCTTTATGGAATAAGTAATCCCACGATCTATAATTGGATCTATAAATTTTCTAACTTTAATGAGAAAGGACAACGTATAATGGAGATGAAATCAAGTAGCACCCACAAAGTAAAAGCCATGGAACAGCGTATCCGTGAACTGGAGCGGATGATCGGCCAGAAGCAGATCAAGATCGATTTCTTGGAGAAGATGATCGACATCGCTGGAGAGGATCTTAAGGTCGATATCAGAAAAAATTTCAACACCCCACCATCGGATGGTTCCGGGAACACGCAGGAAAAATAGATTATTCCCTCAATCAGCTTTATAGAACCGTTGGTATGAGCAAACAGGCGGTGCATCAGCGCGCTGTTCGCCATTCCCGTTATCAGGTTCAATTCGCTGAGCTGATCGAAAAAGCGGATAAAGTGCGTAAGGAACATCCCGGTTGTGGGGTGGAAAAACTGTATTATATGCTCCGTCCGGATTTTGTGGGGAGAGATCGTTTCATAGAGACCATGATGTCTTTAGGATATCGATTGAAGGTCAAGAAGAACTATCGCAGGACGACTCGCGGGCTTTCCACAGCCTACCCTAATCTGATCAATGGCTTGGTTGTAGGGACTCCCAATCAGGTTTGGCAATCGGACATCACCTACTTCTACGTGGGCGATAGGTTCTACTATGGAGTGTTCATTATCGACGTTTACACCAAAAAGATCGTTGGATATCAAGTATCCAATCATATGCAGTCAACAGCTAATCTTAAGGCACTACGAATGGCCCTTAAGAATAACGGGGCACCCCAATATCATCATTCAGACCGAGGTGCCCAATATCATGCGACAGCTTATCTGCAGCTGTTGAAAGAGAATAATTGCAGGGTGAGCATGGGCAAGAGTGCCCAGGACAATGCATACGCTGAGCGGATCAATGGAACCATCAAGAATGAGTATCTGGATTATTGGAAGCCCAAGACGTTCGAAAGCTTAAAAAAAATGGTCAATAGAGCTGTCAAACAGTACAATAAACGAAGACTGCACAACTCATTACATAGGATGTCGCCAGAGAGTTTCGAAGAAAAGTGGTTTAGGGAGATATTGTCTCCTAAACCACTAATAACTATATTTGATCAAGTTGATAAATTGTAAAAACGGTCAACACTATTCAGGGACAGACAATAGACAAGAGTCTAATATCTAATATCTAATGTCTTAAATCTAAAAAAGCCGGCATTATTGCCGGCTTTCAGTATCTAAAATCTAATATCTAAAATCTAATGTCTAGTTCAAAATAGACCATGTAGACCATGGAATTCTAGATAGGATAAACACCAAACCGATGATATAGAAAATCAGAACCGTTTGGTTCGCTTTCTTTTGATCAACAATTTTCTTAGCTTTAGAATATCCCATTGTAATTAATACAACGGCGATAATCATCATCAAAGGGTGTTCTAGAAAGTAAAGTCTAGAAACGCTGTTTTTCATGTTCTCTCCTGAGAAACTCTGTAGGCCAAGCGGGGAAGTAAAATACAATACTGCACCGATAACCAGTTGTAGGTGGGCTGAAATTAGACCGATTAAAGCGATTTTACGGTTGTAAGCTTTGTTTCCAGCGTAGTTTACAAGTGTAATAACGATCGCAATGATCAGTGCTATCAAAAGCACCACGGCTAGTGTTGAGTGTAAATGTTTCATTCCTGTAAGCATAGTGTCGTGATTAATGATTTGCAAATATACTATTTTGAAAGACGTTTGTCGCCTAATTCTTTAAACTCAGATTTGGCTTTAAAGTTTGGAAATGTTTTCTCCATACTGAGCATATAACCGATGTCGAAGAACAAACGGGTGTCGGCAAGTGGGCCTTCAAAGTTCCAATGCTCGTCAAGCTCATCGCTGACTGCATGATAACGTCCTGCTAAGGCTTGCTGGCGCTTTTTCAAAGCGACGGTATCTTGATCTAGATAATCGCCTCCACTGCCCATATACAATCCAGGAACACCAACTTTAACAAAGTTGAAGTGGTCTGAACGGTAGAATCCTCCGGATGTCGGACTTCCTTCCGGCTGCAATTCACGATTGAATTTGGCACCGGATTTAATCGCATAATCCTCTAACTCCGTCTGTCCGGTTCCTACAACACGGAAACCTTTCATAGCTCCAACAGGATTAAATGAGTCCATATTTAAGTTAGCAACGGTTTTTGCTAAAGGATAGATTGGATGTTCCGCATAATATTGAGATCCTAGCAAACCTTGCTCTTCGGCAGTAACCGCCAAGAAAACAATGCTGCGCTCCGGTTTTACCTTCGCCGCTTTGAAAGCCTTTGCAATTTCAAATAAAGCGGCAACACCCGTCGCGTTATCAATGGCTCCATTGAAGATCGAGTCGCCTTCTACGGCCTCTCCGATGCCTAAGTGATCCCAATGTGCCGAATAGATAATCGTCTCGTCCGGACGTTTGCTGCCTTTGATCGTCGCAATGACGTTGTTCGATTTAGACTCACGGAAGGTTGTTTTCAATGCAATCGAGGTCTTCACATTCATAGGGACAGCCTTAAATCCAGGCTTCTTCGCTTGTTCGATAATATTTGGATTTAAACCACCTAATTGGAACAGCTTGTTCGCCGTTTCTGTCGTTACCCATCCTTGGAAGTTTACCAGGTTTGCGCCTTTATTTTCAGGTACTAAAGATAATTGCGGGCCGGTCCAGCCACTACGTACGACATTCCATCCGTAGGATGCTGCTGCAGTTTCATGGATGATCAATACGCCCGCAGCTCCCTGTCTGGAAGCCTCTTCGAACTTGTAGGTCCATCGGCCATAGTAGGTCATCGTATCGGCTTTAAATAATGTTTTATCATATCGTCCCGGGTCAGAGACCATCACGACTACGGTTTTACCTTTTACATCAAGCCCTTCATAATCATTCCATTTATATTCCGGAGCCACAATGCCAAAGCCGGCAAAAACAAGTTCGGTGTCTTTGATGTCAATATTGTTGGACATGCGCGGCGTGCCGACAACATAATCGTCTAGATAGTTAATGGAAAGATTGGAGTTTTTTCCGGTGAAAGTTAGTTTGGGTGCTACAGGCTCAGACTTAATCTCGACCATTGGCACTTCCTGAAAATAGGAGTTCCCATTTCCTGGTTCCAATCCCAGTGCTTTGAATTGCTCTTCCAGATAGTTTACCGTCAGAGTATCGCCCTTTGTGAAAGGCATACGACCCATAAACTCGTCGGAAGCTAGCTTCTCCACATAGGCACGATATCCGGCTTCTGTGATCGCGTTGATAGCACCCGAATCCAAGAGGGTTGGATCATAGGAAGATCCGGTATCTCCAGATTTACAAGACGCCAGTCCAATTAAAAAGGCAGTTCCAATAAATAGTTTTGTCTTCATAATAAATGATGTTGTTCTTGGTTTTATGATTGAAAATAAAGCTTATGCCTGTACGGGAGCCTCGATAGGGAATACCTCCGCTATCGGGTGGAATAAGTAGATACGCTTGGTAGCTACTTCCATACATTTATATCGCTTTCTTAATTTTTCTTGTTTCTGAAACACTCTTCCCGATTTAATGGAGAAATAACCGTCAAATTCAATGGATTCTATGGTGATGATTTCCGTTTGCTTGGTATCATGCAGCCGTAGGATACGGAAGAGATTTAAGTCGGTGCAGGATGAGGCCGCGGGATTATTCATGTACTTCACCAAGGCATGCGTAACATCGACAGGAAAGATGTCGAGCCTTAGAAAAGGATCCATCAGTGCCTTGAAGTTTTGTTTCCACTCCGTGCCATGTGGCTTGACCTTGTTCTTAAATTGTTGCCATGTTTTCAAATGGGCAAACTCATGAACGGTGGTGATCAAGAAGGAGTATGGATTCAAATCATGGTTTACCGTAATCTGATGGGGTTCGTTACGATGCGGTGAGCGGTAGTCTCCTAGTTTTGATGCCCTGGATTTAGTTACCTTAAATCTACAACCAGTATCATTGATCCATTGGGAGATGATAGGGGCGGCAGATAGGGGAATATACTTGCTTAATTGTTTGCTGAAATCCGGCATGTATACAAACATATTATATAATTGGCAGATTTCAGAATACAAAAACCAATATTTCGAGGAGGGTTTAGAAATAACTATATTTGATATCTGAACATTGATCGGGCATGCTAAGTAAATTACAGATTAAAAACTATGCATTAATTGATGCATTAGATATAGAATTCGACAGGAAACTGAACATCATTACGGGTGAAACCGGGGCGGGTAAATCCATTATTATGGGAGCTCTGGGATTGATTCTTGGAAATCGTGCCGAGAGCAAACATTTCTTTGATGAATCTTCCAAATGTATTATCGAAGGGCATTTTGAAGTTGCCCAGTACGACCTGAGCGATCTGTTCAGCCAATTGGATCTGGACTATGAAGACACAACGATCATCCGTCGTGAACTGCATGCTGATGGTAAATCCAGAGCCTTTGTCAATGATACGCCTGTAACATTGCAAACCTTAAAGACCTTGGGCGAACGCCTGATTGATATTCACTCGCAACATGCGACTTTGCAGATCAATACAGAGTCTTTCCAGCTCTTGGTGCTTGATACCGTTGCGCAGCAGCAAGCTTTGTTAAAGGAGTACAAATCGACCTACCAGTCCTATAAAAAGACTATCGCTAGTTTAGAGGCATTAGAAGAGGAATTAGCAAAATCGAGGGCGGAGTATGATTTTAATCAATTTGTTTTCAATGAATTGGAACAAGCGAATCTGCAAGCGGATGAGCAAGGAACATTGGAAGCTGAGCAAAATCAATTGGAGAATGCGGAGGAGATTAAAAGACATTTCCATGGAGCAGCAAGCTTAATGCAGTCGGAAGAGGTCAATGTATTGGATGGTCTAAAGTCGGTGCTATCCTTTGTACAGAATGGCACGAAATATCTTCCTTCAGCAGAAGCATTACAGGAGCGTCTGCAAAGTGCCTTGATTGAACTGAAAGATATCGCAGCCGAATTGGAGCAAGTCGCTGATGGGGTAACCATGGATGAAGAACGATTAAATATTGTCAATGACCGCCTTTCGGTTCTTTATTCACTGCAGAAGAAACATCGGGTAGAAACGATTCAGGACCTGTTGCAATTGCAAGAAGATCTTGAACAGAAACTTCAGGCTTCTGACTCGCAAGAGGAACAAATAGAAGTCTTAAAGGAAAATATAGAAAAACTAAGAAGTAATTTGACCCAATTAGCTGATCAAATCACTGCCAATAGAACGAAAGTTAAACAAACAATCGAGCAAGAGGTGCAAGATGTACTTGCGAAAGTCGGTATGCCGAACGCGCAATTACAGATTCAATTAAAGAAAAAAGAAGATTTTAAATCTACAGGACAGGATGAGGTAGCATTTTTATTCTCTGCCAACAAGGGACAAACTTTACAGCCTATCCATAAAGTAGCGTCCGGGGGAGAACTTTCTAGGGTTATGCTCGCAATCAAATCATTGGTAGCAAAATCCTCTTCTTTGCCAACTATTATTTTTGATGAGATTGATACGGGTATCTCGGGAGAGGTTGCCTTACGAGTAGGGGAGATCATGGAGCAGCTTGCTGAACATATGCAGGTGATCAGCATCACGCATCTTCCACAGATTGCTTCGCAGGGAACTGCGCATTTCAAAGTGTATAAAGAAGATCTCGGTGAAAAGACAAAGTCGAATATTGTGCTCTTAAAGAAAGAGGACCGTGTCTTAGAAATAGCACAAATGCTGAGTGGAGCGAATCCCGAAGCGACAGCGATCAAACATGCAGAAGAGATGTTGAAATAAAAAAAGGAGCTTAAAGCTCCTTATTTTATTTCTTAATTGTTGATTAATCGCCAATTTCTGCATCGCTCAGAACGATCTTAACTAGCATACCTTCAGGAGCTTTAATGTTTGCCATAGCGCCTTTATAAACCGCGTAGATATGAACAACGCCTTTTCCATAACGTGCCGAGTAAGAGTAGTCTCCAACCTCTGCAGGTATGTTTTCATAATATTCTGGTGCACTATCTAAAGAGATAGAAACATCCACGTGGCCATCTTGGAAGTAACGATCATCCAATTCTGGCATGCTAATACTTGTCGCATATTCCGTTCCGTTACGATTCCAGTCCGCTGGAGCCACATCGATAACATAACTTACCCCTGGTAAATAGTTGTTAGTGATATATTCTTTTGTACATCCAGTGAAACTTACTAATGAAGCGGTTCCAATTGCAAATGCTAATAACAGTTTTTTCATGTTTGGTAAGATTATGTTGTTAAAAATATGTTTCTTGTAGATAAAGACAATTGAAAGACTCAATAGTTTAACGGAACTAAACAAAAATGTTGCCATAAAAAAAGCGGTTGCTATGCAACCGCCTTTTTAAGTATTCAATTTTATGTGAAATTAATCTTTCTTTTTGTTGTCTTTTACATCAGAAGCTAAGTTGGAGTCATCACTTTCATCCTTCTTTGCTGCGGCAACTTTAATCTCGCTCTTCGCCTCATCAAAGTCTACTAAGATGGCTTCGCCAGATTTCAACTCCCCTTTCAGAATCTCTTCCGCAATCGGATCTTCCAAGTATTTTTGGAGCGCACGCTTCAACGGGCGAGCGCCAAAGTTGCTGTCATATCCTTTCTCAGCAATGTAGTTCTTCGCTTTCTCTGTAAGGGTGATCTTGTGTCCTAATCCCTCGATTCTTGTGAATAAAGATTTAAGTTCAATATCAATAATCTTAAAGATATGCTCTTTGTTCAATGAGTTGAATACAATCACATCATCCACACGGTTTAAAAACTCAGGAGCAAACGCACGCTTCAACGCGGTTTCAATTACTCCACGAGAATGTGAGTCGGCCTGATCTGCTTTCGCTGCAGTCGTAAATCCAACACCTTGTCCGAATTCTTTCAACTGGCGTGCGCCGATATTCGAAGTCATGATGATGATCGTGTTTCTGAAGTCAACCTTACGGCCAAGACTGTCGGTCAACTGTCCTTCGTCCAATACCTGTAGCAATAAGTTGAACACATCAGGGTGAGCTTTTTCAATCTCATCTAATAAAACCACTGCATAAGGCTTACGACGAACTTTCTCTGTCAACTGTCCACCTTCTTCATATCCTACGTATCCTGGAGGCGCACCTACTAATCTAGATACCGCGAATTTCTCCATGTACTCACTCATGTCAATCTGAATCAATGCATCTTCAGAATCAAACATAAAGCGAGCAAGCTCTTTCGCTAATTCCGTTTTACCAACACCTGTAGGACCTAAGAAGATAAATGAACCTATCGGCTTCTTTGGATCTTTCAAGCCGGCACGCGTACGTTGAATAGCTTTTACAAGCTTCTGAACAGCATCGTCCTGACCGATGATACGGCCTTTCATCGATTCGCCCATATTCAATAGCTTTTGGCTATCGGATTGGCTAACACGTTGAACAGGAATACCCGTCATCATCGAAACAACCTCAGCAACATTATCTTCCGTAACAGTATAACGCGTTGTCTTCGTTTCTGCTTCCCAAACTGCCTTCTCTTTTTCCAGCTCTTCGATCAGCTTCTTCTCTGTATCACGTAGTTTCGCTGCCTCTTCGTATTTCTGACTGCGAACAACTTTGTTCTTCTCAACCTTTACCTCTTCGATTTTCTCTTCAATATCGATGATGCTTTGTGGCACATGGATATTGTTCAAGTGAACCCGAGAACCCGACTCATCTAACGCATCAATAGCTTTATCTGGTAAGAATCTGTCTGTGATATAACGTGTGGTCAAAGACACACAAGCTTCGATCGCTTCCGGTGTATAAGTTACATTGTGGTGTTCCTCATATTTATCCTTAATGCGGTTTAAAATCTCGATCGTATCATCATACGTAGTCGGTTCTACCGTTACTTTTTGGAATCGACGATCTAAAGCACCGTCTTTCTCAATATACTGACGGTATTCATCTAAAGTCGTTGCACCGATACATTGGATTTCTCCACGTGCCAATGCTGGCTTGAACATATTGGATGCATCCAATGAACCTGAAGCACCCCCTGCACCAACGATGGTGTGGATCTCATCAATAAATAAGATAACATCCGGAGATTTCTCCAATTCGTTCATAACCGCTTTCATACGCTCTTCGAACTGTCCACGGTATTTCGTTCCTGCCACTAATGACGCCAAGTCAAGCGTAACGACACGCTTGTTGAACAATACACGTGAAACCTTACGTTGTATGATGCGTAATGCTAATCCTTCCGCGATAGCAGATTTACCAACCCCTGGTTCACCGATTAGAATAGGGTTATTCTTCTTTCTACGCGATAAGATCTGCGACACACGCTCAATCTCTTTCTCACGTCCTACAATAGGATCTAACTTACCTTCTTCCGCAGCTTTTGTTAAGTCGCGCCCGAAGTTATCCAATACCGGGGTTTTAGATTTGATATCAGAAACCTTCTTCGGTGCTGAGAACTGCGAATCATCTTCCGCGTAATCGTCGTCGCCACTTGGCGGTGTGCTCGACGCTTCGTCTGTAATACCCGAAGCATTTTGCTCAACCTCAGATTTAAACGTATTATAAGATACTTTGTACTGTTGCAATATCTGCGAGGCAATGTTTTCCTCATCACGCAGAATCGCTAATAACAGATGCTCTGTACCAATAATATCACTCTTAAAAATCTTAGCTTCTAAATAAGTTATCTTTAAAACCTTTTCGGCTTGTTTCGTCAGTGGCATGTTGTTGTTCACTGGAGAACGCGAAACGGAAGAACCTTTCACAGCATCCTCCACAGACTGGCGAACTGCCGCCATGTCTATTCCGATATTCTTCAATATCTTGATCGCAACCCCATCGCCCTCACGTATTAATCCGAGTAAAAGGTGCTCTGTCCCGATATAATCGTGGCGCAAGCGTAATGCTTCCTCACGACTGTAGGAAATGACATCTTTTACGCGGGGTGAAAATTTTGCTTCCATTTAAATTACCTTTCTCAATTAGTGGATGTACCAAACATTATAAATGTAATAAAAATACATGGTACCGCCTTTTGTTATAGATATTATTTATCAACAATTAGACCATACCCGTAAAACTACCAATTTGTCAGTATTTCCATTATCTTTGTGTAAAAAGTTACATTTCTCTTATGTCTGACGAAAAAATTATTTTTTCGATGGCTGGTGTTAATAAAATACACCCACCATCCAAACAAGTTCTAAAAAATATCTATCTATCTTTTTTCTACGGAGCAAAAATCGGGGTTATCGGTTTAAATGGTTCCGGGAAATCATCCCTATTGAAGATTATTGCAGGAATTGATAAATCCTACCAAGGTGAAGTTGTGTTCTCACCAGGATATTCTGTTGGATACCTTGCGCAAGAACCCGAACTAGACCTTACTAAAACCGTAAAGCAAGTTGTTGAAGAAGGCGTAGCAGAAACAACAGCCATCCTTCAGGAATATGAAGAGATCAACGAGAAATTCGGATTGCCGGAGGTTTATGAGGATGCTGATGCGATGGATAAATTGTTAGCCAGACAAGGGGAATTGCAAGATATCATCGATGCAACGAACGCTTGGGAATTAGATGCAAAACTAGAAAGAGCGATGGACGCATTGCGTTGTCCGGAGCCTGATGCGCTGATTGCCAATTTGTCAGGTGGTGAGCGAAGAAGGGTGGCATTGTGTCGATTATTATTGCAAGAACCAGATGTTTTATTGCTAGATGAGCCTACCAACCACTTGGATGCTGAGTCTATTGATTGGTTAGAGCAGCACTTGCAACAATACAAAGGAACAGTAATCGCTGTAACCCACGACCGTTATTTCCTTGATAATGTTGCCGGTTGGATCTTAGAGCTTGATCGTGGTGAAGGTATTCCTTGGAAAGGAAATTACTCTTCTTGGTTGGATCAAAAAGCGAAACGCTTAGCACAAGAAGAAAAGCAAGAAACTAAACGTCAAAAAACCTTAGAACGTGAGTTAGAATGGGTGAAGATGGCCCCTAAAGCTCGCCATGCGAAGTCAAAAGCACGTTTACATAATTACGAAAAATTAGCTTCTGAGGAAACGAAAGAACGCGAAGAAAAACTTGAGTTATTCATCCCACCGGGACCTAGATTAGGGAATGTGGTTATTGAGGCTGACAATGTCTCTAAATCGTACGGCGATCGCATTTTATTCGAAAACCTGAGTTTCTCTTTGCCTCCAGCAGGAATCGTCGGTATTATCGGTCCTAACGGGGTCGGTAAAACAACACTTTTCCGACTAATTACCGGCCAGGAGCAACCTGATTCAGGAACGTTTAAAGTAGGTGAGACCGTTGTGTTAGGTTATGTCGACCAAATGCATGATGACCTTGATCCGAACAAAACAGTATGGGAGAATATTACAGGTGGCAATGAAAACATCTTGTTAGGAAATAAGCAGGTCAACTCAAGAGCCTATGTGTCAAAATTCAACTTCAACGGTGGAGATCAGCAGAAGAAAATATCCGTATTATCCGGAGGTGAGAGAAATCGTGTACATTTGGCAATTACATTGAAGAAAGGTTCAAACGTATTATTACTGGATGAGCCTACCAACGATATTGACGTAAATACCCTTCGTGCATTGGAGGAAGGATTGGACAACTTCGGTGGATGTGCTGTGGTTATATCCCACGATCGCTGGTTCTTAAATCGAATTTGTACACATATTCTGGCATTCGAAGGCGATTCACAAGTATATTTCTTCGAAGGTAACTATACGGAATATGAAGAAAATCGTAAAAAACGCTTAGGCGATGTCGCTCCGAAAAGAGTGAAATATAAAAAATTAGTAAAATAGTACAGTACCATTGGATTCATCAAAACTACTCAAAGCAATCATTGAAAATGCGATTGATGGCATTATAACTATCGATCCGCATGGCATTGTGGAGAGTATAAACCCCTCCGCATTAGTGCTATTCGGCTACAAGGCCGAAGAAGTTATTGGAAATAATATTTCCATGCTAATGCCAGAGCCTGATCGCTCTAATCATGATCGGTATATCTCAACCTATGAGCAGACCGGACATAAAAAAATCATCGGGATTGGCCGTGAAGTACGCGGCCTCAAGAAAGATGGCTCCACTTTCCCCTTCCGTCTGTCGGTAAGTGAGGTGTTCTACAAAGATGGAAAAATCTTTACCGGCTTTGTTCATGATCTTACGAAAGAAAAGCAAGCCGAGGACGAACTGAAGAAACATGCCCTAGAACTCGAAACGAAAATTAGAGAGAGAACGAAAGACTTGATAAAACTGGTTTCTGAACTTGAAAAAGCCAAAGCAGATGTCAGCGTTTCGTTGGAAAAGGAAAAAGAATTGAACCAGTTGAAGTCGCGCTTCGTGTCGATGGCTTCACATGAATTCAGAACGCCTTTAAGCTCCGTACAACTATCTGCGTCCTTGATCGACCGCTATGTAGAGAAGTCAGAATATGGACCTATTGAAAAGCATACGGCGCGTATCAAAGGTTCGGTTCAATTGTTGAATACCATACTGAATGACTTCCTTTCTCTGGAAAAACTGGAGGCTGGCGTCGTAGTCGTGAATAAAGCGGATACTAATATTGTGCAGCTAGGTGAGGAAATAGCGGAAGAGATGCAGCTGATTTGTAAAAAGAACCAGCATATTGTTTATCAGCATACGGGCGAAGTTTCGAACTTCTATGTGGATCCGAATCTATTGAAAAACAGTATCATCAATCTGGTCTCTAATGCCATCAAATACTCCGGCGAAGATACCTTTATTGAATTCAGTACGGAAATCGATAAGGATAATCTACTAGTGACCGTTAAAGATAATGGTATTGGAATTCCGAAAGACGAACAAGCAAATCTAACGGAACCATTCTTTAGAGCAAATAATACAGGAAATATACCAGGTACCGGCTTGGGGCTAAATATCGTAAAACGTTATGTAGGATTGATGGGAGGACAGATGGATTATTGGTCCGAAGTAAACCAAGGTGCTATTTTTAAAATGAGTTTTACCCAACTATAATGGAAAAAAGAAAAATCTTAATCATCGAAGATAATAGTGATATCCGAGAGAGCACAGCAGAGATTTTAGAATTAACAGGTGAATATACCGTCATTGTTGCGGAAGAAGGAAAGACAGGGGTGGAGATGGCAATGAAACATCACCCAGACTTAATTCTTTGTGATATAATGATGCCTGAACTGGATGGTTATGGCGTGTTGTACATGTTAGGAAAGCACGAGGAAACTCAACACATTCCTTTCATTTTCTTAACAGCGAAAACAGAGAAAGCCGACGTCCGTAAAGCCATGGAGATGGGGGCAGACGATTATCTGACCAAGCCTTTTGACGACTTGGAACTATTGAATGCCATAGAAAGCCGTTTTAAAAAACGCCAGCAATTACAGGCAAAAGCAAGTCCCAATATCGATAGCCTACGCCTGGACGAATCAGAACAAGCATATCTATTGCAGGACCTGGCAAGTAATGGACGCGTAAAATCAATCAAGAAAAAACAAACAATTTATGAAGCTGGAGATACGCCAGTATATGTCTATTACATCAAAAAAGGAAAAGTACGTAGTTTCTTGAACTATAAAGATGGGCGCGAATTGTCTACCAATATTTATATCGAGGATCAATTCTTCGGATTAGAATCTGTGTTGCTGAATATCAAATATGGCGATAATACAGCGACCCTAGAAGATGCCGAAATCGCCTTGATTCACAAGGATGCTTTCTTCGAATTGATGTACAAGAAACCGGCAATAGCGACCAAGCTGATCAAATTGTTATCTCAAAATATTCGTGACAAAGAAGAACAGATGCTAGGATTCGCATACGACTCCGTAAGGAAGCGGGTCGCAAATGCTCTAGTTAATGTAGCAGAGAAGTCCGAAGCGGATATGGACGAGGTAACCATTAAAATATCGCGTGATGATCTGGCGGCATTAGCTGGAACAGCAAACGAAACTATTTCTAGAATGCTTGCCGATTTTAAAGATGAACGTCTTTTAACAAAAGAAGGCAATGCAATCAAAATATTCTCGATCGCAAAGCTGAAGAACATTAAACAATAAAACCTTGGCAGCTTAAAGGTAATTCGTAATGTTGCTTTCATGCGCATGCCAAAAAATGAATAAATAGGAAGAGCCCGGATAAGGGCTCTTTTCTTTTGCTGAAATTCTAACGAATAAACAAGTATTAGGCCTGTAATCTTGATGATTAGTAAATGCTAAATATGCCTGTTACAATCATCAATTTTATCCGCTGATCCCAATTAAACCACATCTAATTTTTTTTCCTTCTTCCAACAATGCTATTCTTAAAATAATAAAATATATATCATGGTTATTGGATTGATAACTAGCTGGTTAAATTATCAATAAATCCATCCAACTAGGAGTTGATTCAAATGATATTGAAGGTAATAGATACCACTCAATATCGAATTAACACCATGCTAATGGAGTGATATATATCACTTCTTTACATGATGCCATTCACTAGTTCATCCTCCATTTAAGCCTACCTTTGGGCTAATTAGCTACAAATTTAGGAATGAGAGTGATTGCATACAATATATTAGATCAAGAGAAGGAAATCTTGGCTAAGGCAAATGCCAAAGTCCATGATCTGACTTTGATATCGAACGAGCTAAATTTCAGTACGATCCACTTTGCAATGGGCAAAGAGGCCGTATTGATTTCGGATCGCGATATTCTCGATCGTGTAATGTTATTTGAATTGTACAAAATGGGGGTTAAAAGCGTGATTACTCGTTCTAGAACAACCGATCATATAGACCTTGATTATGCTGGTGAATTAAAAATGCACGTGGCAAATGTTCCGTTCGACTCTTCAATGGAAAGTATAGCCAAACAAACAATTCAAAATCTAACCCAATGGATGGTGGGGGGATGTGCCGGAGAAGCGTGCCAATGTCGAATGGACTGTGCTAACAGGACTAAACAAAGTTAAGATGGAAAATCCAGATTTAAATCAATTAATCAGCAAATATAATGTTGCTGCACCTCGTTATACGAGCTACCCAACTGTCCCTTTTTGGGAAAATAATGCTTTCAACGAAGAAGATTGGCGCTTTCGAGTGGCACAAAATTTTAA
Organism: Sphingobacterium sp. BN32; assembly: GCF_030503615.1. Lineage (NCBI taxonomy): Bacteria > Pseudomonadati > Bacteroidota > Sphingobacteriia > Sphingobacteriales > Sphingobacteriaceae > Sphingobacterium > Sphingobacterium sp. BN32. The sequence goes on from NZ_CP129963.1 coordinate 716,407, forward strand.
GAGCTCGAAGCACAATGGGATAAGCATTTACATCCATCTTCCATACTGTGAAAGCCTATGCACGTATTGCGGCTGCAATACCCGAATCACCAAGAACCATAATGTAGAAACACCATACATTGAGTCGCTGCTAAAAGAGTGGAATATGTACAAACGAATCCTGGGAGATGAATCATTGTTAATTAGCGAGATTCACTTAGGAGGCGGTACACCAACATTCTTTAAGGCAGAAAACTTAAGAAGACTGATCAACGGATTGCTGTCAGGAAATAGAAAAGCTGCAGAAGCATCATTCTCCTTCGAAGCACATCCAGCAAATACTACATACGATCATTTGAAAACCCTTTATGATTTAGGGTTCAAAAGATTAAGTTTAGGAATCCAGGACTTCGATGAGAAGGTACAGTTCATCATCAACCGCCACCAAACGGTAGAGGACGTCGATCGGGTGATGAAAGATGCACGTGAAATCGGATACGACTCCATCAATTTTGATTTAATATACGGACTGCCATTGCAGACAGCCGAGTCGGTAAAGATGACAATTGAACATTCTTTGCGCTTAAATCCAGACCGTATTTCTTTCTATAGCTATGCGCATGTGCCATGGATTAAACCTGGACAACGCCGATTTACAGAGCATGACCTTCCGGTTGGCGAAGAAAAATTGAACTTATATAAATTAGGAAAAGAAATGATCCAGGCCGCAGGATTCAAAGATGTCGGAATGGACCACTTCTCCAAAGTAGAAGATGCGTTATATTTAGCGCTGAAAAGTGGTGGCTTACATCGTAACTTTATGGGCTATGCCGATCGTTATACACCGCTATTGCTTGGATTGGGCGTCTCGTCCATCAGTGATGCTTGGACGGGCTTTGCACAAAATGTTAAAACAGTAGAAGAGTACCATGCGTTAATAGGAGAAGGAAAACTTCCGGTAGTGAAAGGACACCTGTTGACAGACCTTGATACACATATTCGTCAATATATTCTCGACATGATGTGCCGCGGAAAAGTTATATTGAAAGATAACGTGAAAGAAAACGAGGATATACTGAAGCGTTTGCAACCCATGATAGCCGATGGCTTAGTCACCGTAACGAACAATAAGGTCGAGATAACACAAGTGGGGAAATCCTTCCTGCGCAATGTCTGCATGGCATTTGACGTCAGATTACACGAAACTCAGGAAAGAGAAAACCTCTTCAGCCAAGCAATATAGTCGTAATGCCATGGATGTAAGGAATGAATTAAAGCTGGATACCAATTGTTACCACTGTGGTGATACAATTGAAGATACTTCATATATTTTAGATAAACATAGTTTTTGCTGCTTGGGCTGTCAAACAGTCTACCAAATTCTTAATGAAAATAACTTAGCGAGCTACTACAGATATAACACCCATCCGGGAAAATCGCAGAAAGCGCAAAAAGAAGACTTATCCTACCTGGATGAACCCAATATTATTGCCAAGTTGGTCGATTACCAAGATGACAGTATGGCTATCATCACATTCTATGTGCCTGCTATACACTGTTCTTCTTGTATCTGGTTGCTAGAAAATCTTTATAAGTTAAACCCTGGAGTGAAAACTTCTCAGGTCGACTTCATGAAGAAGCAAGCCAGCATAACCTTCTTTAAAAACGAAATATCACTCCGCGAATTAGTCGAACTTTTACATCAAATAGGCTACGACCCGAAAATTACATTGCAGGATGTTATCAAGGAAAGTAAAAAGGTAAATCAAAATAAACTGATCGCCAAGATTACTGTTGCAGGATTCTGCTTTGGTAACTCCATGATGATCTCCTTTCCCGAGTATTTCGGAATGGCAGAGTTCGAGCGGCAATATACCAACTTCTTTGGCTATATGAACCTTGCTTTCGGACTGCCGGTCCTACTATTCAGTGCTTCAGACTATTTTAAGTCGGCCTGGTACAGTCTGAAACAAAAGCGCCTCAACTTAGACGTGCCTTTAGCTTTAGGTATTTTCGTCTTGTTTTTCCGCTCCGCGTTTGAAATTATTTCCCAAACAGGAGCAGGCTTTATGGATACTCTCTGTAGTTTGGTATTCTTTATCCTGATCGGTAAATGGGTGCAACAACGTACCTACTACCACATATCCTTCGAGCGTGATTATCGATCTTATTTTCCGGTCGCTGTAACGGTCATTGAAAATGAGATCAATAAACCAACGCAGATTGCAGATTTGAAAGTCGGCGATCGCATTATGGTGCGCAATAACGAGATTATCCCTGCCGACGCCATCCTGTTAAAAGGGAATGCAGCCGTAGACTTCAGCTTTGTAACTGGCGAAAGTAAGCCCGTGGAAAAAGTACTCGGTGAAGTCGTGTATGCTGGGGGTAGACAGATCGGTGAAGCAATTGAACTAGAGGTCGTAAAGGCTGTTTCCCAAAGCTACCTGACTAAACTATGGAACAACGAAAGTTTTAAACAGGTAGAAAAGAAATTTGAAACCTTCATTGGGTACATCAGTAAATACTTTACCATCGGATTGCTATTGATTGCTTTTTCCGCAGCCATATATTGGGGCGTTACTGGAAATGCAGAGAAGGCCTGGGCAGCATTCACCGCCGTATTGATTATTGCTTGTCCATGTGCATTAGCATTAAGTTCGCCTTTCACGCTCTCCGCAGCGCTCAGTATATTCGATAAGAATAAATTATACATCAAAAATACAGCAGCGATTGAACAGATGGCGGCTATTGATACCGTTGTTTTTGATAAGACAGGAACAATATCTTCGCCTAACGTGTCTAGCATGTATTTTGAAGGCGAGCTGACAGCACAGGAAAGAAGCCTTTTGTTTTCTATCTGTCGAAACTCCAACCACCCTTTGAGTCGAGAGATTATTAAATGGTTGGGCGAAGTGCCTGTATTACCAATTTCAAATTACATCGAAACGGTAGGGAAGGGACAAGAGGCTGTATATCAGGATTGGGAAATGAAAGTCGGTTCGGCAAGTTTTGTCGGAACAGAGAAAAAAGATTTTGAGGGTTCCGTAGTTTATATTAGTGTTAATGGTCAAGTAAAAGGCTTATTTACCTTAGAGCAGTCCTGGCGCGAAGGGCTGACCGATGTAATCAATAACCTCAAAGGAGATCATTATCAACTGCATTTGATATCAGGGGATAATGAGCGTCGCGCAGATGCCCTTAAACTGATTTTCCCAACACAAGCAAGCTTGTTGTTCAATCAGACACCGTCGGATAAGCTAAACAAGATTGACCATTGGCAAAAAGATAACCATAAAGTCTGTATGTTGGGCGATGGATTGAACGATGCCGGCGCCTTACGTAAGGCCGACCTGGGAATAGCCGTGTCAGATGACATTAATAATTTCTCGCCGGGTTGCGATGCTATTTTGGATGGCGCATCCTTCAGCAAGCTTCCCAAGTTCTTTAAGTTTAGTAAAGACGCCGTGAAGGTAATCAAGATGAGTTTTATGATCTCGCTGGCATATAATACGATCGGTTTGAGTTTTGCCGTACAAGGAACAATGTCGCCTTTGTTTGCCGCGATATTGATGCCGATAAGTACCGTAACGATTATATCCTTTACAAGTTTGATGACGCGTGCATACGCAAAACGTAGAAAATTAATTTAAATTTGTCCTTATGAACATCATATTTATGCTGATCGGATGTAGTGTTTTTATCGCGTTGTTCTTCTTGGGCGCTTTCTTTTGGGCCTCTAAAAACGGACAACACGAGGACACCTATACACCCTCTGTTCGAATTCTATTCGATGACGAACCAGTAGATAACGACACAGAAATGACAGAAAAGAAGGGTTAAACGCCATTCTATCACATTTTTTTTACAATAGGCATAGTCATGCCCTAACGCTGTTGTGTATCTTTGCAGCGTATGTTCAGATTTCTACATTTCCTGGCATTGTTTGGCTACCTCAACATCCTATGTTACGAGGTTAAGCAAACTGACTACTTCGGTCTGGCCTCGAAACAGTCGAACGAAACCTTGGTGGAAGTCGTACTCGAAGAAGTCTTAAATATCAACCATTCCGAATTGCCGGAGTCTCTACCGGGAATTATCTTTGACGATTATCGCATATTTTCATTATTTGTAGGCTTCCTGCCGATGGTAATGGTCTTTACTTGGCTGTTATCGCGATTAATCAATCGAATCAAAGAGCTAGATCACCCATTTTATCTCTCAAAAACGCAATGCCTCCCTGGCTATTACAGCTTTTTGTATAGATACCGCCCATTCTAATTTCTGCCCTTTAACTCGCTTTTAGGGATTGCTACAGGTGCGCCGAAAGGTGGACACCCTTAGCCCTCTTGTATTCTATTTTATTTATATATACCACATTTTATATTGCTATGAAAAATAATCGTATGCTACTGCCTGTTTTAGGCTGGGCATTGCTCGCCGCGTCTTGTACGGCAAACAGTAATGAAAAAGTATCTACCGCGCAACCTAAGGTAGTTCCCGTTACGAATCTAATCCAAATGGATACCGTTATTTACAAAGAGTATATCGCCGACATACAGTCTCAAAGAAATGTCGAACTGCGTTCGCGCTTAACGGGATTCTTAAATAAGATATATGTCGACGAAGGTGCACATGTTCGTAAAGGACAAGTGCTGTTCTCGTTGAATAATGAAGAATATAAAGCCGACTTCGCACAGGCACAGGCTGCCGTAAATAGTGCTGAAGCCGAAGTGAAGAAGGTCGAGCTGGAAATGGAACGCACGAAAAAATTAGTAGACAAAAATATTGTCAGCGGAACTGAATACGAGTTGCTACGCGTGCAGTTACGTGCGGCACATGCGAAAGCCAGAGAGGCAGAAGCTGTGTTGAATCAAAACCGCACAAGATTAGCGAATACCCAAATACGCGCACCGTTTGACGGAAGGATTGACCGCATTCTTCTAAAAGAAGGCTCCTTGCTGAATGAAGGCGCTCTTATTACATCAATCTCCGATTTGAATAATGTCAATGTCTATTTTGATATCTCGGAGCCTGAGTACTTAGCAATCGTTACAGATCCTGAAGCACAAGGAAAGAAATTCAGCAAAGAAGTTCAATTAATCTTGGCAAATGGACAGTTATATCCACACCGCGGACAAGCCGAAATTGTAGAGTCGGAATTTGAAGCAAGTACAGGATCGATTTCACTTCGTGCCAAATTCCCAAACCCGAACGGAATTTTGAAGCATGGTGCAACGGGTAGAATTGGCGTGCCTACGCAGACAGGCAACTTGACCATGGTTCATCAAAAGTCGGTTGTAGAGATTCAGGATAAAGCCTATGTCTATACCTTAAAAGGTGATACCGTAAAAATGACGCCTTTCCAAAATGGACAACGTGTCGGACATTATTATGTAGTGGAAAATGGCTTGCCAAAAGATTCGAAGATTGTATTTGAAGGGGTAAACTCACTGCGTGATGGAATGATCGTGAAACCAAAAATGGTAAATAACTAAAGGAGAAAGGTAATTTCATGTTCGAAAAATTTATTAAACGACCAGTTTTATCATTGGTCATATCCATTTTTATTACCTTATTGGGACTATTGGCGCTCTTTACCTTGCCAATTACCCAGTTCCCGGATATCGTTCCGCCCTCGGTCGTAGTAACCGCCAATTATACCGGTGCAAACGCCGAAGTGAGTACCAACGCGGTGGCTATTCCGCTGGAAAAGGCCATCAATGGGGTGGCGGGTATGACCTATATGAATACCGTATCTACCAATAATGGTACGACCTTAATTCAAGTATTCTTTAAAGTAGGTACGGACCCCGACATCGCTGCGGTAAACGTGCAGAACAGGGTGACAACGGTGCTCGATGAATTGCCCGAAGAGGTAATCAAAGCCGGGGTAACCACCGAAAAAGAGGTGAATAGTATGTTGATGTACTTAAATCTCTATACGGATGACGAGACCGCTGATGAACGCTTTATCTACAACTTTACAGATATCAATATCCTGAAAGAGTTAAAGCGTATCGAAGGTGTTGGTTTCGCGCAGATTATGGGAATGAAGGATTATGCCATGCGTATTTGGGTGCGTCCCGACCGTATGTCTGCATATTCCATATCGACCGATGAATTAGTAACCGCCCTGCGTAGACAAAATATCGAAGCGGCACCTGGACAAACAGGTATCAGTTCGGATAAAACAGTCAATATGCAGCAGTATGTACTTCGCTATCCCGGTAAATTTACAGAGGTTTCGGAGTATGAAAATATCCCCATCCGTGCGAATGTGGATGGTTCAATCATTCGGGTGAAGGATATCGCAGATGTCGAATTTGGATCCCTGGACTATGAAATGGTATCCGAAACGGACGGCCGCCCATCGGCTTCGATCATGTTAAAGCAGCTTCCGGGATCTAATGCGCAGGAAGTAATCCAACGCGTAAAAGATAGAATGGAAGAACTGAAGGGCGCCACATTCCCGCCGGGAATGACTTATACCATGGGATACGACGTATCTCGTTTCTTGAATGCGTCTATTTCCAGTGTATTGATTACGCTTGTTGAAGCATTTATCCTCGTGTTTTTAGTGGTATTTATCTTCCTTCAAGATTTCAGAGCAACCGTCATCCCAATTTTAGCAGTGCCTGTCTGTTTGATCGGATCGCTCTTCTTTATGCAGATGATGGGATTCTCCATCAATCTACTAACGCTCTTTGCGCTCGTATTAGCAATTGGTATTGTCGTCGACAACGGTATTGTCGTCGTCGAGGCCGTCTATGCGAAGATGGAAGAAGAACATCTCTCGCCAATGGACGCTACCCTAGCAGCTATGAACGAAGTGGGATCGGCAGTAATTGCGATTACGCTTGTAATGTCAGCGGTATTCGTGCCAGTGGCCTTTCTCGATGGACCGGTCGGGATCTTCTATCGTCAGTTCTCGCTAACCTTAGCAGCCGCAATTGTTATTTCGGGTATCAATGCCTTAACCTTAACGCCGGCTCTTTGTGCAATTATTCTAAAATCACCACACGATAAAAAACCAAGCAATAATTGGTTAGATAAATTCTTTAAAGGCTTTAACCGTGTTTACGACCGTATTAGCGGGGGTTATAAAGGTACTTTAAGCAAAATCGCAGGACGGCGTGTAATTACCCTCGCATCTTTAGCAATCATGTTCGTATTGACTTGGGGATCTGCAGCGATTCTTCCATCTGGATTTATTCCGACGGAGGATCAGGGTATGATTTACGTTGCGGTTACTACGCCGCCGGGAGCGACCGTGGATAGAACCGAAGCCGTATTGAACGAGGTCGATGCTTTGGCCCGAGAAATGGATGTCGTAGAAACGGTTTCTATTCTTGCCGGCTATAGTATCGTAACGGAAGTGTCCGGAGCGTCTTATGGTATGGGGATGATCAACTTAAAGGAATGGAAAGAAAGAGATCAGACGGTGGACGATGTGATGCGCGTGCTTCGTGAGAAAACGGCGCATATCGCCGACGCAGAAGTTGAGTTCTTCCCGCCGCCTACAGTGCCTGGTTTCGGTAACTCATCGGGTTTCGAGCTTCGCGTTCTGGATAGAACGGGTAATGAAGACCTCGCTGCGACCGATAAAGTGGTAAAAGATTTCATGACGAAGTTAACGGAAGACGAGGTGATTGAAAGCGTAAGCTCAACCTTCGACGTGAACTTCCCTCAGTATATGCTGGAAATTGACTACGATTTAGCCGCTAAAAAGGGTATTTCTGTAGAAAATTCCATGAATACTTTGCAGACCTTATTAGGTAGCCAGTATGCAACAAACTTTATCCGCTACGGACAGATGTATAAGGTAATGGTACAGTCGGACGCATTCTCCCGAAAGCGCCCCGAGGATATCTTGAACCTTTACGTGAAAACCGCAGATGGCGAGATGGTGCCTTATTCCTCATTCATGACGATGAAGCGTATCTACGGTCCTGAGCAGATTACACGCTATAATATGTTTACATCTGCGATGGTCACCGGTCAAGCGGCACCAGGCTTTAGTTCCGGACAAGCGATTGAAGCGGTGGAGCGTATTGCTGCTGAATTGCCTCAAGGTTATGTAATCGAATGGTCGGGAATGACGCGTGAGCAAAAGATTTCCGGTAATCAAGCGGCTTATATTTTCTTGCTCTGTTTAGTATTCGTGTATTTATTGCTATGTGCGCAATACGAGAGTTTCTTGCTGCCATTGCCGGTAATTCTCTGTTTACCTGCGGGTATCTTCGGTGCCTTCATTTTCTTAAAATTATTCGGATTGGAAAACAATATCTACGCCCAGGTTTCCCTAGTCATGCTAATCGGATTATTGGGTAAGAATGCTATTCTGATTGTAGAATATGCAAACTTGAAGCGCAAGCAAGGGATGGATGTTTTGGAAGCGTCAATCGAAGGTGCCGTAGCTCGTCTGCGCCCAATCTTGATGACTTCCTTCGCATTTGCTGCCGGACTAATCCCATTGATGTTAGCGTCTGGTGCCGGTGCCATCGGTAACCGTACAATCGGTACGGCTGCGGTAGGAGGAATGGTAATCGGAACCGTCATAGGTGTATTGGTAATACCTGGCTTAATCGTTCTTTTCTCCCGTAGAAAAAAGAAAGCTGAGAAGCAGAAAACAAAGCGTCTGACAGAAGCGACCGTGGCGATTCTTATTTTGTTATTCGTTTCTTCATGCTCGGTTCCAAAGCAAACGAGCAGTCCGGAAATCGACCAAAAAATGAATACTGAAGCAAAACAGCTCTTAACAGATTCGTCGAATGTTGCCAATCTGCCTTGGCGTGAGGTATTCACGGATGCAAACCTGATCGCATTGGTAGATTCTGCATTATTGAACAATAGGGATCTGCGACAAGCGGTCTTGCGTATCGAAAAAGCACAGGCGAATTTCAGATTCCGCAAGTCATCGCTCTATCCGTCAATTGATGCAGCGGTCGAAGCGGGCCTAAGAAAATATGGGCATTATACGGAGTCGGGAATCGGTAACTACGATTCCAATTTCTCCGAAAACCTAACGGACGATGAGAAGCTTCCTGAACCTTTTATCCCCGATTACTTCGTAGGAGTGCGCTCTTCTTGGGAAATTGACCTTTGGGGAAAGCTGAGAAATAGGAGAGAGGCAGCTTTTATGCAACTCATGTCGGAAAGTGAGCTGAAACGTTTGATGGAGACTGAACTAATTAGCAGTATTGCTTCGGCCTATTTTGAACTGATGAGCTTAGACCAAAAGATTAAGGTTTACGAAGAGAATATCAATCTTCACGAACGTGCTTTGGAGATTGTGCAAGCGCAAAAGGAAGCGGGACGTGCAGATGAATTAGCCGTGCAGCAGTTTAAATCCATTCTAGCGGAGTCAAAAGCAGGGCGTGAGAACGCCATGCAGGAGATCCTGGCGTATGAGCATCAGATCAATTCCCTAATTGGTAGAGTATATCAGCCTATCGTCCGCTCGAATAATCAATTGCGTGAGAATTTGCTCTTTGCTGATCTTTCCGTTGGAAATTTGGAAGACCTATTCAATAACAGGATCGATATCCGAAAAGCAGGATTGGATTTGAAAGCTGACTTCCATGAATTGGAAAGTACGCGCTTGTCATTCTTGCCGTCGGTCGCTATTAGTCCTTATTTAGGTTTGCAAAGCTTTAGCTTAGACAAATTGTTTAGTATCGATAAATCGGTGACTTACGGCTTGTTTGGAGGCGTGACCCTGCCAATATTCAGACAGCGCGAATTGAAATCCCAATACGAAACCATGAAAGCATCCTACGGAATCAGCTTCCTGGAATACGAGAAAGTGGTATTGAATGCGGTAAACGAAGTGTCGCTAGCGTTGAAAACCCATGGCGCAATTCAGAATCGTGAAGATTTCGTTCAAGAACAGGTACTGGCATTGGAATCATCGATCCAAGCCGCCGAAGAACTTTTCATAGCAGGCCGGGTAACCTACCTGGACATCATCACCGCACAAAAAGGACTGGTTGTCGCTCAGGTTGCAGAAGTCGACATCCTAAAAGAGAAAATGCTTAATCAAGTAGTGCTCTATAAAGCCTTAGGTGGTGGATGGAAATAAATAGGTAAATTAAAATAGATGGTTGGAGGTAATTTAGGTTTCTCCAAAAAATGAGGAAGCTGCCCAATCGGGTAGCTTCCTTTTTTTATAGACCCTTCTGACAGCCTCTTTTTTTTATACTTACGCAATAAACATGTATGGCAATATGCTGATTTTTCTTCCTAAAAAGGGTTGCTGTTGTTGTTGTTGTTGTTTCTTGTATTGCACATTTGTTTTAAAAGTAATTTGGTCTTGAACCAGGAAAGGAAGGATTTAAAGATGAGCAGGATCATGTATTGTCGCGGATATTACGCCATAGGTCTTAGTACTAAGTACTAAATACTAACTACTAACTACTATTCGATAGCTTAAAGCCCTTTCAAACCCAATGTAAACCCAATACATAACCCAATCAAACCCGCTTGGGGAGGGCTATGAAAGGGGAGTGCATGAGGTCTGCATTAGGTTTGCCCTGACGCGTACCCCATCTTCTCTCGAAGAAAGCCTCATTTCTTTCTGCCCTAAGCCCGTCATTTTCCCCTTCCAGCCCCCAAAACAGCCCAAAACAAGTCTATCCCAATATTTCTCTGATAAATTATTGTTCACATTGCTAGCGAGTTACGACATCGGCCTAAAAATATTCGTTTGCAGGTCTTGGAAGTATGGGTTATTTGTCACTATCTTTGCACCACTCCGCAAGGGAGGGACGGCCGAAACGGCCATGACATCGGGAAGGAAAGAGCGAGATATCCGCTGCTAATAAGCAAGAGATTTCGACCTCAAAAAAGAGCTTCAAAAAATATTTTAAAATAAATTTTGGAGATTCAAAAAAACCTTCTACCTTTGCAGTCCCAACTACGGGGAACGGCTGAGAGCGCAAGGCTCGAAGCTTGAAAAACTGAAAGCTTGAGCGCCACGGAAACAAGGCGCACAACATAAGAAAAGCGGAAGCGAGATGCGGAAGCGAAAAGTTCTTTAAGAAATAATGATCATGTAGCGCAGCGAGTAGACGCAAGTCGAAAGTTGAACAAGAAGATTTTAATAAATCAATTCAACCAGATCGGAACCAGGGAAACAGATATTTAAATAAAGACAATTCTATTTATTATAAATAGTCTTGATCTTACACTTCATTTTACAATGGAGAGTTTGATCCTGGCTCAGGACGAACGCTGGCGGCGTGCCTAATACATGCAAGTCGAACGGGATCCAAGTGTTAGCTTGCTAACATTTGGTGAGAGTGGCGCACGGGTGCGTAACGCGTGAGCAACCTACCCATATCAGGGGGATAGCCCGAAGAAATTCGGATTAACACCGCATAAGACTACGAGATGGCATCATCAAGTAGTTAAATATTTATAGGATATGGATGGGCCCGCGCTGCATTAGCTAGTTGGTGGGGTAACGGCTCACCAAGGCCATGATGCATAGCCGACCTGAGAGGGTGATCGGCCACACTGGGACTGAGACACGGCCCAGACTCCTACGGGAGGCAGCAGTAGGGAATCTTCGGCAATGGACGAAAGTCTGACCGAGCAACGCCGCGTGCAGGATGACTGCCCTATGGGTTGTAAACTGCTTTTGTCGAGGAATAAACCTATCTACGTGTAGATAGCTGAATGTACTCGAAGAATAAGGATCGGCTAACTACGTGCCAGCAGCCGCGGTAATACGTAGGTGGCAAGCGTTGTCCGGATTTATTGGGCGTAAAGCGAGCGCAGGCGGTTCCTTAAGTCTGATGTGAAAGCCCCCGGCTCAACCGGGGAAGGTCATTGGAAACTGGGGAACTTGAGTGCAGAAGAGGAGAGTGGAATTCCATGTGTAGCGGTGAAATGCGTAGATATATGGAGGAACACCAGTGGCGAAGGCGACTCTCTGGTCTGTAACTGACGCTGAGGCTCGAAAGCGTGGGGAGCAAACAGGATTAGATACCCTGGTAGTCCACGCCGTAAACGATGAGTGCTAAGTGTTGGAGGGTTTCCGCCCTTCAGTGCTGCAGTAAACGCATTAAGCACTCCGCCTGGGGAGTACGGCCGCAAGGCTGAAACTCAAAGGAATTGACGGGGGCCCGCACAAGCGGTGGAGCATGTGGTTTAATTCGAAGCAACGCGAAGAACCTTACCAGGTCTTGACATCCTTTGACCACTCTAGAGATAGAGCTTTCCCTTCGGGGACAAAGTGACAGGTGGTGCATGGTTGTCGTCAGCTCGTGTCGTGAGATGTTGGGTTAAGTCCCGCAACGAGCGCAACCCTTATTGTTAGTTGCCATCATTCAGTTGGGCACTCTAGCGAGACTGCCGGTGACAAACCGGAGGAAGGTGGGGATGACGTCAAATCATCATGCCCCTTATGACCTGGGCTACACACGTGCTACAATGGACAGTACAATGAGTTGCGAGACCGCGAGGTTTAGCTAATCTCTTAAAGCTGTTCTCAGTTCGGATTGCAGGCTGCAACTCGCCTGCATGAAGCCGGAATCGCTAGTAATCGCGGATCAGAACGCCGCGGTGAATACGTTCCCGGGCCTTGTACACACCGCCCGTCAAGCCATGAAAGCTGGGGGTACCTAAAGCATGTAACCGCAAGGAGCGTGTTAGGGTAAAACCGGTAATTGGGGTGAAGTCGTAACAAGGTAGCCGTATCGGAAGGTGCGGCTGGATCACCTCCTTTCTAGAGCCTGATTCCGGCTCGTCTGCGCAACATTTGATCGTTAAAATAAGAAACACATTAGAAGAAAGTACCTGCCCAGCGTAAGTTGGCATGGTATCTTGAGAAGATGAGGAATTTAAGCTAGTCCCGTAGCTCAGTTGGTTAGAGCACTACACTGATAATGTAGGGGTCAGCAGTTCAAATCTGCTCGGGACTACCATAATGACACGATGGGGAATTAGCTCAGCTGGCTAGAGCACCTGCCTTGCACGCAGGGGGTCAACGGTTCGAATCCGTTATTCTCCACAAGTCATCGAAGATGACAGATGTGAGACATCAGACAACAGACATTAGAGCCTATATGGCGCACTAGGGTCTACCATCTAATATCTACCATCTATTATCTAAAGAAGACAAAGAGTTCTTTGACATATTGGAAGAAAAGAGACACAAGAGAAGACAACAGAAGCTTTTTCTACTTGTAGAATAAGCGAAAGCAACCTATCACTTAGCAAAAGGGGTGATAGCGTGAAGAAAGTAAATAAGGGCACACGGGGGATGCCTAGGCTCTCAGAGGCGATGAAGGACGTGATAAGCTGCGATAAGCTACGGGGATTGGCAAATGCGATTCGATCCGTAGATTTCCGAATGGGGCAACCTAATATACTGAAGGTATATTGTATAATACGCGAACGCGCCGAACTGAAACATCTAAGTAAGCGTAGGAGGAGAAAATAATAATGATTTCCCAAGTAGTGGCGAGCGAACGGGAAAGAGCCCAAACCCATATTGTTACGGCAATATGGGGGTTGTAGGACCACGACATTGTACTGTGCTATGAACTGGAAGCAGGTGGGAAACTGCGCGATATGGGTGATAGCCCCGTACAGGTAAAGAATACAGGCATAGTGGTATCCTGAGTACCGCGGGACCGGAGAAATCCTGTGGGAATCTGCCAGCACCATCTGGTAAGGCTAAATACTCCTGAGAGACCGATAGTGAACCAGTACCGTGAGGGAAAGGTGAAAAGAACCTCGAACAGAGGAGTGAAAAGAACCTGAAACCGTGTGCTTACAAGCGGTCGGAGCGGAGCGATTCCGTGACGGCGTGCCTTTTGCATAATGAGCCTACGAGTTACTCTTGTCCGGCAAGGTTAATTGATTAAGTCAAGGAGCCGAAGCGAAAGCGAGTCTGAATAGGGCGCATAGTCGGATGAGGTAGACGCGAAACCTTGTGATCTACCCTTGGGCAGGTTGAAGGTGCGGTAACACGTACTGGAGGACCGAACCGATAAACGTTGAAAAGTTTCCGGATGACCTGAGGGTAGGGGTGAAAGGCCAATCAAACTGGGAAATAGCTCGTACTCCCCGAAATGTTTTTAGGAACAGCGTCGGCATTGAGTCTAGCAGAGGTAGAGCTACCGATTGGGTGCGGGGGAGTCAAATCCTACCAAATCCAGACGAACTCCGAATGCTGTTAGATATGGCCGGCAGTGAGGCTTTGGGTGCTAAGGTCCAAGGCCGAGAGGGAAAGAACCCAGACCATCAGCTAAGGTCCCTAAATGTAGTCTAAGTTGAACTAACGAGGTCCGGTTGCCCAGACAGCTAGGATGTTGGCTTGGAAGCAGCCATTCATTTAAAGAGTGCGTAACAGCTCACTAGTCGAGCGACCGGGCGTGGATAATAAACGGGCATCAAGATTACTACCGAAGCTATGGATTGCAATTTATTGCACTGGTAGGGGAGCATTCTATAGGGGGTGAATCTGCAAGGTGACTTGTGGTGGACTTTATAGAAAAGCAAATGTAGGCATAAGTAACGATAAGGCGGGTGAGAAACCCGCCCACCGAAAGACCCAGGTTTCCTGATCAACGCTAATCGGATCAGGGTTAGTCGGGGCCTAAGGCTCATCCGAAAGGAGAACGCCGATGGACAACGGGTTAATATTCCCGTACTGTTGATAACTGCGATGTGGTGACGGAGTAGTGACACTGCCGCGAACTGACGGAATAGTTCGTTGAAGGACGTAGGTATTGGACTGGTAGGCAAATCCGCCGGTCTAGCTGAAATCTGATAGTACAGCAAACCCTCGGGGGCGCTGATAGTGCAGGTAAGCAGACTTCCAAGAAAACCCGCTAAGCTTCAGGTTATCAACACCCGTACCGCAAACCGACACAGGTAGTCGAGGAGAGCATCCTAAGGTGAGCGAGCGAACTCTCGTTAAGGAACTCGGCAAAATGACCCCGTAACTTCGGGAGAAGGGGTGCTGACGCAAGTCAGCCGCAGTGAATAGGCCCAGGCGACTGTTTATCAAAAACACAGGTCTCTGCAAAATCGAAAGATGACGTATAGGGGCTGACGCCTGCCCGGTGCTGGAAGGTTAAGAGGATGGGTTAGCTTCGGCGAAGCTCAGAATTGAAGCCCCAGTAAACGGCGGCCGTAACTATAACGGTCCTAAGGTAGCGAAATTCCTTGTCGGGTAAGTTCCGACCCGCACGAAAGGCGTAACGATCTGGGCACTGTCTCAACGAGAGACTCGGTGAAATTTTAGTACCTGTGAAGATGCAGGTTACCCGCGACAGGACGGAAAGACCCCATGGAGCTTTACTGTAATTTGATTTTGATTGTTTGTGACACATGTACAGGATAGGTAGGAGCCTAAGAAGACGGTACGCTAGTATCGTGTGAGGCGCTGGTGGGATACTACCCTTGTGTTATGACCAATCTAACCCGCAGCACTTATCGTGCTGGGAGACATAGTCAGATGGGCAGTTTGACTGGGGCGGTCGCCTCCTAAAAGGTAACGGAGGCGCCCAAAGGTTCCCTCAGAATGGTTGGAAATCATTCGAAGAGTGCAAAGGCAGAAGGGAGCTTGACTGCGAGACCAACAAGTCGAGCAGGGACGAAAGTCGGGCTTAGTGATCCGGTGGTTCCGCATGGAAGGGCCATCGCTCAACGGATAAAAGCTACCCTGGGGATAACAGGCTTATCTCCCCCAAGAGTCCACATCGACGGGGAGGTTTGGCACCTCGATGTCGGCTCGTCGCATCCTGGGGCTGTAGTCGGTCCCAAGGGTTGGGCTGTTCGCCCATTAAAGCGGCACGCGAGCTGGGTTCAGAACGTCGTGAGACAGTTCGGTCCCTATCCGTCGCGGGCGTTGGAAATTTGAGAGGAGCTGTCCTTAGTACGAGAGGACCGGGATGGACACACCGCTGGTGTACCAGTTGTTCTGCCAAGAGCATCGCTGGGTAGCTACGTGTGGCCGGGATAAACGCTGAAAGCATCTAAGTGCGAAACTAGCCACGAGATGAGACTTCCTTATAGGGTCGTTGTAGATGACGACGTTGATAGGTCATAGGTGTAAAGGTTGAAAGACCAAAGCCAAGTGATACTAATAGCCCGAAGCTTTCCAATGCAGATAGTCTGTTGTCCTCTCTCTTTTTGAATCTTTTCTTCCAATAACATGTCAATGTTGGTACTTGCAAGAGTAGGTATTTCAACAAAAAGATATTCAGGTGCCTATATCGGCGGTGTCCACCTCTTCCCATTCCGAACAGAGAAGTTAAGCCCGCCAGAGCCGATGGTATTGCCGTAACAGGTGGGAGAGTAGGTCGGCGCCTATTTTTATACGAAAAGCTCGTTATCGAAAGATGACGGGCTTTTTTGGTATTTAGACTTTTAGATGTGAGATATAAGATAGTAGAGTAGGGCGCTGATTAGGCGCCTTTTTTTATGGATTGTTTTTGCGTGAAAGGGAAGGATTAGAAAGGAAAGATGAGCTTTTGATTTTTAGTTGTTTGTCTTGCAGCGGGGAAGAAAGGAAAGTTTGTCTGAACAGGAAAGAAAGGATTTGAGGATTAGCAGGATCAAGCACACTTACCGTTTTTCTATGAAGTTTGTCTGAACCGGTAAAGGAAGGATTTGAGGATTTGCAGGATCAAGCACACTTACGGTTTTTCTATGAAGTTTGTCTGAACCAGGAAAGGAAGGATTTGAGGATTTGCAGGATCATGGTAATCTTTAAATCCTTTCTTTCCTGGTTCAGACAATACTCTAACGTCTTATGTCTCATATCTAACGTCTAGCGACGTCATACTCTAATGTCTTATGTCTGATATCTTATATCTAGTAGACGCCATACACTAATGTCTGAAGTCTGATATCTAATATCTTATATCTAATTTTTAACATCTAATGCTTACCTTTGTACCCTTATGGCGACGCAACTAGACAATGGAGTTAAACCTTATAATCACTATGGTGCTTATTTGAAGGAGAAGTATAACGGGCAGCGAGTGTTCAAGGTTATTGTGGATGGTAATTTCACCTGTCCTAATCGGGATGGTTCTAAAGGATATGGTGGATGTACATACTGCAATGTAGACTCTTTTACACCGGATACGGCCCGTAAGATTCCATCGATTCGAAAGCAAGTGGAGAATGGGATTGAACGCGCTCGTAATAGTTATGGTGCGGAAAAGTTTATCATTTACTTTCAGCCGAACACCAATACGTATGCTCCTACGCATCTACTCAAGATGATGTATGATGAGGCATTGAGCATATGTCCGGAACATACGCTGGGTCTATCCGTTGGTACCCGTCCGGATTGTTTGGACTTTGAAAAGATTGCTTTATTGGAGAGTTATACGGATCGCTACGATGTAGACTTAGAGATGGGCATGGAGTCTATCTATAACGATACATTGGAGCGAATTAATCGCGGATGCTCTCACGATGAATTTCTATCGACTATGAAGATGCTCGAGAACACGTCGCTTGAGCTCTGCGTGCATACAATCTTCGGATTCCCTTGGGAGACGGAAGAGATGATGCTTAAATACGCAGAAGAAATCAATAAACATCCGAAGATTAAGTTTGTAAAGCTGCATCATCTACATATCGTCGAAGGATCTATTATGGGCGTTAAATATAAGCGTGAGCCATTCCACTTATTCAGCATCGAAGAATATACCGAATTCCTGAGTAAGTTTATTCCATTGCTACGCCCCGATATCATTATTCAACGTATTTTCGGAATTGCAGACAAGGAACTGTTGATTGCTCCGAACTGGGGATTCCCCAAATCAGGTATTCAAACGAAAATTGATAAGGGCTTAGAAGAAAGAGGCGTCAAGCAGGGCTCGGCTTATTCCTTTGCGTAAAAGCATTTAGGTTTCCATGGGAATAGCACTTGAGTAGAAGATTTTGGAGATCTTAGAAAGAAGATAATTGTATAAAAAAGAAGAGGATGGTCAAACCATCCTCTTCTTTTTTATACTATTGCCCGCTATAAGCTGGTCATTTAATATGCTATACCTAATAACCCATCGAAATCATCAGGATATCAAACTTTATTTTTTATTTATCGCTCAATGATCGACTTTAAATCAGCTGGCGAGTAAGCAACAGATTTTAAGGTCTTGTCATCGCCTTCGCGAAATACAAGGAACTTACCATCTATTTCCTTATAATAAGACTCAACGCCTTTCGCGCGGTAGTGCTCTTGTGTCGCAAGGGCTTCCTCGACTGTCTTACAAGCTTTGCTCATATTCGAGCGTTGCACTTCATTAAATAGATCGTTAAATTTCTCGGCAAGTCCAAACTCTAGGATGGCACCCGATAATACATATTGAATATCAGCCAGGGCATCTGCAATTTCTACGATATCTTTATCATCGATAGCCTCTTGAAGTTCTTTCAATTCCTCTGCTATCAAGGATACGCGAAGTTTACATCTTGTTTCTGAGGGAATAGTTGGAGAATCTAAAATCGGATGTTGAAATGTTTTATGAAATTCTGCAACCGATGTTAAACACTTAGGATCTGTCATAATGTTTTTTATTTTGTTAAAAATACGAAAAGTGGGGAATAAAAAAGACGCCATTTGGCGTCTTCTTCTTATTTCATCAAATGTTTCAATTGAACAACTTCTTTTTCTTCCAGATATCTCCAGCGACCACGCGGAAGATCCTTTTTCGTTAAGTTCGCATAAACGACACGGTCCAATTTTACAACCTCGTATCCTAATGATTCAAAGATACGACGTACGATTCTGTTCTTACCGCTATGGATCTGAATACCGATCTCACGTTTCGAAGCTCCTACAACGAAGCTAAGATCGTCTGGTTTGATAAATCCATCCTCCAATTCGATACCGAACTGGATCTTATTGAAATCTCCTTGTGTTAAGTTTTTGCTTAACTCAACTTGGTATATTTTACTGATGTTATTTCTAGGGTGTGAAAGTTTTTCCGCCAGGTTGCCATCGTTAGTCAGTAACAATAGGCCTGTCGTATTTCTATCTAAACGTCCAACCGGATAGATACGCTCTTTGGTCGCTTTGGACACTAAGTGCATGACCGTTTTACGTTCTTGAGGATCGTCGGTAGTCGTGATGTAGTCTTTTGGCTTGTTTAAAAGCACATAAACCATTTTCTCACGTTTCAAACGCTCATCATTATATCTGATTTCGTCTTTTGCCGGGTCAACTTTTGAGCCTAATTCAGTAACGACTTCACCATTCACGCTAATTACTCCCGCTTCAATCAACTCGTCAGCTTTACGACGAGAACAGATTCCTGAGTTCGCGATGTAACGGTTCAAACGGATTAGTCCGTCGTCGTTAGCATCTGCCTGGAACTTTCTGTCAGGAGAAGCAGATCTTCTTGCTCTTCCATCGTTACGATCATCTCTGCGGTCGTCTCTACGATCGCGAGAGTCTCTATTCTGATCGCCATCTTCGAATCGTCTCGAAGGGCGTCTGTCGCCGTAGCCTTTATCGTCGCTGCCAAAACGAGGTTTCCCGAATTTACGGTCGCCCGACGGTTTGCTGAACTTGCCATCGCGAGATGGTCTGTCAAATTTATTATCTCTAGACGATCTGTCGAACTTATTGTCTCTAGCTGGTCTATCGAACTTATTGTCTCTCGACGGTCTATCGAAGTTTCCTTCTCTACTTGGACGGTCGTATTTGTTATCGCGAGCAGGTCTGTCGAAGTTTCCCTCTCTGCTTGGACGGTCATATCTGTTGTCGCGAGAAGAACGGTCGAAATTGCCATCTCTGCTCGGACGGTCGAATTTATTATCTCTGTTCGGTCTTTCGAATTTGTTGTCTCTATTCGAGCGGTCGAATTTATCATCGCGATTTCCTTTTTCGAATTTATTGTCGCGTGATCCTGATTTGTCGAATTTGTTGAATTTGCGGTCTTGGTCTGGTCTACCAGATTTAGAATCTTTTGAGGAGTTAAAAGATGATCTTTTATCCCCGCGGAAGCTATCTGAGTTGCTTCTTGGTTTTTTGGAGTTGTCCTCTCGACTGTTCCTGTTGCTACTGAATGGCATAATTTTAAAAAAATTGAGCCACAAAGATAGCTATTTTTTTAATACCGTCGAAGTATTATATTCATTGCCCTGTGAATGTTAGATTGAAACGACATTTCAGGCATTGACAACCTTATAAGATACGGAATTATCGCTAATAAAAATAATTTATAATCCAAATTTTTCGAAAAATGTTACAATTTATTAATATACAATAAATATGCTTTAAGTTGTCTAAACAATGATTTTTGAGCGTTTTAACTTTTCTTAACTTGTTATGAGATTGTAACTATTTGGTGCATAGTGCTCTTTTGCCTTATCTTTGAGGCTGTTTTTTTAACCAAGCTATTTTTTGATCGATTTAATATCGTGGATAGGGTAGCAGTAAGGGAATAAATGATAAAAAAAAGAGTATTATGTAGTAGTGTTCTTTTGACGGTGATGTTGCTGTCGAAATTATACTCAAACCCCCAACCAGAATCCATGACTGATCCTTTCAGAAAGGCACTAGATCAGTCTTTGATGTCCCAGGCCGCTGCGGCAAAGGACTTATCAGAAAAGAATTCTAAGGATGATTTTTATAGCCAAATCTCCTTTGCAAACGAAACTATCCCTCATGAGGAAAGCTTTTTCAGAAAAAGAATAGACAAATATCTCAGTAAATTTGCCTACCTCAAAAAGCCCTCAAATCAAATTCACAAAAAGGCGGATAAATTGCTCCCACGCATCGCAAAAATCCTTAAAAGCTACGGCATACCCGAAGACTTCAAGTATATTGCTGTTGTTGAGAGCAGCTTAAGTCCATCTACAACCTCGCATAAAGGTGCTGGTGGTTACTGGCAGTTTATGCCTGCGACGGCAAGACTTTACGGATTGCGTGTAGATGCTAACGTCGATGAGCGTCTTGACCTCGTTAAATCAACGCACGCTGCTGCCAAATATCTGAAATCTCTACATGCGGAATTCGGAGATTGGACATTGGCTGCTGCTGCTTATAACGTTGGAGGAGGTAGTCTTCGCGCTTCACTTAGAAGACAAAAGAAAGATAATTACTACGAGCTGAAGCTGAATGCTGAAACAGCAGCGTATATTTATAAAATCATCTCGATGAAGACTATTCTAGAGAATAGTTAGTGAGGGATATATAATACAAGATCATATTATGCCAAGAAGCTGTCCAGTTCGGACAGCTTCTTTTGGTTTACAAATATCTGTTTGATTCCTTCTTCAACAACGCAACTAGACTCGAACAGTACTTAACCCTTTCAAAGCCCTTTCAGAACCAATGCATACCCCAATCATACCCGTTCCAGATGGGCTTTGATATGGGTTTGATTAGGGTTTGAATAGGTTGTCATTTATCTTAGATTGCTCACTGCCTCAACCTGCTTATATACTCTTCTTTGATGGTCAGTTTTGCTTCGCTCGCTCCGGTTTACAGCAAGATAAACCATTGGGCCTAATATATCTTCTATTGCTTAACATTTTAATAACCTTTCACAAAAACATATCTTAAATTTCTTTGTTACATTCGTTAAAAATGAGACACTTGTCTCATGTGCTACCCAATTGAAAAATATAGAGTAACGACATAAATGGCGAACTAATGTTCCATTTCTTTCATGATTTTATGGCTGCAGGACAAAATGTGATGTATATCACATTTTAGTGCTTCGGTTTATCATTAGAATGTCATGTAGTTACCGGTACCTTTGAATCAGGTTAACTTAATTTAATAGAATAATGCAGGTAGAGCAATTTAATTATGACAACAAGATTGTCAGAGATTTTGGAATCGCAACTGTAACATGGGGAATCATCGGAATGACGGTGGGTCTATTAATAGCCTTACAGCTAATATGGCCCGAACTGAATTTCGGTACCCAATTTACTACATTCGGTCGTATCCGACCTTTGCACACCAATGCCGTAATTTTTGCCTTTGTTGGTAATGCCATCTTTATGGGGGCTTACTACTCAATGCAGCGGGTATTGAAAGCAAGGATGTTCAGCGATGTACTCAGTAAGATCCACTTTTGGGGTTGGCAATTAATCATTGTAGCCGCAGCGATTACGCTTCCATTAGGTATCACTTCTTCGCACGAGTATGCGGAATTGGAGTTACCGATCGATATCGCGATCGCCGTAATTTGGGTCGTTTTCGGAATCAATATGTTTGGTACTATTATCAAACGTAGAGAGCGTCACATGTATGTGGCTATTTGGTTTTATATCGCAACCTTCGTAACTGTTGCTGTGTTGCACATTGTTAACGCAATTCAGATTCCTGTAAGTTTCTGGAAAAGTTACTATGTGTATTCAGGAGTTCAAGATGCTTTAGTACAATGGTGGTATGGACACAACGCTGTAGCGTTCTTCCTAACTACTCCTTTCTTAGGAATGATGTATTACTTCTTACCTAAGATGGCTAATCGTCCTGTTTATTCCTATAAATTAAGTATTCTACACTTCTGGTCCTTAATTTTCATCTACATTTGGGCCGGACCGCACCACTTATTATATACTTCATTACCAAGCTGGGTTCAGTCATTAGGAGTTGTATTCTCTATCATGTTGATCGCACCAAGTTGGGGAGGTATGATCAACGGTCTATTGACTTTGCGCGGTGCTTGGGATAAAGTACGTACAGAACCGATGTTGAAATTCATGGTCGTAGCATTAACATGTTACGGTATGGCTACATTGGAAGGACCATTATTATCATTAAAACAAGTAAACGCCATTGCCCACTTTACGGACTGGATTCCAGCACACGTACATATTGGAGCATTAGGATGGAACGGTTTCATGACTTTCGCAATCCTTTATTGGTTGTTCCCTAGAATTTATAGAACAAATCTATACTCTAAGAAATTAGCAAATACGCACTTCTGGATCGGTACATTAGGTATCTTGTTCTACGCAATCCCTATGTATTGGGCTGCTGTGGTGCAAGGTTTAATGTGGAAAGACTTTACTCCAGAAGGTGTATTGAAATACCCTAACTTCTTAGCTACTACATTAGAGATCTTACCTATGCACATGATGCGTGCAGCAGGTGGAGCCTTGTATTTGGCAGGTGTGGTATTGATGACCTACAACTTAATCAAAACTGTAAAACAAGGTAAACTTGTGGCTAACGAAGCTGCTGAAGCTCCAGCATTAGAGCCGGTGCATAAATCAGAACGCTCAGCACACCGTCGTTTAGAACGTAAGCCTATCCTTTTCTTAGTGATGGCGTTGATCGCGATCTTAATCGGTGGTATCGTCGAGATGATTCCAACGTTTACAGTAAGTAGCAACGTGCCTAAAATAAGCTCGGTAAAACCATATACCGCATTAGAATTGCAAGGTCGCGACTTATATATTCGCGAGGGTTGTGTGAACTGTCACTCGCAAACTATTCGTCCATT
This sequence comes from Sphingobacterium sp. BN32, assembly GCF_030503615.1. Lineage (NCBI taxonomy): Bacteria > Pseudomonadati > Bacteroidota > Sphingobacteriia > Sphingobacteriales > Sphingobacteriaceae > Sphingobacterium > Sphingobacterium sp. BN32. The sequence continues at coordinate 739,830 of NZ_CP129963.1, forward strand.
CCGTTCAGAAACTGCTCGTTACGGTGAGTACAGTAAAGCGGGTGAGTTCGTTTATGACCGTCCATTCTTATGGGGATCAAAACGTACAGGACCAGATTTGCACCGTATCGGTGGTAAATATCCTCACAAATGGCACTATGACCACATGTTAGATCCAACAATCACTTCACCAGGTAGTATTATGCCTCAATATCCATGGTTAATCAGCCAAGATATCGAAACGAAATACTTAACTGGAAAGATGAAGGTGATGCGTAATCTAGGCGTTCCATACACGGATGCAGAGATCAATAACGCAGTTGCAGATGCTGAAAAACAAGCACTAGAGATTGTGAAAGATCTAGCTGCCAACCAAGTGGAAGTAGCACCGAATAAAGAGATCGTTGCGATGATTGCTTACTTACAGCGCCTAGGTACTGATATTAAATCTGCACCAAAAGCTGAAAACGAAGCTGCAGCGATAGATAACAATAACTAATAGCTAACATAGAAAAAGAAAGATTATGTTTAAGCAGATAACAAATTTACATGGAGACGAGATTTACTTGATCGTCTCCCTATGTATCTTCCTTGGCTTTTTTATCCTCGTAACTATCATGTTGTTCGCCATGAAGAAAAACTTTGTCGACTACATGAAGGGATTGCCGTTGGAGGATACTGAGCGCGAATTAGATAAATTACCCGAATAGACAAGACCTATGATTTCTATGATATTACAAGATACTGTTGCTACAGAAGTTGCAGCAGCAGCACCACAAACATTTGGAACGGGAAATTTATATAATGATATTTTCTATATCGTCGTGTTCCTCGTACTGATTGCGGTTCTATTCGCAGCCATTACGATCAACAAGGCCCTGCGCACGATGTTGAAAGTGACGATGCCAGATGTTGTACAAGAAGAAGCTCGTTTAAAAGCCGAGCGAAAAGCTTCAAGTCAATCCGCTTGGGCTAGAAGATGGAATACCTTTATAGGTTTAAAACCTATTGAGCAAGAGGAGTCATTGAAAATTGAAGACCATGAATATGATGGTATTGCCGAACTAAATAACCCTATTCCACTATGGTTTAATGCTTTATTCTACTCCACCGTAGTATTTGCGGTAGTCTACATTTTGATTTACCACGTATTCGGAGGATTGAACCAGGATCAGGAGTACGAACGTGAGATGGCACAAGCAGAAATCGAGAAAGCAGAGTTTCTATCCAAATCGGCGAATGCATTTGACGAGAATACCGTGGAGATTGATGCGACCGGTACGTTAGCCGCGAACGGTAAGGCGATTTTTGCAGCAAACTGTCAGGCTTGTCACGGACAGGCAGGTGAAGGGACCATTGGTCCGAACTTAACCGATAGATTCTGGCTGCACGGCGGTGAGATTAAGGATATCTTTAAAACTGTAAAATACGGTGTGCCAGATAAAGGGATGGTTCCTTGGGAACAAACATTAACTCCAGCTCAGATTGCTGAGGTAAGTAACTACATCGTCACATTGCGTGATACCAAGCCTGCAAATCCAAAAGCAGCGGAAGGTGTTGAGGTAGCAAGTTACCAAGCAGAAGGTGGAGCAGCTGAACCTGCAGCCGCTACAGATAGCACTGCAACAGCAACAAATTAAATTAAATAAAACAATACCATGGAAGTAGCAGCAAAGGGAAATGAGAATACTAACCAACCAGAAAAATCTAAAAGAAAGTGGGTTTATGCGAAAAAGCCTGCCGGAAAGCTTTATAATTATCGACAGGTTGTTGGTTACTCTTTGCTGCTCTTTCTTTTTGCGGCACCATTTATCAAGATAGATGGCAACCCGTTCTTGATGTTTAACATTATTGAACGTAAATTCTCCATCTTTGGCAATATATTCTTGCCGCAGGATATGCACATTTTCCTATTCGGGATGCTGATCATTATGGTCTGCATTGTGCTATTCACTGCTGTTTACGGTCGTGTTTGGTGTGGTTGGACATGTCCGCAGACGATCTTTATGGAACTCATCTTCCGGAAGATCGAATACTTTATCGAAGGCGATTGGAATCAGCAGAAGAAAAGAGATCAAGGTCCGGACACGGATGCAAAAGCATGGCGTAAAATTCTGAAACATGCTGTCTTTATAGCCATCTCCTTTCTTATCGCGAACCTATTCCTGGCTTACATCATCGGAGTAGACGCGCTGTTTAAGATCATCACTGATCCTATTGATCAACATATCGCTGGTTTTATCTCCATTTGGGCATTTACCTTTGTTTTCTACTTTGTGTTCGCTTATGTTCGCGAGATCGTGTGTACACGTATTTGTCCTTACGGACGTTTGCAAGGGGTTCTTTTGGATGAAAACTCCGTTACTGTAGCGTATAATGTAGCAAGAGGGGAGCCTAGAGGGAAGATACGTAAGAATAGTGATGTGGTTACCGGAGATTGTATCGATTGTAACCTATGTGTACATGTTTGTCCTACGGGTATAGACATACGTAAGGGGACACAGTTGGAATGTGTTTCATGTACGGCTTGTATCGATGCTTGTGACGCTGTTATGGATAAAATCCATAAGCCTAAACGCCTGATTGGTTTCTACACACAGGCCGAAGCAGACGGGAAAGCAACGCTGCAGGATGGCAAAAAGAGGAATACGAGAGCCATTGTATATTCATGTATATTGCTCGTATTAATGGGTATCTTTACGGCGATGATCTTTAGTCGCACCGATGTCGACGGGCGGTTATTGAGAGCAAAGGGAAGCACCTATCAGTTCCGTGATGATGGAACAGTAACGAATCTATATTCTTTAGAATTGATCAATAAAACAACGAAAGATATTGATTATGAGCTTGTGAGCGAGGATAAGGATATAGAGATTCAAATTGTAAATCCTATTTCGCATTTGCCGCGCGAGGGCAATGCCAAATTAAGCTTGTTCTTGATTGCAAAGAAAGCGAATATTAAGGAATACAAAACGAATATAAAATTGAATGTTGTGGCAGACGGTAAAGTGATTGAAACCATGAAGACAACCTTTATTGCGCCGCCAGGAAAATAAAATATGCATGTTTCCGATGGTCAAATCACAAGAATGAGAATCCTTGTTGACCATTGAAGACAAACACACACACTTACAAAAAAGGAATGAACTGGGGATATAAAATAGTATTTGGATTGGGCGCCTTTGTGCTCTTCATCGTAGGTTTAGCCATTTACATGGTTTCTAACGATACAGATACGCTGGAAGATGATGATTATTACGAACGTAGCTTGAATTACGATGAAACTTATCGTAAGAAAGAGAACTTAAATCATAATCATGCAAAACCGACGATACGAATTAGTCAAGATACCATGTTGATCAAATTCATATCGGCGGATAATAAAGGACAGCTTCATTTTAAGCGTCCTGATGATAATAAGCTGGATGTTTCGCTTCCTTTCGCGACGCCTACTGACCAGTTCAAACTACCGCTTAGTACCTTTAAGAAAGGTAATTGGAATTTGGAAATCGATTGGAAAAGTGGTGCTGATAGCTATTTAGTCGATCAACACGTTTACTATTAGGAAATGACTTACCATTATCTTGCATTCTTTATGGGCCTTTTGGGCAGTATCCACTGCGCAGTAATGTGCGGTCCGTTATTGATTGCAATTCAAGGAGGTCATCAAATTTCCTGGAAAACTACTTTTAACAAGCTGATTTACCAATTAGGGCGCATCCTGACCTATGGCATGCTCGGTCTGATTTTAGGCTTATTGGGAAATGCTGCTGCAATACAGGGCTGGCAGCAAATCTTCAGTTTGGTTACAGGTGTGATTTTAACAGCATTGGGCTTGTTCTATATTTTTGGAAAGAGTTCAAAGCAATTAGCAAGCTTTCAAACCAAGGCAATTCAGCCTTTCGCCAAGTTTATGGGAAAATGGTTGTACCGTCCGGGAGGCAGTTTTGTTGCTGGTGTGCTAAACGGTCTTTTGCCCTGCGGAATGGTGTATATGGCTTTAGCATCTGCTGTTAATGCGAGTTCGCTAGAAAATAGTTTTCTGTTTATGGTTCTGTTCGGATTAGGAACTTTACCACTATTATTACTATTCTCCTTCGTGGGGAATTTCCCGAGAAAAATCTTTAAGAAGGGATTTACGACGGTCTTGCCAATACTTTTTATCCTGATGGGTGTTTGGTTTATTTTACGCGGTGCCAATCTGGATATTCCCTATCTTTCGCCCTTATTGCATGTCGATGGCGCAATGAATTGCGCTTAACCCATACTGCTTTCCTACATCTTTACTCTTCAAAATAGTGTATATCGGGCGTTTATTTCCGCTATTGCTAATTCTTTTCTATCTTGCTCTTGTTCCTCAAACTTTTGGTTAGAAGTATGGTTGTATTAAGAGGACAACTTTTAAAGTACTTTTTCTATCGATATGACTGAATATTTGCAGCCTATAATACAGTTTTTTGAACAATGGGGATGGATACCCACGACGATTATTTACCTAGGTGTTATTATAACGATTCTTATCGAAAATAGAAACCCGACGAAGACCATTTCTTGGGTCATGGTAATCGTCTTTCTTCCACTTGTCGGTGTTATTCTATATTATCTTTTCGGTCAAAAGTTTTCTAAAGTCAAGAAGCTCAAGCGTATTAATCAAGAACAATCTCTTCGATTGAAGAAAGAGTTTAAGCGATTGGAGCCGTTGATGGCCTGGTCCATACAGAATATCCACAATAAGATTGGCGATTTCGCACGCGTTTATTCGTATTTAAAAAATGAACGGCTTTCGTCGCCTACGCTGAATAACGAAGTAACGCTATTGGTTAATGGGGAAGAAAAATTTAAGTATTTCTTGGAGTCATTAGAGGGTGCAACGCATTCGATTCACATGGAATACTACATCTTCGACCTGGATGATATCGGAACCAAAGTTCTGAATATCCTTGAACGCAAGGCAACCGAAGGTTTGAAGGTGCGCCTCATTGTGGATAGCTTTGGCTCGCCGCGACTGGTTCGGCATATGCGGAAGATGCGCGGTAAAACTAATATTGAATTTCAGGCATTTCTGCCTGTGACTTTTACTTCGTTGGCCAACAGCAATTATCGTAATCATCGGAAGATTGCAGTAATCGATGGTTATACAGCCTATATCGGCGGGATAAACATTTCCGACCGGTACATCAATCCAAATGAATTTGGGCTATACTGGCGCGATACTTCCGTGAAAGTTGTAGGAAATGCGGGTACCATGTTCCAAATCAGCTTTTGGAATTCCTGGAACCAAACCGATGGGGAACCCTTCGATTTGGAAGATGGATATTTGCGGGATATGCCAGTCGTTGCTGAGCAGCTGAGTGCCGTAGCATTAGTATCGAGCGATCCGGGATCTTTGGGTCCTTTTAATATGGAGGCTTTATTGCTGAGCATTGGCGAAGCAAATGAAAGCATCAAATTATGTACACCCTATTTTATCCCGTCGGAGGAATTAGCGACAGCATTAAAGACCGCCGCTGGCGCTGGAGTTGATGTAGAATTGATGATTCCGGCAAGTGGCGACTCCTGGATAGTACAACATGCGACTTTTTCGTTCTTAAAGCCTCTGTTAGAGCGCGGAGTCAAGGTTTACCTGTATGAAAAAGGCTTCTTACATGCTAAGACGGCAGTAATCGATGGCAAGATCGCTTATGTTGGGACTGTTAATCTAGATTTTCGAAGTTTCTATATTAACTACGAGGTAGCGACAGTAATTTCTAATAAGTCATTTTGTGCTCAAATGGATAATCAGTTTGAAATTGATAAGAAAGAATGTTCTATAGTGACCTTAAAGGATTGGAAACAAAGAAAGGCATGGAAGCGTGGTATTGACTCCTTATGCCGTTTGCTAGCGCCTTTATTATAGTTTAAGCATTGTTAAATTTCCGGTTTCATGGCATTCTTCTCCAAAAATTAGATATATTTAGCTTTTTGAAAAACTGAAGAATCGATGAGGAAAATAAATCGCATACTTTTCATAATTCTAACACTTTTAGCTGTCTCTAATTTCTCGAATGCCCAAGAAAAACCCGCCATCCCAATTAATACTGCGGTGGAGAATGTGCAAAAGTTCTTTACAGTCTATCCAGTAGAAAAAATACACCTACATTTCGATAAACCTTATTATGCAGTAGGGGATACGCTATGGTTCAAAACTTATTTGAACACCAATCTCTTCAATTATGACCCAAGTAAGGTCGCCTATGTGGAGATATTGAATAGTCGTGATTCCTTAATGCAAACGCTTCGTGTACCGTTAAAGGATGGTGCCGGAAAAGGACAGTTAGTATTAGATCCTCAGTTCTGGTCGCAGGATAATTATAGAGTCCGCGCCTATACCAAATGGATGATGAACTTCGATATGGGATACTTCTTTAATAAGGTAATTCCAATCGGAGATGCAATTAATAAGAAGCTAGGATCAGATGTAAGCTTTGAACCGGATGGCAATAAGACCAAAGCCATACTCCAATTCCGCAATCGACAGGGTGAGTTATTGAGCCGTAAAAAGCTAACGTGGGAAGCTAACGATGGCTGGGATCCTTTCGATAAAGGCAAAGGCGAAACCGATGCTTTAGGTCGTGTTATTGTTAGTTTATCTAATAAAGAAAAAGAGAAGTTCAAGAACGGACGCTTAGTTATTAAGCTTGAAGATGGGGAAACCTTAGTGGGACAATATCCACTACGCAATGCAATATGGGAGGCTGATGTACAGTTCTTCCCAGAAGGAGGTGATTTAATATCGGGTATCTCTAAGAAAGTAGCCTTTAAAGCAGTCAATTCTACTGGTCTTGGCCTGAAAGTAAAAGGAAAGATTATCGATAGCAAAAAGCAAGAGGTAGCAAGTTTTGAGGACTTAGGATTGGGTATGGGTTCTTTCAATTTAGTACCTATTAGCGGAGAAACATATAAAGCTGTTGTTACCTTCGACAATGGCGAACAGAAGACATATGATTTACCGGCCGTTGTTGATAATAAAGTTAATGTCGTTTTTGCGAAACAAGAAGGTGAGTTTATCAACCTAGGTATTGTTACGAATGACAGCCATTTCCAAACTGTACAGAATAAACCTTTCTATGTCTTCGGACAGCTGAATGGTCATTTAGTATATGCTGCACAGGCTTCGATGAAGAGCGCAGCGGTATCTATCCGTATCCCCATTAAGGAACTTCCGAACGGGATAGTACAGATAACGCTTCTTTCTCCGGATGGCGAGCCACTTTCAGAGCGCCTTGTATTCATTCAACCGCAGAAGTTGATCGATATTCAAGTAAAAACCGATAAGGACAGTTACGCTCGTAAAGACTTGGTGAAAATGAAATTGAATGTGAATAGTCCGGTAGATAGCTTAATCGGGAACTACTCAGTCTCGGTTATTGACGAATCGAAAGTGCCATTTAATGATGACAACGACAGAACCATCGTTAGTAGTATGTTGCTTACGTCGGATTTAAAAGGTTATGTGGAGAAGCCGAACTATTACTTCAATGAGAAGAATACCAACCGTTTAGAAGCCTTAGACGCTTTGATGATGACACAAGGATTCAGACGCTTTGATTATAAACAATTAGTGCAAGGGAAGCTTCCTCAGGTGCGTTTTATGCCAGAGCAAGGTATCACCTTGAGCGGGATATTACGCTTAAATACAGGTCGTCCGCAACCTAATGGTGGCTTACTTTTGACTATTCCAGGCGCAGCCATTAAGAAAGATACTTACACAGATAACAATGGTGTATTCAAGTTCGAGAATCTGGTGTTCCAAGATTCGTTGAAAGCGACTATCAACGCTAGAGGAAACGACAATTTCCGCAATCTTGTCATCAATATGGATCAAACATTCTATCCGGAAATTGATCAAAATAGTCCTTATTTCAGTGCGGGTATTCAGAATATTGACCAAAATATGTCTGCATATTTAGATAACAGTAAAAAGGAATTCCGTACCTCAATTTTGATTGATGAGGTCGTTGTGACAGCGACTCAAGAGAAGAAACAGTCGAGTAAGGACTTCTCTGCGCTATCTGGATTATCTATGCCGGATCACCGTATTGAAGGTAGTCGTCTGCAAGGGTGTAATGTATTGAGCATGTGTTTAAATACCTTGCTAACGGGCATTACATATGATGTTAATACCTTGAAATACTATGTAACACGTAACTACAACCAGGGAAGCCGCGTTCCGGTGCAGTTCTTCTTAAACGGTATGCCGATTGATGAGCCTTCTTTGAATTCCATCACGATAGCTGAAATCGAAGGCATTGAAATCTTCTTGAGAGATGATTTAGGAACTGTTCGCAATATCTATCAGAATGATGGTGTTGTGTCTATCATCACGAAGAAAGAGAAAAAGCAACCGCGTATGACGGCGGCGCAGATTGAAGCCATGCTACCGAAGTCCAATGTCGTTGAGTTACACCCATTAGGATACGTGAAACAACGTGCATTTTATACGCCGAAATATGCTACCCCTGAGAGCAAGAATACGAACGACTACAGAACAACCGTATATTGGAATCCAGAAATCAGGGTAGAAAAGAATGGTGAAATAGACCTAGAATTCTACAATGCTGATGGAACCGGTAAATATAAAGTGGTCGTTGAAGGTAATGATGTACAGGGTAATGTAGGCCGGAAGGTTTACTATTACAATGTTAAGTAGGATTAGATATAAGATATCAGACATTAGATATTAGACATTGCAAGAAAGGTTCGAAGGCTACTTCGGACCTTTTTACATTTCTCATTAACACGTTATCGAGGGTTATTACTGTTGTGTTAGCAGCAAGTTCTGCTACTTTCGAATATTCAAGATAACTGCTGTTAGAATCACCGCAATCCCCAATAGGGCATACTCGCTAAATGTTTCCTGAAACAGGAAATATCCAAAAACTAACGCATAGATTACACCCAAATAGTTTAAACTGGCGACTTTGGCAAGATTGGCTCGCTGGTAGGAAAGCGTCATGTAGTATTGTGCAATCTGCGTGAAGATTCCGATTAGCAATAAAACAGCCCAATCCCAACCTTGTGGGTTTTCCCAATGCATTAACGTATATACGCCGACAAAAGGAAGGGTGATGAGCGGAAAATAGAAGATGATAACCAAGGGATGCTCGGAGGTCTTCAATTTGGAGATGATATTATACGCTAGCCCAGCGAATAGTGCCGCCGTTAATCCAATAACCAAGTCTAAGGTCGAAATCCGAGGATCGAAGCCTTTCAACATAATGACACCGGCAATTGCCAATCCGAAATATAAATAGCGAATAGGCTTAACAGGCTGTTTTACAATAAAGATTCCCAATATCGCTGTAAAGAAAGGAGAGAGGTAATTTATAGTAACTGCAGAGGCCAGCGGAATATGCTGCAAGGTGTAAAAAGAGCCGACTAATCCGATACAGCCCGCTACGCCACGCAAGATTAACAAAGGCTTGTTGTTCCCAAATACGGGGATCTTATCACGCTTGAGAATAACGTAGGAAGCGACTAAGCTGAAGACCGATCGAAAGAAAACCACTTCGACCGTCGGGATGTGAGAGACATATTTCACACATACGTTCATCAAGGCAAAGAACAGCCCTGCTAAAAGCATGTACTTGATACTATCTTTTTCTTCCACTATTGCACAGGGTCATTATGTTTCTTAACCACCTCGCGGATACCCGTTTCCGGGTCTATTTCCAGTTCTGTCTGCTTCACCAGCACCGCAAATGATGAAGGTTGGATGCCCTTTCCATATTTGATGGCGTATTCCTTCGTAAACTCTGCTCCGAAGTACAGAATTGCCGAAGAGTAATAAACCCAAGCCAACAAGATAATAATCGATCCTGCAGCTCCGTATGACGAAGCAGTCATGTTCTGACTTAAGTATACCGAAATGCCATACTTGCCGAGCATGAATAGAAAAGAAGTAAACAAAGCTCCTCCCAAAATATCCTTAAATCGAACTTTCGCATCCGGCAGGAAGGCATAGATGGTACCAAATAGGGTCGTGATGACTAAGAATGTAATGCTCGTATTCACCATGTCGATGAGGCTGATATCCCAATGTTGGATAAATTGGTTGAAGTAATCAGTCATAATCCCGATCAAACTACTCACGATCAGCGACGCCATTAAGAGGAAAACAAGTCCTAAAATCATTGAGAACGAAATCAGCCGGTTGATGATCAGCTTCAGCCAACCTTTCTTGGGCTTCGGTTTTACTTTCCAGATTGTATTGATGGAGTTTTGAATATCCACAAAGATGGTCGTCGAAGTGAACATTAAAGTAGCCGAACCGATGATGATGCCGATGTTCGACTTACTGTCCAATGAAATCTTGGATACCGTCGATTCCAAGGTAGAGGCTATTTCTCGTCCGAAGAGCTCGCTCAGTTCGTCCATCACCTGTTCGCGCGCACCAACTGTGCCGTCCAAATGCTCCCCATAGAAAAAACCTAAGGTCCACGTCAATATCAATAACAGTGGACCTATAGAAAATACAGTATAATAAGCTAATGAAGCACTGAGCTTCATGCAATTGTCCTCGATAAAACCATTTACAGCATTGACTAATAGTCCCCAAAATTCCTTTAGTTTGGTCCAAACAGTAATTATCATAGGCAGCTCTTATTCCTTATAAATATTTTTGATTAGTTCTTCGTTTTTCTGTAGAATGACCTTGCGCTTCAGGCTCAACTTCGGCGTTAGCTCTCCGTTGTCGATGGTCCATTCCTTGGAAAGCAATTTAAATTTCTTCACTTGTTCCCAATGTCCAAAGTTAGCCATTGCTTGTGAAATTATTTGCTCATATTTTGTTAAAACTTCACCTTGCTTAATTGCTTCTTCTTTAGAGCTATAGGGGATACCTTTATGTTTGCAATATTTTTCTAACTCTTCAAACGCAGGAACTATCAATGCTGCAGGGAATCGCTGGTTTTCGCCAATTACCATCACTTGCGCAATCAGTGTAGACTCCATCAACTTATTCTCCAACACCTGCGGTGCAACGTATTTACCACCTGCTGTTTTGAACATTTCTTTCTTCCGATCCGTAATCCGTAGGAAACCGTCTGGGGTCAGCTCGCCAATATCGCCCGTATGAAAGTAACCATTACTATCAAAGGCCTCTTTCGTCGCTTCATCATTTTTGTAGTAACCCTTAGTGATGCTAGGACCCTTAACCATAATCTCGCCGTCCTCGGCAATTTTTACATCCAGGTTATTTAAGACACGACCTACCGTACCGAATTTTACGTCATCTTCATCCCAGGAATTAACAGCGATAACAGGAGATGTCTCAGTAAGACCATAGCCTTCCAGGACCTTGATACCAGCAGCCCAAAATACACGTGCTAACCGCTCCTGCAGCGCCGCTCCTCCAGAAATAATAATCTTGATGTTGCCACCCAAGGCCTCTTTCCATTTCGAGAAGATTAATTTGCGCGCAATACCCAGCTTAAAGTTATAGAATGCTGAGTTCGTCTTTGGCTCCTGATATTTTAGCCCCAAATCCAAAGCCCAGAAGAATAGCGATTTCTTAATCCCGGTCAGATCCTTGCCCTTCGCAACAACCTTATCATACACCTTTTCCAGTACACGAGGCACTGTGGTAAATAAATCCGGTTTTACATCGTTGATATCAACTACGATATTATCCAGATTTTCAGCATAGTAAATCTGTACCCCCCGAGAGAAATACATGTAAACAACCATGCGCTCAAATATATGGCAGAGTGGTAAAAAGCTTAGCGCCTTCTTATATTCAGTGGTAATCAAGTGATTACAAGCTTGGACATTGCTCAGTAAATTTTCGTGTGAAAGGTAAACCCCTTTTGGCTTTCCGGTAGTTCCGGAAGTATAGATTAACGTCAATAGATCATCCGCCACAACAGCATCGTTATAAGGCGTTAAATCTACATCATTCGCTTTGCCTAAGTCGGCAACCTCCATATAATACTTTCTACCCTCGAGCTTGTCGAACGTATAAGTTTCTATATTGATGTCGTTTTCCTTCATCGCCAAATCAGCCTTTGTTGCTAGTTCTTCGTTACTAACAAACACCATTTTTACATCCGCGTCATTGATGATGTATATCAAATCCTGATTGGAAAGGGTAGGGTATAAAGGCACCGTGGCAACACCCAACTGGTTACAGGCGAAATCAATAAAGTTCCATTCCGGACGATTTCCCGACATGATCGCTACGCGATCGCCTTTCTTGATCCCCCGTGCAATCAATCCTTTACTTAAATTATTAACTATATCGACGAATTCCGCCGTAGAAAAGGTACGCCATTGATCTCCCGCACGACCAGCAACCATGATGTCCTTGGCATACTCCGTCTTGTAATTTATAATGATATCGAATAATCTACTGAACTTGTTCATATGTTGTTCCCTTTTATTAAATAACAGTTTATAATTCTCAAAATTTAGGTCTGACTAATATATTGTTTTTTTGACTAAAAACTATGCTGGCAGAGTAATAATTATGCTATCTATGTATGCATCTTGGTTAAAATCAATGATATGGATAAATTGTTCCATGGTATTAACCAATGTGGTGAAACGATTGTTGAAAATTAACTGATACCTAATTTCAGTTCATTGAAAATCTTCAATATCCTTTTAATTCCTTTTAACACAACATTAATCGTCACATTTATAAGATAATAAAAATTATGGATAATCACCTTATCTTTCCGGGTGTAGGTAGAATTGTACTAGTTGCGAACTTCGACTGCTCATTCACATTCCATTCCCCTTATATAAGCCAATCAAACCCCTTCGGAAGCGGGTTTGATTGCGCTATTCATTGCGTTTGAATTGGGAGAGTAAGTGTTTTATCTAGTACTTAGTATTGAGTAGTTGGTATTTAGACCTGATCCTGGCGATCCTTTCATCTTTCCTTTCTTGGTTCAGACCAATTACCATAGGTCTAACTACTAAGTACTAACTACTATAAACACTTCACGATATACTTTAGTCGCATTTTTACCGTTTAAAAATTAATGTTACATTTGGACGTTTAGATAGATAAATAATTTATGAGGAAAACATTACAATTAACTTTCATTCTGGTTTTGACCGTATTTGCGGGTATTAACATCGCGCAGGCACAATTGCCATCGACACATGCTATTGGGGCTCGCTTCGGATCTGCGACAGGTGTTACATACCGTTATAGCTTAAACCAAACAAATGCTATCGAGGGAATCTTAAGCGTGCAAAGTAATTCGAAATACAGTAGATTTCGCTTGGTAGGATTGTATGAGTATCACATGCCTATCGCGAACGACTTCTCTTGGTTTTGGGGATTTGGTGGTAGTGTTGGTTCGTATTCCGGTAAAGCATATACTGATGACAAAGGGAATCGCTTTGACAAATATTCGGAACTTGCGTTAAGCGTGGATGGTATTGCAGGGGTAGAATACAAAATCCCTTCCGCACCGATCGCTCTTTCCTTGGATATCAAGCCGCACTTTGACTTCTTGCAAAGCTCAGGCTTTAAAATATTTGATACCTTCGGATTTTCTGTTAGGTATACTTTCTAAGAAAATTAAAAGGCTCGCGATTGCGAGCCTTTTTTGTTATATCTTATTGTTATCAATTTTCTCTATCAATATTTTCAGTGCTTTTGTCGGGTTTCTCGAGAAGTATTTCGAAAGCGAATAAGCATTGATGGATCGATTCAAATGTTTAATTGCATTGTCCTTGGCGCCTACCTTGACTAATATAGGGCTAGCGCTTATCGTAATGTCAGTTTGGAAAGGATTTAGCGTGCAGGCGTAATTTAACCAGTTGCCGACTCTTTTCTTTGTGCTCAGTTTATTATCAGAAATACGCCAATAATAATCAATCCATGCCAGCATGTTTCTACTGCTCAAATTCCCTCGGCCTAGCGCCTGCTCCAAATGCCGATTGGCATTGGTCTCGTTATTTGCTATAGAAGGGTTCAGCTTGAGTTTTTTGTTAGCTTGGGCCTCAACCTCTTCCAATGGATGCGTTAAAATGAGTTGAGTCATGTAGCGCTCCAGTAAGGGTTTGAATTTTGAACGATTGTTGTCATTTACAGATAAATACTGCAGTTGAAGAAAATCTTCAGATGCAAAAAAGATTCCTCGACCGCTGGAAATGGAAAGATCTTGATCATTACTTGCGGTACTTACTTTTGATTCCTTAAAGCGTTTATGAAATTCTAGAGCCTGCTGGAAGGTTTTGTCATCTCCAATGTAAATCAGATTATCCATTATTTTGCCCATAGTCAATTCAATAGAAAAGACAATATTTGTTCTGAATTTTCTTGAAAAGTTTTCCTCCTTCTGTTTCTTTTTTACGATCAATTCCAGCATCCTGTTGAAGACCCTGTGGTTATAGGTCGAAATTTGTCGAATCATTTCTTCATTCGTATAGATTTGATCACCTTCTTCTGCTAGGAAATCCGTCTCAGGCAGATTGAGAAGATATCGTGCAGCAATATCAGACTTGAGGTATGGATCGTTAACCGTGGCATAGAAATCTGTTAGAAATTCTAGATCTTTCTTGCCATCTCTAAAATCAGATTCCATGTTTTTGAGACCGCCATGTTTAAATGTAAATCTTGTTTTTTCTGCCTCTTGAATTAGCTGTTCTGCCGTTTTCGATCCAACAAGACTGTGCATTAATACGCCATCATAAGTAATAAAAGCCATAGTTGGGTAGGCTCTTACGCCATATTTTTTTGCTAGTTCAGGCCCTTCACCTTTTTCAGCGTCGATTTTTAGGTTTATAAAATTCGCATTAAAAACTTCACCTACTTCCGGCCTAGTAAATACATTCGCTGCCATGCGCTTGCATGGGCCGCACCAGTCGGTGAGAAAGTCGACAAAGATTATTTTTTTCTCCGTTTTGGCTTTATCCAGAGCGCTTCGAAAATTTGCTGATTCTTCAAAATTTATTCCCTGTGCAAAAACTTTATGATGAACAGATTGAAAAAAGAAAAGGATAATTAAAAATATAGATAGATTAAGTTTCATTTGAGTTTTTATTTAAATGATGTATTTCTTTATTATTTATCAATCGGTCGGATGGCGTAGTCATTTTTCCACATCTGCCTGCCTATCGCATTATTTAACGACCATTCTATACGTCTTGCCTGGTCCTGAGTGATGACGCTTTGAAAAGACCCTTGCTCGCCGGTATTGGAAGAGAAATACTCAATCCAAGGAAATCCTGGCACTCCTCCGGTTTTGTTTGTGTTGATTCTAACCGTATACTTTATTCTAGAGCTACCAATTTCAGTACCTGCCAGCCCTCCTTTGCTTGCCGAGGCGTAATAAGGATTATATATGAAAGTGTCTTCGCAATAATCGTCAACCCATGTTTTAGGGCTACCGAAATAGAATTTTGTTTCACTAACAGAACCGTTTGGAATGACACCGAGGAAAGCAGACATTTGTGAAACATAATCAGGATATAATTGCGCGAAACCATCGCTTTTCTTGTGGAACACCAAGCCTACATTTTCGAGATAGGTCGGTTTTTTCTTCCATGAATCGATAGCTGCCTGCCCTTCAAGTTCCAATAAGCTGACAGATGCGGGCAAAGGAAACTTTTGGGCATCATAACTGCCTTTTGCGAAGGCGGAGGGGATCGATCGAATATACCTGTTCGCTTCGGTGGTGTTTGCCCATCCACTTGCCGTTACAATCCAAATGTTTAAATATTGTTCGCAGTCCCAATAAAGGCGAGGATTTTCCAATACATAGTTGATACTAAAGTCTTGTTTGTTCTGCGATTCTGTGAGATAGATTCGATTGATCCCAGCCTCTTGCAATATCCTTCCGTTTGGATCTCGAACGGCTGGAACAAATTCTATATTCGGATTTGCTCCATTCGATGCCACGCTGTTCTTTCGACCAAATACTTTGTTGTATAAGTCGATTACGAAATACACGGCATCAGCGTTTAATTCCTGCATCTGTTCCTTTGCCTTATCGACGTCGACAAGATGAAATACGACAGGAATCCTTTTTTTTGAAGGCATCGGATCTGCCTGCCTCACGTGCATGCGAAAATATGTCGGGTCATCGACGACCTCTATTCCCTGGCCGGTTTCGGGAAATTCAGCTAATAGTTGCAATACGGGTTTGGTTGATCTTATCCCATCAACTTCGGCGTAGAAGTCAATAAAGGGTTCGCTGATATCCTTAGTGGAGAAGTCGGCAGGATATTCCTTTCCACTTCGGTCGAAAAACTTGATTGTATGCGTCTTCCAACGATTTACAGGAATCTCTTTGTATTTCGCTTGTGTATTTCCATAGATATCGGTATAAGTTCCAGCTTTCGTATAGAGCTTAACTTCTAACCCTAATTTCGAAACTCCGTCAGCAACAAAAAAATTGCTGTTTGCTTGACAAACAACTTTGTCAATGTGGTATGTTAATTCGCGTATGTCTTCTTTATCAGGCTTACATCCCTGAATGAAGAATATAAGGCCGAACAGGTAATATATAATTCTGTTGTTCATTTCTTTTCTTATTGATTAGTAAAACAGTGATGACCAGCCAGGATTTGAAATCATGTCAGGGTTGTATTTAATTTCATTCGAAGGAATATAAAACTGGAATCGGAAGTCGTCCGCCTGTAACGTTGCGGTGAAATCTTGAACAGTTCTTGTTTCTGTTACGTGAAATCGCTTCATATCAAGCCAAATGATGTCGGATTCGCCGAGAAACTCTCTTTTTCGTTCTAAGTACACCTCCTTTTGTATCGCTTCGGCTGTTTGCGGCATATCAAGGGTTGGTATTACCTCTTGTTTATACCGTAGGGTTCGCCATTGGATTAAGGCCTGTTGTGCTTCTGGAATTTGCCCCGTCATGGCTAGGGCTTCGACATATATTAACCATTGCTCCGCTAAGCGAAATATGATGTAGACTTGGTTTCCTTTGATTTTTCTACTAGGGTCGATTTCATCTTCAACGATGTCCGCAGCGTTTTTCTCATAATTGCTGGGGTCTAAAAACCATTCAGTCTTTCGGAGGTCGCCATCGTGATACAATGTGTTCCACACGGAGATACTATAGGTGAACTTATTTGTCAAAAAAGCATAAGTATTGCTTCCCTGAGCCAGACTTTCTGGATATCCGTTTTGATGTAAGCCAGAGCTACCATTGTCGTCTTGATAGGCCATCACCTTTTGATCAAGCGTTTCCATATCAAAGGGCATGGTTTTGGTCGTTGTATGAAGAGAAGGGTTGTCAATGGCTTTTTTTGCATATCGTGCGGCCATTTCCCAGTCTTTTACTTCTCCTAATGCGGAACTTGCTTTCCATAAATAGGCTTGTGAAGCGATCCGATAAATCCAATCCCGATTATACATAACACTATATCCTTTTTTCGGCTCCGTTCTGTTAATCCTTAGTTCCGCGGCATCGATATCCGCTATGATTTGATCAAATACGATAGATTGCGGCTTCCTCGACAG
Source organism: Sphingobacterium sp. BN32 (assembly GCF_030503615.1). Lineage (NCBI taxonomy): Bacteria > Pseudomonadati > Bacteroidota > Sphingobacteriia > Sphingobacteriales > Sphingobacteriaceae > Sphingobacterium > Sphingobacterium sp. BN32. Next base: position 757,288 of record NZ_CP129963.1, read on the forward strand.
GTCGGCCTCTTCGATGGATTGATTTATTTGAAGATGAACTGGTATTCCAATCGTTGGATCATCAATCGGTGCATAGTACTGTAAAAGTTTTAAAAAGTAATAAGCACGTTGAATGTATGCTTCTCCCAAAACGTAGTCTCTCGTAATCTCATCGCCTTTGGCGGTGCTACCTTCGACGATTACTAAATTCATCAGTCCAATAAGCTCATAGTAACATGACCAGTCGCCCCTGAACGTACCTCTATCGATCGTCATTTTTTGAGAGGCGGACAGATTTTCTAAACTCTGATCCCATTTCGCGAATGACCAAACGTCGACAGCTGATGTAAATGAATTGTTTTCGCTAAATTGATATCCCGTCCATGGAGTTGGCGCGTGGGCGACGGAACTTGCCTTACCATTTCTAGTCAGATTATACATCCATGCGCCCAGGGTGTTTTTTACAGCGTCAAGATCGGTGAGGAACTGTGCCCCGATGGGTTTGATATCCAGGAACTTTTTACAACCGATGATGAAAAAGCAGGATATTAGAATTAGTATTGCGTATTTTTTCATTGGTTTTTACTTAGAATGAGAATTGTAGATTGAAGGCGTACTTACGTGCTCTCGGATATCCAAAAGCATTCCCACTACGGATATCCGTACTTCGGAATTTGGTAAATACATGAATATTGTTTGCGATGAATCCTGCTTTGAGAAATTTCACGCCCAACTTTTTGGTTATTTCTGTTGGGAAGGAATAGGACAGGGATATATCATTTAAACTTAAATAATCAGAGCGCTGAAAGCGGTCGTCGGTAAACATCATGACGTATCGAGATGCATTTTTAGTGATTGCAGGAACATCCGTTTGATCGCCAGGTACTTGCCATCGCTCAATTGCTGTTTTCAGCACATTAAACTGGGGTCCGTAAATCTCTGAATTGCTTCCGGTCGTGCTGTATACGAAGTTACGCGAATCGAATGTGCGAATTGTTTGCCCCGCGATATAGCTGAAAGAGGCTCTTAGTTCTAAAGATTTCCATCCAAAGGTAGTAGAGAATCCGCCATGATATTGGGGTTGTTCATTTCCAATTTCAACAAGCGATTGCATGTACCAATTTACATAACTAATTCCGCCGCCTGGAGCTGTGTTATTTGCTTCCCAGGTCAGTGGGGCATCTTCAAGGTTGATACCAAAGGCATTTGCATAGGTTCGGCGTGCTCGCTCGGATAGGTAAAACATCGCTTCGCCATTATCAGGATTAACTCCAGCAAAGCGATATCCGAACGTTGTGCCAGTCGCATATTGTTCGATATCGTTCGCTGTAAATCCAATCCATTTGTTTAGATAATCTGGGTCATTGAAGCCCAACGGGTCTTTTACTTTAGAGTTTTCAACACGGTTGGTATTATGGCCAATATTGAATGATGACATCCAGCGGAAATTGCTTTTAGTCATCAGACGCAGGTTGAAGTTTAGTTCCCAACCTTTGTTTGACAGATTATAGCCATTCATGACTAAACGCGGGTTTCCGAAAGAGGGCGGAGATTCTTGCGGCCCCAGCAAATCGAACACCATATTGTCATAGTAGTTGAAGCTTCCCCCAAATTTGTTATTGAAGAAACCGAAGTCAACACCGATGTTTCGATCTTGCTTTCTTTCCCATTTGATGCTTGGATTTGGATAGTTTATATACCTTGCTGCATAGTTTTCATCATATTTTGTCGGAGAAAGTATGATCCAGGAATAGGGGAGTGCGCTACGATCAATATTTCCGGTATATCCAAACCCTCCGCGGATGCCTAGCTCTGAAATAAAAGGCAAATACTCTTGTATCAATGGTTCGTTATGCAAATTCCATTTTGCACTAATAGAACCCAATGGCGTAAATCTGTTTTTCGGATCAATGGTTCCGGCGCCATCGAATCGCGCATTTCCATTGACAACATATCGATCTTTGTAGCTGTAGGAAAGCGTCCCGAAAAAGCTAGCCGCTCTGTTTTTATTGCCGTAGGTATAATTCGCGATACCCGCTAATGCCGCTTGTATGTCGCTGGTTATAGGGGGATTCCACGGAAATTCTGGGAAAGTTCCAAAAGCATATTCAGGATCGTAGTTCACTAATCTGGATCGATTACTCCTGGCTTCTGAACTGCGGATTTCCGTTCCCAAATAAGCCGCTACGTAATGGTCTTCTTTGATTGTCGTATTGTAGGCTAAGGAAGCACGTCCGGAAAAGGATAAGGATTGACCGTTACTGACATTCAGAAAACCGTCGTTGTATTTTGCAGGTACTTCAACTGGGTTCGTTCCTGCGTCAAATATTTTTGGTGCCCAATAGTTAACCAATGACGTATAGGTTCCGGGGTAGGCGCCATTTTCAGAATTATTGGTGGCATATCCTACGCGTCCTAGTGTTTCCAATCGCAGTGATTTTAAGATATTCCAGCGAACACTTAGGGTGGAAGTAATATCCGCAGCCTTTTGTGTAGAGAAGGTTTCGTCCATTTCTCTTAAAATATTGAACTCAGGATATTTATAGCCGATGCTCAATACGCTCTTATCACTCAGCCAGGATTGATCAGCTGCATAGCTGCCGTCATCGTTATATGGTTTCTCATAAGGGTTCGCAAAAACCGCATATTTGAATGGATCAACAGCTGAGCCATGGTTTTTCGACTGCCGGTATGATCCGTTGATATCTAAATCGATGGTCAGATTTTCTTTTGGCTTAAATCCTATATTTGATTTCGAGGATACTGAATTAAAATTGTTAGTTTTCAAAGATCCTTTTTCATCCGATGCACGTAGCGAGGTATAATACCAGAACTTGGGTGATCCTGCTCTTATGGAAACCGTATGATTTTGGGAAAGCGAGGGGCGATAAAGTTCATCGAACCAATTGACATTAACTTTACTCAAGTCTTCGATGGTCTTATAATAGGTTGCATCATCCATTAATCCTTTGGTCCAATCGTCGTAAAGCCGAGCGCCACGACCACCAATTTGATCGCGTTGCTGAAATTCTCGCATCAACTCCGTCTCGAAGTTGATTTTTTCAGCGGCATTCATGAATTCGAAGGTGTTCATGCTAGGAGCAAGGGTATAAGCCTGATTGGTTTGGTAGTTAATAGACAGTGGGCCCTCCGAGCCTCTTTTCGTAGTGACGACGATAACACCATTGGCCGCCATTGCTCCATAAATCGCTGTTGCAGCGGCGTCTTTTAACACCGTAATCGATTCTATGTCTGAGGGAGCGATATTGCCTACCCCATGATTGAGGATGGACTGTTGGATGACGCCATAGGTTAAATCGTGTATGGACGATACCCCTTCCTGAAGAGGTAAGCCATCAACAACCCACAGGGGCTCGTTGTTTCCATTGATGGAGTTGTTGCCTCGGATGCGAATTTCCGCCTGCGCCCCTGGTTCACCACTCGGCGAAGCTGAATAAAGCCCGGCAATCTTACCTTCTAATGCTTGGTCGATCGAAGAGAACATGCTATTTTCAATGTCCTTGGCAGTAACCGAAGAAAAAGACCCGGTCATTCTATCCTTGTTAATTTGTTGGTATCCGGTATTAACAATAGACACTTCATCGATCTCGTGCTGCACTGCTGTCAACCGGACTCTAAAGGTTCCTGCGCTTACCTGTTGTTCTGTTATGGTCAGGGTCCGGGAAGTGTATCCCACAGAAGAAATATTGATTTTATTGCCAGCGTTTGCTCTTAATAATACCATTCCTTTATCGTCTGATTTCCCAATGAAGGATGGTTTCGATTGCCCATTGGATACGAGATTAACATTGGCGCCTGATATCGGGTGATTTAAACTATCGACAATGATGAGTCTAATATCACTTTGAAAGATGTTGTTATTCTGTTGATCCTGAGTATCGCTCTTGACCGTTTTTTTCGCTACAAAAATAGTACGATCGATAATTTTGTAGTCAAAAGAATTCTTCTCCGATAATCGTGTTAATAAGTCGGATAACTCAATCTTTTTGAGCCGAAGCAATACTTTATCCTCGCTCGTTACAATAGTTTTATTCCCGAATACAACATAGCCCGTTTGCTTTTTAATTTCTTTGAAATATTCTTTTAAAGTAAGATTGTCCTTTTCGAATAGTAGCGATTGTGCTTTCCCATTCGAAAACGCAACTGAGAAGCAGGTAGTAAGAATTAAGATGGTTAGTTTCATGACTTTAAGTGAGAAACTGAAGTGTCGAATTACATGGCAATTCGAATCAATTATTCCGGTATACTTTAAAAGTTTGGGATACCAGAAATACTTTCCACTTCTAGTGGTTTTTTTCATAACTTGTAATAAGTTTTAGGTACAGAAATTAATAAAGGGTTTCTTCTAAAGCTGATTTACGGGAGTGTTGCAAGCACTTCCGTTTTTTTGTTTAAGGTGGTTTGGATTTCATAATTGTAGGCTGGTAATTTTAGTTTTTATTGATGTATAGCGTCCTGTTTTTTAGGTGGCATGGAATTCCTAACTTGTTAAGTGCGACGATGAGTTCTTCAATAGAAACATCGCTGGTAATCTCACCTTTAAGATCTACATGGGGAAGCGTTTCTTCTTGGAATATCACTTCTATGTTGTACCAGCGTTCAATTTGTTTCATTAACTGAGCTATGCTGGCGCCGTCGAAACTAAAAAGTCCATCGACCCAAGCTTTTTCTACCGATGGATCTTCTAGCATCTCAATTTTGAATTCATTGTTTTCTTTCGTTCGAAATGTTGCTCGTTCGCCCGGCTTTAAGATATGTTGATTCATTTTATAGCCATTAGGGGATGAAAAACGGAGAGATCCAGTTAATAGTGTGGTGGTTACAAGGTCATCATCTAAATAAGACCTCACATTAAACGAAGTCCCTAACACTTCAATTTGATTGTCGTTGGGAAGAAATACACGAAATGGATGTTTTTTATTTTTTGCGACATCGAAAAATACCTCTCCCGTAATCGATATATCTCTATTATGTTCAGCGTAGTTGCTTTGAAACGCTAAACTGCTCGAGGCATTCAGCCAAGCGACGGATCCATCGGGGAGTATCACTTTATATTGCCTGCCTCTTGGCGTGCTGATACGATGAATGTTGTTTTCTGTATAGTTTTCATTTGCTCTAGGGAATACTATCTGATTTTTTTGAAGTGTTGCAAAACTTCCATCCTCTAGTGCTATACGTTTGTTCTCCAAAGAATCCAATACGATCTGCCGTCCATCCGCTAGTGTTAATATCGCACCGTCGGTTCCGGGTTCAATTTTTTCATTTAGTGCTTTCGATGCTCTAGGCTCTTCAACAATAACAATAAAGTGATTCCAAGCATAATATGAAAGGCTGATGAAAAGTAAAAGAACAGCTGCGATTTTTAACCAATGTGCATATTTGGATGCCGAACCGTTCTTTTTTAGTGGGCGTACTTTTGGAGATAATCCAATCTCATTACAAATCCGCAAATATAGATCTTGCTTTATTTGCATACGATCAGATTGGAACATGTATATGGTTTCTTCGGCGAAAGATTCGTTAGCATTTAACTGGTTAAACCAATCCTTCCTTTCCGGAGACTCTTCCAACCATTGCAGCAATAGTTCTTGTTCGGTCTCACTGAGATCCGATTGTAGAGATTTTATGATAAGTTTTGCGATGTCTTTATGCTGATACATCATCTTGGTTATAATCTGAGTTTCTCAGTTAAGACAAGCGAGATCTAAAACATACCATGGATTCAGCATTATTTTTTAAATTTTGCTTCAATGGGCGATGTTAGTTTTTAGTGATGGAGGAAACGAAAAAGGATGGGCTGTTGAGAAGCAGTAGAATGTAGGAGAGTATGCTATCTCCAAATATCGCTCTTAAACGTTGTAAGGCACTGTGCTTTTGGTTTCGCACGGTTTGAACGCTCAACTGTAGTCTTTGCGCAATGCTAGCTGGTTTTATTCCGTCTCTATAAGTCAGAAGAAAAACTTCTCTCATTTTAGGAGGTAGGCTCTCTATTTCTAGCCAAATTTGATTAATCAATTCAGCATGCATCAGTTCCATTTCATTTTGGGAACTTTGCAGTGTTTCTAACTCAATTAACAGTTTAGATTGATGTTCCGTTCGAACACTTGTGCGCTTTAATACGTTTATACAACGATTCTTAACTGAAACATATAGGTAACTCTTCACGTCATCCAGATTGCCAAAGTCGCAACGTCTTTGCCATAAGCTGATGAATAGATCGGCAAGGACATCTTGAGCGTCGACCTCACTTACATATTTTAGGGCGTAGATGGATAAAGGAATATAATACTGATCGTATATTCTTGAAAAAGCTGCTTCATTTCCATTTTGAAATTCCCGGAAAAGCAGATTTAGTTCATTCGGTAGAGTCATTGTTTAAAGCCAAAGGCAGTTTACTTACATAATGCTTACCAAATGTATCAAAATATTAAATAATAAATAAAAATTTAACTAACAAATAGATGTAATTAGCGTAACTCTTACGTTACGCCAAAGACAACCATATATCTCCCAACGCGCGTTGTTCCGCTGTGGCATTCGGATTTCTTTCAATATAATAGGAAACTCGATCACTAGCCTTCAACGTAACAGGGATTTCGCGAATTAATCCTTCACGCGCGATCATGATATTCAACGTATTTCCAATGGCTGAGCTGCTGATCGCTAGATCGAGCTCACGACCCTGCGGGTCGATTCTCGTGCCGTTTACTGCTACGATTTCATCGTCTACATTAAGCCCATCATCCCAGGCCGAAGAGTAGCGATCAATATTCTTGATTACCGTTCTACCGTCGTGATGAGATACCTTAATTCCCAAACTAGGAACAATATTCGCTTTATTTTGATCGATGAACTGATAGCCTACTAAGTTAAAGTAAGCATTATAGTCAAGCTCTTCACAAGTATGCGCTGCATCGAAAATTTGACCAAGGCTTGTGCCCGTTACTTCCTCTGCGAGCTTTCTGAATTCCGCTTCCTCAATCCCTCTGCCTTCAATTAGGTAAAACTGTTTGTAGGCCGCCTGCAATACCTGATCCAACCGCTTCTCCCCATTAGTTTGCGCGAGGATACTGATATCGAGCATACATGCTAACATAGCACCTTTATTATAATAGGAAATGCTTGAGTTTTGCGAATTCTCATCCGGTCGGTACTGCTTTATCCAGGTGTCGAAGCTTGATAATCCTACCGATTGTACGAGATGGCCAGGCTTATTCAATACCATATTGAACTCGCTTACTAAAGCCTGCAGGTAATCCACCTCATCTCTGAAGCCACATCTACGGGTAATAAGATTGTCATAGTACGCTGTAAAACCTTCAAATATCCATAGAAGATGCGTGTAGTTCTCTTCGTCATAATTAAATGGCCCTAATGCTTTCGGACGCAAACGTTTCACGTGCCACAAGTGGAAATATTCATGTGCCACAAGGCTCAAAAAGTTCGTATACCCGATTGCATTGGAGTAAGCATTGCGTCCCGACGCTAAAACTGTCGAATTCAAATGTTCCAAGCCGCCGTGAGCACTCTGGTAGTTATGTGTAATAAATACGTATCGGTCATTTGGATTGGAACCCCATAACTTCGTTTCCTCTTCCACGATTTTCTTAATGTCGTAAGACAGGATGTCTTTATCATAGCTTCCGACTCCAACCATCGCAAATTCGTGTGGTATACCCGCCGCTTCAAAGCTCCATACATCCTGGTTGCCAATTTCTAATGGCGAATCAAAAAGGATATCAAAGTTCTCTGCGTAGAATGTATTTTCGGCGTTATCAACCTTTGGTAAACCCGTTGATATCTTTGACCAATAGCTTGGTAGATTTACATGGACAGTGGCGTCGTGATGGAGTTGCCCTGCGATATAAAAGAAAGTGCCTGCAGGGCTTAGGAATGCATGTTCAGCATCCACAAAATTAGTACGAACAGACTTTTCGAAGCTATAGATGCGGTATTTGATCAGCACACTATCGCTTGGATTATCGATACGCCAGGTATTTTTGGATACTTTATAGATTTTCAAATCCTCACCATTCTCTTTAATCGCGGAAACTTGCTCGATGTTCTTCGAGAATTCGCGTACAAGATAAGAGCCGGGAGTCCATACTGGCATTTTAATATCTAGGAATGTATTGGCGAAACCTTGAATATGCATCTCCATTTCCACGTAATGGGCTTGTGGCTCAATGAAAGAGATTTGAAAATCGATACTACTGTTCATGCTTTTTTTATTTATGAGAAAAGGGAAGCTAGTTAAGCATTCCCTTTATTTTTTAATTCTGTTATAAACTTCGAAAGTGTAGTCAAACTGATGTTTTTCATCTTTTGAATGAGCTTCAGACGATACAAGCTCCCAATCTTCTGCTGGTAATACAGGGAAGTAGGCATCCGCATCATCAATTTCAGTATGTACACGCGTTAGAAGAACTTTAGAAGCAAGGGGAAGCGCCTGTTGATAGATTTGGGCACCACCAATGATGAAGACCTCTCGCTCATCACGGCAATAAGTCATGACCTCCTGCAGGCTGTTTGCAACATCTACGTCCTCAGCCTGAAAAGTTGGCTGTCGAGTAATAACAATGTTTCTACGGCCGGGAAGAGCTTTGCCAATAGACTCAAAAGTCTTTCTGCCCATAACAATGGAGTGATCCATTGTGTTGTTTTTAAAGTATTTAAAGTCGTTCGGAAGGTGCCATAACATCTGATTGTTCTTTCCTATGGCATTGTTTTCCGACGCTGCAACGATTAATGTGAATGTTGGATAACTCATGTAATGATTTAATAAGATTATACGGCAACAGGTGCTTTAATATGCGGATGGAATTCGTAGTCTTCCAGTTCAAAATCCGAGAATTTGAAATCAAAGATATCTTTGACATCCGGGTTGATAATCATTTTCGGAAGTGGTTTCGGATCTCTGGATAGCTGTAATTCCGTCTGCTCGAAGTGATTGCTATAAATATGGGCATCCCCTAGCGTATGTACAAACTCAGCGGCTTCCATGTCGCAAACCTGAGCAACCATCATGGTCAATAGCGCATAAGATGCGATATTGAAAGGTACTCCTAAGAAGATATCAGCACTGCGTTGGTATAGTTGGCAAGATAGCTGCGGCTTATGAATCCCTTTTTCAGGTTCTGCCGGAGCAACATAAAATTGAAAAAAGGCATGACATGGAGGTAAAGCCATGTTTTCGACCTCAGCAACATTCCATGCTGAAACAATAATGCGTCTGGAATCAGGAGTATTTTTTAATTGATTGATCACCTGTGTGATTTGATCGATGTGGCCCCCATCAGGTTTAGGCCAGGAACGCCATTGCGACCCATAAACCGGACCCAGATTGCCATTTTCGTCAGCCCATTCGTCCCAAATACTCACACCGTTCTCTTTCAAATATTGAATATTGGTTTCCCCTTTCAGGAACCAGATTAATTCATGAATGATGGAGCGTAGGTGTAGCTTCTTGGTTGTTACCAACGGAAACCCTTCCTTCAGGTTGAAACGCATCTGATATCCAAAAACACTTTTCGTTCCGGTGCCTGTTCTATCGGTCTTAACAACACCATTTTGATAAACATGCTCCAATAACTCCAAATACTGTCTCATAGCTCGGTTTCCTTTTATATTAGCTACGAAGATACCGTTTTTTTCTGAAAGTGTGAGCTTTCATTGGCCATCAAGAACTTTCATTCCTATTGAATTTTAAAAGAAAAGATGAAAGTTTTTTCTGAAAAGGTCTGTTTTTAATGGCCATTAAGAACTTTCATTCCTGCTGCTGTTTCAATAGAAACATGAAAGTTTTTAAATCATCAGAATATCAGATTTTATCATCAACTCACATTTTGCGTCTTTTTGTGTATTTTTGCAAAATATCATGGGAAAAAAAGTTGCTTTCTATACACTGGGCTGTAAGCTGAATTTTTCAGAAACATCGTCCATCGGTCGAATCTTTAAGGATGCAGGCTACGAGACTACGCCATTTAATAGTCGAGCGGACGTGTATGTCATCAATACATGTTCGGTAACGGATCATGCAGACCGTAAGTGTAGAAAGGTTGTTAAAGAAGCATTAAAATACTCGCCAAACGCCTATATCACAATTGTAGGTTGCTATGCGCAATTGAAACCGAAGGAAATCTCCGATATCCCAGGTGTGGATATGGTATTAGGTGCGGCAGAGAAATTCAATATTCTAGAGCATATTAATGACCTGACGAAGAACGAAAAGGCAGTTGTGCACAATGCCCCAATTGATGAAACCAACCAATTTGTTTCGGCCTTCTCGATAGGTGACAGAACGCGCACCTTCCTGAAGGTTCAAGACGGTTGCGACTATTCTTGTACCTTCTGTACCATTCCATTGGCTCGTGGTGCTAGTCGTTCGGGTAAGATCGAAGATATCGTCAAGCAAGCGGAAGAAATAGCTGCGTCCGGGGTTAAAGAAATCGTGCTAACAGGCGTCAATATTGGCGACTTTGGTGTCCGCGATGGCAAGCGTCAAGATCGTTTCGTCGACCTAGTAAAAGCGTTAGACGAGGTGGAAGGCATCGACAGAATTCGTATTTCCTCCATAGAGCCTAACTTATTGACGAATGAGATCATCGAATTTGTCGCTCAATCGAAGCGCTTCGTTCCACATTTCCACATGCCATTGCAATCTGGAAACAATGCGGTGTTAGCGAAGATGCGACGTCGCTATAAGCGTGAGCTCTACAATGAGCGCGTAGCAAAGATTAAGTCTTTGATGCCTGATTGCTGCATAGGGGTAGACGTAATTGTCGGTTTCCCAGGCGAAACGCGCGAGGATTTCATCGATACGTATAACTTTCTGAATGAAATGGATATCTCTTATCTCCATGTTTTCACGTATTCAGAAAGAGAGAACACCATTGCTGCGCAGATGGAAGGTGCTGTACCTGGCGCACAGCGTAGCGACCGCAGTAAGATGTTACATATCTTATCTGAGAAAAAACGTCGTGCATTCTACGAGTCTCAGTTAGGTAAGACCGATATGGTGCTATTTGAAGGCGATGAGAAAGAGGGTTATATGCATGCTTTCTCGAGAAACTATGTGAAAGTGCGTACGCCTTATGACCCCTTATTGGTCAATGAAGTTGTGCCTGTCAAGTTTATCAGCATCGCAGAAAACGGGGATGTAGATATCGAAGAAATCCCAGAACTATTGCTGCATTAAGCAATTAAGACATATAAAAAAAAGGCGATCAAATTCTGATCGCCTTTTTCATTTCAACGCTTTATTGCTGATTCCGTCTACGGAACGACGCAAATTCCTTATGAAGTCTCAATAATTTATAAGTCGAACTTAGAAGCTCGTTTGTTTCTAAAAGTATGGAGAAGTATAATCTACTGTTTTTAGGGCTGCTCTCCGATGTTCTGATACGGTCGATTTGCTTGTCCAGCAAGTTGTTGATGTATTCTTGAATGTCTTCTCTCGCATCAATCAAGGAGTCTATCTTGCTGAAATCTTGACGCTTATAGGCCATGTTGATTTTTGAAAACCAATCGCCCAAGCGTTCAACCACATATTTCAAATCTTTAGCCTGACTGATTCGCAGCGTTTTATGATTGTTATCCACATGGTTTAGCGCATTCGAGTTGATGACCGCTACATTCTCAATCATATCTTGAAGATAACCAAGCGAAATAATGTAGTAGCGACTTCCTTTAACCGAACTATCGTCTAGATTACGGATAAAATTATACATGGAATTATTCGTCGAATTCAGATCATTCATCAACTTCTTCACCAACTTCTTGTTCATGCTTAGAGCCTCGAGATCTTCTTTGATCAGCGAGTCGATCGCATCTTTATAGAAGATGTTTGCTTTCGAGAACGTCTCTGAAATCTGATTCGCACTGGTTTCCATCACTTGTTGAAGTGATAGGATATCTGATTTGTCCAAGTTAAGCTCTTGCAGTGCTTTAGCCTTGATTTTCTTATCGTGACTTTTTGCGTTGCGGTACAATAGCAATGCTAACACCACTAAAGCGATTACCAACGTCACGATGCCGCCAACTTTTAAGAAGTAAGCAATAACGAAGGCACCGGCAAATGCGCAACCTGCCGTTACAAACCAACCGCCAATAACATGGAACACGCCCGAAACGCGATATACAGCGCTCTCACGACCCCAAGCGCGATCCGCAAATGCCGTACCCATAGCCACCATAAACGTTACGTAGGTAGTGGATAAAGGTAACTTCATGGAAGTTCCTAATGCGATAAGACTACTCGCAACCATCAGGTTGACTGAAGCACGAATCATATCAAACATCGGCTCGTCTTTACTTTTTGGCTTTTTCTGGCCAACAGCAATCATTGGTGTTTCAAATTTCTTGTCTATGTTCGATTGCAACGTCTTTGGCATAACGTAAGTTAGCACCGAACCCATGCGGATAAAGCCGCGTACAATCGTTCTGGAAAGAAAGTTAGATTCGAACTTTTCATTTCCATCGCCTTGGCTCGACAAGCTCATCTCTGTTTCGATCACCGTCTTTGCTTTCTTTGATGTCCATAGCGTAATCACCATCACAATCCCTGCCGCAAGAAGTATCCATAACGGAGCAACGATTTCTGAGGATGCTAATGCGTCCATCGTAAAAGTATCAGGATTGGCTCCCGGTACACTTTGGAATATTTCAATAGACTGTATAGCAGCAACTGGAACACCGATAAAGTTAACCAGGTCGTTTCCCGCAAATGAAAGCGCTAAGGCGAATGTTCCGATACCAATAATGACTTTCAGGATGTTGATGCCTAATTGGGTGATAATAAAGCTGATGATGGTACAAACCACAAAGCTACCGCCTAAAAGCAACAACTCATGCGTTTTGATCCAGTTTTTGACGTCCGAGCCTAAGAAAGACACCTCTTTCAATCCTTTAATCAGAATGAAATAACTGATCGCAGCCATAGCGATCCCGCCAAATACCACACCCACAGTCTTTAGTTTCTTCTCAAATTGGAAGGTGAAAAGCACTCTGGAAATGTATTGCACCAGCATACCGATGCTGAAGGAAATGACCACCGAAAGAAGGATACTGTAGACAATTTCGGAGGCTTTCTCGGTATTGATATAGGATGAAAGGGTAGACCAGCTACCGTCGGTCATCACGATTTTAAACACGGCTAAACTGATCGCGGCACCCAATAATTCGAATACAATAGAAACCGTGGTCGATGTTGGGAGGCCGAAATAATTAAAAATATCCAACAGAATAATGTCGGTTATCATGACCGCTAGAAATATAGCGATGACATCGTCGAAAGTAAATTTACTGGGGACATAGATACCGCTTCGCGCAATCTCCATCATCCCGCTAGAAAATACCGATCCAATGAGAATACCTAAACTGGCAATAATCATAATGGTCTTGAAAGGGATTGCTTTCGAACCAATCGCCGAGTTGAGGAAGTTAACAGCGTCATTACTGACACCAACCATTAAATCAATAATTGCTAGGACGGCAAGGGTAATAAGAACTAGGTAAAGATAGTTTTCCATAAGACATTATCTGTTGATACTGTTGTTCGGATTTGTGTGAATTGAAATAAATAAATTCACGAAATTATTAATTTAAAGTCGGATTTGAGGATTTTTGTTTTGGAATATTCTTCCATACGATTATCATCAGGATAAAAACAACCCCCAACCACTTCATCCAGGAAACAGATTCGTGCAATACCAGATAAGACATACATACCGCGACGGGTAGTTCTACGGCGCTCAATACCGCTCCCAAGGAATAGCCTACGCTAGGCATACCATAAGCAAAAAGCAAAGGTGGTATCACTGTGCCGAATAGCGCGAGCAGAAGTCCGTACGGTAAAATTCCTAAAAAGGTTTCGCTCTGTAATAAACTGATCGGCTGCAGCGTAATCGCAATCAGTAGAAAAGCTCCGCTAATCATCAGCGCCGATTTATGGATCGGAGGGTAGTCATTTCCAACTCTGCCATTAACAATCATAAAGACCGAATAGGCGGTTGCGGCTAATACGCCGTAGATTAAACCAGGAATGGAAAAGGAAGATAGGGGCTCCTCGATCAACCCTGTTGCGAAGACCGTACCGATCAATATGCAGACGATACCAATAATCTGGGTTCCACTCGGCCTAACCTTGAAAAAGATGAATTCGATGAGTTGTCCTATCCATATATACTGCATCAGCAACACGATTGCCAAGGATGCTGGAACTAACTGTACACATTTATAGTATAAAATACTAACTGTCCCTGTACTGACCCCCGCCAAGACGATCTTCCACTTCGAAGATTTAGAAGGATATTTTTTCTGTGATTTATTTCTCCCTACCGCTCCCCACAATAGCCAAAGAATTAACGCGCCTAAAAACGCTTGTATACCTGTTACTTCGCCTAAAGAATAACCCTGCTCGTATGCTTTTTTTACAAATGTGGAGAGAATTCCAAAGCTCGCAGCACCTAGAAAAACTGCAATTGCTCCCTGAGTTTTGTTCATATCCTGCAAAGTAAGGGAATATTTGATTTAGATTTCAGATGTAAGACATTAGATTTTAGAACTGCAGCAAGGAATAGTAGTTAGTATTTAGTACTTAGTATAAAGACCTACAGCGTAATATCCTGTCAATCCTTGCATCCTTCCTTTCCTAGAATAGTATTTAGTAGTTAGTACTTAGTGTTAGACCAGATCCTGTCAATCCTTGCAACCTTCCTTTCCTGGGTCAAGACACAGGTGCTCAACCCCAAAACTTCAACACAAAAGCTACAACCCTTCTTCGGCTTACAGCCCTTTCATAACCAATGTAAAACCCTTTCATAACCAATGTAAAATCCTTTCATACCCATATCAAACCCGCTCCGAAAGGGTTGATCATTGGGACTGGAAGGGATCTGCATAAAAATAGAGTTGTCGAAGCTTTCGTTAGCTTTACGCTAATGTCTCACTTCTCAAATTTAATATCTATTCCCAACAGATGTTGAAAAAAAATGATTTGAATATGAGTTGATTTTCAGATACTTTTGAATATGCGATTCGATATGAAAGTTAATTTTGCCGTACTGTTTTTATTATTAGGTGCTTTACTGTTCAGTTCATGTGGTGCTAAGAAGAAGTCCGCCAGCGGGCCATTGGTCGGAGGGGGGCGCCCGAGTAAGAATGCGCCGATCAGTGATGCGAGTGATGCTCGTGGGATGGAATACTCCAAGGATAAGTTGGAGAATTATGCTGCACTTTTAGGGGTCAAACAAAAAGAACTCGATAATAAAAGTCTGTATTACGTAATTGACGAGTGGATGGGTACACCACATCGAATGGGAGGCTTGGACAAGCGCGGTGTGGATTGCTCTGGGTTTGTAGGGATGTTGTATCGCAAAGCATATGGGAAGGATTTGCCACGCAGCTCACGCGATATGGCAGAGGTTATCAAACGTAAATATGACAGGCAGCTAAAGGAGGGCGATTTGGTGTTTTTCTCTTTCGGCGGTCGCAATATAGACCATGTGGGAATCTATTTGCATAACGATAAGTTTGTGCATGTATCGACCAGAAAAGGCGTTATCATCTCCAGTTTGAAAGACGCATGGTACTCGAAATATTTCACGCGTTGCGGCACACCAACGATTTAATGGTAAGTTCGATCTACTCGATTGCAAGTAATGGAATTCTCATATTAGAAATAAAGGTCGCTTTAATGCCTGCAAATCTTTACTTTTGTCCAAATTTTTAAAGACTTGTCATGCAAGATAGAACAAAACGAATTTTTATTGCCCTTTGTATCATTATCCCATTCTTGATTTACTGTGTTTATTATTATGCAGGGATGATTAAGAATGCGCCCTACCGTTTTTCTGATTTTGAATCGATAGAATTGGTTTATGGTTATCCTGATTCCATGTTAAATCAGTACAACTCTAAAACGCATAAATATCAATATTTGACGAAACAAGGCGAGGTCGTTAAGGATACGCTGAAGCTGCGCGATGATGATTTATTATACTTGCACCGGAAGGCAATGGAGCTGGGGTATTGGAATGTTGCAGATGATATGACTACGCCGGAAGACAAAAGAACGACCGGAGCGCGCGTTCCACGTTATAAATTGACGTTCAATTACAAAGAGAAATCTAAGTCAGTGACGCTAGATGCGGATTATGAAGGCGTGCAGAAGATGAAAGACGCTGCCAAGACTACCATTGATGAGGTTTTAAACATGATTGCGACAGCAAAGGCAAGATAATAAGCGAAACTTTATTATTTAATTTTCGCTTAACTATAACTTTACAACATAGCGATACCTTTGAGTCAAGTAATTTGTTTCAATAAATTGTTTGGTGATTTAAAGGTTATTAGGTAAACAAGAAAGAGGTCGACCCCCCATCGGCCTCTTTTATTTTTTCTCTTCCACTGTTTTTAGATTTTCCTCTCTCTAAATTTACTTATTACATTTCTCAATAATTTTTCTTACTAAAACCCATTAGGAAAAAGAATTGCCGTGTTTCAATAATTTTAGCGTTGTATGTTTAGAATATTTCCATAACTTTCCTTTAAAAATTAAATTATGGAAACAAAAATCTCTTCGAAATTCATTGCTGAGCTGATTGGGACTTTCGGTTTAGTATTATTTGGATGTGGTGCCGCAGCGATCGCTGGTGGCGACACACTGGCACAAACATCTGGGTTAGGCTTATTGGGGATCTCGTTAGCTTTCGGGTTCTCGGTTGTTGTTTTTGCGTATGCGATTGGTGGTATTTCTGGCTGCCATATTAATCCAGCCGTAACAATCGGGGTGCTGGTATCCGGCCGCATGTCATTCAAAGACGCAATTGTTTACATTATCGCACAATTAATAGGAGCGTTAATTGGAGCCTTTGTATTAAAGACTGTTCTTTCCGGACAACTTGCAGGTTTTACTGCTGGCGAATGGGCCTTTGGATCAAACGGATGGGGTAAAGGATATCAGAATGAATACAATATGACCGCTGCATTTATCACAGAGACTGTATTGACCGCTGTATTCCTATTTGTTATTTTGGCGACCACCTCAAAAGTGGGTAATGGAACAATGGCTGGTCTAGCGATTGGTTTCACATTAGTTTTAATCCACCTTTTCGCAATTCCAATCACCGGAACATCGGTAAATCCTGCGCGTAGCTTTGGTCCAGCATTGTTGGCTGGGGGGCAAGCGCTATCGCAACTCTGGTTGTTTTTTGCCGCTCCAATCTTAGGAGCAATTATTGGTGCTATGCTTTGGAAAGTTACTTACGCGGAACCTAAAGAAGCATAATTTCGAATTCTTAAAAGATTAACAATAATGCGAAGCCTCCAGATGGGGGCTTCTTCTGTTATTTCTCGCTCGCAAGCTCTATGCTGTAGGCAAGCTTCAGGTTCCTAAGTCGTTCAAGGTATTGCACCTGTTTTTGTACTTATTCTAGTTTGCATCTTGTTGTTCATCCCCTCAAAAATGATTATCTTCGCACATGGATAATTTTATTGTTTCTGCACGAAAATACAGGCCGGTTACTTTCGACTCGGTAGTAGGTCAGCAACACATTACCGGAACTCTTAAAAATGCGATTCGCAACAATCAATTGGCGCAGGCATTTTTGTTTTGTGGACCGCGTGGTGTGGGTAAAACGACTTGCGCACGTATTTTGGCAAAAACAATAAATTGTGAACAGATTACAGCAGAGAACGAAGCCTGTGGCGAATGTGATAGCTGTAAATCCTTTCAGAATGGCAATTCCTTTAGTATTCACGAACTGGATGCGGCCTCGAACAACTCGGTAGATGATATACGATCGTTAATTGATCAAGTTCGTATCCCACCTCAGACTGGTAAGTATAAAATCTATATCATCGATGAGGTGCACATGCTATCGCAACAAGCTTTCAATGCATTCTTAAAGACGCTAGAAGAACCACCATCCTATGCTATATTTATTTTAGCAACAACCGAGAAACACAAGATTCTTCCAACCATTCTATCGCGTTGTCAAATCTTCGACTTCAATAGGATTAAGGTGGAGGATATGGCGAACCATTTAGCTTCCATCGCTGCGAAAGAGGGGATAAGTTTCGAGTCAGACGGTCTGCATGTGATTGCCCAAAAAGCCGATGGTGGATTGCGTGATGCCTTATCTATGTTCGACCAAATTGTAAGTTTCTCGAACAAGCAATTGACTTATAAAGCGGTTATCGATAACCTCAATATCCTTGACTACGATTATTACTTCCAATTGCTGGATGCAATTTATAAGCAGGATGCAGCAAATGCTCTATTAGTATTTGATTCCATTTTGAATAAGGGTTTCGATGGCGGACATTTTATATCCGGTCTATCGAGCCATATCAGAAATTTACTTGTGACCAAGGATCCCTCAACATTAAAGTTGTTAGAGGTTAGCGAGAATGTGAAAAAACGCTACTTGGAGCAGGCGCAGCAATTGTCTAGCGGACTACTATTATCCGCATTAAATATTGCGAACCAATGCGAGATAAACTACCGTACCAGCAAGAATCAACGCTTGCAGGTAGAACTGGCCTTGCTGAAGATGTGTCATATTGCGAGTGCTATCGCATTAGCCCAAAACGGTATACCAGCGCAAGCTGAAGTAAAAAAAAAACTCCCTGAGTCTGGGATAGCTGCGGCGCCGCAAACAGCGTCGTCTGCCAATAACTCCAGTCAGTTTACCAGTCCTGTTGCCAAACAGATCGAAAACTCTGCTACAACAACAGCGACACCGAATACAGCTCCTGCTAAGGCAGCAGTTACTAGTCCGGTAGTAGATGCAGCAACAACAAAAGCAAACGAGACGGCTGCCAAGCCAGCGTTCAAGGGCTGGGGGAACTTCAAACCTGCGAATTCTCTACCGAACCTGAATACCATTTTTGACGAAAAGAAAACGAGTGATTCGGAAGGTCCGGAATTGGTTGAAGGTTCTGAATACTTAGAAGTTACCCAGAATGCTTTTCTTTCCAAGTGGAATATCTTCGCCGAGAAATTAAAGGCTGATAACAAGATTACCCTATTTACGATCATGACGGCCAGTACGCCTACCTTGAATGGCGTAACGATCGAGGTGGAAGTTGAAAATGCTGTGCAATCAGATCAACTGAAATTAGGTAAGATCGATATATTAAACTTTCTTCGGGTGGAGCTTCGCAATTTTGCCTTAGACTTGAATGTCTCGATGGTCGAGAAAACGAAAGATCGAAAGCCCTACACTGCGCAGGAGAAATATCAGGCGATGGTTGCCAAGAACCCGCTGCTGGAAGAATTGCGAAAAACCTTTGATTTAGGACTAAGTTAATCGATATCTTTTCTACTTTTGTACTTTCCTAACTTATCAACGTATAAGCTAGGTTTCTATATTTTAAATAATTCAGCACATGCAACAATTTCAACGCAGGGAAAGACCCGAAAAGAGAGAGACTAACCAAATGGTATTCGGTATTCGTGCCGTTATGGAAGCTATCGATAGTGGACGAGAAATCGAATCCTTGTTTGTTCAACGTGGTTTATCCGGTACTTTGTTTGCAGAATTTAAGGCGCTGATTAAAGAGCATCAAATTGCTTATCAACAGGTTCCTATTGAAAAATTGAACCGTATTACAAAAAAGAATCACCAGGGGATCATCGCTGTGATCTCTCCAATCATTTATCAGAATATTGAGGATTTACTTCCAGTCATTTATGAAAAAGGGGAGACGCCATTGTTGTTGATGTTAGATGGTGTTACCGATGTTCGGAATATGGGGGCTATTGCTCGTACAGCAGAATGTGCCGGTGTACACGCGATCATTGTCCCGAAAAAAGGTTCAGCGGAAATCAACCCCGATGCTATCAAAACCTCAGCAGGAGCGTTGTTTAAGATCCCTGTTTGTCGTCAAGATTCATTGAGCAAGACGGCTAAATTTTTGATTGATTCTGGCGTTCAACTTGTTGTCAGTACAGAGAAGACGAAAGAATCGATCTATGATGTGGATTATACAGGTCCTTCCTGTGTTATCATGGGGGCTGAAGATGTTGGTGTGTCGGATGATCTTATCCGTATCTCTGATAAATTGGCTAAGATACCGATGTTCGGTGAGATTGGTTCATTGAATGTATCCGTATCGGCTGCGGTGGTTATCTACGAGGCAATTCGCCAACGTAATATTGATTAACCTTGGTTAAAAAAATCAAAAGATCGTTCAATCGTCATTATCGGGTCTACCGTTATGTTATGTATAAGGAGACTCTGGTGGATGTGCGAGAGCATTTCTGGTCTTTTGTTGGGGCGTTTATTGGCATTGGCATCATTGCCTATCTGCAGTCCTTGCAACTTCCTGCGCTAGAAAATATTTTTCTGATAGGTTCTTTTGGTGCTTCGGCGGTTCTGGTCTACGGTGCTATTCAAAGTCCTTTAGCACAGCCAAGAAACTTAATTGGAGGGCATGTAGTCTCCGCATTGGTAGGCGTGACGGTCGGGAAGTTGCTTCCCGATGTGATTTGGCTAACCGCACCATTAGCTGTTGCTTTCTCCATTGTTTTTATGCAGATAACCAAAACGCTGCACCCTCCGGGAGGAGCTACCGCATTGATTGCCGTTAGCTCAGGAACAAAGATCGCTAGCATGGGCTATATGTACGTGTTGTCGCCCGTGTTCAGCGGCGCCATGATCTTATTCTTAGTCGCCCTTCTGTTTAACAACGTCACCAAGAAGCGACACTATCCAGTTAAAGCCTCTAGATTACGTAAATCCCGACGCATTCAATTAAGCAAGAGATTTAAAGGGAATCCTTAATTCCGAAAAGACAGTATCAGGAGATTTTATTGCTAGACAAAAAAGCTGTACCTAGTATTCCTAAATACAGCCCTTTATTATTATACTTGAGATTTATTATTCTATATTTTTGTTGCCGTTGGCTTCTTTTTCTTTTCTCAGTACAGAATTTCTGTAACCATAAGCAAAGTAAAATGCTACACCAATTGCCATCCAGATTCCTAGACGCTCCCAGCTTTCAATAGGAAGTCCAGCCATCATCAATACACATACTAAAATTCCTAAGATCGGAACCAGCGGTACCAATGGTGTTTTGAATGGACGTTCAATTTCGGGATTCGTTTTTCTTAACACCAAAATACCAATACATACGAGTGTAAATGCAAATAGCGTCCCGATACTTACCATATGGCCTAAATCGGATACGGGAACAAAACCAGCGAATATACTTACGAAAACCATAAAGACTGCATTTGTTTTCCAAGGTGTTTGGCGTTTTGAAAGATCAGAAAAGAACTTCGGTAATAGACCATCTTTACTCATCGAATAGAATACGCGGCTTTGACCTAATAGCATCACGAGGATAACCGATGTGTATCCGGCAATGATCGTCACGATCATCGCAGTATTCAAGAAGTGGTATCCTGTTTTAGCGAATGCAGTCGCAACGGGTTTCGCATCGCCACTGAAAGCCGTATAAGGTGCTAAGCCGGTCATCACGTAGGAGAAAAGCACGTATAAAATGGTACAAATCACCAATGAACCAATGATTCCGATTGGCATATCTTTCTTTGGATTTTTAGCTTCTTGTGCTGCTGTACTAACCGCGTCAAAACCGATGAATGCAAAGAACACTACACCTGCAGCCTGTAAAACGCCTGTCCAGCCGTAATGTCCTCTATAGTCGGATCCCCAGAAATCCCAAAAACTCATAGTGCCTTGTTTTACCATATCTTCCCCTTCATTTGCAGGGATAAATGGTGTATGATTAGAAGGGTCAATAAATTGCCAGCCTAATACAATAAATAAAATAACAACGCCTACTTTTAGAATAACCAGAATATTGTTAACCGCAGATGATTCTTGCGTTCCTCGCATCAATAGGAGTGATAGTAAACAGACAATAACAATAGCTGGAAGGTTGATCATTCCGCCTTCGAAAGGACCTGCAAGCAAGTCAGGGGGGATATGTATGCCTACCATGAGTAAAAGCTCATTAAAATATTGTGACCAGCTAACTGCGACGGTTGCGGCAGCTAATGCATACTCCAGCACCAGATCCCATCCGATAATCCAAGCCATAAACTCGCCCATAGTTGCATAGGAATAGGTATAGGCACTCCCTGCTACAGGAATCATGGATGCAAACTCAGCGTAGCATAAACCGGCGAAAGCACAGCCAACGGCTGCGATAATGAAAGAAAGCATAACGGCAGGGCCCGCATGATCGGCAGCGGCAATACCCGTTAAAGAAAAAAGTCCCGCTCCGATGATTGCGCCAATGCCTAAGGCGATTAATCCCGTGCTGGACAAGGTTCTCTTTAATGTTCCTTCACCGCTCTGTTCTGCTTCGGAAATTAATTTAGAAATTGATTTTTTATACCACATAAATTTAGATAAGATAATTAACGGTTCAAACGTACAAAAAAATTAAAGATTTCTACATATCATTAACAAATTATCATCAATAGCTTTGATTTGTTGAATAATCAACTATTAATCGCTTCTTCTATTGCTATTTATTTGTTTTGGATGAAAATCTTAGAATCATATTCTTTAGATATTTATTTCTGCCAAACTTTATTTTAATTGTATTTCGCAATGACAGACCCTATTCACTTAAACGTGATCTCAGTTTTTTTTGAAAACCGCTTTTAAATGGTCGTCAATGGCGTTTCTAGAGCGATGGAAAGCAATTGAATTGGTTAGTTTCCCTTGAATGTTTTGCTAAAACGACTATGCAATTAAAGGATAATCGGCTACATTTCAAATATTTATTTTCATAAAACATTGACTTTTAGGAATAACTAATTATTTTTCCTATCTTTGCACCGCCTTAGGCAATTGTGCCTATTGTATATTTTATTTCATGAACCCATTTTTAGAACTGGGGATCCGTCATGAGATTGTTAATGCCATCACTGAGTTAGGTTTTGAAAAACCTTCTCCCATCCAGGAAAAAGCCATTCCTGTGTTACTGACTGGTAACGACGATTTTGTCGGATTAGCCCAAACAGGTACTGGAAAGACTGCGGCATTTGGTCTTCCTCTATTAGAACAACTAGACTTTTCATTCAATCAACCTCAAGCATTGGTATTGTGTCCTACGCGTGAGCTATGTTTGCAAATCGCAAAAGACCTAGAGAAGTATGCCAAAAATTTAGACAATGTTCACGTAGTTGCCGTTTATGGTGGTGCGAACATTGGCGACCAACTACGTCAGATCCGTCGTGGAGTACAGATCGTAGTAGCAACACCTGGTCGTATGCTTGATATCATCGGACGTAACGCCATCGACTTCTCGCAAGTGAAGTACGTTGTGCTTGACGAAGCTGATGAGATGTTGAACATGGGATTCCAAGAAGACATCAATAATATCCTATCAGAAACTCCATCTGATAAAAAAACCTGGTTATTCTCTGCAACAATGCCTCGTGAGGTACGTCGCATTGCCCAAAACTACATGACCGATCCGGTTGAGTTGACAGTGGGTACAAAGAATACAGGTAATGAAAATATCGAACACCAGTATTTCTTAATCAAAGCAAAAGATAAGTATGCTGCTTTCAAACGTATTGTAGATTACTACCCAGAGATTTTTGGTATTGTTTTCTGTCGTACGAAGATTGAAACACAAGAGATTGCTGAGGCTTTGATTAAAGACGGTTACAACGCCGACTCATTGCACGGTGACCTTTCACAACAACAACGTGATAAGGTGATGAAACGCTATCGCGAGCGCAACTTGCAATTATTGATTGCTACTGACGTTGCAGCACGTGGTATCGACGTAAATGATGTTACGCACGTTATTAACTATTCTCTTCCTGATGAGGTGGAGAACTATACGCACCGTTCAGGTCGTACTGCTCGTGCTGGTAAAACAGGTATCTCGATCTCATTGATCAATGTGAAAGAGATGAGCAAAATTCGTCACATCGAGAAGATCATTGGTAAATCTTTCGAGCGCAAGCAAGTTCCACAAGGAACGGAAGTGTGTGAGAAACAATTGTTCGCTCTTGTTGACAAAGTACACAATGTAGAAGTTCAAGAAGATCAAATTAATGCATTCCTTCCTCAAATCTTAGAAAGTCTACAAGACTTGACAAAAGAAGAAGTAGTGAAAAGATTTGCTTCATTAGAATTCAATAGATTCTTAAACTATTACAAAGATGCTCCAGACTTGAATATCGAAGCGCGTGAATCTTCTAGAGGTGATCGTGATAGAGATAGAGATGGCGGCGGTCGTCGTACTTCTAAAGGTTTCACTCGTTTGTTTATTAACTTAGGTTCAGTAGACGAGTTCAGCCGTGGTGAAATGTTAGGTTTCATTTGTAATAACAGTAAGATCTCTGGAAAATCAATCGGTAAGATTGACCTTAAAGGCGTGTTCACTTTCTTCGAAGTAGAAGATGGCGAGGTTAATAAGGTATTCCAAGGTTTCGAAGGTGTTAATTACAACGGAAGAGGCGTACGTATTGAAGTTTCAGGTGAAGGAAGATCTGACAGAGGATCATCAAACGGTCGTAGCCGTGGCGGTAGATCTTCAGACAGAAACTCTGGAGGCGGACGTGGAGATAGAAGAGATCGTGGTAGATCGAATGGCGGAGGTGGTTTCCGCGACTTCTCTGGAAAACGTAGAGAATCTAAAAGTAGATATTAATAAAGAAAGAAGGTGCCTAAAAAGGCACCTTCTTTTTTCTGAAAGTGTCTGTTTTCAAAGGCCATCAAGAACTTTCATGCCTGTTGGTATTGCAATGGAAACATGAAAGTTTTGTTTTATAGCTTTTGCGAGTTCTTTACTGTTTTATTTTTTAAGTTTTGAGCAGTAAGCCTATATGATGATTTTAACGACCCTGCCTGCTCTGTTTAGTAAATACGGAAAATCGTCGTAATAACCTTTCTCAAATCATACATCCTTTCCCAATTTTCCCCAATTTTTTTAAGTTATGGAAAATGGCCATCAAGCCAAACTCCACAGCAACTTTATACAGTCCTTTTATGTGATGGAACGCTCTAAATTGTATGTTTTCCATGCTTTTTTGGAGCCATTTTGATACAAAATCTCCGGGGCAAAACATAGAACAATATCGGTATTTTTTAATAACCAGATTGTTGTTTTTGCATTTAGGTTTACAAAAATATCTTTTTGGATTAAAAATAGTGTTTTAAAATTAAAATTACTGCATATCGGTTTGTCATAATAATGTAATGAATGCTATCTTTTAGGATAGTTGAGGTCATATTTTTTAGTGGGTTTTTCCACTATTTTTATCCCATTAGTTAACGAAAATATAAAGAGAAAAATCTTGAAAATATGAGAGATTCTATTACATTATTTAGTATGCTGATCGGGTTTGCAATGTTCATGTCGAGTTGTAATGATTCATCGGAAACGAAATCAGTTGATACCAGCAAAATCCCTGTAAAAGGTGAAATGGTTGCTGAATTAACCTCTCCACCTTTGGTTCCAAAACCAGTGGGTAAACGTGATGCCACAAAATTAAAGGTGAGTTTGGAAATTTTGGAGTTGGAAGGCGAAATGGTTGATGGGGTGAAATATACCTATTGGACGTTTGGTGGGTCGGTACCAGGTCAGTTTATCAGAACCAGAGTGGGGGATGAGGTGGAATTCTTATTAAAGAATCACCCAGATAATAAATTGCCTCACAACATCGACTTACATGCTGTAACGGGGCCCGGTGGTGGCGCAGAGTCCTCCTTGGTTGCTCCAGGGCATGAAGTGTCGTTCTCCTTTAAATGTCTTAACCCCGGACTTTATGTATATCACTGTGCAACTGCTCCGGTGGGGATGCACGTTGCTAACGGAATGTACGGGTTAATATTGGTTGAGCCGGAAGGTGGATTGCCACCGGTGGATAGGGAATATTATGTAATGCAAGGTGACTTCTACACCGAAGGTGGTTATGGAGAAAAAGGATTGCAAGCATTTGATATGAATAAAGCGATCAGGGAAGAGGCTGACTATGTGGTTTTTAATGGGAATGTAAATGCATTGGTCAATGAAAATGCACTGCAAGCGAAAGTTGGAGAAACCATCCGCCTGTTCGTGGGAAATGGTGGTCCAAACCTGGTGTCTTCTTTCCACGTTATTGGGGAAATTTTTGACAAAGTACATGTTGAAGGTGGTGATTTGATTAACAAGAATATCCAAACAACATTGATTCCTGCCGGTGGATCTGCCATTGTTGAATTTAAGGTGGATGTGCCAGGAACGCTGGTTCTAGTTGACCATTCTATCTTTAGAGCCTTTAATAAAGGTGCATTGGGTATGCTTAAGGTAGAAGGGGAAGAAAATCATCAGATCTATTCTGGAAAGATTATGGACGGTGTTTACCTTCCTGAAGGTGGTACCATTCAACAAATGCCTAAAAAGAAAAAAGAAGATGTTGTCGTAAATAAAACTCCAGCGCAATCAATCGCAGATGGTAAGGCAATTTTTTCCAGAACTTGTGTTGCGTGTCACCAAAGTGAAGGTCAGGGAATTAAAGCGGTTTTCCCTCCATTGGCAAAATCGGATTTCTTAAACAAAAATAAAGATAAAGCGATAGACGCGGTTTTATTCGGTCTAAAAGGCGAAATTACTGTTAATGGCGAAAAATACAACTCTGTTATGCCTAGTCAATCACTATCAGATCAAGAGGTAGCTGACGTTATGAACTACGTGTATAATAATTGGGGCAATGATAAAACCATTATTACTGCAGCAGAAATCAAAAAAAGACGTGGTAATTAATTAAATAATTGGGAAGCACACATCTGTGTTTCCCAATTCAATACAATGTTAATATGTTGAAGAAGCTAAAACAGATGTTGTATATTTCCTTTGGAATTGCTGTTTCATATACAGGACATTCCCAAGAAATGGTGCTAATTAAGAAAGGGAGTTATACTCCTCTTTATGGTTCTGCTGATAAAAAACCTGTACAAGTTGCTTCATTTTATTTGGATGTTTATCCGATAACCAATCAGCAATACTTAGATTTCCTGATAAAAAATAAAGCCTACACTAAATCTCAAATCAAAAGAATATTCGCAGATAAAAGCTATCTGAACTATTGGAAATCGGATCTGGATTTTGGGAATGCAAATCCTAAGTCCCCCATAACAAATGTGTCTTGGTATGCAGCCAAGAAATATTGCGAAAGTCGAGGAAAAAGATTAGCAACAATGGATGAATGGGAGTATGCTGCGATGGCGGATGCAAGATCTTTTGATGCTAGAAATAAAAAATCATATAATCAATTCATTCTAAATTGGTATGAAACTCCAAAAACTTATAACAATGTAGTGGGCAGCACCTTCAAAAATTACTGGGGAGTCTACGACCTACATGGTTTGGTTTGGGAATGGACATCTGATTTTAACAGTATCTTTTTGACTGGTGAGTCAAGGAAGGATAAAGGTGAAGATGGGAATTTGTTCTGTGGTGGAGCATCTGTAAATGCAAGCGATTTAATGAATTATGCTGCTTTTATGCGTTATGCTTTTAGAGGAAGTATGAAGGCAGCTTATACCAGCAGAAATTTAGGGTTTCGATGTGCAAGGGATATAAAATGATTAATTATGAAGATTAACAAGTTAATAATATATGGCTGTTGTGGACTACTGATGCTAGGATGTAAGAGTAGCACAAAAGATGAAACTATAGAAAAAAAACAAGCTATTCTTACGGAAGATCTTTCCGATCTGTCGATTTATAATTTACCTTCAAATTGGACGGATCAACATGCTAATCAAATGCAATTGCAAGATCTGAGGGGAAACATTGTGGTCGTGGCCATGATTTACACGTCTTGTCAAGCGGCATGCCCTCGATTGGTTGCTGATATGCGACACATTGAAAAAACGGTAAATTCTAAAGCCAAATCGAAAATTAAATATCTCCTGGTCAGTATAGACCCTCAAGTTGATACGCCGGAAAGGTTAAAGAAGTTTTCCATTGAAAATGAAATGGATGGCGAACAATGGCTTTTTCTTCGATCAAATGAGGAGGATACGAGAGAATTTGCGGCAACATTGGCAGTCAATTATAAAAAGATTTCACCAGTTGATTTTTCGCATTCCAATATTATAAGCTTATTCAACGAAGATGGAGAGTTGATCTATCAACAGGAGGGTTTAGGCGTCGATTATGCTCCAACAATCAAAGCAATCGAAGAGGCTGCGAATAAGCTTTAAAACAAATTTTACCAATTCTAATACTTTGCTTGAGCAAAAAAGAAGGGGCTGTCTTTTGAACAGCCCCTCTCTATTTAATTTGTAGTTTTAGTTATTCCTAGTAAAGGGTAAACTCAACACGTCTGTTTTGCTGACGGCCTTCTGCAGTCTTGTTTGTAGCGATTGGTTGGTTTGGACCATAACCTGTAGCCTCAATACGAGAAGCGTTTGCACCTTTAGATACTAGGTATGATTTTACGGATTCAGCACGCTCTTTCGATAAACGCAAGTTAGTTTGCATTGAACCAGTATTGTCTGTGTGACCAGCTAATTTCAAGCTGAAGTTTTTCTCGATCAATAAAGCAGCAACTCTGTTTAATGATTCGTAAGAAGTAGAACGGATTGTCGCTTTACCTAAGTCAAATTCTAAGTTTTTGATGGCTTCATCAACTACTTTTCTATCTTCTTCAGTCACTACGATTTTCTCTACTACTTTAGTTTCGTGTTTCATCTCAGGAAGTGGACATCCAGCTCCATCAACTTTTACACCTGCAGGTGTATTTGGACATTTGTCGAATTTGTTAGCAACACCGTCGCCATCATCATCTTTCAAATCGTTGCTGATACCTGATAATTCTGATTTTAAAGCTTCGTTAGATGCTACTAATGCATCACGCTCTGCTTTTAACTCATCATATTTCTTAACCATAGTAGCTACTGGGTTACTGTTACCTAAGTAAGGTTTGCTACCATCGCCAAGCGCGATTTCTAAACCAGCGTGTGCATACGAGAACAAGTCGTTTTTGTATTGACCTCCGCGTACTCCATCGAAGTCTTGGTTAGCCCAATTCAACTGGTATCCTAAGTCGATGTTAATTCCTTTTGCTACCGCAAATTTGAAACCTGCGTCGATAGGAACGTATAATTTGGTTTGTGAATCAGCAGTTGATGCAGTTCCGTCAACCGTAGTAGTTGTTTCGAAGTTTAATGCACCAAGACCAATTGAAGCGTAAGGCTTGATAATGCTGTTGAAGAATCTCCAGTTTGTGTTCGCTAATGTGAACTCCCCTGATAAAGCAGCAGACCAAGGCATTTTCGTTTCGAATGCAGATACTGTACCTGCGGCAGCATCTTCGTTTGTACCTGAAACTTTACCGCCTAGGTATTGTGCTTTTAAACCGAAAGAAGGTGAGATTTGTTTTTTGATGTAAGCACTGTATCCTACATTGTGGTCTAACTTGTCAAATCCTGCTCTGTTGAAGCCGAAGATGTTAGATTGGTTTAACAATCCTGCGTTCACTCCAATAGACCAAGTTCTGTATTCTGATGATGATCCAAGAGGTGTAGTTCCCTCTACTGTTGTGGTGTTTTGTTGAGCAAAAGCTGTTGAGGTAATAAGTCCTGCTACAGCAAATAGGCTAGCTTTTTTTAAGTAATTTGTTTTCATGTGACTAAATTTTACACTTGCCACAAAGTAGGCAAATTTGTTGCCAAAACTTACGTCTTGGCAACACTTGATTACATATGCTGTAAAATTTGTAGCGTCAATGTAGCTGTATTAGGCTTTTTGAGGGAGTACTCGTGCGAAGAAAGTAGGCAATTTAATGTCAAACGCAAGTTTCTTAACTACATTTGCCTCAGTAAGTTGGCGGAAAACGCTCTTGCGGCTTTTTGTTAATAAAAGGATGTCTACTTGTTCATCAATTAAAACGGAAGTCACCGCTTGTGCGACGCTTTCTTTTTGGCGCATAAATAGGGATTGCGGCTTGATGATGTAGGTAATATCGGATATGCCTAGTTCGTTTTCTATACGGTTTATAAATTTTTTGAAATCCGCGTCTATATCTTTGATCTCTCTATCCTTCACATTCACGTGGATCAATACCAGTTCGAAGTCCTTTTGGAATAGCGGAAATGACTGGCTCAAACATGTTAATTCAGCGTCCTTAAAATTACATAATAAGGCTACGCGATCTTTTTTAAATTTGGTGGCCTCTAAAGGAACCGCCAGGAGTGGTGTTCTCGTGTTTAGGATCGTATCATAGGTGTTGCTGCCAATGAAGATAGCTTCCATACCTGATGCCCCTTTTGTACCCATAACCACAGCATCGTAAGACTCTGCATTGGTAATCTTCTTGATTTCATCGTATAAATTACCATCCCGGAACAGCGCTGTTGCCTGTACTCCCGGATAATTATTGTCAATCTCTGCAATGATGTTTTTCATATCGCGTTCGGCCATCGGAACGCGAGGGTCTTTCAATGAAGGGTCATTTTGAGCATTCGCGTAAATATTTGTATGGTCTGCAAACACATGGAGTAGGTCTAAGGACTGCCCTGATTGTTTGGCAATCTGGCATGCATATTTTACAGCAGCGGCTGAATATTCCGAAAAATCTATAGGTATTAATAATTTGCTCATGATTTCAATATGTTGAATGTTATATTTTGTCGAAAAATGCAGGTTTGTTTATTTCTAGCGCAATAGCCTTGGATACGGAGCTGGTAAATAAGCGCTCAAAGAATGTTTTGCGGCTTGGGGTTACCAAGATGACATCTGGATTAATATCTTGAATCAGCTTCTCCACGACCTCCGATACGCTGTCCAACTCTTCATCATCTTTCTGTACCGGTTCAGCATAACTCATGACCTCATCTACTTGCGTCATCTCTTTAATGTTGTATGCCCAGTTATTTAACGTGTCTAATACATTTTCACGCTTTTGACTTGGTTTATATACATGGATGAGCGAAAGGGAGTTCGTTTCGTCTACCAAACGCAAATATTCTTTCAAAGTATCTAACTCTTCATGCTTGAAGTTTGTCAACAATGCGATATGATTGCTTTGGAAGTGATACGCTTCATTCGGAACAACCACAACGGGGATGCTAGATTTCGCGGCAACAGCCATGGTCGTACTACCCCAATAAACAGATTTTGTTTTGCTTGCACCGGAAGCCCCCATAATGATGAGGTCGAATTTGCCGGAATTGGACATCTCCGCAAGCTTATCTACGATGAGCGCTCTGGAACATTCGATGTAGAAATCAACTGCTGGAAATTGATCTACTAACTTATCTTTTAGCTCAGCTATCAAAAGGTCTGCTTTCAAGATAGGGTCAGTCAAATCGTCCTCACTAGCATCACCTACAGATGAGGTGGTATAGCAGTGTAGCAACAAGATATCGGCATTTCTTTTTGTAGCAAGTTCACAGGCATAAAGAGCCGCAAATTCCGAGTTTTTGGAAAAATCGGTAGGGACAATAATCGTCATCTTTTTGATTTATTGAGTTGTTCTTTATTAAGAATATAAATTTACTAAAAATATCGGTGATTATGACAAAAGTTGGTTTTTAAGACTCTTTTAACGTCAATTTTGACTAAGTTTGCAAGTAAAATATTTACGAAATAGATGACTAGCAGAGAAATACGCCAGGCTTTTTTAGATTTTTTCAAGAGTAAGGGACATCAGATCGTTCCATCCGCTCCAGTGGTAGTTAAAAACGACCCTACATTAATGTTTACTAACGCTGGGATGAACCAGTTTAAGGATTTGTTTTTAGGAGAGGCCGCGATCAAATATCCGCGTGTGGCAGACACACAACGATGTCTCCGTGTTTCTGGTAAGCATAATGACTTAGAAGAGGTGGGGATTGATACTTACCACCACACCTTGTTTGAGATGCTTGGAAACTGGTCATTTGGTGACTATTTTAAAAAGGAAGCAATTGAATGGGCGTGGGAACTTCTGACAGAGGTTTTTAAACTTGACAAAACGCGTCTTTATGTGACTATTTTTGAAGGGGATGCGACGGAAGGTTTGCAACGTGACTTGGAAGCTTTTGATCTATGGAAGGCATTGATTGCTGAGGATAGAATTTTGCTAGGAAATAAAAAGGATAATTTCTGGGAAATGGGCGACACAGGTCCTTGTGGACCATGTTCCGAAATTCACTACGATATGCGTTCGGACGAAGAACGTGCGAAAGTAAAAGGTCAGGACTTGGTGAATGCGGACGATCCGCAGGTAATCGAAATCTGGAACCTGGTATTTATGCAATTCAACCGTCTGAAAGATAAATCTTTGAAGTCACTTCCTGCGAAGCATGTGGATACAGGAATGGGCTTTGAGCGTTTGGTTCGTTGTATTCAAGGGAAGACTTCTAACTACGACACGGATGTGTTCCAACCATTAATCCAATACATCGCGGAAAAATCAGGCATTGCTTATGGCGCTGATGAGAAAACAGATATTGCCATGCGTGTGCTGTCGGATCATATTCGTGCAGTAAGTTTCGCTATTGCCGACGGACAATTACCATCGAATAATAAAGCGGGCTATGTAATCCGCCGTATTCTAAGAAGAGCGGTGCGTTATGCTTATACATTCTTGAATTTTAAATCACCATTTATCCATGAGTTGGTTCCGGTATTAGCGGAGCAATTTAAAGGCGTATTTGATGAACTATATAGCCAACAAGATTTCGTAGAGAAGGTGGTGTTGGAAGAGGAAGTTTCCTTCCTACGTACTTTGACGACGGGTATTCAGCGATTTGAAAACTATGTTGTTAATCAACCTTCAATCGATGGCAACTTCGCATTCGAATTGTTTGATACTTATGGTTTCCCAATCGACTTAACGGAATTGCTGGCTCGTGAGCAAGGATTGACAGTGGATATGACCGGATTTGAGCAGGCATTGTTAGCTCAAAAAGAGCGCTCGCGTGCAGCTACTGCCATTGATACAGGTGACTGGGTCATTGTATCTGATAATCAAGATACCGAATTCGTAGGTTATGATGTACTCACAGCTCAGACAGAGATCGTGAAATATCGCAAGGTTTCTGCGAAAGGTAAAGATCAGTTCCAATTGGTGTTATCCGAAACTCCGTTCTATGCTGAGGGAGGTGGTCAGGTTGGAGATACCGGCTATCTACGTTCTTTAGATACAAACGAGAAGATTTCCATTGTTGATACCAAGAAAGAGAATGGACTTATTATTCATTTCGTTAATCAATTGCCAACGCTGTTGACAGGTGAGTTTGAAGCGGTCGTAAATGCCGCGAAGCGTAAAGATACCGAAGCGAATCACTCCGCAACCCACTTATTGCATGCTGCTTTGAAGCAGGTTTTAGGTGAGCATGTGAATCAAAAAGGTTCATTAGTATCGCCGGATGTGCTGCGTTTTGATATCTCTCATTTTGCAAAGATGACCTATGAAGAAATCAAGGCAGTAGAGGATATCGTTAATGCGAAGATCCGCGAGGATATTTCGCTGAAGGAAGAGCGTAATGTTCCTTATCAACAAGCCATAGAGTCTGGTGTAACGGCATTATTTGGAGAGAAATATGGTGATCATGTACGTGTAATTACTTTTGATGATAAATACTCCAAAGAACTTTGCGGAGGAACCCACGTTCGGGCTACTGGACAAATTGGTTTCTTTAAGATAGTTTCTGAATCGGCTGTAGCTGCTGGTGTTCGTCGTATTGAAGCGATCACAGGAACGAAAGCACAGCAGGTAATTCGTGAATACTTTGAGTTAGTAGATCACATGAGAGGAATCTTAAACAATCCTAAGGACTTTGTTTCTGCAATGAGCAAAATCATTGATGAGAATAGTGCTTTGCGTAAGGAAATCGAGAAGAGCATCACAGAAAAATCATTAAAGATGCGTGCCGAATTAGAATCGAAGTTCGAACGTATTGGAGATATCAATTACCTGTCTGCGATTGTAGATTTGCCTAACGCTGATGCGGTTAAAACTTTAGCATTCGCATTGAAAGGTGCTGTCAATAATCTTTTCTTGGTATTAGGTGCTAATTTTGACGGCAAACCAAGTTTAACAGTTATGATTTCTGACGAGTTAGCGAAGTCAAATAATTTAAACGCCGGCAACATTGTGCGCGAGCTAGCGAAAGAAATCCAAGGTGGGGGAGGTGGTCAGCCATTCTTCGCAACTGCAGGTGGAAAGAATAGTGCTGGTTTGCAAACAGCAATTGATCGTGCGAGAGAATTTGTAAAGTAAAATATAATGAGGAAGTCCGTATTACATATTTGTAGTTTGTTTTTAGCGGGAGGAATCTTTGCGTCCTGCGCTAATGATGAAAATATCCAGATAAAAGGCGTTATTGATAACCCGGGAAATGTGAAGGTGGTTAGTTTTTACGAGGGTGATCGTAAATTGGATTCTACGTTTATTGCAGACGGTAACAGATTTAAGTTCGAAAGGCCGGCTACACAAGAGCGACTACTTACTGTGGCTGTTGGCAAGAACCGTTATCCGGTTATTGTCGAACCTGGAAAAGCATTGACCTTTTCCGTGGATATGCAGCAACCTGAAAACTATACGGTGGAAGGATCAGAGTTATCGACAAAACTGAAAGACTTTGCAACTTTAAAAGGACGTATCGATTTTGTTCGCGACTCCCTGCAGCAGGTATTTACGAAAGCGACAAGTGATTTAGGTGTCAACGAGATACAGAACCTCCGTTCAGAAATGCTTCAGAAGTTTGAACCTTTCTTTAAGGAATACGTAAAAGAATCCGTTGCGTTTGCTAATAAAAATCAGGATTTAGCAGGTTTTTATGTGATGAGTACCTTAGATCCGGAGATGGCCGAGCAAGAATTGATCAGTTATGCTGATGCGATAAAGGACAAATTCACCGATAATCGTTATGTCAATGATTTCAAAACAGAGGTGAATAAGCTTCGTAAATTGGCCATTGGACAGCCGGCGCCTGCATTGCAAGCATACACCAAAGATAATAAGTTGGTGAAGCTTTCGGATTTTAAGGGTAAGACGGTATTAGTTGATTTCTGGGCTTCTTGGTGCATGCCATGCCGTGAAGAAAACCCTAACATTGTTAAGCAATACCATAAATTCAAAGACAAGAACTTTACGGTTCTTGGTGTTTCACTAGATAATAATCCGGGTCCCTGGATGCGCGCCATCGCAGGCGATAAGCTAGAGTGGACAAATATTTCCGACTTGCAAGCCTGGAGCTCGCCTTTGGTAATCGACTATCAAATCAAAGGGATTCCAACGTCTTATATCGTTGATGGTACAGGAAAGATAATTGCGAAGAACTTAAGAGGTCAGGAATTAGAAGATTTTTTAACGAAAACCTTAAATTAAGAATAATGCATTGTTAAGTTATATTTAAGTGTTAACAATTATATAATATTTGATTAACTTTATCTTATGATTAAGTACATAACTTAGCAAAAAAAATACATTATATGGCTAGTAAGCAGAAAATTCTAGTGGTTGACGATGAGGCAGACATTGTTGAATTGATTTCTTATAATTTAACCAAAGAGGGATACCAAGTTTACACCGCTGCTAACGGTAAAGAAGGAATAAAAGTTGCAAAGGAAGTTTATCCAGATTTAATCATCTTGGATGTGATGATGCCAGAAATGGATGGTATCGAAGCTTGTCGTTTAATGCGTTCTATGCCTGAATTCAAACAAACGTTCATGGTTTTCTTAACAGCAAGAAGTGAGGAATATTCAGAGATTGCTGGATTCCATGTTGGTGCGGATGATTATATTGCAAAACCTATCAAGCCACGTGCGTTAATGAGCCGTATCAATGCCATCCTGCGTAGAAATACTTCGGAAGTTATTGATGATCAAACGAGCGATAAGCTAGAGATATCGGATTTAGTAATCGATCGCGACTCATTCTTAGTTTATCGCGGAGAAGAAAAGTTCGTTTTAGCGAAAAAGGAATTTGAGCTTTTATATCTCTTGGCTTCCAAACCGAATAAAGTTTTTACGCGAGAGCAAATCCTGAAGGCGATATGGGAAGACTCGGTAGTGGTGACCAACCGTACAATCGACGTTCATATTCGTAAGCTACGTGAAAAGATTGGCGATAGCTACGTCACAACCGTCAAAGGCGTGGGTTATAAATTCGAATTAAATTAACACAAACTTAATTATTATAAAGCCGGACTTGGTCCGGTTTTTGTTTTTTATGGCAGTCAATCGATTGCGTTGATTGTTATTATCTCTATATTTGAAAAAAAATTATAACGAAAACTTAAATTAAACGAGAAGAATTATGTGTGGAATCGTCGGATACACCGGAAAACGTCAAGCTTATCCAATAGTTATTGATGGCTTGAAAAAACTTGAGTACCGTGGCTATGATAGCGCTGGAGTCGCTTTGCAAACGGGCGATGCTGTTAAAGTTTACAAAAAGGAGGGGAAGGTAGCAGCGCTGGAGGAATTTGTTGGAGAGCAATCAACGGCAGGTACGACTGGCATCGGCCACACCCGTTGGGCCACTCATGGTGAGCCTTCCGATAGAAATGCGCATCCACATGTCTCCAAATCTGGCAATTTGGCGATGATCCACAATGGAATTATCGAGAACTATGCCTCCCTTAAAAATGAGCTGATAAAAGATGGATATGAGTTCCACAGCGATACAGACTCTGAAGTATTGCTGAATTTTATCGAAGATATCCAACTTAATAATAACTGTAGTCTAGAGGAGGCCATTCGTATTGTATTAAAGCGCGTTACGGGGGCTTACGTAATTCTGATTGTTTCGGCAGATCAGCCCGATACCATTATTGCCGCAAGAAAGGGTAGTCCCTTAGTAATCGGAATTGGTAATAATGAGCATTTCCTGGGTTCTGATGCATCACCGATGCTTGCATACACCAAGGAAGTGGTTTATATCAATGATTATGAACTGGCTATCGTTCGTCCGGACGAGTTGATTCTAAAGAATTTAGGCAACGAAACGATCACACCTTTTGTTCAGAAACTTGATATGGAATTAGCTGCCATTGAAAAGGGTGGCTATGATCATTTTATGTTGAAAGAGATCTTTGAACAGCCAACGACTATCGCGGACTCTCTTCGCGGACGTTTGGTCTTAAACGAATCTAACATTATCCTAAGCGGTATTGATCTCATCCAGGACAAGCTATTGAATGCGCGACGGATTATTATCGTTGCTTGTGGAACAAGCTGGCATGCGGGGTTAGTTGCTGAGTATGTAATTGAAGAGTTGTGCCGCATCAATGTCGAAGTGGAGTACGCATCGGAATTCCGTTATAGAAACCCGATTATTACGGATGAGGATGTGATTATCGCCATTTCACAAAGTGGTGAAACTGCTGATACTCTAGTTGCTCTAGAGCGAGCGAAGGAGCATGGAGCAACCATCTTTGGTATTGTCAATGTCGTTGGTTCATCGATCGCACGTATTTCACATGCCGGATGTTATACTCATGCCGGTCCTGAAATTGGTGTAGCAAGTACCAAAGCATATACTGCGCAATTAGCCGTATTGATGCTATTGGCATTAAAGGTTGCGAAAATGAAAGGCACCATCTCTGAAGAACGTTTCGTCGAACTATCACAGGAATTAAATAGTGTGCCCGAGAAAGTAGAATGGGTATTGAAAAACGAAGTCGACAATATTAAAGCCATCGCCTTTAAATACAAAGATGCACATGATGTACTCTATTTAGGTCGCGGGTACAATTTCCCGACCGCACTCGAAGGCGCGTTGAAGCTTAAAGAGATTTCCTATATCCATGCAGAAGGCTATCCAGCTGCAGAGATGAAGCATGGTCCGATAGCGCTTGTGGATGAGACGCTTCCGGTTGTATTTGTAGCGACAAAAGATGTATACCATGAGAAGGTAATCAGCAATATGCAAGAAATTAAGGCGCGCAAGGGAAAAGTGATTGCAGTCGTGTCTGAAGGCGATGAGGTTACTCATAGCATTGCGGATGATATCATGACTGTGCCAATTTTGGATGAGGTATTGGCACCTATCTTGACCGTTGTGCCTTTGCAGCTACTATCTTATTACATTGGTGTTTATCGTGGCTTAGATGTAGACAAACCACGTAATTTAGCGAAGTCTGTCACAGTAGAATAGTTAAACTTATGGGTTATGTCAATAAGATTCCTTTGAGTCGCATCGGTTATGATTTTATTCCTGCCGAGTACTTGAAGGAGGGTAGAGACGAATATTACTTTCGTTTTCAACAACAGAAGTCCGATAAGACCTACAGAAATCTTACCGAAGAAGAAATCCAAATATTAGAGGCTAATGCCAACGAGTCTACCAATTGGAATGATGTTCTTGTGACGGATAGATTTCTTCCCAATCAGATCAAGCGCTCCAAATTTTATGGCTTGGTGCGTATTGGTGATATGGAAGAGGTTTATTTAGAGTATCGTGATATTCGATTGGCTTGCGGTATCTATAACTCGCACATCATCAGCTGCGATTTGGGAGATTGTATAGCCTTGCATCAGGTCCGTTATATTGCTCATTTCATCGTTGGTAATGAGGTCATCCTACTAAACGTGAATGAGATGGAGACGAGCTCCAGCGCGAAGTTTGGAAACGGCATTCTAAAAGAAGGCGATCAAGAAGAGAGCCGTATCTACCTGGAAGTCTGCAACGAGAATGGGAATCGCAAAGTTCTTCCTTTCGATGGGATGCAAGCGGCGGATGTTTATCTGTGGACTAGAAATCGACAGGATAAAGTCCTTCAGGAACGCTTCTTTGAAATGACCAACAAATGCTTTACATCGGAACGCGGTTTTTATAGTGAGATCGGTGACCGGACGGTTATCAAAAACTCACATACCATCAAGAATGTCAAGATTGGTTCGGATGCCTACATCAAAGGCGTGAATAAGCTTAAGAATATCACCGTCAATTCGACTTCAGAAGCTTATACACAGATTGGTGAGGGCTGTGAATTAGTTAATGGAATTATTGGTTATGGTTGTCGTGTATTCTACGGTGTGAAAGCGGTACGCTTTATATTATCATCCTATTCCCAATTAAAATACGGAGCACGTCTGATCAACTCCTTTTTAGGAGATAACTCCACAATTTCCTGTTGTGAAGTGTTGAATTCACTGATCTTTCCTGCGCATGAACAACATCACAATAACTCTTTCCTTTGTGCCAGCTTAATTATGGGACAGTCGAATATGGCTGCTGGTGCAACCGTAGGGTCAAATCATAATTCCAGAGGAGCCGACGGAGAGATAATTGCAGGGCGTGGTTTTTGGCCAGGCCTATGTGTCAGCTTAAAACATAATTCACGTTTTGCATCTTATAGCCTAATCGTTAAAGGCGATTTCCAACATGAGATGGATGTTCGTATTCCGTTTTCTTTGATCAGTAATGATGTGAAGAACGATCAGTTAGTAATTGTGCCTGGCTATTGGTTTATGTATAATATGTATGCGCTTATGCGCAATACCAACAAGTTTTTAAGTCGCGACAAACGTCAATTTAAGAATCAATATTTTGAGTACGATATCCTTGCGCCTGATACAATCAACGAATTGTTTGATTCCTTGAAGGAAATAGAATCGGCCGTTGCTTTAGCCTTATCAAAAGGAGGGGAGGGGAATGGTATTGACGCTAGATCTTGGCTAAACAGTCCTTCGGGACCAGTATTGGAGGTTCTTTTGCAAAATACAGAATTTTCGAAGCGAAAAGTTGCTTTGTTGAAACCGAAAGAGTCATACGCGCTTTTCAAGAAATTGATTCGCTATTATGCGGTTTGCCAGGTATTAGAACTTTTAAGCCCTGATGATTTTGATAAGATATTATTGCATAACAATTTGTCGATTTCCGTAAGAGCATCCTTTGTTAATGTGGGCGGACAATTGATGCCTTCATATAAGATGGAGCGCCTATTAGATGCTATTCGCTCTGAAGAAGTCGCAAGTTGGAAAGACGTGCATGCACAATACAGGGAATTAAGTGGTGAATACTTGGAGGATAAGCTTGCTCATGCTTTGATTTCTCTAGCCGAAGTAACAGAAAGACAGTCAAACACTTGGGACTTGGACTTTTGGCATGAACTCTTTGACGAGGCATTAGAGACAAAGAAGTGGATATGTGATGAGATCCGGAAAACTCGCGAGAAAGACTACAGCAATCCGTTCCGCATGATGGTGTACAATTCACCGGAGGAAATGGACGAAGTTGTGGGGAAATTGAGCAATAATTCCTTTATCAATCTTCAGGATGAAGAACTGCGAATTTTTAAGGAAAAGCTCTTAAGGTTTTCAACGGTCCTAAAATAATATAGCAATATAAAAGGGCGATGTATTCAATGACATCGCCCTTTTTCTTGTTTCTAAATCTTGATAAACAAGATTTACTATTTCAATTCTTTGATTTTTATACTTCTAAAAGAAACAGCATCGCCGTGGTCTTGCAAAAGAATATGTCCTTGTTCGGCTTCGCCAAAGTTCTTCCAATCTTTGTATTTACTGCCTGCGACTAATTTTCTAAATTCCTCCGAACCTCTCACAAATTCTAACATCTTAAAGCCGTTTAACCAGTAAGTTACTTTGTTATTGGGTTCAACAACAAGGCGTCCTCGGTTCCATTCGCCAATTGGTTTTCTCGCACGCTTATTTTTGTCCGATGTAATCAGATCGTATAAAGACGCTAAAGTTCTGTTTCCATCTTTTCCAAGTTTAGCATCGGGATGCAATTCATCATCTAAAATCTGATACTCCGGTCCAATGGCAGAGCCTTTTGTTTCCTCATTCAACGTAACAAAATATTTAACACCTGAATTTGCACCAGGCGTTAGCTTAAAATCGAAAGAAAGGTCAAATGCTTTGTACTGTTTTTCAGTGACAATATCACCGCCATTGGTGGACTCTCCACCATCAGATTTTTGTACAGAAATGATTCCGTTCTCAATCTTCCAGCCTTGCTGTGGAAAACCACCACCTCGGGCGCTTCTCCATCCTGTGGCGTCTTTCCCGTTGAACAATAAGCTGTATCCAGCTTTCTTTTCTTCTTCTGTCAAACCGTTCGCATTGGTGTTGACGATGTAGACATCACTTGGGAAATCTGCTGGTTTTAAATCCTTTGTTTGGATCCTGATGTTCTTGAAATACACTTTTTTGCCATCAAGCGAATCTGGGATGGCATGCACCTGCAAAGCAATAAATCCAGAAGCATCGATGCTATCCACTAAATGCGCGGATGGCACACCATTTACCCAGGTTTTCATTTCATTTCCTATAGCTTCGATGCGGATCTTATTGTATTCATTGGGCTTATAAGCTGTTTTCGCTGTAGGATTTAAATCTAAAGGGTAAAGCCACTGCCTTCTTCCCTCGTCATAGATGCCCCCAGTCCAAGCTCTCGGAGTAGGGTCTACATCTACCTGTCGGCCGTAAACTCTACCTTTTCCATTATTTGCATACGCATCAAAATGGCTGCGGGTCTGTATACCGGAATTTGTCGTTGAACCTTCGAGTTTTATATCGAGTTCTAAAATAAAATCGCCATATTCTTTTTCTGTTACCAAGAAACTATTCGGAGTGCCTTTAACCATGGTCCCGACGATTGCGTCGTCTTCAATGCTGTAAGGCGCTTTGCCAGCAAGCGTTTTCCATCCGGACAGATCTTTTCCATTAAAGAGATTCTCCCAATCGCCATCACTGCTGATTTTATTGACGCTTTGGCAGGATGCTGATAGTAAAAGGAGGGAGAGGGCAAAAGAGGATAGGGAATAAATGGATTTGTTTATGAATCTTCTCATCTTAAGTTTTTGTTGATTTTGTAACAGGTTTAATGATAATCAGCGATTATCATGTTGAAATTAATATTTTTTTTTAATTTTAACATACGATCATTAATAAATTTAAACCTAAACACGATTTCATGGATCATTTTTTTTCTCGTAGAAGCTTCATCAAGAAGTCTGTCATGGCAGGAGGAGCAGTGGCATTGGCAAACAGTAGCCTGGCGAATGTAGTGATGGCAAAACCCAACGAGCGTGTAAATCTTGCGGCTGTAGGAATAGGAAACCGCGCTGCGGAGATTCTGTTAGAGTTTCATAAAACTGGACTTTGTAATATTGTTGCGCTATGCGATGTAGACATGGGCGCGAAACATACCGAAGCTATCCTGAAGAAATTTCCAGATGTTCCACGCTTCCATGATTTCCGCCAAATGTTCGATAAGATGGGCAATCAAATAGATGCGGTGTCTGTTGGTGTTCCCGACTTCTCCCATTTCCCGATTACCATGATGGCATTGGACTTGGGCAAGCACGTCTATGTGGAAAAACCGATGGCTCGTACTTACTTAGAGGTGGAGCTGATGATGGCGAAAGCAAAGAAAAATCCGAAGCTGGCGACCCAAATGGGTAACCAAGGACACTCCGATGCGAACTATTTCCAATTTAAAGCATGGAAAGATGCTGGTATCATCAAAGATGTAACGCAGATTGTCGGGCACATGAATATGCCGCGCAGGTGGCATGGTTGGGATGTGAACATAAAGAGCTTCCCTCCGGCGGAGAAGATTCCTGAAACGCTAGATTGGGACTTATGGCAGATGCAGACGCTGGGTCATAACTATAATAAAGACTTTGTCAATGGTCAATGGCGTTGTTGGTATGACTTCGGAATGGGAGCTCTAGGCGACTGGGGTGCTCATATCCTAGATACAGCGCATGAGTTTCTAGAATTAGGTCTTCCAACTCGTATGGAAGCTGTGCGTCTGGATGGACATAATTCCTTCTTCTTCCCGATGTCATCAACCTTGAAATTTAGCTTTCCAAAGCGCAAGCGTATGCCTGCTGTCGATATCATGTGGTATGATGGTTTAGATAATTTACCTCCAATACCGGCGGGTTATGGTATTTCGGGCTTAGATCCGAATATTCCGCCACCAAGCACAGGTAAATTGGAACCAGCCAAACTCAATCCAGGTAAAATTATTTACAGTAAAGATTTAACCTTTAAGGGCGGCTCACATGGCAGCACGCTGAGCATTATTCCTGAGGAAAAAGCGAAAGACTTAGCCAACAAACTGCCGGAGGTTCCGCAATCTCCTTCAAATCACTTTGCGAATTTCTTAAAAGCATGTAAGGGCCAAGAGAAAACACGCTCATCCTTTGATGTGGCAGGTCCGTTAAGTCAAATCTTCTGTCTTGGCGTGATTGCGCAACGATTGAATACAAAGTTTGACTTCGACCCTGTGAAAAAAGAAATCGTAAATGATAAATTTGCGAATGCCCTATTGGTAGGGCCTCCACCTAAAAAGGGA
Source organism: Sphingobacterium sp. BN32 (assembly GCF_030503615.1). NCBI lineage: Bacteria > Pseudomonadati > Bacteroidota > Sphingobacteriia > Sphingobacteriales > Sphingobacteriaceae > Sphingobacterium > Sphingobacterium sp. BN32. The sequence goes on from NZ_CP129963.1 coordinate 800,549, forward strand.
TGGGAGCAATATTATGTTGTGTAAATAGAACCAAAAAAAGAGAAATAAAATGATTAAACAATTTGCAACTGGTCTGGCCTTCACCACGATCTTAAGTCTGAGCTTGAGCTCTTGTAATAACAGTTCGACTCAGGAAAAAAAGGAAGAGGAAGTACATAATCCTGCTTCGCAAACTATTCCTGAAGAATCAAAGGATTTATTGGGGCGTTGGGATTTGACGGTTGATAAAAAAGGAACATCGGTACCTTCGTGGATTGAAATCAAGTTGTCGGGATTCACGACATTGGTTGGTTCATGGGTAGGAGATAGCGGTAGTAGCCGCCCGATTTCGCATATTAAATTAACAAATGGCAAATTCTCTTTCGCAATTCCACCCCAATGGGAAGGCGGCGAAGGCGATTTTGTGATCGAAGGTGAATTGGCAGGAGGAGCACTTAAAGGAACAATTACCTCCAACACGGGCGAAAAATATACTTTTACCGGTGTTAAAGCGCCATATTTAGTTCGTGAGAAAGCAGCAGAATGGGGAACTCCAGTCGAGCTATTCAACGGAAAAGATCTTACAGGATGGAAGCCTTCTTCAGATAAGAATAAATGGGTCGTGAAAGACGGCGTATTAACGAATCAAGAGGCCGGTGCCAACTTAATCTCTGAACAAAGTTTCGAAGACTTTAAGTTGAGCTTGGAGTTCCGTTATCCCGAGGGTAGCAACTCCGGCGTTTATTTGAGAGGACGCTATGAAGTGCAAATTGAGGACTCTCCGAAGGACAAACACCCCGGAGCGCTTTATTTTGGAGGAGTATATGGCTTCTTAGCACCAAATGAAATGGCGACCCTAGGCGCTAATGAATGGCAAAAATTTGATATCACGCTAGTCGGCCGTTTGGTTACTATCGTAGCGAATGGAAAGACTATCATCAGCAACCAAGAGATACCAGGAATTACTGGCGGTGCGCTAGATAGCAAAGAAGGCGAACCAGGACCACTTTATATTCAAGGCGATCATGGACCAATCGAGTTCAGAAAAATCACTGTGACGCCAGCAAAATAGGGCGTAGGGCATAGAAAAGAAAAGGGACTGTTAATATGCAGTCCCTCTTTTAAACCTGTTCGGATCTTAATAATAGTTTACCTTATCCAATTCCTCCTCATCGGCAGGAACCTCCTGTAAATAGCGTTCTAAACTATCATCCATTTCCTTCATCCATGGGGTATGATGCGGTTCAGCTTGTGTCCCATCCATAACCGAATGATAAACCTGATCGCGGTAATTGAGGATGTTTACCTCCTTATCGTTGAGCCAACTTTTAAACATATCGGCGACTTTATCTAGATCAAAGGTCGGATAGTCAGTCATGCTGATCAGGTCTTTGATATAATCTGTTTGAAAATCCACATGGTCCGGACCCGTAACGGTCGTCGCTTCGTAGTCCATCCATTTCTTGATATCGGCGTCGCGCTCCGCTTTGCTCGGCAGTTCAATTCTTCCCAGCATGTAGTCACGTGCAAACCAGGCCTGCGTATCGAACATGTTGAACGTATAATATTGATCCTGCATACCTAAAAATAGCAGGCGTTCATTATCATTGAACACAACCCCTTTGTAAAGATTATCCGGGTATAGGCAGTTCTTTGTTTTCAAACGCAGTTCATCCGGAAGGAAAGGGAATTTATGCTGATAACCCGTACATAAGATCACAGCATCAAAATCTTCCGACGTGCCGTCTTTGAAAAATGCAGTGCTTCCCTCAAAATGCGTCACTAAAGGTTTTTCTTTAATGCCTTCAGGCCATTTGGATCCTATCGGGTTGCTGCGATAGGAAATCGTCACGCCTTGGCTACCATGCTTATAACATTGCACGCCAATATCCTCCGCAGAATAACTACTGCCGATCAAGAGCAGTTTTTGATCAACAAATTGATCAGCACCACGGAAATCATGCGCATGCATCACGGCACCCGGAAAATTATCAATACCCTTAAAGTAAGGCATGTTTGGAGTCGAGAAGTGCCCCGTTCCAACAACGAGATAGTCGAAAAATTCCTCAAAGGTTTCATTCTTTTGCAGATCATCAAAGACCACACGGAATTGCTTCTTATCTTCTAAATAATCTACCCAGCGTGCTACGGTATTGAATTTGATATAGTCTCGGGCATTACTTTTCTTAATTCTACCTTGTATATAGTCGAATAGCACTTCGCGGGGAGGGTAAGATGAAATGGCTTGCCCAAAATGCTCGCTAAACGTATAATCAGCAAACTCTAGACATTCTTTTGGACCGTTAGACCAGAGGTATTTGTACATACTTCCATGCAGGGGCTCGCCGTATTTGCCGACGCCCGTACGCCATGTATAGTTCCACATACCTCCCCAATTGTCCTGTTTTTCATAACATTTAATTTCTGGGATGGGATTACCTTTTTTCTGTTCCGATTCAAATGCTCTTAACATAGCCAAACCACTTGGGCCAGCTCCAATAATTCCAACTTTAAAATTTGTCATATATTCTTTATTTGTGTTTAAGCGGCTCTCGATCTTAGCATCAAGAACCTTGTTTTTCATGTCTGATGTATCAAGAAGAATTGATTTCTCCTCCATAGAAGAAAAATGGACGCACTGCTGAGACGCAATACCATCATACTGCTGATTCAGCTTATTTGCGAAAGGAAAATTTGGTGTTTCTTGATGTAGAAAACGAATAATTTCGCACAGTTTTCCTATGTTTTAATCACCGTTGTTAGCGAATATATAAAAAATAATTGATATTTTGAAATATCTTGTCGGAATAGTTATAAACTTTCAAGAAAGTAGGGGTCTGAAAACTGAATTATAAAAAACGAATTATCTGTTTTGTTTGTTTATAATGTATCATGAAAAAAGTATTATCAGGTTTTATTTTTTGTTTATTCAGTATGAATTCGGGAATTGCACAAAACAGTACTGGGCAGGGGAATTTAGAGGTCGTGGCTTCATTCGGTAAGTCTCAGCCCATCGGTGTATCCGTGTCTTCAACAAATCGTGTGTTCGTCTCTTTTCCGCATCGCGAACCTTACTTGTTTGGGTTGACCGAAATTGTGGAAGGCAAGATGAAACCATACCCCAATCATAAATGGCAGTTGACCATGGGGAATGAGCAGGAGCATTATGTCAGTGTTCAGGATATCTATGTCGATACAGCGGATCAATTGTGGGTGTTGGACAGTAAGCCAGCTCCTAAAAGTTCCATCTTTGGCGGTAGCAGCGCGGAGACAGAGCAGGAAGGAAAATTCAAATTAATACAGTTTGATCTGAGCAACAATAAACTTGTGCGCATTTATAATTTCGAAGATCTTAATAAAGGCAGCGCAGCGTTGAACGATGTTCGCGTCGATACGGAAAAAGGTTTAGCTTATCTTTCTGATCCCGGACAAGCGGCTATTGTCGTGCTCAACCTCGAAACTGGAAAGACAAGAACAGTGCTCGGCAATTCAAAGTTCACCCTTTCTGATCGAAATATTGTATTGAGTTATGAGGGGAGAGCGATGCGTGATAAGGATGGCAATCCATTTTCCTCCAATGTCAATGGAATTGCTTTAACCAAGGATAATAAATGGTTTTATTTCAAGCCAATCAATGGAGTCAATCTTTATCGCATAGAAACGAAATACTTAGCCGATGAAAGCCTCCGCGATATCGATTTGGTCGAAAAGGTCGAAAATGTCGCTGAGGTAGGCGTAACACATGGTCTGGTTGCAGATAAGGGAGGAAATATCTATCTCACAAACTCTTTGGATTACTCCATCCGCCGAGTCACACCCGATGGGAAAATTGAATTAGTCGTTCAAGATCCACGTTTATTATGGCCGGATTCCTTGGGTGTTGGTGCTGATGGCTATCTTTATTTCTCATGTGCGCAGATGCACTTATTGCCACAATGGAACGGGGGAGATGATAAGGTCAAATATCCATTCGAAGTTAACCGGGTTAAGCTGTTATAAACCGATTAAGACAACCACGATATCTTCATTATGGTAGGCTGGGTAGAAGTTAGCGATCGCTCCAGACTGTTTGTAATATCTCAGTTCATCGTAGACTGCCTGTTTGAGAATGCCTTTTCCCTTACCATGAATAAATCTAATCTCGGGATAGCCCCAATAAATAGCGGCATCTAACTGCTCACGGAGGTATTCTATGGCTTCGCCCAAGAGCTCGTCGCGCTCGTAGCGATCCAAGTCTTCCATAAATGCATCCGAATGGAGGTCGACAGTTTTTGGAGGTTTCCCTAATGATCGTGCCATGCTACAAAAGTACGCTTTGTAGCATCCTCGTCAAAATAGGATTAATGTTTTAAGAGGCCTTCGACTAACTCTTTCGCCTCATCAATCTTTCCTTGTTCCAACAGATCGATATATGGCTTAAGTTGCTGGTAGCTGTCAGATGAAGGTGCAAAGTCTTTCATATAGCTATATGCTTCTTGAAAATAGGGCGCTATTTGTTGGCTTTCAATAGCAGGAGTATTATCCATCCCTATGGTCAGTGCATTGAAGTACTTGCCATATTGTTCCTGTGCAAGCGGGGTATAGGCTTTGTTGCTATTATTCTTTAAGAAATCCTCCCACCATATCACGCGCTGAACAAGACTTTGGAACGGAATGATGATAGCCGCATCTTCGGCATAGCCTTCCAAATTCTCCTTGGCAATCTGTTGCAGCATAATCTCCATATTAGAGGATATATATGGATAGAACTCTTTCTGAATATAGAAAGGATTAATCTGCAAGCTATACATACCTTCAGACTGCCTTACGCGATAGCCATTGCTATTGATTCTTTTATACGCATCTTCTAATTCTGCAGGAGCTTTGCCGCCATTAACTTCGATATCAACTAAGGCACTATAATCTACTTCATCGTCAATCGCCGACTGATGTCCATATAGCGATACCTTATGCATAAAATCGACCATGTCGACTACACCTTGGTCATTATTGATGCTGTCGCCGGCATTAAAGATTTCCTTAAATTTTTTATTTGCTTTGGCGATACTATTGACGTCTGTCGTATCTAATGCATCTAAATAGTCTTGAAACATTTCAGCTTTCGAAAGGGCATATTCTGAAGTAGAACTAGAGTCGGAATAATTTGCGCCGGAACCCCCTTCATTATTACCAGAGTTACAAGCAGCGAGGAATGTGATAAGGCCCAAATATAGATACCTGAATTTCATATGTACTTTTTAGTATTAACGAATAAAAGCGCTTGATGTTTTTCATAGGTTAAAACATCTATGCTCTATTTGCAGCAATTAATAAATTAGCAAAGCAATATAGCAGATAAACCTTAGATTTTTCCCTTTATTATGGAATTTTAGTCTTGCTATAAAGGAAATGTTAAATTATTTCTCAAATAATCAGGATGTTATTGAAATACGTGAAAAATACGCTTTGCATGTAATTGTAAAGGTTGTATATTTGTGCCACAATAAAGGTGATACCTAATCGGGGTGTAGCGTAGCCCGGTATCGCGCCACATTTGGGATGTGGAGGTCGTAGGTTCGAATCCTGCCACCCCGACAAAAGCCACTGATAATCAGTGGCTTTTTCTTTTTTCGGACACATTTCGGACAAATTATATCTGAATATTGATTATTCAATAACCTAAGCAAAGTTAAGTTAAGCTAGAAGAATAACCCTTCTTAAAGAATGATTGGAACATAATGCTTGTTTCTATAGAGCGTGAAAAGTTCATCTTATTCTTATAAAAAATCAAGAGGGCTAGGAGTCTTTTGCTTGTCTATGTCAGTGATATGAGTGTAGATCATAGTCGTTTTTATATTTTCATGACCCAATAACTCTTTTACAATTCGGATATCGATACCTGATTGGATTAAATGTGTGGCATAAGAATGTCGCAATGTATGTACAGAGCCTTCCGACTGAACATTTGCTTTGATCAATGCTTTTTTCAGAATCAACTGTACACTTCGTTCGCTATACTTGCCACCCTTCTCACCTTCGAAGAGGTACTCCTTTGGCTTGAATGCTTGATAATAATGTCTCAAAGTCGCCAGCAATTTGTCTGGTAATGATACAATCCGATCTTTATTACCTTTGCTTTGATGGATTCTGATAATTCCATCGGAAGATTTTATGTCTTTGATTTTGAGATTCAACAGTTCGCTAAGACGTAGTCCACAACTATAGATTGTCATCAGAATAGCCTTGTGTTTTAGATTTTGAGTGTTATCGAGAATATTTCTTACTTCTTCTTTTGAAAAGAATTTAGGTAATTTAGAAAATGAGCGTTTCGGGTATAAGTAATCCAGTTGGATTTTTTTGTCCAATATCAGTTCGTACATCTTCTTGATTGCGCCCACTAATCCTTTTTGATAGGAAACACTAATTTTCCCATTTTGAACTTTTTCGTTTATAAACGCCTCAATATCTGACAGTGGAATTTCTTCAAGGGAGGGATATTTGCTAACATGTTTAAGAAATATACTAGCGTAATCCTTGTACGATCTAATGGTATTGCCAGCATATCTCTGCATCAGCAATCTCTTTTCGAAGGTTTCAAGTATGATTTCGCTATTCATATCAGGGAAATAATATTTTATAATATTTTGTTTCGCTATTTGTGCGGTTTTATTTTTTAAATACAAATATATCAATATCTTATGTAGAAAGAAAAGTCAAATAACGAAACACGTATATAGGGTTGGTTAAGCGAAATTTTCCGTATATTCGTTTCGTTAAAACAGATGTTATGTGAAAGAATAAAACGGCACCTCCAAAAAGAAAGTGCCGTTTCGAAATTAAATTTATAAATTCTCAATCCACTACTTCTGAAACAGTTGATTTTTCTATTAGAAAAATTCCGTCAAAAGCTTCTTCTATTTCAGTTTTTAGGCACATCGAATCAAATCGAATCTTATTACAATTTTTTAATTCCGTACTTCTGTTCATTAGTAAACAGCATTCTTTTCCTCCAAATTCTTGCATAATAAATTCAACAGAATCCGACTCTGGAAAATCAAGTGGAAATTTATCAACCCTAAAGCCAAATTGATAATCATTATCAGGATACAATGCCGCAGTTTCTCCACGTAGATTAGTTATTGCAAATGCTTTATATTTTTCTCCAAAAGTCATCGAAAGTCTTTGCCCCATTGGATAACAACTAATAAATCCATCAAAATCTACCGGAGTTTTTTGAATGTGAGCATTGTGGGCAACCAAAATAATCTTTTTACCAAGTGAATTTTTCAAAAACCAATCAATGCTTTCTGCCATATACTGGTCTTTTGCTCCCATATCTCCTTCAATTCCCCTTTCAGTAATGAAACTTTCCATAGCATCAGCATTATAATTCATATAAATCAAGCCTTTAACTTGATGAACTATCGATTGAAATTCTAAACTTTCTAATTTTGGTTGAAGAGTAATCAAACGAATGTAAACTTTTAATAGCAATGCTTTTAATTCATTATGTTCAGCTTCATCAAAAAGCGATAAATTTAACGCAAGCTGAGAAGTCGAATAGAAATCAAATTTCTCAGCAAGATTTAAAATCTTCTGTAAGACATCAGAAGAAACGATTGAAAGTCTTTGCAAATAATCAGATACAATACGAAAGTTTGGAAAATAAGAACCTCCATTTTTAGGAATATCCACACCTAAAAAGGTAATTTGATTATTATTGTCTTGATTATACCGACGAAGCCATAGCAAAGTATCTTTAAACTCATTTGGATAATAAAAGTGTGACAGTAACTTATCCAAATCGTCGAATGGAATTTGTGATTTTATCCACTTATCAACTTCTAATCCTTCAGAAAAACCAAACTCAAATGCCAAGGTGTCAAAATCACATTCAGTTACTAAAAACTCAATAACTTGATGCCTGAATGTAAAAAACTCTTTTATGAAATGTGCGTTTTCGCCTAAACCAACAATTGTAGAAGAATCAAAATATTCTCGAAATCGAAAAAGACTTTGTTTTATGGATGTATTATTTTCCGAATTAAACGGAAAAGTTAAGGGTTTTATATTTTTCATTATTACCTTATTTTAAATTAAAAATTAACGTACCAAATAGCAACCGTCTCAAAAAGACGATTTAATAATTTACTTTAATTTTTAATTACCAAGGCTTGCTGAAATACATAAAATGTGAATTATTTGAATACAAAGATACTAAAAATTCCTTCACATAACATCGCATTGGCAAAATGGCAGGTTAAGTGCTAAATTGAAAGTTTCTGCATTTTATTCCGCCGAATGTGTTCCACATTCGCTTTTTATTTGTAAGTTAGCTCTGTGGAAACACATCGGCTACGTTCTCGCTAAATTGAACTTTTTGTCCAATTTATCCGCCACTTCGCCAATGCGTTTCCCGTTATGTGCCATTTTTGAATGACAATGCGAATAGATACAGACAAACAAATGAATTTACTTAGTGATAAGAACGTTGCAATAATTGGTGGTGGACCCGTTGGACTGACTATGGCAAAATTATTACAGCAAAACGGCATAGACGTTTCAGTTTACGAAAGAGACAACGACCGAGAGGCAAGAATTTTTGGTGGAACCCTTGACCTACACAAAGGTTCAGGTCAGGAAGCAATGAAAAAAGCGGGATTGTTACAAACTTATTATGACTTAGCCTTACCAATGGGTGTAAATATTGCTGATGAAAAAGGCAATATTTTATCCACAAAAAATGTAAAGCCCGAAAATCGATTTGACAATCCTGAAATAAACAGAAATGACTTAAGGGCTATCTTGTTGAATAGTTTAGAAAACGACACGGTTATTTGGGATAGAAAACTTGTTATGCTTGAACCTGGTAAGAAGAAGTGGACACTAACTTTTGAGAATAAACCGAGTGAAACAGCAGATTTGGTTATTCTTGCCAATGGCGGGATGTCCAAGGTAAGAAAATTTGTTACCGACACGGAAGTTGAAGAAACAGGTACTTTCAATATACAAGCCGATATTCATCAACCAGAGATAAACTGTCCTGGATTTTTTCAGCTATGCAATGGAAACCGGCTAATGGCATCTCACCAAGGTAATTTATTATTTGCTAACCCCAATAATAATGGTGCATTGCATTTTGGAATAAGTTTTAAAACACCTGATGAATGGAAAAACCAAACGCAGGTAGATTTTCAAAACAGAAATAGTGTCGTTGATTTTCTTCTGAAAGAATTTTCCGATTGGGACGAACGCTACAAAGAATTGATTCATACGACGTTGTCATTTGTAGGATTGGCTACACGGATATTTCCTTTAGAAAAGCCTTGGAAAAGCAAGCGCCCATTACCCATAACAATGATTGGGGATGCCGCACATTTGATGCCGCCTTTTGCAGGGCAGGGAGTAAATAGTGGGTTGGTGGATGCCTTGATATTGTCTGATAATCTAGCCGATGGAAAATTTAATAGCATTGAAGAGGCTGTTAAAAATTATGAACAGCAAATGTTTATCTATGGCAAAGAAGCACAAGAAGAATCAACTCAAAACGAAATTGAAATGTTTAAACCCGACTTTACGTTTCAGCAATTGTTAAATGTATAAAATGGAATAAAACGGCACATAACAAACAAATTGGCAATAGAGCCGGTGAAGTACTTCTATTGAACTTTTGTGCAATGTTGAAGATTAGTAATTCTATTCAACATTTGTGCTAAAAGTCGGCTCCATCGCCAATTTGCCAAACGTTAGCGGGCATTGTGAAAGATACCAGCATAACAGTTAAACATTGATAAATGAAAAAAAAACTACTTTGGATATTAATTTTAGGACTGATAATAATCAGTTGCAAACAAAGGAAAACAGAAATGAAAGAGAAAATAATTAAAACAAACGGCATTGAACTCTGTACGGAAAGTTTTGGAAATAAGAAAAATCCAGCAATCCTTTTGGTAGCAGGTGCAACCGTATCAATGCTGTATTGGGACACTGAATTTTGCCAACAATTATCTGAAAAAGGATTTTTTGTTATTCGTTACGACAACAGAGATGTAGGAAAATCCACTAATTATGAACCAGGTTCTACTCCATACGATATTGTTGACTTAACTAATGACGCTATTTCAATATTGGATGGCTACAAGATTGACAAAGCACATTTTGTGGGGATTTCTTTGGGCGGACTAATTTCTCAAATAGCATCAATAAAGTTTGCCGACAGAGTTAACTCCTTAACTCTTATGTCATCAGGCCCTTGGGGAGACTCAGACCCAACTATACCTGAAATGGACACGAGTATTTTAGATTTCCATAGTAAAGCAGGTACAGTCAATTGGACAAATGAAGACAGTGTGGTAAACTATTTAATTCAGGGTGCAGAATTAATGAGTGGCAAGAAACAATTTGACAAACAAAGAAGTGAAAAACTGATAAGAGCTGAGTTCAATAGAGCCAACAATTATATAAGTATGTTCAATCACGCTGCATTGCAAGGTGGTGAAGAATATTGGAACAGATTAAACGAAATCAAACAACCCACCTTAATTATCCACGGAACAGACGACAAAATTTGGCATTATAAGAATGCAGGTTTTTTACAAGAAAAAATAAAAGGTTCAAATCTAATCACCCTTGAAGGTACAGGACACGAATTACACGTTGATGATTGGAAATCAATTATTGATGGAATAGAAAAACACATAAATGACTGATAAACAAAAACAACGCCCCGCGTGGGCCTATACGCTGCCGGCAGCACTGCTGCTGATGGCTCCTTTCGACATCCTCGCTTCACTGGCGATGGATATTTATCTCCCTGTCGTTCCAGCGATGCCCGGCATCCTGAACACGACGCCCGCTATGATCCAACTCACGTTGAGCCTCTATATGGTGATGCTCGGCGTGGGCCAGGTGATTTTTGGTCCGCTCTCAGACAGAATCGGGCGACGGCCAATTCTACTTGCGGGCGCAACGGCTTTCGTCATTGCGTCTCTGGGAGCAGCTTGGTCTTCAACTGCACCGGCCTTTGTCGCTTTCCGTCTACTTCAAGCAGTGGGCGCGTCGGCCATGCTGGTGGCGACGTTCGCGACGGTTCGCGACGTTTATGCCAACCGTCCTGAGGGTGTCGTCATCTACGGCCTTTTCAGTTCGATGCTGGCGTTCGTGCCTGCGCTCGGCCCTATCGCCGGAGCATTGATCGGCGAGTTCTTGGGATGGCAGGCGATATTCATTACTTTGGCTATACTGGCGATGCTCGCACTCCTAAATGCGGGTTTCAGGTGGCACGAAACCCGCCCTCTGGATCAAGTCAAGACGCGCCGATCTGTCTTGCCGATCTTCGCGAGTCCGGCTTTTTGGGTTTACACTGTCGGCTTTAGCGCCGGTATGGGCACCTTCTTCGTCTTCTTCTCGACGGCTCCCCGTGTGCTCATAGGCCAAGCGGAATATTCCGAGATCGGATTCAGCTTTGCCTTCGCCACTGTCGGGCTTGTAATGATCGTGACAACCCGTTTCGCGAAGTCCTTTGTCGCCAGATGGGGCATCGCAGGATGCGTGGCGCGTGGGATGGCGTTGCTTGTTTGCGGAGCGGTCCTGTTGGGGATCGGCGAACTTTACGGCTCGCCGTCATTCCTCACCTTCATCCTACCGATGTGGGTTGTCGCGGTCGGTATTGTCTTCACGGTGTCCGTTACCGCGAACGGCGCTTTGGCAGAGTTCGACGACATCGCGGGATCAGCGGTCGCGTTCTACTTCTGCGTTCAAAGCCTGATAGTCAGCATTGTCGGGACATTGGCGGTGGCACTTTTAAACGGTGACACAGCGTGGCCCGTGATCTGTTACGCCACGGCGATGGCGGTACTGGTTTCGTTGGGGCTGGTGCTCCTTCGGCTCCGTGGGGCTGCCACCGAGAAGTCGCCAGTCGTCTAACCGACGACTGGTAGCAGGCCCGCTCCGATGCGGCGCACTAACCATCGAAACCTCGTGAATGTCGGTATCCTGTCTGGCAGGATACCGCTCATTTCCCTTGTTCAGTTCAACATCGCATTGGCAAAATGGCGGGTTAAGTTCAAAATTCAACTTTTGTGCTTTTTATTCCGCCGAATGTGTCCCACATTCAGCTTTTTTTTAATAATTTAGCTTCTGTGGAAACACATCGGCTACGTCACTGCTAAATTGAACTTTCGGTTCAATTTATCCGCCACTTCGCCAATGCGTTTCCCGTTATGCGGCAGCTTAAAAGACGACACCAAACCAAAAAAATCATCTTGACAACCACCCGACTTTGAACTACGAAGGATGAAATTTTTCAGGGACAACTTCCAGCATTTCCAAAAAACAGTTTACCCATTGACTTGGAGACAAACAAACAATTTGAGCATTAAGGTTTAAACCGAATTTTTCCGAAATTGACCTGACCTGACTTTTCCTGAAAATCGACTTTAAAGCTGTTTTTACAGATAAATCAGGTTTCTCTAACAGACAGGAAATAAATGCTAAGTATTTGGCTTTAAACTTAAAATCAAAAAATAAGTGTTTTCTTTTAATGTTTAACAGGGCTGATTTGACAGTTGGCGGTGGCAAGAAACTTTCAGGACCTACCTCATAGACAAGTTTCAAATCAAAAAAAGTATGATAGAAAACGGTATATGGATTGTAAAGCTTCCTCGAAAATAACTTTTGTGTAGGTTCTAACTGAAGGATAATGGAACCTCCCAGAAAATTTCCAAGACTCTCAAACATCAGGATTTTGAAAATATCGGAAGTAATGCCATAAGGAATATTTGACACCACTTTGAAAGGAAATTTCGGAACTGCAAAATTCCTAAAATCACAACCGACAACTTGAACATTTCGGGCATCAGAAAATAATTTTCGTAAATGTTCAACCAAAGCTGTGTCGTTTTCAATAGCAACAACATTGTTGGCGATTTTTAATAAATGAACAGTAAAAAACCCCTTGCCTGCCCCAATATCTAAAACCGTATCCTGATTACTTATATTTGCTTGTCTTATTGCATCTTTTATTAGCACTTTATCAATAGTAAAGTGCTGACCCGTAAAACGAACGGGCAATTTCTTTTTTGTCATTACTGCAAATTTAGTAACTTTGCTTGACAAATTAACGAGAAAGAAGAGAAAATGAAAGCCGACCGCATAACATCACCTATACGCAAGCAGGGGGTTCGTGCTTCGAAAGACAGGAAAGTGGTAAATTTGAAGTTCAGTTCTTCGTAGGAAGTTCAGTGGTTAAAATCCCTGCCTGCGTATAGCTGAGAACCGTTACCTGCAAGCATAAAACAAAACCGTCAAACAAAAAATGAAATCAAGAAATCTAATCTTTTTTATTGCAATACTATCTTTTATTAACGGATGTTCGTCAAGTAAAGAAGCAGACAAAAAATCAAATAATTTACATCTAAACGATATGACTGTACGGAACGACTTCAAAGGCTACTTTGACAGTTGTGGAGTTGATGGCTCAATAGCTATTTATGACGTAGAAGGTCAAAAATGGATTGTATCAGACACGGTTGGAATAGAGATTGAAACGCTTCCAGCTTCTACATTCAAGATTATAAATTTATTGATTGCCCTTGAAACTAATACAATCAAAGATGAAAACGAAATAATTAAATGGGTCGGAAGTACAGATACAATTAAATATGGGTACAGACCTGAGATTTATCACGATATGCCAGTTAAAGAAGCTTTTGAATCATCAGCAGGTTGGGTTTTTGTTGAACTTGCAAAGAAAATTGGAAAGGATACTTACAAAAAATACCTAACTGAGAGCAAGTATGGGAACAATAATTTGTCTCAAACAGAAGCCGATTTTTGGAATTTTGGAAACTTTGGAATTTCACCTAAAAATCAGGTTGAATTTCTAAAATCTTTATATGAAGAAAAACTTCCCTTTTCTAAGCGTAATACTGACATCGTGAAAAATGTAATGATTACAGAGCAAACAGACGACTATACTATAAGAGCTAAGACAGGTTGGACAAGAGAAAACAATACCAATACAGGATGGTGGACAGGGTATGTTGAAGCCAAAAAGGGGACTTATATTTTTGCAACAAGAATTCTTCAAAATAGAAAAATGAATAGGTCAGATTTCGGTAATTGCAGAAAAGAAATCACCAAAAAAGTATTTAAAGACTTGAATATAATTTAAAAGAATGCCAGCAGGTAACAGCACCTACCCAAAAGTGGCGGTTCAGTGGTTAAATCAAGCTTTCTGCATCTATCAAAGTTTGTGCTTGGTTGACAGTGAACCGCTTCGAAATCGCCACCTTCGGGTAGCTGCAAAACGTTGTACGACATAGTAAAACCGAACCAAACAAAATGAAAGTCAGAGAAGAAAAGTTAAGAACAATTATAGAATGGTCGGAGAAAAACGAAGATGTAAGAGTTCTTCTTCTGACAAGTTCACTTGTAAATCCTTTAGCACTTGTTGACGAATTTAGTGATTTAGACATTGAATTTGTTTTTGAGGATAATACAAATTACATTTCAGACAAAAGCTGGACGCTTAAATTCGGAAATCCAATTGCTATGATTGAAGAAGACGAAAGTTGTTTTAACCATAAACACGCAATGAAAATGCTACTTTATGAAGACGGTGTGAAAGTAGATTTTAAACTTTACAGCAAATCAAAATTTATAAAGGAAACGCAAGAGAAAGAATTACCAGAAGATTGGGATATTGGTTATAAAATTTTAATTGATAAAGATGGTATTACAAAGCAAATGCTGAAACCAACTTATCAAATTTCCATTATCAAAAAACCGTCTGAAAAAGAGTTTCAAAATCTAATAAACGATTTTTGGTGGGACACAACTTACGTGGCAAAGTGTCTTGTGAGAGATGAAATATTCTATGCGAAATTTATGTCGGAAACCGTTATTCGCACAGAATATCTAATTCCTTTAATTGAATGGCACATTGCAAGTGAACACAATTGGAACATAACGACCAATAAATATGGACGACTTTTCAAAAAGTATCTTAACCAGGAAATGTGGGCTAAAACAGAACAAACATTTTCAGGGAGCGATATAAAGGAAAATTGGACTGCTCTATTTTCAATGACTGATTTAGTTTCAGAAATAGGAACTGAATTGTCAAAAAAATTAGAGTACAAATACCCGGATAAATTAGAAAATGACATACGAAAATATTTAGCTGGACTAAAACCCAAAACATAACTACGTCGTACAACATCGTATTGGCAATAGGCGGGCTGAACGGCTTCGTATCAACGGAAGTGCAAAATTCAACTTCTGTTCTTCGATTAAAGTTCAGTGCTAAAAATCCCGCCCATCGCCAATACGCGGCACGTTATGTGGTCTTTGATTATTTTTCCTTTAAAAGGACTTTCGAAGTAATTTTTCATTATTTAACATATTTAATTTACAATAAGAGACAATAAGGAAACGAAGAATAATACTAAACTATTCTCTTCCTATACGTTGCGTAAAGTAAATTTGCTAATCTGATAATTTCATCTGACAAAGATACTAAAAAACTACACATAACATCGCATTGGCAAAATGGCGGGTTAAGTTCAAAATTCAACTTTTGTGCTTTTTATTCCGCCGAATGTGTCCCACATTCAGCTTTTTTTTAATAATTTAGCTTCTGTGGAAACACATCGGCTACGTCACTGCTAAATTGAACTTTCGGTTCAATTTATCCGCCACTTCGCCAATGCGTTTCCCGTTGGTGGCAAGGCTAAAAGACACAGCAAATGGACATCAGTAAAGACGTAAAAAATCAACTTGACAAATATTTTGGAAATTATACTACCACACAAATTTCAGGTGGTTCAACAAATGCTGAATTGTTCAGGGTTACGACAGATGAATCAAAGAGTTTTATTCTCAAAAAACAAATTTATAGTAACCATAATGTAAACCTCAAATACGATTATCAAAATTATTTATGGCTTGACGGAAAAATTCCAGTTCCTAAGATTATTTTTTATGAACAATTAAGCGACTTTGAATTGTTATGTATGACGGAACTGCAAGGAAAAACTCTTGAATATTATTTTGATAAAATAGAAACTGAAGAAATTATTAAGCAATATGCAATATCATTGAAAAAACTTCATTCTTTGAAAATTGACAATACTGCGTTGGTTCAACACCTTGACTTGAAAATTTCAAAAGCAAGATTTAATTTAGATAGTGGGTTAATTGATTTTACAGACTTACAACCCGAAAATCAAACTTACAGCCCCGAAGAACTATTTGTGAAATTATTAAGCATAAAGCCATCAGACTATGAATTAGTGTTTACACACGGAGATTACTGTTTTGACAACTTAATTTTTGACAATCATAACTTAAGTGGTTTTATAGACATTGGCAATGGAGGTATAACAGATAAATATCAAGATATTGCACTTGCTGTTAGAAACATACGAGATAATTTTAGACCAGAAATGGTTGACATATTTTACAAGGTATATGGACTTGATAAGCCAAACAAAAATAAAATAGAGTTTTATATATTATTAGACGAGTTCTTTTGAAAGAAGCCCAGCCACCAACATCGTATTGGCAATAGTGGGGCTGATAGTTATAAATTCAACATTTGTGCTTCTATCGGGCATTAGTGCAAATGTTGGGCTGACGTTTTTCAAATGCCCCACCATCGCCAATACGTAACCGTTGTTAGCAATCCGCTGCGCTCCTTGCTAACAATGGCTCGGCGACTTACGTCGCTTGCCGTAAGCCGCCGCTTCGCGGACTGCTTACAACAAGCGACTTGGCTAAATAGCTCCGCTTTTGTATCTTCGATACAGCTTCGCTACTTCGCCAATTCGCCGAGCCATTACCTGCAAGCTGAAACCAAAAATCCGACAAAATAAAATGGTTGAAACATTGATAAAAACATTGCAACAAAAATATCTTATCAAAACAAACACAATTTCTAAACAAAAAGGTGGTTGGGCTTCTTTGGCTTATAAAATAGAAGATGAAAACGAGCATTTTTATTTTTTAAAAGTTTATGAAAAAAGTCGAAAATCAACTTCTTATTTAACGGAACACATCGACCTTTATCTTCCCATTGTGGATTGGCTTGATAATCAAACTCTGCTGAAAGGAAAAATCATTCGATTGATTAAAACGCAATCTGATGATTTTAGGTGCGAAGATGAAAATTATATATATGTTTTGTTTGATTACATTAAAGGAGAAACAGTTGGAGAAAAAAATTTAACCAAAGAACAAATAACTCAATTAGCCGAAATTGTCAGTCAGTTACATCATTTAAAAAAAACTCCTTTTGACCTTTCGCAGATTTCTGAAACATTTGACCTTTCGTTTATTTCTAAACTAAACAATTGGATAGACAAAAACCTTGACCAACTAAAAACGGAAATCAAAACGGTACTGCAACCTAATCTTTCAATTATAAAAAATCAAATCAACGAATGGTATAATTTATCAAATGCTTTAAAGGAAAAAGATTTAAAATATTGTTTATGTCATACAGATATTCATCATTGGAATCTTATCACAGACAAACAAAAATTATATCTTTTGGATTGGGAAGGAATAAAGTTTGCACCACCCGAAGCCGATATTTTCAGCATTTATCAGCAACCTTATTTTGATTTGTTTATCAAAAGATATTATGAACTCAATCCTGATTATCAAATCAATGAAACGGTTTTACAATATTATCTGACAAGTAGAAAACTTCAAGATATTTTTGAGTTTATCGAACAATTACAATTTGACGAACTCAATTCGGAAGAATACAAAATCAACTTAAACTATCTGAAAAAAGAAGTTGATAACATAATATCCAAACCTAAAAACACAGCCAGCAGGTAACAAGGGTTTTGCAAGAGCGGGGCGAAAATACTCCGTTGGAGATTTTCGCTATATTTGTAGCTTAGTGCTTCGGTCGAGATTTTCTGCTGAAAATCCCCGCCCTCGCAAAGCCCCAAACCGTTGTTATGCGGCAGCTTAAAAGACGACACCAAACCAGAAAAATCATCTTGACAACCACCCGACTTTGAACTACGAAGGATGAAATTTTTCAGGGACAACTTCCAGCATTTCCAAAAAACAGTTTACCCATTGACTTGGAGACAAACAAACAATTTGAGCATTAAGGTTTAAACCGAATTTTTCCGAAATTGACCTGACCTGACTTTTCCTGAAAATCGACTTTAAAGCTGTTTTTACAGATAAATCAGGTTTCTCTAACAGACAGGAAATAAATGCTAAGTATTTGGCTTTAAACTTAAAATCAAAAAATAACTGTTTTCTTTTAATGTTTAACAGGGCTGATTTGACAGTTGGCGGTGGAAAGAAACTTTCAGGACCTACCTCATAGACAAGTTTCAAATCAAAAAAAGTATGATAGAAAACGGTATATGGATTGTAAAGCTTCCTCGAAAATAACTTTTGTGTAGGTTCTAACTGAAGGACAATGGAACCTCCCAGAAAATTTCCAAGACTCTCAAACATCAGGATTTTGAAAATATCGGAAGTAATGCCATAAGGAATATTTGACACCACTTTGAAAGGAAATTTCGGAACTGCAAAATTCCTAAAATCACAACCGACAACTTGAACATTTCGGGCATCAGAAAATAATTTTCGTAAATGTTCAACCAAAGCTGTGTCGTTTTCAATAGCAACAACATTGTTGGCGATTTTTAATAAATGAACAGTAAGAAACCCCTTGCCTGCCCCAATATCTAAAACCGTATCCTGATTACTTATATTTGCTTGTCTTATTGCATCTTTTATTAGCACTTTATCAATAGTAAAGTGCTGACCCGTAAAACGAACGGGCAATTTCTTTTTTGTCATTAGTAACTTACAGGTGAATACTTGAATTCAAATCGTGGAGAAGTGAATAGACAGTATTACCCGACAGAGCAACTATGACAACGTAACGCCTTTACAAAAAAGTCGGTACACGAAACCCATAGACTAATTGTCTTGACCTAAAAGAGATTGGAATTTTCAGGACTGCCTATCACTTAGATAGAAGTCCAAGGTCTGCTGAAATACATAATTCAAAAATTGAAATTGCTTGACTGCAAATTTAGTAACTTTGCTTGACAAATTAACGAGAAAGAAGAGAAAATGAAAACCGACCGCATAACATCACCTATACGCAAGCAGGGGTTTCGTGCTTCGTAGGACAGTTAAGTGGTAAATTTAAAGTTCAGTTCTTCGTAGGAAGTTCAGTGGTTAAAATCCCTGCCTGCGTATAGCTGAGAACCGTTAGCGGGCATTGTGAAAGATACCAGCATAACAGTTAAACATTGATAAATGAAAAAAAAACTACTTTGGATATTAATTTTAGGACTGATAATAATCAGTTGCAAACAAAGGAAAACAGAAATGAAAGAGAAAATAATTAAAACAAACGGCATTGAACTCTGTACGGAAAGTTTTGGAAATAAGAAAAATCCAGCAATCCTTTTGGTAGCAGGTGCAACCGTATCAATGCTGTATTGGGACACTGAATTTTGCCAACAATTATCTGAAAAAGGATTTTTTGTTATTCGTTACGACAACAGAGATGTAGGAAAATCCACTAATTATGAACCAGGTTCTACTCCATACGATATTGTTGACTTAACTAATGACGCTATTTCAATATTGGATGGCTACAAGATTGACAAAGCACATTTTGTGGGGATTTCTTTGGGCGGACTAATTTCTCAAATAGCATCAATAAAGTTTGCCGACAGAGTTAACTCCTTAACTCTTATGTCATCAGGCCCTTGGGGAGACTCAGACCCAACTATACCTGAAATGGACACGAGTATTTTAGATTTCCATAGTAAAGCAGGTACAGTCAATTGGACAAATGAAGACAGTGTGGTAAACTATTTAATTCAGGGTGCAGAATTAATGAGTGGCAAGAAACAATTTGACAAACAAAGAAGTGAAAAACTGATAAGAGCTGAGTTCAATAGAGCCAACAATTATATAAGTATGTTCAATCACGCTGCATTGCAAGGTGGTGAAGAATATTGGAACAGATTAAACGAAATCAAACAACCCACCTTAATTATCCACGGAACAGACGACAAAATTTGGCATTATAAGAATGCAGGTTTATTACTAGAAAAAATAAAAGGTTCAAATCTAATCACCCTTGAAGGTACAGGACACGAATTACACGTTGATGATTGGAAATCAATAATTGATGGAATAGAAAAACACATAAATGACTGATAAACAAAAACAACGACCCGCTAACAATGTATATAAAAAATAGGCGAAACAGCAGTAAATTCAAGGCTTTTGGCTCGTATTATACTTTGTGCTTAACCGAAAATTTGGCACTTCGAAATCGCCTACTTTTCATATACTAACCGTTGTTAGCAATCCGCTGCGCTCCTTGCTAACAATGGCTCGGCGACTTACGTCGCTTGCCGTAAGCCGCCGCTTCGCGGACTGCTTACAACAAGCGACTTGGCTAAATAGCTCCGCTTTTGTATCTTCGATACAGCTTCGCTACTTCGCCAATTCGCCGAGCCATTATGTGTAATTTTAGCCGCAAACGCAGTTAAAACAAAAAGGCTCCGAATTTCGGAACCTTCTTTTTATCATTTCATTTTTCTAAAAAACTTGTACAACAAATCGATTTTATTTGAACAAAGAATTGGCATTGCTTCAAAAAGGGTTTCTTCATCCCATTCCCACCATTTCATTTCCTGCAATTTTTGGATGTCATCATCACTAAATCTCTTTTTTATCAATTTGGCTGGATTTCCCCCTACAATTGAATAAGGTTCAACATCTTTTGTAACCAAAGCACGACTGCCAATAACAGCTCCATCTCCTATCTGAACTCCTGGCATTATCATAGCTTCACTACCAATCCAAACATCATTCCCAACAACTGTATCTCCTGCTTTTTGAAATCCATCTTGGCTTTTACTGAAAACATCAAATTCAGACATATAAAAAAATGGAAAACTGGAAATCCAATCATATTTATGACCTTGATTACCTGCCATTATGAAACTTGCACCGCTCCCTATTGAACAATAAGAACCGATAATTAGTTTATCGACATCATTCCTGTCCGGAAACAGATAACGAGCACAATCGTCAAATGAATGACCGTGATAATAACCAGAATAATAAGAATATTTACCCGAAATTATATTGGGATTAGTTATGTGGTCTTTGATTATTTTTCCTTTAAAAGGACTTTCGAAGTAATTTTTCATTATTTAACATATTTAATTTACAATAAGAGACAATAAGGAAACGAAGAATAATACTAAACTATTCTCTTCCTATACGTTGCGTAAAGTAAATTTGCTAATCTGATAATTTCATCTGACAAAGATACTAAAAAACTACACATAACATCGCATTGGCAAAATGGCGGGTTAAGTTCAAAATTCAACTTTTGTGCTTTTTATTCCGCCGAATGTGTCCCACATTCAGCTTTTTTTTAATAATTTAGCTTCTGTGGAAACACATCGGCTACGTCACTGCTAAATTGAACTTTCGGTTCAATTTATCCGCCACTTCGCCAATGCGTTTCCCGTTATGGGCCATTTTTGAATGACAATGCGAATAGATACAGACAAACAAATGAATTTACTTAGTGATAAGAACGTTGCAATAATTGGTGGTGGACCCGTTGGACTGACTATGGCAAAATTATTACAGCAAAACGGCATAGACGTTTCAGTTTACGAAAGAGACAACGACCGAGAGGCAAGAATTTTTGGTGGAACCCTTGACCTACACAAAGGTTCAGGTCAGGAAGCAATGAAAAAAGCGGGATTGTTACAAACTTATTATGACTTAGCCTTACCAATGGGTGTAAATATTGCTGATAAAAAAGGCAATATTTTATCCACAAAAAATGTAAAGCCCGAAAATCGATTTGACAATCCTGAAATAAACAGAAATGACTTAAGGGCTATCTTGTTGAATAGTTTAGAAAACGACACGGTTATTTGGGATAGAAAACTTGTTATGCTTGAACCTGGTAAGAAGAAGTGGACACTAACTTTTGAGAATAAACCGAGTGAAACAGCAGATTTGGTTATTCTTGCCAATGGCGGGATGTCCAAGGTAAGAAAATTTGTTACCGACACGGAAGTTGAAGAAACAGGTACTTTCAATATACAAGCCGATATTCATCAACCAGAGATAAACTGTCCTGGATTTTTTCAGCTATGCAATGGAAACCGGCTAATGGCATCTCACCAAGGTAATTTATTATTTGCTAACCCCAATAATAATGGTGCATTGCATTTTGGAATAAGTTTTAAAACACCTGATGAATGGAAAAACCAAACGCAGGTAGATTTTCAAAACAGAAATAGTGTCGTTGATTTTCTTCTGAAAGAATTTTCCGATTGGGACGAACGCTACAAAGAATTGATTCATACGACGTTGTCATTTGTAGGATTGGCTACACGGATATTTCCTTTAGAAAAGCCTTGGAAAAGCAAGCGCCCATTACCCATAACAATGATTGGGGATGCCGCACATTTGATGCCGCCTTTTGCAGGGCAGGGAGTAAATAGTGGGTTGGTGGATGCCTTGATATTGTCTGATAATCTAGCCGATGGAAAATTTAATAGCATTGAAGAGGCTGTTAAAAATTATGAACAGCAAATGTTTATCTATGGCAAAGAAGCACAAGAAGAATCAACTCAAAACGAAATTGAAATGTTTAAACCCGACTTTACGTTTCAGCAATTGTTAAATGTATAAAATGGAATAAAACGGCACATAACAAACAAATTGGCAATAGAGCCGGTGAAGTACTTCTATTGAACTTTTGTGCAATGTTGAAGATTAGTAATTCTATTCAACATTTGTGCTAAAAGTCGGCTCCATCGCCAATTTGCCAGCCGTTGTTAGCAATCCGCTGCGCTCCTTGCTAACAATGGCTCGGCGACTTACGTCGCTTGCCGTAAGCCGCCGCTTCGCGGACTGCTTACAACAAGCGACTTGGCTAAATAGCTCCGCTTTTGTATCTTCGATACAGCTTCGCTACTTCGCCAAGTCGCCGAGCCATTGGTGGCAATTGTAAAACGACACCGCAATAAACTTGACAATGACAGACAAACCAATTCCTGCAAAAATTCTTTTAACTCTTGCTGACAACAAGTTGACAGGCGAAGATTTTATCGGTTTATCGAACACACTTTACAGACAAAATTTAATTTTTTCAGAACCACGAGAATTAAGACGAAACGAAAATGTTTTAGAACTAACTATTATTTTTAGAGACCTTTTTTCGTATAGGCATTGGTCTAAAAATGCGGAAATAAAAGAATATTGGACTTCCAAGTTTGACAAATTGCTTGCAGGCAAACCGAAGACAATTAAAGAAATGGACATTATTGTTGAAGTAGACAATGTCCAAAATTGTACTTGCGACAAGTCTGATTTTTATATATTGCAAGGACGTTCTTTACAATTCACAGACGAGTTGATTTGCAACAACTGTTTAGGACAAGTTCCTTATTCAAAAATACCTTTACAAATTAAACTTGAGGACTGGCAAACAAAACACGAAAGAGTTTATTTGAACTGGCTTGAAAGTGGGCTTTTTGAAAAAGAGGCTTATAAAGAACTGACAAACTACAAAAAAGGCAAACTGAACTTAGCAGGCGAAAAAATTAGACAACAACTTTCTGACTTTTTCAAAATTCCTGTTTACATAAGTTACTTTGTTGAGCAACCAGACGACAATCATCCTTGCTTAATTTGTGGACAACAAGGAACTAAATCTGGACTTAAAAAACCAAACAGAATTTGTAAATCTTGCAATACAATTTTTGGCTATGACACCGAGTAGACAAACAACTGCCACCAACAAGGGTTTTGCAATAGTGGGGAGAAACTGCAAAGTTCAACGATAGTTCTTCGGTTCAACTTTTGTACAAAATTGAAGATTTGTGCTTCGATTGCCCCACCATCGCAAAGCCCCAAAACGTTATGGGCCATTTTTGAATGACAATGCGAATAGATACAGACAAACAAATGAATTTACTTAGTGATAAGAACGTTGCAATAATTGGTGGTGGACCCGTTGGACTGACTATGGCAAAATTATTACAGCAAAACGGCATAGACGTTTCAGTTTACGAAAGAGACAACGACCGAGAGGCAAGAATTTTTGGTGGAACCCTTGACCTACACAAAGGTTCAGGTCAGGAAGCAATGAAAAAAGCGGGATTGTTACAAACTTATTATGACTTAGCCTTACCAATGGGTGTAAATATTGCTGATAAAAAAGGCAATATTTTATCCACAAAAAATGTAAAGCCCGAAAATCGATTTGACAATCCTGAAATAAACAGAAATGACTTAAGGGCTATCTTGTTGAATAGTTTAGAAAACGACACGGTTATTTGGGATAGAAAACTTGTTATGCTTGAACCTGGTAAGAAGAAGTGGACACTAACTTTTGAGAATAAACCGAGTGAAACAGCAGATTTGGTTATTCTTGCCAATGGCGGGATGTCCAAGGTAAGAAAATTTGTTACCGACACGGAAGTTGAAGAAACAGGTACTTTCAATATACAAGCCGATATTCATCAACCAGAGATAAACTGTCCTGGATTTTTTCAGCTATGCAATGGAAACCGGCTAATGGCATCTCACCAAGGTAATTTATTATTTGCTAACCCCAATAATAATGGTGCATTGCATTTTGGAATAAGTTTTAAAACACCTGATGAATGGAAAAACCAAACGCAGGTAGATTTTCAAAACAGAAATAGTGTCGTTGATTTTCTTCTGAAAGAATTTTCCGATTGGGACGAACGCTACAAAGAATTGATTCATACGACGTTGTCATTTGTAGGATTGGCTACACGGATATTTCCTTTAGAAAAGCCTTGGAAAAGCAAGCGCCCATTACCCATAACAATGATTGGGGATGCCGCACATTTGATGCCGCCTTTTGCAGGGCAGGGAGTAAATAGTGGGTTGGTGGATGCCTTGATATTGTCTGATAATCTAGCCGATGGAAAATTTAATAGCATTGAAGAGGCTGTTAAAAATTATGAACAGCAAATGTTTATCTATGGCAAAGAAGCACAAGAAGAATCAACTCAAAACGAAATTGAAATGTTTAAACCCGACTTTACGTTTCAGCAATTGTTAAATGTATAAAATGGAATAAAACGGCACATAACAAACAAATTGGCAATAGAGCCGGTGAAGTACTTCTATTGAACTTTTGTGCAATGTTGAAGATTAGTAATTCTATTCAACATTTGTGCTAAAAGTCGGCTCCATCGCCAATTTGCCAGCCGTTGGGCAACATGCTAAAAAAGACGACAAACCATTGAAAAGTAGTGAAACTGAAATAAGAAACATATGGAGCAACTGGACAGACAACCGAACTGAGCCGTGCTTTTATCATTCGACTGAGAATGACAGATTTTCTATTTCCTTCGCTTCGCATTTTTTAAAATTTCTCTGCCAACGCACATTTGGCACATTTGCAAAGCCGCTCAAGCCAACTCACAACCCAAGCTTTGCAAAAGAGCCAAATTTTCCTCCCTGCACTACCCATGATAATTATCGTTTTATATCTTACTTTTTGAGATATTATTGTAATTTAGACCCGAATAATTTGACAGCAATGAATCGAATCAAAGAAGTGCTTGATGACAAAGGAATAAAACAGACTTGGTTGGCTGAAAAACTTGGAAAGAGTTACAACATGGTGAACTCCTATGTGCAGAACCGACAACAACCCAGACTTGAAATACTTTTTGAGATTGCAAAATTACTTGAAGTCGATCCTAAGGATTTAATAAAGAGTACTAATGACTGATAAGGAAAAAAAAGAACTAAGCGAAAGCGACATATGTGATCTCTTCATCACACCTGCAATCAAGGATGCTGGTTGGGATCCATATACGCAGATTCGGAGAGAGGTTACACTTACACCTGGACCAGTTATCGTTCGCGGTGAAATGTCAGCTCGTAACAAGAACAAGAAAAAGTTTGCTGACTATGTTCTTGCATGGAAGCCAGGGACAAGGATTGCAGTAATAGAAGCAAAGGAAAATAACCACTCTGTTAGTCATGGAATGCAACAGGCTTTAGGCTATGCCAACATACTAGGCATACCAAGTGCTTTCAGTTCAAATGGAGATGCATTTGCTTCTCATAATAAGGTTGCTGCTGACGGAGAAGATATTGAAACTGAATTTCCTTTAGAGGGTTTTCCAAATCCTAAAGAGTTGTGGGAACGCTATAAAAAAATGCACAACATAAAGGACAAAGAAGAAGAATTGGTTTTACAGCCATACTACACGGACGGCTCAAACAAAGAACCTAGATACTATCAAATTGAAGCAATAAACAGAACCATTGAAGCAGTTGCAAGAGGTGAAAAGAGAATTCTGCTTGTTATGGCAACTGGTACAGGAAAAACATACACGACTTTTCAAATCATTTGGAGATTATGGAAAGCTAAGGCAGTTAGAAGAATTCTCTTCCTTGTTGACAGAAACATCTTGGCTGACCAAACATTAGTGAATGATTTCAAGCCTTTCGGTTCAGTAATGACCAAAATCAAAAACCGAAAAATTGACCCTTCATACGAAATTCATTTAGGCTTATATCAAGCTTTGACTGGCCCTGATGAATCTGATAAAATTTACAAAAGCGTTTCACCAGACTTTTTTGACCTGATTGTTATAGACGAGTGCCACAGAGGAAGTGCAGCAGATGATTCAGCTTGGAGAGAGATTTTGAAGTATTTTGAAAATGCAATACAGATTGGTTTAACTGCTACACCAAAGGAAACGGAATACGTTTCAAACATGACCTACTTTGGAAAACCAGTTTACACATACAGTCTTAAACAAGGAATTCAAGATGGTTTCCTTGCCCCTTATAAAGTTGTAAAAATCGACATTGATAAAGACGTTGATGGTTGGACACCTCCAAAAGGAATGACAGACGATTTGGGTGATGAAATTGAACAACGCACCTACAACCAATCTGACATGGACAGAATTTTGGTTCTAAATCAACGAACCAAATTGGTGGCAAAGCGAGTAATGCAATTACTAAACGCCACAGACCCATATTCAAAAACAATAATTTTCTGCGAAGACATTGACCATGCAGAAAGAATGCGCAAAGCAATTGTAAACGCAGCTGGAAAAATAGCGGTGGACAACCCAAAATATGTAATGCGAATTACAGGCGATAGTGTTGAAGGGAAAAATGAATTGGACAACTTCATTGACCCTGAAAGCAAGTTTCCTGTAATAGCAACTACTTCAGATTTAATGACAACCGGAGTTGATGCTAAAACGTGCAAGTTGATAGTTTTGGACAAGACCATAAACTCAATGACCACTTTCAAACAAATTATTGGACGTGGAACTCGAATAGATGAAGACAACAAGAAGTTTTTCTTCACCATCATGGACTTTAAAAAGGCAACTGAGCATTTCAGCGATCCTGAATTTGACGGAGAGCCAGTAGTAATTTATAATCCAGGTCCTGATGACGACCCCGTTCCGCCAGACCCTGAGGGTGGTGAAGATGACGATACAGGAGAAGATGATGGAGAAACGGGAGGCGAAGGAAGAAGGAAAATCTTTGTCAGTGGAGTTCCTGCCAAAATTAAGAGTGAACGAATTGAATACTTAGGTGAAGATGGTCAACTAATTACTGAATCATACAAAGATTTCAGTGCGAAAAGAGTGCAGGAAGAATTCGCATCACTAGATGATTTTCTTAGAAAGTGGAATGATGCTGACAAGAAGAAAATCATCATTGAATTATTGGAAGAGCATGGCGTGGTTTTAGAAAACCTTGCTGACCTAGTAGGAAGAGATTTTGGTGATTTTGATTTGATCTGCCATGTAGCCTTTGGACAAAAACCACTGACTAGAAAGGAAAGAGCAAACAATGTGAAGAAACGAGATTATTTCACGAAATATGGTGAACAAGCTCGAGCAGTTTTACAAGGCATGCTCGAATTGTACGCAGATAAAGGAGTAGTAAGCATTGAAAATCCAAAAGTTCTAAAACTTAAACCATTCAGTGATATTGGAACTCCTTTAGAAATTATCAAAGACATTTTTGGTGGTAAAGACCAATATGAACAGGCTATAAAAGAATTAGAAAACGAACTATTTAAAGAAGATAAAGTAGCATGAGTAATGTATCAGGCGTAATAAAATCCATTCAAGATATAATGCGTAAAGATGTTGGCGTTGATGGAGACGCACAACGCATCAGCCAATTAGTTTGGCTGTTTTTCTTGAAAATATTGGATGATCGAGAAGACGAATTAGAAGTAACAGAAGACGATTACAAGTCGCCTTTACCAGAGAAACTTCGTTGGCGTAATTGGGCAAAAGATTCAGAAGGTATGACCGGTGATGAACTTTTGAATTTTGTAAATGACCAGCTATTCCCTACCCTGAAAAACGAATTGAAAGTTGAAGGTGAAGATAACAAGAGAGCACTAGTCGTAAAAAACGTATTTGAAGATGCCTACAACTACATGAAGTCAGGTACGCTTCTTCGTCAGGTTATCAATAAGATTTGTGAAATTAATTTCAACGCATCAAGCGATAGGCACACCTTTGGAAGCATCTATGAGCAAATTCTGAAAGATTTACAAAGTGCTGGAAACGCAGGTGAATTCTATACCCCTCGTGCAGTTACAACCTTTATTGTGGACAGAGTTGCTCCAAAGTTGGATGAAACAGTTCTTGACCCTGCATGCGGAACAGGTGGTTTCCTGACCAATGTTATTGAATACAAAAGACAGCATTTTGTAAAGTCAGCGGCTGATGAAGAAGTTTTGCAAAGCACCATTTTCGGAGTGGAGAAAAAAGCATTACCACATATGCTTTGCACCACCAACATGATATTGCATGGAATTGATGTACCGATTAATGTAGTACACGACAATACACTTTCCCGCCCTTTGCGAGATTATTCCAATGCCGACAGAGTAAATGTTGTGATAACCAATCCGCCATTTGGAGGCATGGAAGAAGATGGTATTGAAAACAACTTTCCCTCTGCTTTCCGCACAAGAGAAACAGCAAACCTTTTCATGGCTCTTATCATGCATATATTGAAAAATGAAGGACGGGCAGCAGTTGTTTTACCTGATGGCTTCTTGTTTGGAGAAGGTATTCAAACCCGCTTAAAAGAAAAGCTTTTAACCGAGTGCAATCTTCACACAATTGTTAGACTTCCCAATGGAGTTTTCAATCCATACACTAGTATTAGAACAAACATTCTATTCTTCACTAAAGGCAAACCAACAGAGCACGTTTGGTTCTATGAGCATCCCTATCCTGAAGGTGTATCGAATTATAACAAAACTAAACCCATGCGTTTCGAAGAGTTTGAAACTGAAATTAAATGGTGGGGAAAGGAAGAAGACGATTTTGCAGCCAGGGTTGAGAATGAACAGGCTTGGAAAGTTTCAGTTGATGACATAATTAATCGAAACTATAACCTCGATATCAAAAACCCTCATGTTGGTGAGCAGATAAGCCATGATCCTGACGAGTTGCTTGCACAATATCAGAGTGAGCAAAAAGCTATTTCAGATTTACGAAATGAGTTAAAAGCAATTCTAACAGAAGCCCTTACAAAATAGTCTCGAATTATGATTGAAAGTATTTTACAAGGCTTTGAAGTTTGGACTGATGCTCAAGGATTAAAATCCAAAGGCAGGGTTAAAAGCATCGATAATATTAGTCTGGAGGGTATAGCTAAATTAAAGGAGCTCATTCTGGATTTAGCAATAAGAGGAAAACTGGTTAATCAAGATGAAAATGAGGAAACCGCTAATGTTCTATTAAGGAATATCAGAATAGAAAAAGACAGATTAAATAATGAAAGCGGCATTGGTAAAACTGGAATCTTTATTGAAGTTGATGACGATATTAAACCTTTTGAGCTACCCATAAATTGGGAATGGACCTTTATTCGAAATATAGGACATGATTGGGGTCAAAAAACACCAGATAAGAGTTTTACTTACATTGATGTTTCATCAATAAATAATGAAATTGGCGAAATAACCAATCCTTCAATATTAAAAGCTAATGAAGCTCCTTCAAGGGCTCGAAAAATTGTTAAACAGGGAACAGTAATTTATTCAACGGTTCGTCCATACCTAAAGAATATCTGTGTTATAAATGAAGAGTATAGTCCTGAGCCTATAGCAAGTACAGCATTTGCAATTATTCATCCTTATCTGCAA
This sequence comes from Sphingobacterium sp. BN32, assembly GCF_030503615.1. Taxonomy (NCBI): domain Bacteria; kingdom Pseudomonadati; phylum Bacteroidota; class Sphingobacteriia; order Sphingobacteriales; family Sphingobacteriaceae; genus Sphingobacterium; species Sphingobacterium sp. BN32. The sequence continues at coordinate 830,754 of NZ_CP129963.1, forward strand.
ATGCCTGGAAAATATTTTTATTATTTTTTCAGAAGCCCTTTTTTTATCAAATACGTTGAATCCGTTCAAACTGGTATCGCTTACCCTGCGATCAATGACAAGCAATTCTTTAATGCATTAATCCCACTGCCACCTTTGGAGGAGCAAAAAAGAATTGTCCATAAGATTGATGAGTTAATGGCTTTATGCAACAAGCTTGAAGAACGACAAACAACCAACCTAACGACACATCACAATCTTGTAAAGAGTCTTTTAGAAACCCTTACCAATGCTGCTGATGCAGATGAATTACAAGTTGCATGGGAAAAACTTTCCGAACACTTTGACACGCTGTTTAGCACAGAAGATAGTATTGATCAATTAAGACAAACCTTACTGGAATTAGTGATTGCAGGACGATTTAAAACCCAGCGGGAAAATGATACACCTGCACATGAATTGTATAAATTGATTGAGGCTGAACTAACTGAAAAATTTGGTAAACAATATTCAACCGAGTTAAAAAGAGATGCATCTACAATAGACCCAAGTGAATTGCATTTTCCAATTCCTGCCACATGGTTGTGGTGTGAATTACAGGATTTAGCAATTCTATTCAATGGTAAAGCTCATGAGCAATTCGTTGACGAGAAAGGCGACTATATTTTAGTGAATTCAAGCTTTGTTTCAAGTGAAGGTAGATCTGCTAAATACGTTACTAGTCAACTGACACCACTAAATAAAGGAAACATTGCTATGGTTATGAGTGACGTCCCTGGAGGTAAAGCTCTCGTAAAATGCTTCTTGGTTGAGGAGGATGATAAATACTCATTAAATCAAAGGATAGGTGGTATCGAAACATCAAGTCACATAGATATAAACTATTTGTTTTTAGTGCTAAACAGAAATAGGTATTATCTGCAATATGATGATGGTAGAAAGCAGACAAACCTCAAGAAAATACAAATTCTGTCATGTCCAATTCCTCTACCTCCAATTGAAGAACAAGGCAGAATTGTTGAAAAAGCTAAAGAGCTACTTGAATTATGTGACAGGTTAAGCGACAGGATAGTCAGAGCAAATGAAATAAATCAGGCACTTTCAAAAACAATTGTTGAAGTGATTTCATGAGTGTTTTAGATAAGATATATTCAGACAAAGCAACGAGTACTCCACCAACACTGAAAAACGTGACTTGGTGTGAGAAAGACAATCATAGTTTGTATGAGTACTTTGTTGATTTCAATGAATGGATAGATGGAGATGATGGTTTAGATATCCGTTTGAGATTTGGCATTGATGGTTTATCTAATCCCAGTAAAGCCTTCTTTGCAAGTGACTTGGAAGCTTATAATCAAGTTTTCAAAGTCTTCCGCAATGAAAGGAAAAGTGAAGTTTTAAGCGAAGAATATATTTCTGAGAATTTCATTGACGGCCATTGGTACGAAAGAAACAATGCACATTTCGAACAATTAGTAGATTGTTTATGCGAGGATGCCGTTGTACCATTTATTGGCGCTGGTCTTTCAGTTGAATGTGAATTTCCTACCTGGCGAGGACATCTTATACAACAAGGCAGAACGTCTGGGTTAGATGGGGACCATGTTTTAGACCTTTTGAATAAAGGGCAATACGAGACGGTAATTGAAGAGATTGAAGCGAAAGGTTTTAAAGATGCATTTATTCAGGAACTTAAGGATGTTTTTTCAAAGACGGGTAAAATTACTCAAACTACACTGCGCCTAACCGAACTGTTTACTGATACTTTAATTACGACAAACTACGATTACATTCTTCAACAGGCTTATGATACAGGCGAAAATGATAGAATTCAATTACTTGACAGTACCAATATTCAGGAAATTCCAGATAATGATAAACTAACCATCATCAAACTTCACGGAGATATTAGACAGCCAAAAAGCTGCATCATAAGCAAAAATCAATATGATGATGCTTACGGAAATGGAGATCTTGATATAGCTAAGCCTATTCCGAAAGTCCTGAGCTATCATTATCGCACAAGCAATTTATTGTTTTTAGGTTGTAGCCTTAACCGAGACAGGACTATGGAGGTTTTTCAGGCTGTAAAAGATGAATTAGAGAAAAAGGGAGACATTGACAGACCGCAACATTTTTCATTGGAATCAATGCCAGAATCAGAGGCTGAATTAGCAGCACGTAATGCATATTTATTACGATTTGGGATTACGCCAATTTGGTTTCCTAAAGGAAGCTACGACTGTATAGAACAAATCTTAAGGTTGGCTAGAAATGAAATGAGGTATCGAGGACACATACCAGGAATAAAGAAACAAGAAGCAGAAGAGCCAGTTCAAGTATTAGAAGAACAAGTTCATTCTAGTGGATGGTCAATGATAAAGAATGGTATTTCTAGATTATTTGGAAGAACTAAAGCCATAGCACACTTGTAAGCACATTTGCAGGTCGCACAATGCCAACGCACGACCAAAACCTGCAAAAGAGCTTCCAAGTCCCTGCCCGAAAAAAAGGAAATTTAAAAAATGCCCCACCGCACAGGAGGACATTGTAAATGAGGACTAAAACGAAAAGAAAAAAAAAGCACGATTGCCCAACATCACCTATACGCAAGCAGGGCTTTGGTGCTTCGTAGAATAGGAAAGTGGTAAATTTAAAGTTCAGTTCTTCGTAGGAAGTTTAGTGGTAAAAATCCCTGCCTGCGTATAGCTGAGAACCGTTGTTAGCAATCCGCTGCGCTCCTTGCTAACAATGGCTCGGCGACTTACGTCGCTTGCCGTAAGCCGCCGCTTCGCGGACTGCTTACAACAAGCGACTTGGCTAAATAGCTCCGCTTTTGTATCTTCGATACAGCTTCGCTACTTCGCCAAGTCGCCGAGCGGTTGTGTGTCAGCATACCAAACGACACGCTAAAAAACGAACACTAAAACAACGAATTATATGAAGACATTTTTTTTGACACTGACTTTTGCGTTAACGACAATGCTAACTTTTGCTCAGACATCGGAACATCTTTCTTTCAAAGGCGTTCCTATTGACGGAACACTTGACGAGTATGTTTCTAAAATGAAAAAAAGCGGTTTTTCTCATTTAGCAACAGAAGACGGAATTGCAATACTAAAAGGAGATTTCGCAGGTTATAAAGATTGTACTGTCGGAGTATCTACATTAAAACAACAGGATTTAGTCCATAAGATAGCCGTAATATTTCCTGACAAAGACACTTGGTCAAGACTTTCAACAAATTATTTTGACTTAAAGCAAATGCTAACCGAAAAATACGGCAAACCTTCTGATGTAGTAGAAAAATTTGATGGTAATTCACAACCAAGAGATGATAATTCAAAAATGTATGAAGTTAAATTTGACCGTTGTAAATATTACTCAATTTGGGAAACGGATGCAGGTGAAATTCAATTGTCAATAGACCATAATAGCGTAACAAGTTGCTTTGTTAAATTAGCATACTTTGACAAAATAAATTCTGCGAAAATAAAAGCGAAAGCAATAGATGATTTATAATACAACTCAATAAAATGCAAAATATAACAACTAAATTTTTAAAACTAAATGTAGTTATTATGACGTTAGCTCTACTAACGTCTTGTGCAACTTCAATGACCCCAATGCAAGTAAATAACACTTTACCTACCTTGACCAAATCTAAATTTATATCTCAAGCTCAAGCCGAAGAAGCTGTGAAGTCAAATGGCTGTAAATATTTGGTTAAAGGAAGAAATTATACCGCACCGATTGGATTAACTACAAAAGATGATTTAAGGAACGGAGCAAAAGGGATAGATGAATGGGTAAAATTGGACGGTGGTAACGCATACGTTCTTAACAATTATAAATGGGTTACAGTTGACCATAATGGTTCAACACAACTTCACATAGAGTTTGATACAATGTTATGCGAATAATGCCGAACACACAACAAGGGTTTGGCGTCAGGCGGGCTGACGTTCAAGCGTGAAAGTTCCTTCGGACTTTCCCGCCCGAACGCCAAGCCCCGAACCGTTATTCAGGACTGTTTAAGTTTTTGATCTCCTGACGTTTTTGGTCTATACTGTTTAATAGTTTATTTTCTTCCTCTCTTTTAATCACCAAATTATGGAATTTCTTAGGGTTAAGAGAATAAGTAGAATCGATATGCGATGTTACATGCGGTAGCTCCAATTCTATCATTCGGTAACGCATTTCATACGATTTTCTATCGTCTAATTGTTTGTTCTTCTCGTATAGAACACCGAGACCTAGCGAAATAATGGTAGATAATGCTATCATAACAATGATCAGAGGTGTTGATTTGAGATCAATGCCGTAATGATGTTTTACAATGACCTGATCAGGAATTTCAGCTATCTTTGAAACAATGTCTTTTTCTTTGATTGTTAATACAGCTAATTCCTGTCTAGTTATTGTGGAGATTTCATTAGCTACATCCTGAAGTGTCCCATAATCGTTAATGATCTTAGATAGTACATCGTTTTCTCTTTTAATAAATTGCTTGATCTGTTGTAGTAGTTCCTGATCCTTTGCTCGCATTTCATGAAATTCCTGCATTTTCTTTTCATTTTCAGAAAGTTGGGAGACAATTGTAGGCATTATTCGTACAATATCCTGCGTGATCAAGTCTGTGTTTTCCTGCAATGCGCTTACCTGTTGCTGTATATTTTCTAATTCTGTGTTCATGGTATTAACGTTTTAGTCCGTAATTCTCTTTCTTTTTTCTTTTCTTGATCAACGGATCATCTTGCTCTGGTGTAATTTCGGGGTTCGAAAATAAAGCTGATGTTATGTGACCAAGTGTTTCTCCGATATTTCTGTCTATAGAATGATCCTTCGAAACATAGCTTCCAGAAATTTGATTTAGTTCAATAGAATTATCTATGCTATTTAAAGCCTTGTCGATCTGTCCGAAGCTCAATGAGCGGTCTATGGCAGAACCCCGAAATGTCTGTTCATCTTTGATGAACGAAATACCTTGAACCTCATCCGACCCCAATCTATATTTAAACTGCATTTCCACACCTCTGTAACGGATATAATTTTGTAGTTCCTTCCAGTTTTTACTGTGTCGTATGCCTGCCTTGACGGTGTCGTAAATTTGGTATTTCGTTAGATCATTACCTTTCAGTCTACCTCTGTTGACATTTCGTTTTCCTTCGGACTGCTTAAAGCCATATAATGCATTTAATTCTTTACAAGCTTTAAAGCTCTTATACCGCTGATTGCTATTGGAGATAGTTTTGCCATGATCGTTTACCCGATTAAAAATAATATGGATATGATCATGTTGGCGGTCGTGGTGGCGCACCATTAAGCATTGGGTATCCCTAATATCTAATTTTGATAAATAACGCTTAGCTGCGGATAGCATGATGTCATTATTCAGCTTGTTTTTATCTTCTGTATTCCACGAAAGAATAATGTGTCCGACTGCCTTGCCCAATCTTGGATTCAGCATCCGCTGAAAATTAAAGTCCTGTGTGATGGTCTTTGCCGAATCCGTCCGTAATCCATTTACATGGATAATCTCACTATCTTTTTTCAGGGCGTATCCAACGCATCCGCCGAAAGATCGGCCCTCAATTATCTTCGCTATCATGGTGCAGTAGTTTATTGATACAATGGTCAATGTGATGGATCGTATTTTTGCATTCCTGTGCCACCTCAATCAGTCCAGACTGGTGTGCTTTTTTAGTTAGCTGATTTAGATTGTTCGAAGCCCCAGTAATCGCCCTAAAAGCTTTCAATTGTTCTTCGGTAAACCTAGGTGTAATTTTTCGTAGGATCGCAGATTTGCGTACCCATTCCGATTTGCTCATACCTGCAATTTTTGCATTATGCAAAACTCTGTTATGTTCGCTTTCATCAAAACGGACATTGATCCTGAACTGTTTTTTATTTTCGAGTGCGGGTCTTCCGCCTTTTTTCTTGTTATTTTTCATCTTGTTTCTTTTTAGCTGTGACCATCGGGAGCCAATCGGTTTTGGGGTCACCAAAACACAACCTTGCTTCCTACCTATTCGATAGTTTTCTTCCCGATTGGATATTGTAGGTTTGTTCTTTGGATGATTTGAAAATCAGGTAATCATTTACATCTTTTATTTCATTATACCGTTTCTGCAATTCTTCCATTCCATTTTTTACGTTTTGCGTCTTCTTAAAATGGCTTCGTAAGGTATGGTACGATTTTAAGCCACTGTTATCTGTGTCCAGATAGCATGTAATTCCGTTATGTCGTTCTAAGAATGGATATGATTTTTGGAGGTTCGCTGTCGTATTCAGGATACAGTAATTAGTGTCTAAATACGGCTTACTAGCGTTCTTTTTTAAAGTCATATAGGAAAGCCAGTCGGTAAAGCCTTCAAGCAATACAACGTCCTTATTACCATTGTTGATTGTGGTAATATCCTTAGTTAGTAGCGAACGTTTGTCGTAACTGTTGCGCAGTTCGAATCCCCCTGAATCATTTTTAAAGCATACGGCAAAAAATGTCTGTCCTTTTGCAGTACGGTAATAGATTTCCTGACAATAGATTGTGGCAATTTCTAAATCTATTTTGCGAACATTAGTCAGGTAATCCGTTAATGCTTTGTTTTTGAGAGGTTTTATAGCGAGTATGGTGTAACTCCGATCATTTTCATCTTGGATGATCGGAGTTTTGTCTAATACAGTTTGCTGGTGAAATGAAAGGATATTTTTTCTTTCATCAGCCCAATCGAGTATTGTTGATAGGTTATCTGTATTGAAAAATTTCATAAGAAAATCGACGTTGTTACCACCGTAACCTTCTGAATGAGAATACCAGATATTTCTACGAATATCAATTTTTGTTGAAGGTGTTTTTTCTTTACCTCCATTGAATGGATTTTTAAGCCATGCTTCACGACTGTTTAATTTAGAGCATGGAATTTGTAGGTACTGTAAAATAGATATTAGCGGTATACGCTTTAATTCATCACATGTCATAATCATAATTTTTATATAGGTTTAGTTTAGTCTATTACTATATAGGGGCAGACTAAACTAAACCTGTTTTTAATAGTAAAATTCAGGGTTGAATCTGTAGGTCTTGTCATTCTTGACGACCATCCTTTTGTTTTCCAAAAAAGTTTTTAATTGTTTGGCTTTGTTGATTCCGAAATTGAATCCTTTTGATAAATAAGCATCCCTTAATTTGGTTATATACTCTTCGTAGGTACAGTTTATCTCGCTATCCTTGAACATTTCCTGCAGTACTTCGCGGTGATTTTCTTCGGAAAGCTCCTGATAACTGAATCCTTTTCTAGATTTGAGATTTGTTGTGTCAAAATTCTCGTCCAGTACGGGTATTCCATCATCTATAAAAAAGGTGAAAGGTTCAAATTCTATATCCCTGATAAATTTTGGTGCTACTGTACTATAATTTGCATCTAGATCACTTTTAGTTATCTGGAGAATTGATTCGGCTTTGTTATTCAATTCTGTTCCTAAATGCCCTCTAGTGTTATCATCTCCCTTGTTTAAGTGTAATACGGTGTGAATATGGATATTGAGTTCCTGTGACCACTTCATAAGTTTATTAGTGATTTCAGTCGCTTCGGTAGCGTTATTGATATCGTAAACCAAATCCCTAATTCCATCTATGATGACCAGTCCGATCCTATCTGCATATTTGAAAAGTGCATATTCGATGATATTTATACGTTCCTTCGTCGGGTATTCCCTTAAGGAGATGAACTTTAAATTATCGTGGACTTCTGTGGTAGGGTAGTCGATGAGCTTGTATATTCTTGAAAGTAGCCTGTGGCAATGGAATTTACTCTGCTCTGTATCACAATACAGTATAACTGGACGGGTTGGAGGAACTTTAACTTTATATTGTAATATCTGCTTTCCACTCAATGCGGCTGCGACCAATGAAATTACATTGAATGTTTTTCTGCTTTTTGCCTTCCCAGTGGACGCACTGAAATTGCCCAGTGTACCAATGACAGAGTCGGATTTGTTGATGGTTATCATGATAGGTGGTTCTAAGAAATTATCTGTTATCTCTACTATGGCTTTTCCGAGTGCGTTTACCGTTTCTTGATTGAATGGGATCATTATTTACCTCCTTTTTTATGATTGAAGTTTGCCATAGAATTAACAACTTCATTTTTTTTGAAATAAATGCGTTTACCCATACGCATGTAAGGAATTTTACCTTGTTTCATCCAATCTGTCAAACTAACAAGAGAAATGTCAAGTTCGTCCGCCATTTCTTTTTTGGTTAGTAGTTTTTCAGATGATGTACTTTCTGTATTATCTACAGTATTTCGGATGCCTGAAATAAAAATGTGAAGTTCTTCCTTAATTGCATCTCGGATACAATCTCTAAGGGCATTTTGGTCTAATTGAATCATACTTTATTCATGTTTACACGTTTAATGATCCGAAGTCGTGGCCACTTTCTTCGAGTGAATTAACATGAGCAAAGTTGGATAAGAAATACAATAAAAAATGCCGTTCAGAATTCTGAACGGCATTTTGAAATAGGTCTTAGATGTTTATAAGGACTATTCTATAGGAGTTATTTTAAATTTATGGTCTGATTCCTCAATGTTTGTACTTTTCCCATCATTGTAATAATTTTCTACGGTACCAAACGGGATTGGTTTTCCATTTTCAGTAAAATGATTTGAAATAATTTTCGCCCATGTAAGAGAAGCACGATTGGCTAAAAAATATCTTGGTTTTCCATTGATAATAATATCTGTATTAACAAGAGTTTGAAATACTGCAATTAGATTTTTTTTTGTTCCATGAACAATATCAATTTTGTGTTGATCTAAAGTACTGAGTTTGGATTTCTCTTTTTTAAGCGTTTTTATCTGTTCTTTAAATTCATCTAATTCTTTTAGTGTAGAATTATACTGTATTAATAAACGATCGAGATTTTGTTTCTCGATAAAATTCTTTTTCAATTCTTCCTTTTCTTTTTTATTGGAATTTAGATAGTTGTTCAAAATAGTTTTTATATTCTCTATATTGCTTTCCGTACTCGCATTGGATGAATTAACAAGTTTCGTAAATGCTGCATCGATTAGCTCCTGTGTTCGCTGGAATTCTATTTGAGTTTTACTTCTTACCTCCTGCAATATCTTTTCACTGACTAAATCATACTTTTTTGACAAGTTTATTGTAAGATTCCATCGATCGTATTTGGGTAATACATTTTCGATAAAGTATTGGAATTTCTGTACTCTAATATCATTTCTTTTTTTTTGTTTGGGTGAAAGTTTTTCCAACAACTTGTTGCGTTCTTTTTTTAGTTCATAGTTTATTGTTTCCCATAATTCTTTAAAAAATACTTTACCATCAGTATCATTAAATTCCTTTTTATAGTAATTGAAATGTCTTAAAAAAAGATCTTCTAACTCACTTTCAGGAAGTTCTTGAATCTTTATTAGGAAATGGACATCTGCATGTGTATTATTGTTGGAAAAAAGAACTCCAACATCCAGAGGGTGTGGATTAAAATCGAAGAATTTCCTCCTGCTGAAATATTTACTATTCATAATATTAAAATTTATTAAGTGCATCGATTAACGAATCTGTGCTTGCTGATTCGTATTTCATTAAAGTGCGTATATCGGAGTGGGCAGTAAGTTTCTGTACAAGTGTGATAGGTACGTTTCTACTTAATAGATTTGTAACCATTGATCGCCTGCCGACATGACTTGACAGGAAATCATACTTCTTTTTTTCTATCACCAGTTTTTGTTTGCCAGAATACCTCGTAATCTTTATAATTTCGTTCATACCTACCAATTTACCTACTGTTTTTATGTATTCATTAAATTTTTGATTCGATATTTTAGGTACACAGTATCCAATACGTTCTAAAATATCTTTTGCAGGTGCTATATATCCCTCAAAGGGAACGATTACTCTTTTCTTTACCTTTACCGAAATAAAATCCCATGAATTGTTCTTTATGTCCTTTGGATCAAAATTTATCAGGTCTTCAAAACGTTGCCCAGTGTAGCATAATAGACAGAATAGGTCTCTGACCCTTTCAAGACTAGGTTTGTCTGAAAGATCATGATTTAGTATTTTTTCGATTTCCTTTTCGGACAGCGCAATGATCTCATTGTATGCTTTCTTTTTAAAGTTTGTTTTTTGTGTTTTGAAGACATCAGGGTGTACTAGATAGTCATTGTCGTTACACCATTTTAGAAAGACCTTTAAGGTGGATATATATTTATGAATAGTGTCGTTTAGTAATCCAACTTTATCCTCATTATTTGTGTTTTTCTTTTTGCTGAGGAAGACCTCAAATTGGTCTAAAAATTTACTGTCCAATTCTCTAAGAATAAGTTTTGTGTTTTTGTATTTCTCAAAGTCTTCTAAGCCTTTAAATACAGTTCTATATTCTTTAAGTGTACCTTCTTTTACAAAATTTGATTTATAGGATAGAAATAGCGTTTTCAGATGCGATATGGATATTTCGTTGTTTACGGCATTATCTTTATCGATACAGTTCTGAATGATTTGCCGATAATCATCTTTGGAAAGAAATTCATTTTTATCCTTTTTACTCATTGCTTCTCGAGTGCAAAGGTTTGCTAGGTCATTAAGTTCAATATTTAATTCCAATGCTCCATTGGTGCTTGGTTTAAGTCTCTCTTTTTCGAAATCCCAATTTTTGGGTAATATTCTGTAGTTCGTTCTGTATTTTATTCGGCAGGATTTGTCTGGTGTAAAAAATAAATACAGTGCTGTAGGGGAGGGGTTCCAGAATCGTGTTGCGAGATTTTTCTTTTTTCCTTCCACTTTGTTAAGTTCTAGCTTGATCTTCTCAGGCTTTATTTCTGGGTTATAGGGTTTGTCTAAATAAAAATTTACTTTCATAATTCTCGGACATATTTCGGACAAAAAAGCTTAATAATACTATATATTACCTTTGTAAGGTTAAGTAAAGTTATGAAATTATTTTTGTAATTACTTAATAATCAGTATTAAGTATAATAATTTGTATTAATCTGTAAATATAGTTCGAATCCTGCCACCCCGACACAAAAAAGCTCGACGAAAGTCGAGCTTTTTCTGTGTTCGGGTGTGGCAGATTCGAACCGTGGTTCGATCCGAAGGAGCTTCAGGGCATGCGTCTGGGCCTGTGGGGCTAAAGCAATCCTGCCACCCCCGTACAACCGCTCACCAGTCCAACCCACACGCCCTGCCACACCCCCGAACAACCGCCCACACTCCCCTCCAACCCACGCTCGTCCAACTCATCCCCCCCTCAAAACCAACCTCTCCCAACAACCTTTTTCGCCCCTTTCAACTCATAAACATACCATTGCCTCACGACCTGATTCCCTCGCTTCTGTTCCAGCACTTTACACAACCTAACCTCCCGAAAAAGCTCTCCATACAAGGCTTTCGGGGCTTCATAAACATTAGAAGGTGCGATAAAATAAGCATCTCCTCCAACCGCTACCGGCTTCTGCATCCCATTCAGCCAGGCAAACTTATGTATATCCTGTAGTTCGCCCTCGGCAAGCAATTCCATTCCCAGCGGCCTAGCAACATAATACAAGAGATGACCACCTGGAAACCAATTATGCACAACAATAGGAGCGTCAGCAGACATCTCGCCCCGCTCGATCGCTTGTTGTCGAATCGACGCAAACTGCACTTGAAAATCTTTCCAGCCCCACATATCCAGGGTCACATCCTCGCGCCCTAGCTTTATGCCTTCCGATCTACCGGTCAGATTACCCGGATAATACCGGATTAAGAGCACCGCTAGGATCATAATTCCCAAGGTGAAAGATAATAGCGTATTTAAGATCTTTCTGCATCGCGGAATACTATTCAGTTCCAACCTTTTTTCCATCCAAAGCGCCGTCAATAGCATCAGGCTAAAAAAGCCCGGGCCGCTCCAATGCGGAAGTGTCTGCCGGAAGAGCGATAATCCACTCGTCATCAAGATGATCGGCAAACCACAGTACAGCAGCAATAGAACAACATGCCGCGACAAGCTCGTTATCTGCCCCCGATGCTTATACAACTGAAGCAGCATAACAGCATATAAATAAACTAGTAGCGGGTTGTTATAAAAAATCTGCCCGAAGAACGTCTGAAAGAAGAAATCCAAACGCAGCCCAGACTCCAGAATACTGACCCGCTCACTATGGAATTTCCAGGTAATAAAATCATGCTGATAATTCCAGTATAAAATCGGAAGTATACAGATTAAACTAATCGCTAACCCCAAATAGAGCGCTTTACGCCGCAAAAGAACGCGCTGATGGAAGACGATATAAGCAAGAAAGCCGAACCATAAGAAAACAGCATGTACCTTGCTCAAGCAGGCCAATCCTATACTTAGGCCAAGAAGCAAAAAGTAATTCGTATTGGCGCTAGTTGGATCCTTCAGGATCTGCAACATGAAGTACAGTGCCGCTAACCAAAAGGTATTGGCAATCGAGTCGGGGAGGATAAGAATTCCCGAAATAATACTAGCAAATATCGAAGTCGTAAAAATGATGGCGGCAATAAGCCCCGCTCTAGCATTAATCAGGCTCGTAGCAATTTTCGCAATCAGCCAGGTGTTCACGGACGCTAAAAAGATCGGACCCAAGCGCATGGAGAAATCATTCACCCAATTCAGGTTGAGGGTGAAGAATCGGACGAGCAGGCCTAGCAAAGGAGGATGTTCAAAATGATTCCAGTCGAGCTGCAGCGCATAGGTATAGTAATAGGTCTCATCAGTGCCGAGTTCGATCAGCAAGGCGAAGATACAGCGCAGGACTGTTGCAACGAAGATAAGCCAACGCAGCTTAACTCTATAGTTATGTTCCATTGTTAAAGGTGATTAATAGATTGGCGGTGAAATTCCAAAGAAAGACAATGCCAATAGCGAAAACTTTGCTGAGGTAGAAATTCATTCTCAGCTTTTGGTGAAAGAAATAGACCAGCGCCGTGTTCAGGGCCAATCCGACGCAGCTGATTAGTAGAAAAGTGAAAAACTGCTGTACCACTTGGCTGTTCCGGCTGGAAAAAGTCCAGATACGATTCAATGCATAATTATTGACCACAGCAAGGCTGAAACCTAAACCATTTGCCACGAACTTGTTGATCCGTAATTTTTCCTTGCACAGCCAGGTTACCAGGAAATCTATTCCCATACCCAATAGACCGACCGCGCCAAACTTGAGCAGGCTATAAAATAGCGACCACATGTTTAGATGCGGAAGCTAGGGGGGGAGAACGTTCGTATGGATACGCTATTTTCACGAAAATAAGTGATTACTAAATAATAGCAACAGCTGAACCCCATACCGAGCATCGTACCGAACCAGACATCATCCCAATAATGCTGTCCCAGATAAACCCGAGAATACCCCGTTAGACAGGCCAGTAAAAGCGCAATCAACGCTAATCTGATATCCTTTCCAAAGAGCGCCAATGCTGCCGCCAAGGCAAAGGTAGAGGTACTGTGACCAGAAGGGAAGGCGTTATGCTGCGCGAGGGATAACCAAGGGACGCTATGGAAATCCGGATGATCCTGTAAACTAAAGCCCGGGCGATAGGTCTGGAAAGAACGCTTCAATAGAGAACAGATCAATCCGGAGCCTATATAAGTCGCCACTACAGCAATACCCAATTTACGCGAGCGAAAAAAGAAATAAACTAAGCCGACCAATACTACAAATAGGCCATCCCCAAAAAGGGTTACGACCGTAAAAAAATAGTCTAAGAATGGATGATGTGCCGAGTTGAATAGTAAAAAAGCTTCCTCTTTCGGAAAGAAGAATATCAGGATACTCAGCAAAAAGTACCATAGAAAAAAGCAGTTGAAAAATATGCTATTATCTAGATAAAACCGTGTTAATCGCGTCATAAGGTTAATATTTAGGATAATATCTTATCGTTGCTAAAATTAACCTTTATGTGTTATTTTAATGTTATCAGGTAATTGATTGCTATTAATTGTATGTTATGATTGTAGATTGTGCTTCATAGGAAATTAAACTTAAATTTCGGTAATCCCAATCTGCGATTTAGGCTCTTACTTCCATTTTACATCATCCCTCCAGAATAAAAAAAACTCCGACGTCATCGCAGATTGACGCCGGAGCAATATACTTTAGAAGGCCAGCAAATACCTCCTAAAGACCATAGCCCTGATTCTGTTCGCCGAAGTTCTTGTTCAAGTCAAGCTCCGACTGCGGAATCGGGAAGTACAATTGTTCATTTTTAGTGATATGAGGGCGTATCTCCGAAATCAACGCTAAAGGCATACGGATTAAGGTGAACCACTCGACCGCATCCTCGCCAGCGAAGCTCTTCAGCACTTCCCTTGTGTAGAATTTCCAAAGCGCCTCTTTGCTCGTGATTTGATCTAGCGCGTTGAAGTCGCTGATACCTGCTTTTTCCATTAGCAACTTCAAAGTCGATTTCGCTTCGGAATAATCGCTCTTCGAACGAATGATAGCCTCTGCTTTTAACAAATAGACCTCCGATAATCGAATAGCATACTGCGTTTCCGAGGTCTGCGTAGGTTCTGTTCCGGCAGCAATAAACTTATGGAAATAGTACGTATCGGGACTGTACATCTGAAATGGCGCATCCGCACCGATCATCCAGTCCTGCCTAGGATCATCATTCAGCATCTCCTTAAACTTCAGGTTCGTCGTAAATAAGCGATCAGCCATCGGGAAATAAAAACGACTTAAGTTGTTGTAATAAACCTCTTGCCCAGGCTGCGGTTTAACGCCCAATATTACCTCCTTGCTTTGCAAGCCTTTCAACTGAAAGATATCTCTGACATTATCCTCTAACGTGTAAGGACTGTGTTGAATTACGTCATCGGCCAGAAGGAGCAGGGCATTCAAATCGGCGTCGAGTCCGCGACAGGCAAGCACGCGCATCTTCAGTACTTTAGCCGCCCATTGGTTCGCATAATAATTAGGGGTTTCCAATTTCGCATGCTCAATTGCATAGTCCAGGTCCGCTAAGATATGCGAGTAAGAATCCTTTACGCTGCTGCGTTTCTTGGGCATATTGCTCAAGCTGCTGAACTCATCGCGTATCAATACCCCATTGATCGAATTAAGGTCTTTCCATTCCGCAAAGTACATTAACAATTTGAAGTGTCCGTATGCGCGCAGAAAGCGCGCTTCAGCAGATAGTTCTGTTTTCGCGGTGCCAGGAAGCTTAGCTTCCGGCAAAGCCTCCACGCCTCGTAACAACCCATTTGCCGCAAGGACTATTTTGTAGGCATATTCCCATTGATAGATTGGGGAGTTGGAGTTCACATTATCATTTTCCTCCTCAGGAAGCGGACCTAGTCCATGGCTTAAGGTGCCCGATAGTAGACCTCCTGTGGTATTGTTATACACCCAGTTGGCAATATTATCATTGTCAACATTCGCAAAGCGATAATACACACCGTTCAAGGCCATTTTTGCTGAGGCTAAATCCGTAATGGCCGTTTCGCCAACCCGATCGTTAGCCGGCAATTTACTCAATTCTTTATCGCAGGAACTATTTAACAGTGCTACTAGCATGCATGCTGCGATATGGTATCGTTTAAAAGTCTTTAACATGTTCGTTCCTTTTTAAAATCGCCATAAACCTGAAAGTTACTGGACGGATGCGAAACGCACAGCAAGTGGTATTGCCGCGCATCATCGCAACACGCCGACCATGCAGAATGTATGGACATTAGAGGGGCATCTCTTCCATGATGGCCGGGCAAAGACTTTCCGGGAGCAGATTGCGGAAGCGATTGAATCGCCCATCGAGATGGGGGGCAATACCTATACCTTGCCTGCAAAATTGCAGGCGGTTCCTGGCTATGTGCGTATGTATGAGGAGGCCTATGGTACGCGCGAATTGACACGTGAGGGTTTACTGGATGCCATCGCTGCCTACTCTAAAACCATTAGCAGCGGTATCACCGCTTTTGATCGCTTCGTGGCAGGAGATTACCAAAGCCTCAACGATGAGCAGATCGAAGGCTTGCACCTGTTCCGTACCAAGGGACAGTGCATCAACTGCCATAATGGTCCCTTCTTTACGGATTTAAATTACCATAACCTGGGTTATGCGGTAGATGTTTTCGGGAAATTGGACGATGGACGTTATATCGCTACGAAGAATAAGGACGATTTGGGAAAAATCCGTACGCCGGGTCTGCGCAATGTGGTACATACGCCGCCTTATATGCACAATGGCTCCATAGCAACATTGACGGAGATTATTTCGCTGTTGAGCCAAAAGATGCCTCAATCTCCGGGACAGCAGATTCATGGGGAATTATCACCACATATCAAGAGTTTAAAACTAAGTCGTAAGGAGCAGGATGCGATTCTCGCTTTCCTGAATGCCTTGAGCAGCGAGCGACCTAATGTAACGCCGCCCGAATTGCCTTATGCTTTAGACAGTATAGAATGAGTGCCATCATCAGATCAGTCGGTAGAATTCGGCTATTATGCTTATGCATGCTGCTATGGATAGCTTGTAAAAAAGACAATCCTCCATCGCCGGGAGGGGAGGAGATTGTTACACCGAAGCACGGCAGCCGAAAGGAGATGAGCCTGGACTCGATTTACCTCTACGCGAAGCACTGTTATTATTGGAATGAGGCTTTGCCTTCTTATACGGATTTCGATCCCCGAGGGAAGTTCGCTGGCATCAGTCCTGAGGAGACTGCCTTGAGCAAGTCATTGTATCGCTTAAGTCAGTTTTCTATGCATCCTGGGGGAAAGCCCTATGAGTGGACCCGCATGGAAGGACGTGCGAAGTATTCCTTCCTGGAGGTTCGTGCGCAGGGTTCCGCTAGTGCTAAAAGGCTGGCATCTATAATCAACACAAGTGCTTCAGTGCATTTGGAAAGCGACACTGATATCGGCTACCTGCGGCTCCATTCCTTTCCACGATTGGCGGCAGTTCAGGGCGATCTAGATCGCGCTTTCGCAGCAATGGCAAGCCAGAACATCAGTACGCTGATTATCGATCTGCGCTTCAACGGAGGCGGATATATCGAAACGGCCGGCTATGTGGCAGACCTTATTGCGCCGAAGGAGCTGGAAGGAAAGGTAAAATATACGGAGCATTTCAATACCTTGATGCAGAACGGCCGCGCAAGCATGCTGAAGCAGCAAGCCTACCTGGACAAGGATGGCAGAACCATGACCTATAAAGGGCGTCTGGCTACGATGGCAGATATTGATTTCTCCGTCGCCGCAAATACGAAGAAATTCCACAAAAAAGGCGACCTCCATAGCATCAAACGCCTGTACTTTATCAGCAATTCGATGACAGCCTCCGCAAGTGAGCTATTGATCAGTTGCTTCAAACCTTATTTACCGATCCGCTTGATCGGCGAACGAACCTACGGTAAGCCCGTAGGTTCGTTCGCTATTCGTATTGACCGCTACAACCTGTACCTCGCGACATTGCAGCTCCGAAATGCGAATGGCTGGGGCGACTACTTCGATGGCATTCCCCCGGATGTTGAAGTACTCCCCGGAACAACTGACTACCAGATCGGAAGCCCGAAAGATCCCTTTCTGCAGGCCGTATATAAGGATTTAGGGATAGAATTTGTCGGGGAGGGAAAAGAAGCACAATACAAAGACCTCAAGCGTGTTAAGGCAAAAACTTTAGACCTTTCCAGCATTGCCGCAGGCAAAGTGGAAGCCCTGATGATTAAGGAACAGTTTAAGTTAAAGGAATAGAATTAGTATTTAGACTCTAAAATCTTATGTCTAAAATCTAATATCTAATCGTCACTCATTTGTTCTTCCTTGCAGCGGATTATCGTTTTTCTTTTTATATGTCTTTATGCCTAATAAGCTGTAAAGTGGGCAGAAGCCCATCATGCTGGTTAATATGAGTATTCCAGCAAATACCATCAGAACGATTGATATGGTTCCGGTGATTCGTTCGGTGAAGAATAGTACGGCAATTACGATTGCAACAAAAACACGTATTCCTCGATCTATGTTTCCTATATTTTGTCTCATAGCTGTGTGTGTTAGTGTGATTGTATAGACAAAGATGGCTAATGAAGGCGCGGTTTGTCAGTGACTTTTATCACACAAGGGAAATTATTTCTACTTTATTACGAAAAAGTTTGAGCATGTCGCGCTGTTCGAGTTGCTTCAATAGTCGGGAGATCACCTCGCGGGAGGTGGATAGCTCTTTGGCAATTTCCTGGTGGGTGATGTTGAGGATATTGCTTTGTAGACTTTCCGACTTTGTTGCTAGGTAGCTGATCAGGCGTTCGTCGATCTTTTTGAAAGCGACGTTGTCCAAAGTGCTCAGTATTTCGTCGTAGCGGAAGTCGAGGGTGCTCAATACAAACCATCGCCAAGCGGGATAGGTTTCATACCATCGTCGGGCAACCGCGGAGGGGATTCCGATAAGCTCGATATCCTCTTCGGCAATTGCCTTAATATTGGATATTTTATCCATCATCATTGTCGATAGCGAAATAGCACAGGACTGACCTTCCTTGATGTAATAAATAAATAATTCCTGACCGTCTTCATTCTGTCGGATGACGCGAATGTTTCCTCGTAGGACCAGAGGGACGATTTTGATGTACTTGTGAGGTTCGACGAGTATGTCGCCCGCTTTGAATTCGAGCCGAATACCCTCCCTCTCAAACTCCGCCCGCAATTGTGGCTGGAGTAAGAAGTCAAATTTCTCCGTAATCATATTAAATAGTGTAGTGTGTAACCTAAATATACGAAAAGGAGCGCTAAAAAGTATTAGCTGAAATGTTAAATTCTAGGGTATGCTTTTAGGGATGGCTAGACTGTCAATATATTTAGCATTCCGATCCCAGCCTGCGTCTATCCGCATCTTCAGGCTGTCCGGCAGATCTCGAAAAACTTCCTTGTAGTAGGTTTCAAAATCTTTCAAACCGTCAAAATATAGATCCTCCGGACGCGGGGTCTTCGGTTGGAGTTTGGTTTTGCTAATGATGTGATCCTTGGTCGCCGTGCGTAGCCATACAATGATATTACCGGCATTGGCGATACCAACTAGGAAGGTGAGTCCCTTGGCATTACTACTATAATGATAAATGTTTTGCATATCTCCGGTTTTTGCTGCTTCCTTGAAGTACTTTCGAATTTCGGCAGTTGGAAGAGCGATGCTGTCTCTATAGTAGTTTTTAGAGCGGTAATCCACATATTGTATGACAAGACGCTTAGGCAGAAGCTCGGAGGAGTAGGTTTCTGGGAAATAATACTCCTCGCCCCACTTTGCCCGATAGAATCCGGTGTTTTCGGTATTGATGCTAATGAAATCATCCGGGTTCTCGGTGTCGAAGTGTAATTCACTCAAATGGACAGGGTATGACTCGGGCAGCATGGCGCTAGCAAAATAATAAAAGCGATCCCAAGGTTTGAAGACGATGGTTTTATAGCCTGCGTAACAAGCAAGTAGCACGGCTAGAAGGATATAAATCTTATTGACCGTATTGATTTTCATGGCTTAGTGATTAAATCCTTTTCCCAATTCGGACGCATACCAAAATAGTGCGGACAATAATAGCGTAATGAGCAGCAGAATGCCGAACAGCCATTTCACCCATCGGTATTTCTTATCGTGATAAGCGAATGCGAAGATTCCGGTAAGAATAGTGATGCTAATGAAGAAGGCGAAAAAGCTGAGTATGTTATCAGGGTCGTGATGATAGGCTCCGCCAAAACATATGATAGCAAGCGTGCAATTGAGGAAGATGAGTCCAACCGATAGGTTGACATTCTTACTTTGCTCGCTCTCTTTACTTAATTGCTCCCTCATAGCTGATAATTTACTGTTGAATATAAGATTTTTCTTGTGTAATAAAGCTATGGGAATCCGAAGAAGATTTGACATCTATGAATAAATGCCCTAACTTCGTAGCGATATGGATAAAAAAGCAATATATCTAACGAGGTCATTTCCGCAGCTCATCATGCTGATGGCGGTGATGCTGTTCGTATTATTGACCTCATGTCCTATCAAAAGTAGCATTAAGAGCCTTGCGGGTTTTCCCGTGAATACCGAGCAGGGTGCTGCAAAGAAGAATAGCTATACGTCACGCGTGCTTGTCGAGCAGTGCAGCGTATTTGAAAGCAGCTTGACACAACAAGTGAGCAAGCTGTCGCCGGATGCGAAGCAAATGATACCGATGATGTTGTTTGCCGTTGCTTTTCTTTTCTTGCTTGCTATATCCGATAGGACCACAAAGAGCCATTACTCCAATGGCGATTTTCCAAATTCAGGACCTATACCCATTTTCCTGAAGTACCGCAAACTGCTTATTTAGTACCCTTTCATCTTTTTTAGGGTTAGCACTTCTGCTAACCGAGCATTCGTATTTATTTTTTAATCGAAAATAACCGTGCATTGCTTTGCAATGCCGTTTAATCAGGTTTATATGAGAAAAAAGATGGTACTGAGCGGGTTCTACTACTTAGTCGCATGGAGCAGTACGGCAATCGCTGCTCAGGATACCTTGGGAAATTCGAACACCCTGGGTACAATTTGGCCGCAAATAGAATCAAGTTTTCCGGGTTTTGCGGCAAAGGATGCCGCTATTGCGGTTGCTTTGCAAAAGGAACGTGCGTTGCGAAGCAGTATGCTTCCACAGGTGAAGATGCAGGCGCAGCATAGCTACGGCACGTTTGAGGGTAGCTCGGGAGGTTTTTTTCCGCAACCCGGCTTCTTTAACGTCAGTGGCAATGCGGGCCTTCGTGGAAGTGAGCTAGCAGCCAATAACTTCGGATCAGCAACAGTTGAGTGGGATCTGATCACATTTGGAAAACAAGGCAAAGAAAAAGAAGCAGCGAGGACGGCTGTTCTGCGTACGGAGACGGATAAGGCTGCTTATCTGTTGGATTTAAAGAAGCTGAGTATCGAGCGTTATATCGCATTGCTGTACGACGAGTCTAAATGGCGCTGGTCTGCAAAAAACGCACAGCGGCTAGATGATATCCGTAGGATTACGGCAGGTTTATCGTCCGCAGGATTAAGGCCGGCAGCCGACAGTTTGCTGGCATCCTCGTCCTACGTGCAAGCGTTGGGCGAACAACAGCGATGGACTGGCGCGAAGGAGGCTTCGCTAATCAAGTTCTTAGCTTTGTTTCAGGGGCAGTCGCTGGATTATCAGGCCTCCTTGGATCGCTTTTTAGGTTTGACAGCAGCAAAGAACGGCGGTGTTTCGCAAGCACTTACTGATCATCCTTTTTTGGAAAACTTAGCTCAGGCATCGACCTATCATCAATTGGAAGCTGAAGTGCATAAGCGATCTTCGCTGCCTACGGTCCGCCTGTTAGGGGGCTATGCCTATCGAAGTTCCGGAATAGGGCAAGATGGTATGGTATCGGGTGCTTGGTCGGATGGTTTCAAGAACAGCACAAACAATGTGCTGGCGGGCGTAGGTTTAGTTTGGAATCTAAGCAGCTTGCAAACCAACAAATACAAGGCCGAAGCGAGCAGACAAGAAGGGGAAGCGGCTAAAGCCTTGCATGAGCAATATAGGCAAGGTATGGAGGCCAACCTATCGGCGGTGCATCAGGAAATCACGATGCAGTTTGCACGCTTAAAGAACAGCAAACTTGCTGTACAGCATGCACAAGATGCTTATCAGATGTACCTTGCACGCTATAAGAGCGGTTTGATTGCTTTAAGCGAACTGCTTCAAATTTCGAAGCTATTGGAGGAAGCCGAGCAGAAGCATATCGATGCAGCAAAATCCTATTGGATTCTCCTGGCCGAGGAAGCCTCCTTGAACAGCAATTTTGATTTCGTCTTTAATAACCTTTAATCCACAGCTATGAGTTTAATTAGATTTGCCTTAAGAAAGCCTATCGCTATCATGGTTGCGGTAATGGCTATTGCCTTTTTTTCCTATACGACGATCAAGAAGATCAATGTAGATATTTTTCCGGAGGTGGAGCTTCCGGCGATTTATATCGCTATGCCCTATGGGGGCTTATCGCCCGCCTATATGGACGGCTTTATGTCCAATGAGTTTCAAAAAGTACTCCTATTTGTTTCCGGGGTTAAGAATATAGATTTTAAGAGTATACAAGGTTTATCGCTGATGAAGCTAACCTTCTATCCAGGGACGAATATGGCGCAGGCGGCGGGGGAGGTGTCGACCTCGGTATCCCGGGCGATGGGATTCCTTCCGGCGGGCGCTGTACCACCGATGGTGGTTCGTTTTGACGGGAGTTCTCTGCCGGTTGGTCAACTGGTGTTTGAAAGTGAGCAGCGATCGGTGAATGAGATTCAGACTTTGGTAATCACCAAAGTGCGGCCTATGTTCGTCGAGATCCCGGGTATTACAGCACCAGCACCCTTTGGTGGGAATATTCGTTCCATCGTGGTCAACATCGATCCGGAAGCGATGCAGGCGAATGGCCTGAGTCCGGAAGAGATTACGCTTGCTATCAGCAAAAATAGCTTGCCCTCTCCGGCGGGCAATATTCGCATTGGCGATGAGAATCTGATGGCACCCATTAATTCGATTGCCAAGGGTGCCGAGGAGTTCTTAAATACGCCGATTAAAACGGGAGAGAACCGGACGATTTATGTTCGGGACGTCGCTCGCGTAGAAGATGGCGCCGACCAGACGGTGGGTTATGCTTTGGTGAATGGGAAGCGCTCGGTCTACCTGCCGATTATCAAGAAGGCCGATGCGTCTACGCTGACCGCCGTGGATAACTTAAAGTCTTCTTTGGGGAAAATAAAAGAACAGCTGCCTGAAGATGTGGAGGTACGATATGAGTTTGACCAGTCGAAATACATCGAGCGGGCGCTGACGAAGCTGATCCACGAGGGCATATTGGGCGCCATATTTACAGGCTTGATGATTCTTCTATTCCTGGGGGATTCGCGTGGCGCTTTGATCGTCGTATTGACTATCCCGATTGCGATATTAACGGCAGTCATGGTCTTGTATCTGTTTGGACAGACCATAAATATCATGACCTTAAGTGGGCTAGCCTTGTCGATCGGTATTCTCGTGGATGAAGCGACGGTTACCATCGAGAATATACATCAGCATATGGAGCAAGGAAAAGCAAAGCCGCGCGCAATCGTCGATGCGCTTTTGGAGATCTCTATTCCAAAGCTTTTGATATTATTATGTATCCTGGCGGTATTAACGCCCGCATTTATTATGACCGGTATTCCGAAGGATATGTTTATGCCGCTTTCTATGGCCGTTGCCTTTGCAATGATTGCCTCTTTTATTGCTTCACAGACCTTTGTGCCTATTCTGGCGAATTGGATGATGAAATCGAAAAAGCATGATAAGCAACAAGGGAAGCGGAAGCGCAAGTTGTTCGAGCGCTTCAATCTACACTATTCTTCGCGCATGCGTCGCTGGTCGGGTCGGGTATTGCCCTTGTTCTTAGTTTACCTGGTGCTTGCTGGCGGTCTATCAGCCTTGTTGCTTACGCAGGTAGGGATGGATGTAATGCCGGTTTCGAACTCCGGGGATTTCCAGCTGCGGATTCAGGCGCCCCAAGGTAGCCGATTGGAAAAAACGCAGGCGCTGGTACAGGGGGTGACTGAGGAAATAAAAGCGCAGTTGCCAGATAACGCTGTGAATCTGACTTCAGCTTATGTTGGTCTGCAGCCTCCAGGCAACCCAATCAACCCGATCTTCCTTTTTACCAATGCCTCGCATGAGGCTGTTCTGCAGGTTTCCGTCAATCAGGGAATTTATAAGGGATCAGTTGAAGCACTTAAGGAGGGTATTCGAATTGCTTTAGCGGCTAAGTTTCCTGATGCGCAGTTCAATTATGAGCCGATGGAATTGACGGAAAAGATTATGGGGCAGGGGGCAATGACGCCAATTGAGGTGAAAGTAGGGGCTAATCAGGTGAAGGCAGCCTATACACATGCAGCTAAGATTGAAAAGGAGTTGAAGGAAGTGCCTTATTTACGGGATATCCGCATTGCGGAGCCTATCAACTATCCGACGTTAGAGATCGAAGTCAACCGGGATTTAGCGGGGCAGTATGGATTGACGATGCAGGATATTACGAAGAGCTTAGTAACAGCGACTTCGTCTACTCGCTTTACCGATAAGAATTTGTGGGTGGATCCTCGCTCGGGTCTGGTGTTTCAGGTGCAGGTGCAGATTCCGGAGGCGTTGATGTCGTCGGAGGAGGCTTTGCGCGCTATGCCCTTGAAAAAAGGGAGTTTGCGTCCTGTGCTGGAGGACGTTGCAACGGTGAAACGAGTAACAGCGCCCGCACAGGTCAATCGGAAGGGACCAAATCGCTATGTGACGCTTATTGCGAACATTTATGATAAGGACCTGGGGACAGCATCGCGGGCAGTGAAGCAGGCTATTGCAAATGCGGGGGATGCTCCTCGTGGAACCTCGGTCTGGACGGAAGGAACCTTGCAGTTATTGGACGATACGCTGGATAGCTTATTGGCAGGATTGGGCTTAGCAATAATTGCAATCTTCCTGATGCTTTCGGCTTATTATCAATCATTCAAAGTACCCCTGATTATTTTGTCGGTTCTTCCTGCCGTAATTGCCGGTGCTTTGTTGCTGTTGTTCTTAACCGGAAGCACGCTAAACCTGCAATCTTATATGGGGATCATTATGTCTTTAGGGGTTTCTGTTTCGAATGCAGTGTTGCTGATCAATCAGGCGGAGTATTTTAGGAAGCAAGTAGGCTTGAGTCCCGCAAATGCGGCGCGCATGGCGGCTTCCTCGCGCTTGCGCCCTGTACTGATGACTGCGGCAGCCATGCTTGCCGGTATGTTGCCGATGGCCATTGGAATTGGTGATGGTGCGGAACAGATTGCGCCTTTAGGAAGAGCGGTAATCGGTGGATTGATTGCATCGACTTTCAGCATTCTGCTTTTATTGCCGCACTTCTTTAGTGCCTTGTTGGCTAAATCGTCAATTGCGGATCCCTCGCTGGACCCTGATGATACCGCGAGTCCTTATTTTCAAAAACAAATACATTCTTAATAGTGAGACTATGAAAACTGCATATCAACATATAATCAAGCAAGCTTTGGCGGTATCCGCCCTGCTTGCACTTTTTACCGCCTGCTCTTCGGAAGCAAAGCATGAGCAAGCGACAAAGGAAAAGCAGCCTGTGGCTGCTTCCTATCCGACGGCAGAAATACAGCTGATGAATCCGGAGTATCAGCTATCGATTCCTGCGGAATTGAAGCCATACGAGCAAGTCGCGGTATATGCGAAAGTCAGTGGCTTCGTGCAGCGCATGTTGGTGGATCGAGGCGACCGCGTGCGTAAAGGACAGCTCCTGGCAGTCTTGGAAGCGCCGGAGATGAACCAGCAACATCTTTCGGATAAGTCGACGGAGCAGAAGCTCTACAACGATTACCTGTATTCGCAACAGGCCTATGAACGATTGAAACAAGCGTCGGCCACTAGCGGCGCCGTGGCAGCGATTGAATTGGACCATGCAAAGAGTGCGATGGAGAGTGCGAAGTCGGCCTATGAATCTTCGAAGGCAGGATCTGCTCATTCTTCGCAACTTCAGAAATATCTACGAATAACGGCACCTTTTGATGGTATTATCACAGAGCGAAATGTGTCTGTGGGTGCATTGGCAGGTGCGAATGTCGCGCAGCCCATGTTTATGATGGCGCAGGGGAACAAACTACGTCTGACTTTAGCACTGCCGGAGAAACATGCCTCATCCGTACAGGAAGGGATGAAGGCTAGCTTTCAGGTCAGCTCCCAACCGGGCAAGAGCTTCGATGCGGTGCTCTCGCGTTCGGCAGGGATGCTGAATCAGCAGGATCGATCATTAACGTTGGAATTCGATGTCAACAATGCCGACGGAGCGCTACAGGGTGGTGACTATGCGCAGGCTAAATTGCGACTTCAACGCAGAAGTAGTACCTTTTGGGTGCCAATGAAGAGTGTACTTCAAACGCAAATGGGTACATTTGTAATGACCTTGAACAATCAGGAGATAAAAAAGGTGCCTGTCAAGGAGGGAATCCACCAGGACAGCTTAGTGGAAGTGTTCGGTGATTTAGCAGCGACAGACCTTATTTTGCTGAAACCATCGGACGAGATTAAAGAAGGGAAAGTGCAGCTTTAAGCAAAACGGGAACATTAAATTAAAGTATTAGAAAAACATCATATCTTATTTAAAATGAAAAGAACATGGCTATCTGCTTTCTTCGGATTAGCAGTATTAGGATTAACGGCTTGCGGAAACAGCAACGAGAAGAAGGCAGACACACAGGATAGCGCTGTTGTAAACAGTGATACTACACAACAAACAGCACAGACCACGAATCATAACATTTCCTTCCTTGATGAAAAAGGAAATGCTGTCGATCTGAACTCCTTAAAAGGAAAAGTAGTATTCATCAACTTTTGGGCGACATGGTGTCCTCCGTGTATCGAGGAGTTACCTTCTATCGACAATTTGCGCAAGGAATTCAAAGGGAACGACAATGTTGTTTTCTTGATGGTGGATGTTGACTCAGAGATTGAGCAGTCTACTGCCTTTATGAAAGATAATCAATATGACCTACCGGTCTTTATTCCAAATAGTGAGATTCCTTCGGATTTCCTTGCAGGCGCGATTCCTACAACCGTAATCCTCGATAAGCAGGGTAATATGGTCGATCGAA
Organism: Sphingobacterium sp. BN32; assembly: GCF_030503615.1. Lineage (NCBI taxonomy): Bacteria > Pseudomonadati > Bacteroidota > Sphingobacteriia > Sphingobacteriales > Sphingobacteriaceae > Sphingobacterium > Sphingobacterium sp. BN32. The sequence goes on from NZ_CP129963.1 coordinate 857,379, forward strand.
TGGAAGGCGGGCGTGATTATAATACGCCGGAAATGAAAGAGAAGTTGAGCAGCTTAGCCAATAAGTAGGTATATCTTATGTCGAAATCATCGAATAAAACCCGCACGTTTTTCAAGGAGCATGGCTTCAGTATTTTCTTGGGCCTTGTTGTTATAATCATGCTGGTTTCTCCCGATGCTAAAGCTTGGGCAATTCGTCAGCTGATGAAGACGGGAATTTTCAACGCCAAGATTGAAGAAACGGCGCCAGCGGACAAGTTGGTTCACGATTTCTCTTTTTCGGATCTGGACGGCAACATCGTTTCGACGAATCAACTAAGAGGAAAAGTATTATTTATTAATTTCTGGGCTTCTTGGTGTCCCCCTTGCCGGGCAGAGTTTCCGTCGATCGAAGAACTATATCAGAAGTTTAAGGATCATCCGGATGTTGTTTTCATCATGATCAATCAGGACGATGAAGCGGCGATGGGGAAGTCATACCTTGATAAAGAAGGTTTTACTTTTCCTATGCATAGGCTGCACGGGCCCTTGGCGAATGAAATCTATACCGGTTCGCTGCCGACGACTTTAGTTATGGATAAAGCGGGGAGCATCCGTTTTAAACATGAAGGCTTCGCAAATTATGGGTCTTCTAAGTTTATTGCGCAGTTGGAAGAATTGCTTAATAAGAATTAAAGTCAACTAAAAGTGATAGGCCGTTTCGCTTTTTGTTTCGGACAATACGAAATAGGTCTGTACAGTGTTGACATGCGGTAATACAGCGAGCTTATGTCGCAGGAACTGATGGTAGGCTTCCATGTCTTTGGTTGCAATACGCAGCATAAAGTCATAGGAGCCAGCCATTTGGTAACATTCCATGACCTCCGGGAATTTGGACACTTCTTTTTCAAATTCGCCTAAAACTTCAAAGGTATGTGCCTTTAAGAATACTTGCGAGAAAGAGATGAGTCCGATTCCGACCATATGTCGATCGAGGATAGCTACAGTTTTTTTGATATAACCTGCTGATTTGAGCTTCTTTACGCGTTCGTGGATTGCAGCGATAGATTTGTGCAGCTTCAATGATAGCTCTTTATTGCTTAACGTTGCATCTTCTTGGAGAAGCTTGAGCAGCTTCACATCCGTTTGGTCTAAATCCATCTTCTTTATATTTTTCGGACTTCTGAATTGATATGGGTAAATATCTGAAAATTTAATTGAATAATACCATAGAAACGATAAAATTTACTGAATATCTACTCAGGTGTTGAATAATATCTTGTTTTGAATCACTTTTGTATTATTGACAAATAACGAATAATACCTAATACAATTAACTTTTAATGATGATCGAGGAAGCAACAGTTAGCAAATGTTTATCTCCTGAATTGGATAGTCGCTTTAAGCACTTATGGTGTTTAGTGGGCAACACACCGATGTTAGAACTTCAATACACTTACCAAGGTAAGCCAGGGAAGATTTATGTAAAGTGTGAGAACTATAACCTAACGGGAAGTATCAAAGATCGTATGGCTCTATACATTTTGTATAAAGCATATGCTGACTGCCAGATTCGCCCAACGGACATGATTGTTGAGGCGACAAGTGGAAATACTGGGATTGCATTTTCGGCAATCGGAAAAGCCTTAGGACATACGGTGAAAATCATTATGCCGAACTGGTTGAGCAAAGAGCGTATCGACATCATCAAGTCTATGGGTGCGGATATTCAATTGATCAGCAAGGAAGAAGGTGGTTTCTTGGGAAGTATCAAACTTAGTGAAGAATTAGCGGCACAGGGCGGTGTATTTTTGCCTAGACAGTTTGAGAATCTTTTCAATGCAGAAGCACATGAATTGACAACGGGTAAAGAGATTGCTTTGCAATTGCAATCTCAAGGATTAGTTGCAGACGCTTTCGTTGCTGGAGTTGGTACAGGTGGTACAGTAATGGGTGTAGGCAAGCAATTGAAGAACTACAATCCTAACGTACGAATCCATCCTTTAGAGCCGCAAGAAAGTCCTACTTTAACTACAGGATATAAAGTTGGAGCTCACCGTATTCAAGGTATCTCTGATGAGTTTATTCCTGCTATTGTTAAGTTGAACGAGCTTGATCCGGTAATTTGTGCTTCTGATGGTGATTCTATCATTATGGCGCAAAAATTAGCACAGCAATTAGGTTTGGCGGTTGGAATCTCTTCCGGTGCTAACGTGATTGGTGCGATCAAATTAAAGCAAGAGTTGGGTGATGATGCTGTTGTAGTGACATTATTATGCGACGATAATAAGAAATACTTAACTACAGATTTAGTTAAGGAGCAACCAGTTAAAGAGGGTTATATTTCTACTGATCTTGATTTTACGGGATTCCATCCGATTGCAAGATTAGAAAAACCATTAATTGGTTTCAATAAATAGTCTTTTGTTTCATACAGCTGTTGTTGGCTGTTAAGTTTTCTAGTAGAAGTTAGCCGAGTTCCAGCTCGGTTAACTTAATTTCAATAGAACCGAATTATGAAGTATATTTTTCATGTTTTATTAATATTGACGCTTTTCTTTGCGGGAACTGTGCAAGCACAAGAGGCTGATAGTTTGATCAGCTTAGACGATGTCGAGTTCTCCTCGGGAGCAGATACGCAAGTATTGGATACTTCCCTAACGGAGGATGTTGTATTCACCGATGGCCAGGATTCAGTTGCTCAAGATACGACGGCTGCAAGCGCTGTTGCTGCTACTGCGGCTCCGGAAGAGTCTAAATCCCTATGGGGAATCTTTATCGCCGGTCTGATCGGCGGATTCGCGGCCTTCCTGATGCCTTGTATTTTCCCGATGGTGCCTCTCACGGTATCTTTCTTTACCAAGAAATCAGGCAGCAAAGGGAAGGCGGTATCTCAAGCCTTTTTATATGGCTTATTCATTATTGTAATCTATGTTGCATTAGGAATGTTGATCACCATCGCTTTTGGCGCAGAGGCATTGAATGCCCTGTCTACCAATGGTATCTTCAACTTCCTATTCTTCCTGTTATTGGTGGTGTTCGCAGCTTCTTTCTTTGGAGCTTTCGAAATCACTTTGCCAAGTTCATTCGTGAACAAGATCGACTCCAACTCGGATAAGAGTGGTCTGATTGGCTTGTTCTTTATGTCGGCTAGTTTAGCCGTGGTTTCCTTCTCTTGTACAGGACCTATCATCGGTACCTTATTAGTAGAAGCAGCAACAAAAGGCGAGCGCTTAGGCCCTGCCGTAGGGATGTTCGGATTCTCTTTAGCATTGGCTATCCCATTCGTACTGTTCGCCATGTTCCCTTCTTTATTGAAGTCATTGCCAAAATCAGGCGGATGGTTGAACAGCGTAAAAGTAGTATTGGGTTTCTTGGAGCTTGCGCTAGCAATGAAATTCCTTTCCAACGTGGATTTAGCTTACAATTGGCAGCTATTGGACCGCGAGGTCTTCTTAGCGCTATGGATCGTTATATTCGGTTTAATGGGCTTATACCTATTAGGAAAGATCAAGTTCTCGCATGATAGCGACCTGCCTTATCTTTCTGTTCCGCGTACGGTTTTGACCATCATTGTATTCTCTTTTGTAGTCTACATGATCCCGGGGATGTGGGGAGCACCATTGAAATCGATCGCAGCCTTCCTTCCTCCAATCGGTACACAAGACTTTGATTTAAGTTCTGCGACACATGCAGCACCAGCGGCTTCAGCAGATGCTAGCAGCAGAAAGCATTACACACATTTCCACAGCCGTGCGACCATCAAAGGATTCGATCCTTACTATGATTATGATGAAGCATTGGCAGCCGCGAAAGCGCAGAATAAACCCCTGATGATCGACTTTACAGGTTGGACCTGTGTCAATTGTCGTAAGATGGAAGCTTCGGTTTGGTCGGATCCGAAAGTACGGAACCTGATCAATGAGAACTTTATTCTGGTGGAGCTATATGTAGATGAGCATGATTTGAAATTGCCGGAAGCAGAACAATATGTTTCCAAAGAAACCGGCAAGAAGATCAATACCGTTGGTAAGAAGAATACCGACTTCCAGATTACCCGTTTCCAGAGCAACTCGCAACCTTTGTATGCAATCGTAGGTGCTGATGAGCAGCTACTCGTTACGGCAAGCGGTGCAAACTATGATATCGATAGCTACGCAGCTTACCTGCAGAGCGCTATAGACGCTTATAAGGCGAAGTAAAGCGATTTTATTTTTTCGTAAGAAAGGCGCATTGTCTGAGGATAATGCGCCTTTCTTTTTGCATCGAGCTACGAACGAAGGTCTTAGCTACCTTCAATCTGTCTCTCCTTTTCTTAATCCATTGTATAACCTAATCATAACCCTTTCCGAGCGGTTATGATTGGGTTATACATTGGGTTTGAAAGGGCTTTGCATTGGGTTTAAGCAATCTCAGTCCTGGTTTATTATTGAAGAATTTCCCTCTGCATTCCCTCGTTCTTTTCCTGATTTTGATGTATTTTTACGCAGCAACCAAGACGAAATTCACGTACTTTAGCCAATTAAAAGAGACTACCAAGCGCTAAGAAAGCTAATAGATAATTAGATGTACCCAGAGGCAAGAACACTTACACAGGAGCAACATGGACACACGATGCATCATAACGGTGCCATTTCCAGCGATGGAAACTGGATTGTGTTTGATTACAGAAATGACGATACACATATTGGCCGAACAGGGACCATCGCGGTATTAGACCGGCGAACAGGCAAGCAGTTTCCGATTTATCAAACGCTCGGGCAGTCAATCTATGGACCTGGTGTTGGGGCGGCGTCCTTTAATCCCTGTACCAATCAGATTGTTTTTATTCATGGCATGCTCGATGCAAATAAAGAGAAACCCTATGATATCACCCGTCGCACGGCGGTGATTGTCGACTTAGAACACGAGATGAAGGCTTCCTATGCCGACAGTCGTGATTTGCTAGCTCCTTACGCTGCTGGTAGCCTGCGAGGAGGAACGCATTCTCATATGTGGAGTCCTGATGGGAAGATGTTAAGTTTTACCTATAATGATGAGCTTGTTGATCCCCACTTGCGGATGGTTGGATTTATGTTTCCTGTGGAACAGCCAGTTAAGGTGAGAGATAAGCGTGGAAATGTTCAAGGAAATTATTACGCTGTGATTGTTTCCAATGTAACGGACAGTCCCAAGCCAGGGTCTGACGAAATTAATAAGGCGTTCGATGAATGTTGGGTAAAGTGTTCATCGAAAGATGGCGCTCGTTACAGTATAGCTTTTCAAGGTAATACCCTAAATGCATCTGCTGAAACAGTCACTGAAATCTTTGTAGTTGATGTTGATTTGGATCTTGCGTTAGCGGATAAGTTGGCTGTCGGTAAGGAAGGTGAGCGTCCTAGAGCTCCACATGGGATACAACAGAGACGGCTCAGTCGAACTATTCATGGCTTGTCTAACCTTCGACACTGGCTGAGAGCGAGTCCCGACGGAGCGTATATTTATGCTTTAGCAAAAGATCAATTCGATAGAAATCAAATCGTCCGGTGCAATACTACTACGGGGGAATTAACTTTTGTTTCTGATTTCAACTTTTCGATTGCATCTCCAATTAATATAGATACATCCGGTGATTGGATGACGTTCATTGCAGATAATAAATTATACGTCTTTCATATTCATTCGAAAGCTTTGATGGAATTAACGACTCACGAGGTAGAAGAGGGTGAGCTCGTCGGAGCACCATTATTTGATGTGGATGGGAGAACGGTTTTTTATAATCAATTTGTAACAGGAACCGATGGAGAATTTATCCAAATAAAATCCGTGAATTATTGAAAAGTGTAACGATTTGTTAACAAATAATTTACGTTAGGCCTTTTCTTTTTTCAGTATTTTTATGCTTTAACCTAAGCATAATATTACCATGAAAATTACAACTATTAAGAACGCCTTCAGGCTTTCGACTTTAGGAATTTCGTTAAGTGTATCGTCCATCTCAGCCTCTTTTGCTCAGTTGAACGAGGTGAAAATATTTGCTCATCGCGCTGGAGCATATGAATATGATGAAAATACTTTGTCGGCATTTAAAACAACTTATGAGCAAGGAATGCGTGGCTATGAAACCGATGTTCGTATCACCAAAGACGGACAGCTCGTTATTTTTCATGACGATAATCTAAAACGAATCGTCGGAAAGGAAGGAGCGATCGAAGATCTGACCTTATCGGAAATAAAGAAGCTTAAAACGTTAAAAGGGAATGAAATACCAACCTTAGACGAAGTTGTTGCGTACTTTAAGGATAAACCTGGAGTTTACATTGAATTTGAAATGAAAACCAACAAACCTTTGTATGATGAGGCAAAGCTTCATAAATATTGCGACATGCTCTACAACAAGGTGTATTCGAATCGTCCGCAAAATTCAGATTATCTTCTTACATCCTTCGATAAGCGCCCGTTGCGCTATTTGAAGGCTAAATATCCGAATGCAGACCTCATGTTTATCAAAGGCGAGGCTTTATCACAGGCATTAATCGACGAAACGAAAGAGCTTGGAATCAAGCGTATTGCTGCTAATATTTCACAGACTACGCGTACTATGGTGAAAGATGCTAAAAAGCAAGGTATGACCGTAAGCTTGTGGCCGGGGCGTTCGGTGGATGATTTCCTGCTAGGATTATCGCTGGGATCTGATTATTTATGCACCGATGTGCCTATTGAAGTATCCAATTGGGTAAAGAACAATGCAAGTTGGATCAAACTAAAATAAAAGTAAAGCCGGCAAGATGGCCGGCTTAATTTTAAAAAAGAAGTTTGCTGATCATATCTTGATATATAAGATGAGTTCGAGGATGTTTTATCCGGAAACAGGCTGTTTTTTGCCAATAAACTAGCTAAGCCACTCAGCGAATGAATAGTTGATGGTTTAGGTAGATTGGTTTTTCCTTAGATAGTTGTCTGATACTTCGAAAGCATATGCGCTTGCCATTTCTTAATAATAGCGCATACCTCATAAGCTTCTTGTTGTTCAAAAGAATGAAGAAGCGATTCTAAGGTCAATGTAATTTCAGAAATATGAATAAAGTTTCCTTCTTCATCCCGATAATCGCTCAGGATATCCAAGAGGACACAATGGGTTTCAAATTCTCGGAATTTACGCTGATAATTACGGTCAGCATTTAACCAAAGATTTTCAAATTGGAAGCCAGACTCAATGTGTTTATGACAAGCTTGCTCGTATTGATTACGACGTGTTTGTAGCTCTTCTTTCATTTTCTCGACACTGTCCTGCAGAGAATCATACATGTGGGAGAGGTGGAGTTGCACTTCCTTGTGTTGTGAAATAAGTGGCATAACATTATTTTTTGATGCTCGTAAGTGTTTTAACAAATAATTAGCCGATTGGTTTGCAGTAGATGATTGGTTTTGTGATTATTATACTAATTTAATACATATTCATCGTAAAAGAAATATATTTGACAATATGATAGAAAAAAGTATTAACGGCATTCACCTAGAAATTTGTGCGAATTCGTTATTCTCAGCAAAAGAAGCGCAGCGGGGAGGAGCTAGCCGCGTTGAACTGTGTCAAAATCTGGAGAACGGTGGGACAACTCCCTCGTACGGACAAATAAAGCTCGTACGCGAAGCATTAGAAATTGGCGTGCATGTATTAATCAGACCACGCGGAGGCGACTTCCTTTACTCTGAAGAGGAATTCTCGGAAATGAAGGAAGACATTCTTTATTGCAAAGAGGTCGGTTGCGATGGTGTCGTGATCGGCATATTGAAACAGGACGGAGGGATAGATAAGGTTCGCATGCAAGAGCTCGTCGATTTAGCAAAGCCAATGTGTGTCGTTTTCCATCGCGCATTTGATCGATGTGCAAAGCCGCTAAAAAGCCTAGAAGATATTATCGAGTTGGGTTGTGATCGACTCTTAACTTCCGGATTACAAAATTCGGCATGGGAAGGTAGAGAGCTTATAAAATCTTTAGCTGATCAAGCCGACGGTCGGATCGAAATTATGCCGGGTGCAGGAATCGATGAGAGCAACGTGAGAGCGATAATCGAATACACGGGTGTAACGAGTGTACATTCATCTGCGAAGGTCGTGGAGGCTTCTAAAATGGTCTATAATCAAAGGAATGTAGCCGGAATGGACGAAGCTGTCATCAGCAGTTCTTCTAAAAGAGTCGCTGAACTTATAGAACAAATAAAAAGCCTTTAGTTTTCACTAAAGGCTTTAAATATTTTAAAACAAATGCTTATTTAGCGTCAGCAGCTAATTTGTTTAAGATCTCATCATTCTTAGCGATTTGACCCTTTGCAGACATTTTGTTTTTTGAACCTAATTCAATATTACGTCCAAGTTTCAAAAACTGTACTTCAACACGTGAAACAGTTTTATTTCTTCTATCTTTTCTTTTTAAACGTGTAACTCCCATTGTTGTTAATATTTTTTCTAATGTTCAAACGAGGTCGGAAGCGGATTCGAACCGCTGTAGGAGGTTTTGCAGACCTCTGCCTAGCCACTCGGCCATCCGACCCTTTTACCCTTACAGGCATGCAAAAATAGGATTTACTTTTCACATATAAAAACCTTTTTTGCTTTTTATTCTACGAATCGCTGTTTTAATTTCTAACCTTCTGATTTTAATGGTTTTAATGGGTGATATTCCAACAATGCCTATTTCTATAAGGATTCAATAATTGATTATTCAAATTTTAAACACACATAAGGAGCTGATATTTAGGTTTTTATTAAAAATTCGTTTCGTTTTTATTTTTTTGGTCTAAACTTTGTAAGTGTGTTACCATGTCAGCGTAAAGTTGACCTATTGAAAAAGAAAAATTAAAGAATATGAAAAAATTATTACTATCATTCGGAGCTGTGGTATTATTAGCAGCAGGAGCTCAAGCTCAAACTAGCTATGGTTTAAAAGCTGGTGTTAACTTAGGTAAATACTCTAATGTTAGCGATCTTGAAAAAGATTACCAAAAAAATAACGTATCGTTTTACGTAACAGGTTATGCTGACCTTCCGGTTGCTCCACAATTTTCGATTCAACCAGGAGTATCCCTACAAGGTAAAGGCGCGAAATACGAAGCGTCTGGAGATAACGCAAGCGGATCTTTATCACGTAATGTAATGTCTATCGAGGTTCCAGTAAACGCAGTTTATTACATTCCTGCAGGTTCGGGTAATGTATTCTTAGGAGCTGGTCCTTACATTGGTTTCAACATCTCAGGTAAAGATAAATGGGATGGTTCTTTAGGAGAAACTGGTGGTTCTGGCGACAGAAAACTTGAGTTCTCTGGCGATAATAAGGACATGAACTTAATCGATGCAGGTGTTAACTTCCTAGGAGGTTACAAATTAAACAACGGTTTCTTAATTAACGCTGGTTACGGTTTAGGTTTATCTAACTTAAATCCAGGTGACGGCGAGAAAACATCAAACCGCGTATTATCATTCGGAATTGGTTTCCAATTCTAATTGAAAATAATATCTTATGTGAGAAGGCAATCGAAAGATTGCCTTTTTTTATGTTTATTAAGTAGCAATTAGCAGTTGCTAGTTAATAGTTAATCCCAATCCTGATTATCCTTTTATCTTTCCTTTCTTGGTTTAAAACTAATTCACCTTATTTGTTTCCGTCCAAACGCTAAGGTTTCAGATCTTAAATCTTATATCTAAACAAAAAAAATCCCCTTTACTTTTCAATAAAGGGGATTTTTGTTTTCTCAAAGAAATCTATCACACTTTGATTTCAACTTCAACACCTGAAGGTAATTCTAATTTCATTAACGCATCAACAGTTTTAGAGTTTGATGAGTAGATGTCTAACAATCTCTTGTAAGAACATAATTGGAATTGCTCACGTGCTTTTTTGTTAACGTGTGGAGAACGTAAAACTGTATAGATTTTTTTCTCAGTAGGCAATGGAATTGGACCACTAACAACTGCACCTGTAGGTTTTACTGTTTTCACGATTTTCTCAGCTGACTTGTCAACCAAGTTGTAATCGTAAGATTTCAATTTGATTCTGATTCTTTGGCTCATTTTATATTTGTTTTTAAAATGACCCCCGATTAGAGCTATTTATAATCAGGGATCGGTTGTTTTGTATGCTAATATTAGTCTTCTAGACCTTTTACTTTACCTTTTGATTTCGCGATAACTTCTTCAGCTACGTTACGAGGTGCTTCAGCATAGTGGTCAAACTCCATTGTTGAAGTTGCACGACCTGAAGTGATAGTACGTAATTGAGTTACATATCCGAACATCTCTGAAAGTGGTACTAAAGCTTTGATAACTTGTGCACCGTTACGTGAGTCAAGACCTTGCATCTGTCCACGACGACGGTTTAAGTCACCCATTACATCACCCATGTTTTCCTCTGGAGTCAATACTTCAACTTTCATGATAGGCTCCATTAATACTGGAGAACATTTAGGTAATGCTTGGCGGTAAGCCATTTTACCAGCTAATTCGAATGACAATGAATCTGAATCGACTGCGTGGAAAGATCCATCGATCAAACGTACTTTCATTCCTGATAGTGGGTAACCAGCTAATACACCATTGTTCATTGATGATTCAAATCCTTTTTGTACCGAAGGAATGTATTCTTTAGGAATAGCACCACCAACGATCTCATTAACGAATTGAAGAGGTGATTTAACAACATCCCAATCTTCGTCAGCAGGAGAGATAACAACTTTGATATCCGCGAATTTACCACGACCACCTGATTGTTTCTTGTAAACTTCACGGTGCTCAGATGTTCCGTTGATAGACTCTTTGTAAGCTACTTGTGGAGCACCTTGGTTAACCTCTACTTTGAACTCGCGTCTTAAACGGTCGATCAAGATATCTAAGTGAAGCTCACCCATACCTGAGATAACTGTTTGACCAGTTTCTTGATCAGATTTTACTACGAATGTAGGATCTTCCTCAGCTAATTTACCTAAAGCGATACCTAATTTATCTACGTCAGCTTGAGTTTTTGGCTCAATCGCTAAACCAATTACTGGCTCAGGGAAAGTCATTGACTCAAGGATGATTGGGTTTTTCTCGTCACAAAGAGTATCACCAGTTTTGATGTCTTTGAAACCTACAACTGCACCGATATCACCAGCACCGATTCTTTCGATAGGGTTTTGCTTGTTAGCGTGCATTTGGAAGATACGAGAGATACGCTCTTTATTTCCTGAACGAGTGTTCAATACATAAGAACCAGCCTCTAATACACCTGAGTATGCACGTACGAAACATAAACGACCAACGAATGGGTCAGTAGCAATCTTGAAACCTAATGCCGCGAATGGCTCAGATTCAGATGGCTTACGAACGATCTCTTCACCGTTACGTGGGTCAGTACCTTTTACAGCCTCTTGGTCAAGAGGTGAAGGCAATAACTCCATAACGAAGTCAAGCATTGTTTGTACACCTTTATTTTTGAATGATGATCCACAAACCATAGGAACGATTGCGTTGTCTAAAACAGCTTTACGTAAAGCGTCTAAGATTTCGCGCTCTGTCAATGAATCTGGATCTTCGAAGAATTTCTCCATCAAAGATTCATCATATCCAGCAACAGCTTCTAATAATTTCTCACGGTATTCAGCAACTTCGTCTAACATATCGTCAGGAATTGGAACTTCTGTAAAAGTCATACCTTTATCAGCTTCGTTCCAAACGATACCACGGTTGTTGATTAAGTCAACTACACCTTTGAAGTCGTCTTCAGCACCGATAGGTAATTGAAGCGCTACAGCCTCAGAACCTAACATCTCTTTCACTTGTTTTACAACTTTCAAGAAGTCAGCTCCTGAACGGTCCATTTTATTAACGAAACCAATACGAGGAACTTTGTAACCATCCGCTAAACGCCAGTTAGTCTCAGATTGAGGCTCAACACCATCAACAGCTGAGAATAAGAATACTAACCCGTCTAATACACGTAATGAACGGTTTACCTCTACAGTAAAGTCCACGTGTCCCGGAGTATCAATTACGTTTACTTGGTATTTTTTATTACGGTAGTTCCAGAATACAGTAACAGCCGCAGATGTGATCGTTATACCACGCTCTTGCTCTTGCGCCATCCAGTCTGTAGTAGCAGAACCTTCGTGAGTTTCTCCTAATTTGTGGTTAACTCCAGAGTAGAATAAGATACGCTCTGTCGTTGTAGTTTTACCAGCATCGATGTGGGCAGCGATACCAATATTTCTAACTAATTTTAAGTCTTTTGCCATATTAATTTTGCAGTTTGCCTATTGGCGTTTTTTGTTGCTTTGTTCTTAAACAAATACACCGACTCTCGATAATAAATATTCTATTATCTAAAGTCGGTGTAATCATATTTGATTCTTTATTTTCAAAATTAGAATCTGAAGTGTGAGAACGCTTTGTTAGCTTCCGCCATCTTGTGCGTATCTTCTTTCTTCTTTACAGCAGCACCTTCACCTTTAGAAGCTGAAATAATTTCTCCTGCTAATTTCTCAAACATCGTTTTTTCACCACGTTTGCGAGCATAAGAGATTAACCATTTCATTCCTAAAGCGATCTTACGCTCTGGACGAACTTCCATAGGAACTTGGAAGTTAGCACCACCAACACGACGAGATTTAACCTCTACAGCTGGCATAACGTTGTTTAAAGCTTTTTTCCAAGTCTCTAAACCGTTCTCTTGCGTTTTTGATTCTACTAATTCTACAGCATCGTAAAAAATAGAGTACGCGATAGATTTCTTACCGTCGAACATCATGTTATTTACGAAACGTGTTACCTGAACGTCATTAAACTTTGGATCAGGTAAAATGATTCTCTTTTTTGGTTTTGCTTTTCTCATTTTCTTTTCCTCCGTTTAATTATTTCTTACCTTTTGTTGGAGCAGCTGCTTGACCTGGTTTTGGACGTTTTGTTCCGTATTTAGAACGACGTTGGTTACGGCCTGCTACACCTGATGTGTCTAATGCACCACGGATGATGTGGTAGCGAACTCCTGGTAAATCTTTAACACGACCACCACGGATTAACACGATGGAGTGCTCTTGTAGGTTGTGTCCTTCTCCTGGAATGTAAGCATTCACTTCTTTTCCATTCGTTAAACGAACACGAGCTACTTTACGCATTGCTGAGTTTGGTTTTTTAGGGGTAGTAGTGTATACACGCGTACACACACCTCTTCGCTGTGGACATGAATCCAACGCTGGTGACTTACTCTTATCAACCAGAGCTACTCTACCTTTTCTAACTAATTGTTGAATAGTAGGCATTTACCTGTTTTGTGTTTTTAATTTGTGTAAAATTAATTTTTAAGTCTGCAAAGATATAAAGAATATTTGGATTCGTAAAGAGTTGTGCGATAAAGTTTTTAAATAAAACGGATGTTCTGATTGCACCGCCGTTTTCTAGTAGTTTATGATAGTTCGGCAAAGGTATTTTTATATTGTCAATCTTGCTGTACGGAATCTTATAGTGAAATCGATGAAGTGATATTCAATTTCGAACAAACTACAGCAGAAACTCCCTTTAGCTACAAATGGAATACATTTAGCGCAATCTGTCGAAATTGTGACGAAACATATTGTTTAAATAATTTATGTGGTATATAATTGAGAAACAAATTATGAAATTAAACAAATTATGAAAGAATTTGCCCTAAAAGCGATCGCTTTGCTCTTTATAGTTCTTACTGCCTGCTCGAAGGGAGAAAAAGAAACCAACAGTGCGCCGATCGTTCCTGTCGATCAGACTTTTCAATCGGATTACAGGTACAATTTAAACGTTGTCTATTTCGTCCCTAAAGATGTGGTGCCAAATCCGGGCTACGAAGAAAGGATTAGTAAAATCATGATAGCAGGACAAAGTTATTTCCAACATTGGATGGAACATTGGGGACTTGGCGCTAAAACATTCGGTCTGCTAAAAAATAAAGATAACACGCGTATCAAAATCCATTTAGTAAGAGGTGATAAGAATTCGACCGCTTACACCGACGATGCAGCTATAGTAGAACACGTCAATGCATATTTTTTAGCCAACCCGGCGGCATCTGCAAGTGATCATTATTTAGTTTTGACAGCCGTTAATAAAAAGCTCGATCAAGGGGAAGTCGTCCCGCATGAAGTGCCGTTTTATGGAACGGGAAGGTGGTGTTATGCGTTGGATTACCCCGGTATGAGTCAGGATAACCTTGGTAAACCCGGGCTCGTGGGGGAAAAGGCAACAATTTATATCGGAGGATTGCTTCACGAGATGGGGCATGGAATTAACCTTCCACACAATGGACCGACCGCCAGCCAGTATGCTAGCTCCGAATTTGGGATGACCCTAATGGGGGCAGGGAATTATACCTACGGTAAATCACCAACTTTTATAAGCTTATTCGATGCCGCAACCTTGAGCAATTGTCAGGTCTTCAGTAAAGAGGCTAAAGCGTTTTATGGATCCGCAACAATGAAAGTTGATCAAATTTCTGCGGCTGTGGAAGGATCCGAAATTGTTGTAGAAGGAACTTATACTACGAACGTCGTGCCGTCACATGTTACTATACGGAATATTTTGGAGTCCGACCCTGAAGGTTATCAGTCAATCACATTTACGAAAAAGGCCAACGAAGACAATAGCTTTAACGTGAGAATGCCAATTTCAGAGTTTCGGACCAAAGCTAATATGAATTATACGCTCCAAATCTTTCTTCACCACAAGAACGGTTCAAGCTCTTATGTCTTCTATCCTTATAAGTTCGTTAATAATATTCCTGTAATAGATATCGGAACCCGACCGCTAATAGAAAGAAAGAATTGGACGGTTGAAAGTGTCAGTTCTTTTCAAGTAGGTTATCAACCAACACGCGTACTGGATGGAAATGAAAAAACCTACTGGCATACGAGTTGGTCGAACCCTGGTAGCCACCCACATCATATCACTATTAATGTTGGAGAGAATGCGGTCGTAGCAAAAGGTGTTTCGTATTTGACACGTCCCGATAATACCGGGGCGGCGGCAAAAATTAAGGAATTTAAGGTAGAGATTAGTATGGATAATCAGCATTGGGAAGTGGCCTATTTAGGTCGTGGGGCGCTCAACGGACGTCAGTATTTTCCTTTTGCTAACTCAAAGACTTTTAGATATTTTAGAATCGTCACAGTGAATGATTTTAAAGGTGAGAATCATGCCTCTATAGCAGAGCTCGATCTCTATTAGCAGGCGATAATAAGTTGCTCGAAAAAGCTTAAAAAAGATACTTTGAATACGAAGCCCCGTCATTGAAAAATGGCGGGGCTTCGTTTTTTTTTTTTTTCTGTTATGTGAAAGACGATTGGAAAATAATATATCTTTCTATCATGTAGCTCAGCTTTGCATCGCTTTTTGTTTGACCTGCCATGCTAACTAATCAACGTAAAGTCAATCTGTCTTTTCTCAAGATCCACTTTCTTGACTTTGATTTGGACTTCATCGCCTAGTTGATATACTTTTTTCTTTCGTTGGCCGATGATTGCGTAATTTTTCTCGTCTAAGGTGTAAAAATCATCGGTGATATCACGGAGGCGAACCATCCCTTCACACTTGTTTTCTTGGATTTCTACATACATACCCCATTCCGTAACGCCCGAGACGATTCCGGTGTATTCAACGCCAATTTGATCTTGCAGGAACTCCGCTTGTTTATACTTGATAGATGCTCTTTCGGCTTCCGCTGCTTTCTTTTCCTTCAATGAGGAATGCTCGGCCATTTTCTCATAATGTTCTGCATTGATCTTGTTGCCGCCCTCTAAATAGTATTGCAGCAGACGGTGAACCATAACATCTGGGTACCGGCGGATAGGAGAGGTAAAGTGAGTGTAATAATCAAACGCTAAACCATAGTGGGATGTCTTCTTGGTGGTGTAGATCGCTTTTGCCATCGAACGTACGGCAAGGGAGGTAAGCAGGTTCTGTTCCTTCGAACCCTCGATCTTCGTCATTAAGCTGTTTAGCGATTTCGCTGTTTCTTTGTCCGACTTAATAACTAATCGGTGTCCGAAGCGCGATGCAAACTGTGAGAAGTTTGTTAAAGTCTCTGGGTTCGGAACATCATGGAAGCGGTAAACAAATGGAAGTTTGTTTTTACCACGTCCTTGCCTGCCGATAAATTCAGCGACCTTGCGGTTTGCAAGAAGCATGAAGTCCTCGATCAACTTGTGTGCCTCCTTACGTATTTTCGTGTATACCCCAATTGGCTTGCCGTTTTCGTCTAAATGAAATTTCACTTCCTCCGATTCAAAACTGATCGCTCCATTCTTGAACTTGCGGTCGCGAAGGATAAATGCGATCTCATTCAGTTTTAAAATGGCAGGTGCCAACGAATCCTCTTTACCTTCGATGATTTCCTGTGCTTCCTCGTAACTGAAGCGGCGGTCCGAGTGGATTACCGTTCTTCCAAACCATTGGTTGATTACGTTAGCTTTGTCGTCAAGCTCAAAAACGGCCGAGAAACAAAGTTTGTCTTCGTTAGGCCTAAGTGAACATAGGTTGTTAGAAAGTCGCTCAGGGAGCATCGGAATAACTCTGTCAACCAAATAAACCGACGTTCCTCTTTCGAACGCTTCCTTGTCTAATGCGGTGTCCGGAATAACGTAGTGTGATACGTCAGCAATATGAACACCGATTTCGTAATTTCCATTCTCTAGTACTTGGTAAGAGATGGCGTCGTCAAAATCTTTTGCGTCCGCCGGGTCGATGGTGAAGGTTGTGATATTTCGGAAATCTTTGCGTTTTGCGATTTCCTCGGGGGTGATAGCTTCAGGGATGGCGTTCGCTTCTTTTTCAACTTCCTTCGGGAATTCCAACGGGAAACCGAAGTCCGCCAAAATCGCATTCATCTCTGTGTTATTTTCTCCTTTTTTGCCGAGTACATGTTTCACACGGCCAATTGGATTCTTAGCATTCTTTGGCCATTCGACAATCGATACTAAAACTTTCTCACCGTCCTTCGCTCCATTCAAATTGTCGAGCGGGATGAAGATGTCGTGCAACATTTTCCTGTCATCTGGCAGGAAGAATGCATAGCTGTTGGACATGTCAATTGTTCCGGTGAAGTCGGTCTTCGCGCGTTCTAAGATTTCGACAACTTCGCCCTCGCGCTTCCGTCCTTTCTTGCGTTCATAAACATGGACTTTCACACGGTCACCATGTAACGCTTGGCGGAGTTTTCGAGGCGCAACATAGATGTCATTTTCCAGCTCATCTTCTGGTACAATATAAGCCGATCCATCGGCCGTCATATCGACCTTTCCTGTGATATATACATTGAGTTGTCGAAGCTTGAATTTGCCTCGCTCGGGTTGTTCAAACTGACCTGATCGAGTGCCATCATTCAGTATGTCGGCGATAGCAACTTTGGCGTCCGTATCTTTAACATTTAGTTTGGCGGCGACCTGTTTATAGTTGAGTGCTGTGTTTCCTGATTTTTCAAAAACGTCTACGATCAGTTGGGTTAAAACTTCTTTGTAAGGGTTTTCTTTTTTTGATTTCATATGTCTGTGTTGTGTTCCAAAATAAACGGAACGATGTTACTTGTCATAGGGTAGGAGAGGTCCTAAAATTAGTGGGTCATGTAAGGCCACTTGCCCTTCTTGACAATAGAACTAAGGTACGTAAAAACTAGTTCAAATTTCATGCTAGTTTTACGACGGTGGTACACTTCTTTTTCGGTTCGTTTATAATGTAAATTGTAAATTTATTTTAGCAAACCTATTTATCTGAATTATTGTATCTTATCATATTTTTGCTAAAATTAAATTAACGGCATAAATTATATAAATGATTGATTTATAGGTTTTTGTTAAATTTTGATGAGAATAGGCCTCTTTCTAACGCGATTTGCTAAAATTAAAATATGAATGTATTTGTTTTTGTTCGCAACTGTAACTATCTATAAAGTAAAGAAATATAATTTTCAAAGCTAAATATTAGCAAATGATTTTTAGAGGGTGTTTAGCGCGTATTTTGGCTCGACGTTGAGGCGATAGAGGTTTGCCCTCTGATATAGATCAATGGGTGGAAATTACGAAAAAAAGTCGAGTTTCCTGTTTATTTTTCTTTGCACTGCTCGCACAAACCTACAGCATTTACCGCGATCGAGTGCAAGGTGAATCCTTGAGGAAGATTAATTTTCGGGGCGTTCGTTTCGTCTAAACAGAACACCGAATTACATGCGGAACAAATGAAATGAACATGCTGATCATGGTGATGATGCTCGGTGCATTTCGTAGAACAGAGCGCATAAGTTGCTGTACCGTTCAGGTCGAAAACTTTGTGTAGAATACCTTTTTCTTCGAAGCTCGCAAGTATCCGATAGAGGGTAACTCGATCGATCTCAGTGCCCAATATTTTTTCCAATTCGGGTTGGGAAATTGCTGAAGTTTTAGTAGAAATAGTGTCCAAAACACGAAGCCTCGGCTGGGTAATTTTTAATTTATTTGCCTTTAGAATTTGAGCGAATTCTTCCTGTTGATGATCTAAATTTTCCGAGTCCATGTCCACTTTCATAAAGTTAAATTTACGAAATATTTATGTGAATAAAAAAGCCTCCTAACTTGCGGTCGGAGGCTTCAATATTTACTTATAAAGCTTGCTTATTTGCCAGCAGCTTTTGCGTGGTCAGCTAAGAATGTTGCTAATCCGCTGTCCGTCAATGGGTGTTTCAAAAGGGCTGTGATTGCAGATAAAGGACCTGTCATTACGTCAGCTCCAATCTTCGCGCAACCTAAAATATGAGCACTATGACGTACTGATGCTGCTAAGATTTGAGTCTGGAAACCGTAGTTATCATAGATCTCACGGATCTCTTCGATTAGGCCTAGACCATCTACAGAGATATCATCTAAACGACCGATAAACGGAGATACGTAAGTTGCACCTGCTTTTGCAGCTAACAAAGCTTGGCCAGCAGAAAATACCAACGTACAGTTTGTTTTAATTCCTTTTTTACTAAAGTATTTGATCGCTTTTACGCCATCTTTAATCATCGGAACCTTTACAACGATCTTGTTATCCAATGCCGCTAAAGCTTCTCCTTCTTTAATCATACCTTCGTAATCCGTAGAAATTACCTCCGCACTCACGTCGCCATCAACGATTGCACAAATCGCTTTATAATGATTAATTACGTTTTCTTCGCCAGAAATACCTTCTTTAGCCATTAAGGAAGGGTTTGTTGTTACACCGTCTAAAACGCCTAAATCTTGCGCTTCTTTGATTTGCTCTAAATTAGCGGTATCAATAAAAAATTTCATGTTGTAAAGTGTTGAATGATTGTGTTTATTCTTGTCCTAAAATAAGCTAATCGCTTTGTTGCCACAAAGGTAGCTATATTGTTTCAGATTGAAAAGATGAACATACACTAATTGACGCTTATCATTCATCTGTTCGACCAATTG
Source organism: Sphingobacterium sp. BN32 (assembly GCF_030503615.1). NCBI lineage: Bacteria > Pseudomonadati > Bacteroidota > Sphingobacteriia > Sphingobacteriales > Sphingobacteriaceae > Sphingobacterium > Sphingobacterium sp. BN32. The sequence continues at coordinate 876,776 of NZ_CP129963.1, forward strand.
TTTTAGACTGGAAAGAAAGTTTGTCTTAAATCAGAAAAGGACGAATGTGAGTATTAGCGCGTTCGAGTCTAAGTACTAAGTACTAAGTACTAAATACTAGCGATTAGTTTTCGTATGCTATATAAAAACACTACATTTATCGTATTAGGGCAAACTCTTTAGGTTGCTTTGGGTTACATTATATAGGCGACCCGATATTCATGCAGTTATTTAGATCATTAGCATATCCGAACTTTAGACTTCACGTCATTGGTCAAGCGATCTCGCTTTTAGGGACCTGGATGCAACGCATCGCCATTAGTTGGTTGGTCTACCAATTAACGGGCTCTGTTTTCTGGTTAGGGTTCGTCTCTTTTATCTCCTTATTACCTTCTTTAGTGCTCTCACCATTTATCGGAGCCTTCGTCGATCGACATAAGAAATACAGATTAGTATTCATTACACAGATAGGCTTGATGATACAAGCTGGATTGCTGGCCTTATTGGTTTATTTGAAACTCGAATCGGTACTTTATCTGTCAATTTTAGGATTTATTCAAGGCGTGATCAATGCTTTTGATGTATTGGGACGACAATCCTTGCTCGTTTCCCTGGTCGACGATAGGAAGGACTTGCCGAATGCAATTGCATTGAATTCTTCAATATTTAACGCCGCCCGCATGGTAGGGCCTGCAATTGGTGGCGTTTTGTTATCCACGTACGGAGAATTGGCCTGTTTTACGTTGAATTTCATCAGTTTTATTCCTGTTATCATCTGTTTGATGCTGATGAACGTGCAGGAAAAGGTCATCATAATTCCTAATGAAAGTGCTTTTGAAGGGCTTAAGCATGGCTTTGAATACCTGAAGCGTTCGCCACACATTATGTCCCTCATCATCATTTTAACTTTTTCAAGTCTGTTAGTCATCCCTTATACTTCCTTATTACCTGCCGTTGCTCGGGAGCTATTTAATGGCGATGAACGTACTTTTTCTTGGTTTGAGAGTGCTGCAGGATTAGGAGCGATGATCGGGGCAATTAATATGGCACGCTTAAAATCTGGCGATAATCTTCGATACAGGGTTCTTTTCTCCGCTTTAGCGATGGGGATTTCCTTAGCTTTACTGGCATATGCGCAGTATCTACCGGCAGCATTGTTCTTCACCATGGGCGTTTCTTTTGCTATGATGATGCAGAACTCGTCGATTAATACCTATATTCAGACCCACGCAATGCCTGCCTATCGTGCTCGGGCGATGTCCTATTATGTGATGGCTTTCCAGGGAATATTCCCTATTGGTAGTTTATTAACAGGAGCAATAGCAGAGATTGTCGGCATAAAAAACACCCTCTACATTATGGGTGCATGCGGGGTGCTGATATCTGTTGGTTTCTATATTTACCTAAGACTTCATATTCAACGACGCTTGTTTAAAGCTAATTTCCGTTGATTTAGCCGGAGCTCATTTTTCTTATAATCGATAATTGCTCCATAGGCTTTTAAAATATCTCCTCCCAAAACACCTATTACAGGATCTATTCCAATTTGCGTATAAGCATAATTGATTGAGCTCAAATCCAGAACGGCAACTGTGAAATTCCTCACCGACCAATTATGAAGTTTCATTTCCGGAATACTAAGCATAAAGCTTTCCATGGTATTGGTGCCTAATCCAGTAGATAGAATGTCCGTGTTTTGAAAATTATCTTCAGCTAAGCCCGAACTTAATAGCGTTTGTTTGTCCAATACAGTCTTTGAAGCACCCGTGTCGATAACAATCTTAAATGTCTTATCGTAGATCGTCATTTGGGTTATAATATGAAAGCCATCGGCTTGTAGGCCGATGACTTCAAATGGGATTTTATACATGTAAAGTATAGGTTATATGTCTGTTTCTTATTTCTTTAAAATACCCTCATCGTAAAGAACATCATTCATTTTTCGAACTGCGTCGGCGGAAGCATTAAACAGTTCTTGTTCCTTTTCAGAAAGTTCCATAGGGACTATTCTGTCCCAGCCTTTGTTATTAATGATTACTGGTACTCCAATATTAATATCTTCCTGTCCAAATTCACCTTCCAAGAAAACGGACGCTGTGAACAGTTTATTTTGATTTTTTACAATGCTTTCTACCATCGAAGCTGCCGCTGCACCTGGTGCATACCAGGCTGATGTACCGATCAATGCCGTCAATGTAGCCCCACCGACCATAGTTTTCTTAACGATCTCGGCCTCTTCTTCCTCTGTTAAAAAGGATGAAACTTTTACGCTGTTCCATGTAGCATGTTTAATTAATGGGATCATCGTTGTATCGCCATGGCCACCGATCACAATTGCGTTTAAATCATTCGCCGAAGCATTTAATTTATCACTGATTTGATATTTGAAACGTGCCGAGTCTAATGCACCACCCATTCCAATGATTCGATTCTTTGGAAGGCCACTCGTTTTCAATGCTAGATAGGTCATAGTATCCATCGGATTGGAAACAATGAGGATAATGATTTCTGGAGAGTGTTTAATCAGGTTTTCCACGACCGATTTAACGATTCCTGCATTCGTTCCGATAAGCTCTTCACGCGTCATACCAGGTTTACGAGGAATTCCGGAAGTAATAACGGCTACAGCGGAGCCTGCCGTCGCTTGATAATCATTCGTAACACCTTTGATATGCGATTCGAAGCCTAATAAAGCAGCGGTTTGCATCATATCTTGTGCTTTACCTTCTGCGAAGCCTTCTTTAATATCAAGCAGCACAATTTCTTCTGCTACATTGCGTCTTACCAGATTGTCTGCGGTCGTTGCGCCAACTGCGCCTGCACCAACAACGGTTATTTTCATAGTATTGGGGTTTGTATTTACCCTTAAATGTAATAAATTTTATCGTGAATCACTTGTAAAATCCCCTTAAAATTTCGAATAATGCGCTATGTCACAACTTGATTGGTGATTCTTTCCACTAGAATGGATAGCCGATCGCCAGGTTGAATACTAAGTTATCCCGGCGCCAATCACGCTCACGTATATCGATATACTTGAACACCCAACGGTCCCCTTTATCGCGATATGGAACACGGAACGGAATCGCAAAATCTGTCCGTATAACTAAGAAATCTAAATCTACCCGCAATCCGACACCGCCACCAACAGCAAGCTCCGATAAAAATGCTTTACTGAATTTACCGCCCGGTTTGTTCTCATCCTCACGCTGTAACCACACATTTCCGGCATCGACAAAGGCCGCCCAATGGAACATCCCTGCAATTTTTGAACGGTATTCTGTATTTAACTCCAGCTTTAAGTCTCCCGTTTGATCAGCGAAGAAATTGTCCTCTCCGATATTTTCGGGAAGGGACGATCCTGGACCTACTGAACGTGCTCTAAACGCACGTAAACCATTAGGACCACCCGTATAATATTGTTTCAGATAAGGTAGGGAACGGGAGTTACCATAAGAGTAACTTGTTCCAATCATAATGCGGGATGCTAATTGGGAAGATGCCGAAAGCTTCATATAATGACGTAAGTCAGCCTCTGCCTTCACAAATTGTGAATACGCCGTTCCGAATAATTCTTTGATATTGCCTTCTTTGTAGTCTGCCCCTTGTATTAACCCCAATATATTCCCTGACGTATTTAAGCCGGCTTTCGCATAGAAAGTGTGCTTTTTATCCTCCATGGTATTGGTGAAGGTATAGGTATAGTTAGGACCGAATGAGAATTGTGGATCAACGATGTGGCGTAGGGTAGGAACAGTATCCATTTGCGCCCTATATTCATCGGAGATCCCGCGAGGCTGTACATAGATAATCTCTGCAAGCGTTAAATTATGTTCTTTCTGTTCGTTCTCCTTCCATGCATATCCGAAGTTCGTCGTAAAAGAATTTAATGTATAGGCCGTTCTTCTGTTCAGGAATTCATATCCAACCTTTAAGAAGGTTCTAGGGATATATCGTCGTCCTGGTGCCCATTTGTAGGGTGAAAGTAATCTTGGCCAGTTAATTGAAACCTCAGTACCGTAGCGGATATAGCTGGAATTCAAATTAACATTACCACCGGTTTGCGTTTCATATCCACCGAAAACGGAAAGTGTCACCGTTTCAAAACCTTTGAAAGCATTTTTAAAGGTCCAATTGATATTGGCTTCCGTACCATTATATACTGCAGCAGTCTTTGCAATCAATTCTAAGCGCAGAGCTCTTCGCTGCATTGGTGTCAGATAATAATAAACGTCGAGCGTATTGGTTGAGTCCGGACTATCAACAAAATCGTTCTTCACAAACTTAAATGCATTTAAGTTAACCAAGTGGTTGATTGTTTGTTGATGCTCCCAACGATTATATAATTTTCCGGGCTCCAAAAAGATGTGATTTGCCAATACCTTCTTACGAAAGCGATTCTCACGATCGATGATGTAATACTTACCATCGTATTTTTCTGTGCCGCGAGGAATACGTCGTCTGTTTGAACCTGTTGTTTCCCGGTAATTAGGAAAGATATAGATATTGCCAATCTTTTGCGGTGTCTTCGCCTTTTCAGGCGTCTCCGGTTTGATCGTCATGAACATATCCACTTTATTATTCCCTATGGTACTATCCACTTCCACTAAGAAATTGTCGTCGCTAAAGTAGTAATAGCCTTTGTGCTTAAGATCATTATCAATACGTTCTCGCTCTGCTAGGATAACATCTAAGTTGTAATTATTCCCGGGTTTTAAAAAAGTCTGGTCTTTCGAGTCATGAATGGAACGCCCAATTTGTGTTGTACTGTCAATATCAAACTCTGTCTTATTAATCCGATAAATTTTACCAGGAAAGGCATCGTATCGAACCGTAGCAAATTTGCCATCGATCAAAGTATCCGAGGTAACGCGTGCTTGAAAGAAACCGAGGTTCTCCATCTTACCACGTAGGAGGTTCTGATTGTATTCACGATTGACATCGCTTAACAATACCGGTTCTTCACCGTTGCGCTTTAACCATTTGCGCACAAAGTTATTTGTCGAATCCGGACCACCGCCCATATTCCACATCCCTAATTTGAAGTAAATGCCAGCAAACTTCTTATTCGGTTTCGGCATAAGCGACGATTCTAAAAAGGTTTCAAACCCTTCTCGGCGCTCATCTGAAATAGAGTCATGATGAATGACTACATCACCTTCCTTATACAGCTTTTCGTTCTCTGCAACATATTTAGTGGGGTTACAACTGCTAAGCAATAACCCTAAAAAGCAAGGTAATATTAGTTTATTTCTCATTGGATTCCCCTTCCTCTTCTTCATTTTTTATCGCAGCTTTCTTCGGCTCGGTTACTTTGCTGGTATCAGGCAAATTCCTCGTGCTGTCTTTTTGTTCTTGTTGTTTTTTCAATTCCTCTTGTTGTTCGCGCTCGATGCGTTTTCTGTATTCAGGGCTGTGCGTCATTAAACTATCGCGAATAACCATACGAACACTATCACGATAAACTGAATCCGTATCCATACGTTCAACGTCAAATCGTTTTCTAAATCCTCGGCTGTCCGTATTGTAAGCCGCAATCGCTTTCGAGCTCATAAACAATTCTCTAAATCTGTCATAGCTCATGTTGATGATAAAACCGATACCGGTTTCAACAAATTGCCCTTGTAGGGTAGCCTGATATTGATTCTTACGATACACGCGCGCAAAATAGCGACCGTCTTTCGATAACTGATAATCAAGAGAGATATCACCCGCAATATTGGTTGCTTTTTCTCCTGGTCTAGAGTTTCCTTCCACCTCGAAGTTTGAGCCAATCGTAATCTTCAATCGATCATCAAATAACATTTTCGAGATACCGACATTCAAATCCGTACGCGTTTGCGCGGACCCTGTCAAGTAGTCTTCCTCCGAATTTAAGTTGAAATCTAATTCCACCCCTTTAATCAGATCGGATGCTAGATTATTCAATTGACTCGTTAAGAAAGAACTCACGGTACTTCTGGCTAATGATTCCGCGCCACCTCCCGATAAACTCTCAAATGGATTACTAGACATAAAGCGACCTAGCGCAATCAGCGAGAAAACCTGCTTGTTAAGCTCTGCTGGATCTTCACGTATGTTGGCTAAGGCAATATTTACCTTGCTGATGACATCTTGTGAAGCTACTGCATTATTTTCATCCACATCGATATCAAAGTTGATTTGTGGCTTGAACAATTCACCCGTCAAGATCAACTTCACGTTAAAAGGAATACGTTGTTTATAAAGATTCTGACTCTCTGCGCCAATTTGATTTTGAACTAGCTCTAATGTCGCGAATTTGCCAGAATAAAGGGCTGTGATATTCAGTCGGGCATCAAGTGGATCGCCATTCCATGTGATGGTACTACCTTTCTGGAACCTAAAGTCTTTCGATATCGGGCCGAATGAAAAAGTATAATTACCATCTTCTACCGTGAAAGTTCCAGACATTGTAATCTTATCGTTGGCATCAATAGTGGTATTGATCTCAGCGATACCTTGAATATTCAATGCATCCTGTGTTCCTTCATCGAGGATAATTTTGAACTTAGCGTCCGGATCGGTACTTAAGTTCAATGCAATGTCATAGCCCGATAGGGTAGTTGCCGTCGTCATGGAGTCCAGCTTAGCAAATACGTTAGCACGGGCCGTGTCGCTCTTATCCACGAACTTAACCACTCCATCACGCTGCGTTACTCCAGGATCGTCATTCGGTACGATAAAGTTAAAATCCGTACGATCATTAGCCTTCACATTACCGTCGATCCTAGGCTTATTTAAGTCTCCAGTGATACGCAGATTCGATGTGATGTACATTTTTCCGAAAAACATATCGTTGTCTTCACGCGTCGAATTCATGACTTCGAAATCATCGGTTGTCAGGTTCAAATTAAACACAAAGTCCGTATAAGTGGATGTTCTGATCGATCCATTCAAACGAGCAACATTGTTTCTCGAATCTACTAAGTTAAATTGACGGAAAGTAATGCCCTGATCGTTAAAGTAAATCTTCTGATTATCAATCTTCATGTTAGAGTTCAACATCGAGGCATTAATAATCGCGTCGTTGAAGGTCAAATCACCATTTATTCGCGGTGCAGCCGTCGTACCGGTTATTTTCAAAGTTCCTGACAAGTCGCCTTGTGATCCCTTAAGCTGCCCCATACTGAAGGCTTCAATCGTTTTGATGGTCATTGGTTTAAGATCCAAGGTGGCATCGATTTGCATATCGCCTTCCGCAGGGATGATGACATCAGCAATCAATTGAACATCATTTCCATTCTCCGTAATTCGAACGTCCGCGGAGTAAGTGTTCTCTTTGATGTTATTTACCTTCAGCATCACATTACCAATCGTATCTTTTCCGAAGAAGAACTTTTCAATATTCAAGTCGGATACGAAAACAGGATTTGCTTCCAACCGTGAAACCGTTGCTGTACCGTTGATCCCACCGCCTAATGTCAGGTTTTCCGAATTCAACATCCGCGTAATGGTTTCAATACGGAAGTTATTAAAGGTTAAATCGATAGGGGAATTCAGTGTCGAGTCTTTCGATTGAATAATCATCTCCTGACCATCTTTAGAAAGATGGAAATTATTCGCTCGAATGCCTGCGCTTCCGAAGGTCAATAAGTTGTTCGGATTGATGCCCCATTTCTCATAGTTCAGCATCAAGCCGTCTTCTTTTAACGAGAAATTGTAATTATTGGCATCCACCGACATATTAGCACCCAAATGGTACTGTTCTTTATCTTCTTTATCTTTTATCCAAAGACCTAGGTCAACATTGTTTTCTACGACATTCCCACTCAGTACCGTATTGCGCAACTCTACACCACTAACTTTGATATGTTCAATCAAGGCATTATAGTACATTGTGCTGTCGACGGTAATAATATCCATACCGATATTCTCCACCTCCGTACCATCGTACATCACTTTAGGAGCGAGCAGTTTTGCCATCAAGGCTTTATCCTCGCTATTAAATGTTCCGTCTAAGGTTACATCTTGTAACTCCTCTAATGCCGGGAAAAATTCTCGGATAATCCGCGCATTGTTCAAGCGAGCACTAAATTCAAATTGCTGTGGCGAGTAGACAAGCGGAGTTTGATTATTGGAAGGATTGTAATAGGTTCTGATGATATCCTGGACCGATGCGCCTAACTCCGTCAACTTATACTTACCAGCAAGATGCGCATTCAAGAACTCGGAACTTAAAATCAGAATATTTCTACCCGTATCAGCCTGAGCGGTTAACGCTACGGTATCCAACACATAGCGATCATCATTATAGGCGATAGACGAATTGGCGATCTGTAAGGAACCATTTAAATGATCTAAGTCAAATGTCTCGAAGTCGGCGATGATTTTTCCGTGATAACGTAGGTTTTCATCCATCAACTTCAGGTTCTTGAGGTTGATGCTATCGATCATCATCTCGGCGTAAAGCCTAGGATATTGGCCTTGCATATTTGCCTGAATGCTCGCATTTAGTTGAACGTTCGGGTCAGGACTGTGTAAATTAGCCGATATATCCCCGCGATTTGCGGTAAAGTCAAAATCAATATCCCGGTATCCATAGCCCATTGCATCGAAACGCTTTAAGGTTCCGGTCGCATCAGCAATCATCGTCTTAGGATTCAAGCCAGTTCCCTTCACCTGCGCCTGGGCAGCAATATAACCTAAAACGGAATCTTGCTTTAAGAACTCACCCAAATTGAAATTATCTACCGATACAAAAGCATTGTAAGTCGTATCTCTACCCATGTTCAGGGTTCCATTGACTGTAGCATTTCCCTGTTCTGTAACTAACTTTAAATCAGTGTCAAAGCCACGCATTCCACCTTTGAACGTACCAACCAAACTAATATTCCTCGGCAATTGTATACTGTCGGGCAATAGGGAAGGGGCAATCAGTCGGTTCAGGTCGGCACGGCTAGTCGTCAATTTCCGTATATCCAGATCCAGATACATCTTGTTCATATCGGGAAGTCCTTTGATATGCGCTGAGGCGATAAGATGCGTGTTATTCAAGGTTTTAAATTCGACTTTTGGAATTCTCAAATCGTTCAGTTTGCCTAATACTTTTCCATCGATATAGAATTTCTTGTTCATCAAAGGCTTCATGGTTTCCTCTTTCTCGAGGTCAGGAGCCAAATAGCGGATATCGCGCATATCGATTTGCGTCTTCTTCAGGGTCGCTTCAATAGTAACATTGCTCGGGTTTTCCGAAACAGCCGCTAATGAAGGGTAAGAGACTTTGATGTTATCTCGGATGATGGAATTCGGTGTTTCGATCAAGAAATCTTTAACGATTGCCCCGGTGTTTGTATAAACGAAATCACCTTTCAATTGCCTTAGTTCAAATCCTGAATGATCCTTTACAGCAAGATTTGCTAAATTTCCGGAAATGGAATCAGCAGAATAGTAGACATTATCCATCGCACCGGCAAGGTCGGTCAACTTCAAGTTAAAGTAATCCAGTCCCTTCATTCTCGGTTGGTTATCATCTCTAAACCAAACGTTTGTTCTGGCGATGCCAATTTTGTCAACTGATACAATCCAGTTGACAGAACTGCTGTCAGCACTATTAGATTCTGGTTTCGGAGCCGATTTCCCAAGAAATACCTCTGATTCGGAGTCTGTTAATTTTACCTCTTTCAGTTTGACCAACTCTTTGTTTAGATCAATCTGATCTACGTTCGCGATCAGTTCTTTGATGGTAAACTTGGTGTTGATGTTCGATGCCTCGTCATCGTACTGTATATAAATATTCTTCAGGCCAAGTACTTCCGTCGCCAGATTTGGCAAAAGCGAAGTTGCTTCCACACTGGGGTCATTGATCCCAAAGTCGGAGGCATCTGGAGCTTCCTCTTCCGAAACAACCTGCCATTGCTTAATCCTCGCCTGCAAACCGTCGATATTGATCTTCGGCATGTTGAATGTCATATTCTTGGTGAGGTCAAATGTTTTAATGCGAGTATCGAAATGGTTAAGATAAAGATCGGCTGATGTGCCAATCACATCATCTTTGTATACAAATTTAATCCGTTCAAACAGTACCTTATCGATATCGAAAGTTAATGCGGATGTGGAATCCGCTGTTGCTGTACTTTCTTTTTCCGTCGCAAAAGCTCCGACGATATAACTGAAGTTGAAGGTGCTGTCTGGTAGTTTACGATTGATTTTCGCGGTAATCCCTTTCAACTCAAGCTCTTCAATCTCTACCGTGTTCTTCAGTAATTTGAACATGTTGATATCCACGAGCAGCTGCTCGCCGGCGATCAATGTATCCTTAGACTGATCTGCAAAAAAAACATTTTCTAAGACTAGTTTTTTAGGAAAGGTAATATTAATATGGCCGATATCTACCTGCGTACCGATCTTATTTTCCAAGTAGTTCGTGACCTTGCCAACAATATAGTTTTGTACAGCGGGTAACCTGACGAGGAAAATAACCAGTAATAGCAAAGCGATGATGGAACCAATTATCCATAAGAAAGTTTTGATTGCAATACGGCCGAATTTATTCAAAGCTGGAGTTCTCTTGTTTTGTGATTATCTTTTTATACCTAGTATTAACATAATAAAAGGGATTTTGTTTGTTTTACGACAATTAAATAGCCCTAATATCCTTACAAATATAGCTTTTGCGAAGTAATATGTGCTAAAATATTGCTAATCAATCCGCCGGTAGAATATTCTAGTTAATTAGTATATTTATTGTTTATAACATCAATCTAAACATAACCTAATATGCAAAGGAAAACATTTATCGGAAGCCTCCTCGTGGGTGCGGCAGCAACATCCGTTTTGAACAGCTGTGCAGAACCTAAAACTAATCATACAAATATGGATACATCTCTATCAAAAGAAACGATTGTACACTCGGTGTATTTTTGGCTGAAAGAAGGCATCACAGCGGAAGAGGAAAAGGATTTCCTGAATTTCTTTGCGACGCTCGCGAAGATTGAAGGTATCAAAGAATTAAAGTATGGCAAGCCCGCCCCGACAACCCCACGCCCTGTTGTCGACAATTCCTTTTCTTATCTCCTCTTGGTTACCTTCAACAATATGGACGAAATAAATGTGTACGAGACCCATCCGGAGCACCTCGCCGCAATCGAAATCTACAAAAAATACTGGACGAAGGTAGAAGTACGAGATGCGATTCTGATGTAACGAAATGCACACCCTAATCAAACCCAAATCATAGCCCTTTCCGAACGGTTATGATTGGGGTTTGTATTGGGTTTACATTGGGTTTGAAAGGGGTTTGAGTTGTAGTTGTCTTATAGAAATAGTAGTTAGTAGTTAGTACTTAGTATTAAGACCTATGGCGGGAATAGATGTGAGATTTTAGTTGTGAGATTTGTCTTTGAACCAGGAAAGGAAGGATAAACGGATTGGCAGGATCGGGTCTAATTTCTAATGTCTGATATCTAAAATCTCATATCTAACATCTAGGTGTAAGACCATAGGTCGTACTAACTACCAGGAAAGGAAGGATAAAAGGATTGGCAGGATCGGGTCTAATATCTGATATCTAAAATCTCATATCTATTCCCGCCATAGGTCTAAATACTAAGTACTAAGTACTAACTACTATAAACTAAAAGGAGATGCATTTTGCATCTCCTTTTAGTTTATTAATGTACTTCAATGTCTCTTGGACCTTCATGCTGCTCGGGGGCAGCTTCTTTTTCAGCTTCTGTTGGTTTCTCCGAACGTTCTACTGTGATTTTACACTCCGTTAGTAATGCTGCTAGTGCACCTACGGCAGCGAATATAGGTGCTAATACCACACCGATAACGCCTAGAGTCACAGGGAAGCTCATGATTTCTTTTCCTGACTTGTCGGAAATGCTGATCTTTGTAACATTACCTTCTGCAATTAATTCTTTAACTCTTTTTAATAAGTTCTCACCTGTAATAGTGAATGTTTCTTTGATTGACATATCTCTTCTTTTTATTTGATTAACAATTATTTACCTTACTTGTTTAATTTGTTACTCAAAAGTACGTGAACTTCTTAATATGTATAAATAGGAATAGGTCAAAAGAGTATAAAATTCGGTGAATTACACATTTTATTCGGTGAATACGATGGGGCTATTTCAACTCCTGAAAAAGTATCATCATTGCCATGAACAGGACAAAGTAACCGAAGAAGGGTTTAAGCTTAGCACCGTCGACCTTTTGGCTGATCCAACTTCCGAGCAGCATGCCGCCAAGTGCGATTGCTGTTATTTCGAGCAATAGCGGCCAGTGTATCTCCTCTATATTGTTGCTGCTGACGAAACCAAAAAGTGAGTTCAGTGCAATGATCAATAGGGAAGAACCGATGGCAGTCTTTACCGATAATTTATGGAAGATAATTAATGCAGGTATAATTAAAAATCCGCCGCCGGCGCCAACGAGTCCTACTAATAGTCCAATCAATAAGCCTTGAAAGATGACTTTTCCGATTCGATTATTTGTTGGATCGATGTGGTCTGATTTTTCTTTTTTCCAAATCATATTGATGGCAGCGAAAACCATCAGAACTGCAAAAAGTAACATCAGGAGCATGTCTTTATTTAGCATCCAGCCATTAATTTCGATAATATCATTCGGTATAATAGGATGTAAATAACGCCTCGCGATAAAAACGCCGAGAATGGAAGGGATTCCGAAGAATATAGACGTTCTAAAGTCCACTTGTTTTTTCAAAGTATATGGTATAATACCTGCCAAGCTGCTAACTCCGACGATAAATAGGGAGTAGGTTGTTGCCAAATAAGGATCGATGGCAAACAGATATACCATAACCGGGACAGTTAAGATACTACCACCGGCGCCAATCAACCCCAATACCAATCCGATACCTATCGCTGCTATAAATCCTAATATTTCCATTCCTTAAATAATTTGATGGTTCAAAGGTGACAGTTTCGCTTTGCTATTTTGGTTACCTTTGTTACAGAGGAAGATTACTGACCTAGAAATGATGAATGAAGAATCGATGTTAGCTGCGAATCGGTGTAACTTATGTTACCATCGGACTAGCATAGGGGCAGTACCTTTGTAAAAAAATGAAAGGAAATATGGAATTAATTTTAGGACCCTGGCCCTGGTATGTGGGTGGATCTCTTGTCGCGCTAATCATGCTGGCATTAATTTATTTAGGTAAAAGCTTTGGATTTTCATCGAACTTCAGAAATATCTGCTCGGCGCTGGGCGCTGGAAAGTCCTGCAGCTTTTTCGACTTCAATTGGAAGGCGCAAGGTTGGAACCTTCTGTTCCTCGCGGGCTCTATTATAGGGGGATATGTTGCGGCTCATTATCTTTCCGATAATCAGATTCCGGCAATTTCTGAAGATAGCATCGCCCAATTAAAGGCGATGGGATTTGAATCTGCCGGAGCGGCGTACTCACCTTCGGAGATCTTTGAGCTAATGAGTGTTAAGAACGTTCTTATTTTAGCAATTGGCGGACTATTGATCGGTTTCGGAACACGTTATGCCGGCGGCTGTACATCCGGACACGCAATTTCGGGTTTGAGTGATTTGCAATGGCCATCCTTAGTCGCGGTCATCGGATTTTTTATTGGCGGACTGGTTATGGTTCATGTATTATTCCCCTTAATCTTCTAATAAAGTCATGAGAAAAGTATTATTTATCCTTTTAGGAATATTGTTTGGTGTGGTTATGTATAAAGCGGAGGCCGCATCTTGGTTTCGCATTTATGAAATGTTCAATTTCCAATCTTTCCATATGTATGGATTTATCGGAACCGCACTTGTTGTCGGGGTTATTGCTGTGCAGCTTATAAAGCGTTCGCAAGCAAAAGATGCAGATGGGGAAAAGATTGTTATTGCAGATAAAGCCAAATCCATTCCGCGTTACCTAATCGGTGGTATCTTTTTTGGATTAGGCTGGGCTTTAGTAGGAGCCTGTCCGGGGCCAATCTTTGTTTTACTAGGCGCCGGCGTGTATCCTATGCTTATCGTTATCGCATTTGCTTTGCTAGGTACTTATTTCTATGGTTTGTTGAAGAATAAATTACCTCACTAATCTATCTTGCTGTGTAACATTTGTAACTGTCTATGCTGAATTTAAGCTATAGCTTTGTTATATTATGAAAGTTTCTATCGCCCTTCGGTTAATATTGGACGATAGCGACAAGTTTTAAACGAAATATAAATTTAAAGATGTTTTTTCAACAAGTTTACGACAAGACGCTAGCACAAGCTAGTTATTTTATAGGCTGTCAAGCAAAAAAAGTGGCAATCGTTATTGATGCGCAGCGCGATGTTGATGTCTATCTGGAAATCGCAAAGCAAAATAACATGGAGATTACGCATATCGCAGAAACGCATATTCATGCGGACTTCCTTGCCGGATCTCGTGAACTGGCGGAGTTGACAGGGGCGAAGTTATACTTGTCGGATGAAGGCGGTGCGGATTGGCAGTACGAGTTTGCACACGAGGGATTAAAGGATGGGGATGTTATTAAAGTAGGGAACTTGAGCCTAACGGTGATGCATACCCCGGGTCATACGCCTGAAAGTATCAGTTTCATCCTTCGCGACCATCCTGCTTCCGAGGAACCTGTGATGATCTTTACTGGAGATTTTGTCTTTGTTGGTGATATCGGTCGTCCTGATTTGTTAGAGGAAGCAGCAGGCATGATCGGCACCAAGGATATCGGTGCTGAGCAAATGTTTGCATCCTTAAAGAAATTTATCGCATTGCCAGACTACGTTCAAGTATGGCCGGGTCATGGCGCGGGTTCTGCCTGTGGGAAAGCTTTGGGAGCAGTGCCAAGCAGTACCGTTGGATATGAGAAAATTCGTAACTGGGCATTCCAATTCGGCGAAGATTATGAGGGTTTTAAGAACTATCTATTGAGCGATCAACCGGAGGCTCCCACCTATTTTGCAATGATGAAGAAGCTAAACAAGGTGGATAGACCATTATTGGTAGAAGTGCCTACGCATCCTACAATTTCCATTGAGGAGGGTTTGGCGAAGTCGGATAGCATCTTAGTGGATACGCGCAATAAGGTAGAGTTTGCTAAAGGACATGTTAAAGGGGCTATTAACATTCAGAACAATAATTCGCTAGCGAATTGGGCCGGATGGATGTTGCCTTTTGATAAAAACCTAGTGATCGTAGCTGAAGAGGGGCGTCAGGAAGAAATTACGCGCAAGTTAATGCGTATCGGGATGGATCATATCGAAGCATTTGTGACCGATCTATCTACTGTTCCATTGTCAGAGACAAAATTAGTGGATGCTGACACGGTAGAGTCTTGGAAAGACAAGGAGGATACGGTATTGTTTGATGTGCGAGGAAAGACAGAGTTTGAAACCGCTCATATTCCTGGTGCGATTCATAAATTTATTGGTAACTTACCGAAGAAATTGCCGACAGAGTATAAAGACAAGAAGATCATTATACAATGTCAATCGGGTGACCGGGCTACAATTGCAGCATCTTTCTTAGAGAAGAATGGCTTTGAGCAGGTTTATAATTACGCAGGCAGTTTCATTGATTGGAAAAACAAAGGGAAAGAAACAACCTAGCAAACGCTCTATGAGTTTAATAGCAGACGCTTATCAAAATATATTAGAACCCGCCTTAATCGAAGAGATTGAGGCGGTTGCTATTATGCGGACTTTCGAAACTGGGGAAGTCATTATTGATATTGGACAGTATGTACGCTCGATGCCACTTTTGATTGACGGGGCGATTAAGATTGTACGGGAAGACGCAAAAGAAGGGGAGATTCTTCTGTATTATTTGGCGAAAGGAGAGACCTGTACGATGTCGATTGCCTGTTGCGTTGGGACGAAGAAAAGTGAGATCAGAGCACAGGCAGAGATGCCCACATTAGTGGCGATGATCCCTAATCAGTATCTGAATGAATGGCTCGCCAAATACAGTTCCTGGCGCGAGTTTATCTTGAGCAGTTATTCTTCGCGAATGAATGAAATGCTGGGTGCAATTGATAACCTGGCTTTTTCGAATATGGAAATGCGTATCATGAATTATCTGAAAGAAAAGGTACGACTTACGGACAGTCCTATATTAACACTAACCCATCAGGAAATTGCGTCGGACTTGAACAGCTCTAGAGTCGTGGTTTCTCGGATATTGAAAAAGCTGGAAAATGAAGAGCAGATTGTGTTGCTCCGTAACGAGATTAGGGTGCTGGTCTAAATGTACGTCGCAAGTTTTCCTTTGATTGATTCGATAAATCAGTGTTGCTGCTTCAGAGGATGCATGCAAGTTTTTTAAACGATAGTTTTTCCATATTTTAGGGAAGAGTCGTTTTTTATTCTAAAATAAAGTTGATGAATCTGAGATACCCAATTACCCTTTTATTTTTAGTTTTCTCTCTCTTTGCCGCCATGCCGTCAATTGCGCAAGAACAGGAGCCCGTATCGATGGACAGCAGTATTTCGTCTACTGACTTGGCGCTTATTGATCAGGATGGCAAATTGGTTAAGCTGTCGGAGATGAAGGGGAAAGTAGTTGTGCTGAATTTTTGGGCAACTTGGTGCCAGCCCTGCATTGCAGAATTACCTTCGTTAGAAAAGCTTTATTCGTCTTTAGCTTCGGAAAAGGATATTGTTTTTGCCGCGGTGGAGATGGATCAGGATCCGGAGAAAGCTTCAAAATTCTTTAAAAAGCGAAAATATAGTATTCCCTTATATTCTTTAGGAGCTGCGCTTCCGTCCCATATGCAGACAAACTCCATCCCCATGACGATAATCATCGCAAAGAATGGAGAAATGGTGATAAAAAAGATTGGTATGATCAATTTTGAATCGCCGAATCTTCGCAATAATTTGCTTCAGTTAACGAAAGAGCGGAGCGATATTTCTTATCTTTAGTTGAAAAATCTTTCGAAATAAGCTTAGAGGATCGTTTTTTTTAAATAAAATTAAACACAGATTTAATATTCTATTAATAACCTGTCTTTATTTTTGGCTAAAATAAAATAACCTCTATAATGAAATTCACTACAGCCCTAGCAAGTTCGTTGCTGTTAAGCGTTTCTTTTCTTCAGGCACAGACTGATGCTGGTATCATGCGCTTACAAGAGTTCGCATATCCTGCGAAACGTACGATTTTAAACATCCCGAATGTTAATGGCCTACAGGTATTGAAATGTGATTTCCACATGCATACTGTATTTACCGATGGACATGTATGGCCGAATGTTCGTGTTCAAGAGGCTTGGCGTGAAGGATTGGATGCAATTTCCTATACGGAGCACATGGAATACAACCCGCATTCGAAAGATGTGAAAGTGGATCATAACCGTTCGCATGATTTAGCGGTAGAGTTAGCCAAAGAGAATAACATTGTTTTAGTAAAAGGCACGGAGGTTACTCGTAAAACGCCTCCAGGACACTTTAATGCGTTGTTTATTCAAGATGCTTCGACCTTAGTTGAAAATAATGACTCTGCGTTAGACCAGGAAGCAATCGATAAGGCAGCCGCTCAAAAGGCCTTTATTTTTTGGAATCATCCGGGTTGGAAGGCAAGCAGCATAGCAGGCTCGTACGAATGGATTGATTTTGTTGAAAAGATGTATCAAGAGAAGAAACTTCACGGTATTGAAGTAGTGAATGGATTAGGCTTTCATAAAAAAGCGTTGGATTGGGCGTTAGATCGTAATTTGACGATCATTGGAAATACGGATATTCACAACCTTATTGCTCATGATTATAATATTGGACAAGAGGGGGTGCACCGCACGATGACGCTGATCATGTCAAAAGATCGTTCAGCAGCCGGTATCCGTGAAGGGTTGGAAGCTGGACGTACGGTTGTATGGTCAAGTAATTATCTTTTTGGAAAAGAAGAGCATGTTAGAAATCTCATGAATGCCTGTGTTTCTATCAGTGCTCCTTATTATGAGAAGACAAATAAAAGTGCACAAACGACCACGAAGTACTATGAAATTTCAAACAATTCTGATCTGTACTTTGAATTGGAGCTGAAATCGGGGAATGGCAGCAAACGTATTGTTTTATACCCAGAGTCTAAGCAAATCCTTACTGCGGAAGCGGGACAATCGAAACTAACTTACGAAGTCGTGTCGACATTTATCCGTAGCGATAAACACTTGATGTTTGATGTAAAATTATAATTTTCGGCTAACCTCTTACAATTCATAATCGAAGTCATCCAGCTCATGTTGGGTGGCTTTTTTTTGCAAATATCTATTTTCAAAGTTCGAGAAGCATCCTGATGTTGTCTTGTGTCGCGAGGGGAAAATCAAAGGTTTTTGTCTTTCGAGACGTCGCTCGGTACCATTTAATATACTGTTCTCATCAACTTTACAATTTCCTTACATAAATCTGATAATCTACCATTAGGATAATATTGTCTTAACATTGAGGTAATATTGAAACCTCAATTTTGTAGGGATGAAACAAAAGATTATTAACTATTTTTCAAGTTTTTGTGTTATTTCCTTATTGTTTTTCAATTCGTGCAGTACCAATACGAACTCGATAAAGATGAAAGGCTCTGATACTGAGGTGAATTTGGCGGTTAATCTTGCCGAGCAATTCACGGAACTTGATCCCACGTTCAGTATTGCTATTTCAGGCGGTGGTTCTGGTTTAGGAATAACATCTCTTATGAATGGTCAAGCCGATATTGCGAACTCATCGCGCCCTTTATCGGATGAAGAAATTGAGCAGTTTAAAGAAAAAAATATTGAGCTCAAGACAATTGTTTTCGCGGAGGATGCGACGGCATTTGTTGTTCATAAAGATCTGCCTTTGGAAGAGCTTACTGTTGATACACTAGGTTTGATTCTAAGTGGTAAGATCAAGAATTGGAACGAGATTATCGACTTCGACGAGCCTATAAATATCTATGGTAGACAGAGTAGTTCCGGTACGCATTCCTTTATCAAAAAGAAGTTGAAGATTGAGTTTGCCAATACTGCTAAGGAGATGACGGGCAATGCACAAATTATTGAGGGTGTAAAAGCCGATAAGACAGGTATCGGTTATGTGGGGGCAGGCTATGTTGCTCATGATCCGAACAGCAGTCAGAAAGTGAAGATTGTAAAGATTCGCGAGAACGCTGCTGCAATCGCTTATTCTCCGTTGGACCCGGAGGCCATCAATAATAGTAAGTATTATTTCCAACGCCCTCTATACCAATTTGTGTTGGCGAAATCTTGGGAAAAAGTACGTCCATTTATCAATTTCGAACGCGGTGGAATCGGTAGAAAGCTCATTGAAGAGCACGGTTATTATACCTTAGAAAATCAACAACATGAAATATAAAACACGACTGTCTTTAGACCTCTGCTTTAAGTATATTTTTAAAGCAACAGGACTACTGGTTCTGGCATTATTGGGCGGTATTCTCGCCATGTTAGTTTATAATTCTTTTTCTTTTTTCTTAGATGTCAAACCATTGGACTTCATCACAGGGATGGAATGGAATCCAACGGCGAACGATCCTAAATATGGCATGCTTCCTTTGATTCTAAGTACAACGTTGGTAACATTCGGTGCTATGTTGATTGCTATTCCATTAGGTATTGGTACGGCAGCATTTATTGCAGAGTATGCAAGTCCTCGAGTTAAGAATATCTTGAAACCGACTGTTGAAATGCTGGCGGCGATTCCGTCGGTTGTAATTGGTTTCTTAGGTATTGTTGTCGTAAGCCCTGGTATTGCGAGTTTGGCTGACCTATCGAATGGTTTGAATGCTTTAAATGGCGCTATCCTTTTGGCAGTTATGGCTTTGCCTACGATTATTACTGTTGCGGAGGATGCGATTCACGCTGTTCCGAAAACTTATAAGGAAGCTAGCTACGGTGTGGGAGCGACGAAATGGGAAACATTGAGAAAAGTCGTTATCCCTGCTGCTGCACCTGGTATTATTGCTGCGGTTATGTTGGGCGTGGGGCGTGCAATCGGAGAGACAATGACCGTGCTTATGGCAACCGGTAATGCTGCATTGATGCCGACCGGTTTCTTCGACTCGGTGAAGACAATGACGGCGACCATTGCAATCGAGATGGGCGAGGTGCCTTATCAGACGACCCATTATTTCGCGCTTTATGCAATTGCGACAGTTTTATTTATGATGACCCTAGCGGCTAATATGTTAGGCGAGTATTTCATTAACCGTTTTAGAAAATTCCATGCAGTATAGATCATCGAAATTATCTAAGGTTGTAGAGTGGGGTACTCTATTGACTAGTACCATTCTGGTTTGTTTCTTCTTAGTTGTTGTTATTTGGGAAATTGTTTCCAAGGGTGCGGGACAGCTTTCCTGGGAATTTGTTTCGTCGGTTCCAACCGATGGAATGACAAAGGGTGGAATCTTAACTCCGATTATTGGAACGGTCTTATTGACATTAATTACGGCTATATTCTCGATCCCTTTCGGTGTATGTTGTGCGATATATTTGCATGAATATGCGGAGGACAATTGGTTGACCCGAACGATCAGAGCGTCTATTCGTAATCTTTCAGGCGTACCGAGTATCATATACGGATTATTTGGTTTAGCCTTATTTGTACAATCGATGGAGCTTGGAACTTCCTTACTGGCTGCCGGGTTAACTTTAGGATTGCTTTCTTTACCTTATATCATCACCACGACTGAGGAAGCATTGATGCGTATTCCGAACAGTACGCGCGAAGCTGCTCTTGCTGTTGGGGCAACGAAATTCGAGACGATTAAGGATGTGGTTATTCCATCGGCGATGTCGGGGATCTTGACGGGCGTTGTATTGACGTTGAGCCGCGCAGCCGGAGAAACTGCGCCCATCTTATTCACGGGTGCAGCATTTTATATTAACGGCACTACGGGTTTTATCAATCAAGAATTTATGGCTTTGCCATACCATTTATATATGTTATCAACGCAGCATCAGTCTATCGATGAGGTTCGCCCTATTGCTTATGGGACGGCACTAGTACTCGTTGTTGTTGTCTTTTTATTGAACCTTACTGCGTTCTACATTCGTTATAAGTATAGAAAAAATGAAGTCTAAATTATCAGCTGAAAATTTGAATATCAGCTTTGGAGCAAAGCATGTATTAAAGAATGTTAATATTTCATTTGCAGAGAATGAGATTACAGCATTGATTGGACCTTCGGGCTGTGGCAAGAGTACGCTGCTGAGAAGTTTTAACCGGATGCACGACCTGTCTCCGGATGCCAAGATCGACGGAAGTTTGAAATTGGAGGACCTTAATCTTTATTCCAAAGGTGTTCCCGTAACGGAAATTAGAAAACGCATAGGGATGGTCTTTCAAAAGGCAAATCCTTTTCCGAAAAGTATTTATGATAACATTGCTTATGGCTTGAAGATCAATAATCTTCCACATGATAAGGGGGTGATCGAGAAAGCCCTGCGCGAAGCTTTCCTCTGGGAGGAAGTGAAGAATGACTTGAAGATGCCGGCAACCCGCTTGTCCGGTGGTCAGCAGCAACGCTTATGTATTGCCAGAGCTGTTGCTCTACGTCCTGAGGTGATTTTGATGGACGAACCATGCTCCGCTTTGGACCCTGTTAGTACCTTGAAGATAGAAGAGTTAATCACGCATTTAAAGAAAAACTATACGATTGTGATTGTGACGCATAATATGCAGCAGGCACAGCGGATTGCTGATAAAACCGTATTTATGTATTTGGGTGAAGTAAAAGAAGAGGGGCCGACACAACAGATTTTCGGAAATCCTCTGAATGAAATGACTGCTAATTATATTAACGGACAGTTCGGATAGAAGATAAAACTTGATATGCACATTTGATATTGATGCAGGATAACCGACTTGAAAAAGTCGGTTTTTTATTTACTTTTCGGGCATGACTTTATAAGTTGGATCTTCCTGAATATTGACTTCAATGATTCCTTTGGCATTTTCCAACAGCTTAATAGAATCTTTGCTTAAATGTCGCAGTACGACCGTTTTCTGTAGACTAGCATAGCGAGCCGTCAATTTACTAACGGCGTCTATGGCTGACATATCCACTATTCTGGATTCTCGAAAATCGATAATGATACGGTCGGGATCCTGTTCAGCCTCAAACTTATCCATGAAATTAGTGACGGACCCAAAGAAAAGCGGACCGTATATTTCGTAAATCTTATTGCCATATTCGTCGTTTGATTTCCTTGCGCGAATGCGTACAGCACTATCCCAGGCAAAGACGAGCGCAGAAATAATGACGCCGACGAGCACGGCTAATGCTAGGTTGTGTAGCACAACCGTAATCGCTGCGACTAAAATGCCGACAAAGATATCGGATTTTGGCATCTTGCTCAGCATTTTAAAGAAACCCCATTTGAATGTGGTAATGGCGACAATCATCATCACACCCACGAGTGCTGCGAGTGGTATCAATTCGATAAAAGGCGCGCCTACCAAGATGATAATAAGAATAGTTATTGCACCTATAAACGCAGATAGTTTGGTTCTCGCACCTGCATTGATATTAACTAGGGTCTGCGCGACCATAGCGCAGCCTCCCATTCCTGTGAAAAAGCCATTGACAATATTGGCTGTTCCTTGCGCAACAGCTTCCTTGTTTGAAGAGCCTTTTGAATTGGTCAACTCATCCACCATACTAAGCGTTAATAACGACTCGATTAAACCAACGGAAGCCATAATCAACGCATAAGGAAATATGATTTGCAAGGTCTCTAAATTGAAGGGCACAGCGGGTATATGAAATGGAGGGAAGTCTCCGGCGATGCTCGCTATGTCCAGCACCTTTTTCGTATCGATATCCATAAACTGAACAACTGCAAATACAATAAAGATTGCAATCAAAGAAGAAGGTACTGCTTTGGTAATTTTAGGGACTGTTAAAACGATCGCTATAGTCAATGCTGTTAATCCTAACATGGTATAGAGCATAGACCCTGTCATCCAATGCGCTACTCCGTTTTCGACGATTTTGAATTGTTCAAGTTGCGCCATAAAAATAATGATGGCGAGTCCGTTTAGAAATCCAAACATGACGGGTTGCGGAATGAGTCTGACAAACTTGCCAAGTTTAAAAGCACCAACCATAATCTGTAATATTCCCGCTAATGCTACGGTTGCAAATAGATATTCAACGCCATGTGAACTGATTAATGCGATTAAGACAACGATAGTGGCTCCAGCGCCACCGGAGACCATACCGGGTCTGCCCCCAAGTATGGAAGTCACTAAGCCCATGAGGAAGGCTCCATAAAGTCCCGTCAACGGGCTCAAGCCAGCTAAGATTGCAAAGGATAGGGATTCTGGAATCATCGTCATCGCAACGGTTAAACCAGCGAGTATCTCGGTCTTCCAATTGACTTGTCTTAGATCTTGAATCGAGAATTTGAACATGGATGCGTTTTGTTGGGCCATTAAAAACAGACAAAGATAGGTTTTAGGAATTGAAGAGATTTCAATTTCCGAGTATTTTTATTGGTATATGGGTCTGGTTAATTGTTAAATATTATCACACATTCGGATTTTGGCACGGTTGTTTCATTTTTTTAACGTATTTGATTTAAAACTCGCCTTGTGCTTTATTAGGAACATGAAAGTTTTTTGTAGCGTTATACGATTTTATACGTTTATCTAAATAAGAAAAATATATTATTTATGGGTAAATTATTGTTAGTATTAGGTGTGTCGATGATGATTGCGAGCTGCGGTTTGAAAAATTCATCTGATTCTTTTAAGGAAGAAAAGTCATTAAGAGTGGAATTTGTCGGAACAACGACACCGACTATTTCAAATACAAAAGGAAAAGCGACCTTGTTTGCGGTTGCTGCTAACCTGGCGGATGCAGCAGCGACGGAGATAGCCGTTGTTGATTTTGATGCTAAAGCAATTCCATTTAATGTGGATTTTGAGTTGCCAAAGGATTATCTTAATCTGATAGAGCCTAAAGTCAGAAAAGGAGACTCGGTAAACTATTATGTGGCGATAGCATGGGACTCAAATGCTGATGGGAAGATTGAGGATGGTGATGTGATGATCGATTTTGATAAGCAGTTTCCTCATGTGAAGCTTGGGAAACAGACTCAACAGGTCTATGTAAAATAGTTAATTTAGGATTCGTTAATATATAAAGGCCGCCTGATTCAGGAGGCCTTTTTTTTTTGAAAGTTGCTTTTTCTAATCTTGTGCTGTACCTGCTTTTACTACAGAATGCCTTGTAAATGCTTCCATACATTCTCTGCAAGGATAAGCTGGCCCTCTTTTGTAGGGTGAACAGCATCCTGTTGATTCAACTTAGCTATCCCTGCCACATTATCAAGTAAGAAGGGTACTAGGGTCATGTCTTTTTCCTGCGCAAGGGCAGGGAAGATTGCTTCGAATTCTTTAAAATAGGCTTCGCCCATGCTCGGTGGAACTTTCATACCCGCCAATACCAGTTTACAGTTGGGATAGGCTTTGATCACTTTATCGACTATTTCTCCCAGATTCTTCTTTGTTGTCTCGGGCTTGATGCCTCTGAGCCCGTCGTTCGCACCCAACTCCAATACAAAAACATCAATAGGCTCTTTCAGCAACCAATCAATGCGATCTTTTCCTCCAGCACTTGTTTCGCCACTTAAGCCAGCGTTGATACAATTATAATTCAATCCTAATGAATCTATTTTCTGTTGAATCAATGCGGGGAATGCTTCAGTTTGATTTTCTAATCCTAAGCCCGCAGTTAAACTATTACCAAAGAAAACGATGTTCTGTTTTTTCTCAGCAGCTGTTGTTTGCTGCATTACAGTATCCTGTTGTTGCTGAGAGGTTTGTTGGTTTTGGGGATTATTGCAAGCCGCAAGTAAAATTATGGCTGATAGAATTGAAAAAGACGTTTTGATATAGTTCATGGAACTAAATTAACCAAAAAAAGATATACTTTTAGTGATATATGTCTACTATGATCTTAGAATTACAGCATGTTTTCAAAAACTACAGCTTAGAAGGGAAGGATATTCCGGTTTTAAAAGATATTAATATTCAAGTGGAAGATGGATCAACCGTCGCTATCGTTGGCCCGTCAGGAAGCGGAAAGTCCACGCTTTTGGGTTTGTGTGCTGGTCTTGACCAAGCGTCTGAGGGGTCCATTCGTCTGAATGGAATTGAATTAAGCGGGTTGAGTGAGGATAAGCTTGCGCAAATACGCAATGAACATGTTGGATTCGTTTTTCAGAACTTTCAGCTCTTGCCGACGCTTACGGCGTTGGAAAATGTGATGGTTCCGATGGAGTTAAAGGGGATTCGCAACAATCAGTCAGTTGCTATGGAGCTTCTGGAACGTGTTGGTCTTGCTGCTCGAGCTAACCACTATCCATCGCAGCTCTCCGGAGGCGAGCAGCAACGTGTATCGCTTGCCCGTGCTTTCGCAAACAAACCGAAGATTTTATTTGCTGATGAACCTACTGGGAATTTGGATGCAGAAACGAGCCAGATTATCGAGGAGATGCTTTTTGAGCTTAACAGAGCCTCCGGGACGACGCTTATCATCGTGACACATGATCTTGAATTAGCAGCAAAAACACAACAGGTTATTCCCATTAAAGGAGGGCAGATTCAATGAATTGGAGATGGATTTTCTTAATGGCCTGGCGGGACAGTAGAAAGAACAGATCACGTTTATTTCTTTTTATCTCTTCTATTATTCTAGGTATTGCCTCTCTCGTTTCCCTGAACTCTTTCAATCGGAATCTGAAGGTCGATATTGATAATCAGGCGGCAGAGTTGATCGGTGCGGACTTAGCGTTGGAGAGCAATCGGAAGCCGACGGAGGAAGCTTTGGCATTTATCGACTCGCTTAAAGAGGTCAGCTTAGGATTTGCTAAGGAAGAGCGTTTTATGTCTATGCTGCGTATTCCCAAGGCGAATGCCTCCCGCTTTGTTCAGGTCAGGGCACTTGAAGGGCCATATCCTTTTTACGGCGCAGTTGAAACTCATCCGGATCAGGTTTTTAATGACTTCGCGAAACATGCAGGTCTTTATATAGACAATTCACTTTTTTTGCAATACAACGCGTCCTTCGGCGATACGGTTCAGCTAGGATCTAAGAGCTATCCTATTTTGGGAAGCATCACTTCGCAACCTGGTCAGAGTGCTTTTTCGGGCGCAATGGCCCCAAGCTTGTTTATCCCAT
Organism: Sphingobacterium sp. BN32; assembly: GCF_030503615.1. Taxonomy (NCBI): domain Bacteria; kingdom Pseudomonadati; phylum Bacteroidota; class Sphingobacteriia; order Sphingobacteriales; family Sphingobacteriaceae; genus Sphingobacterium; species Sphingobacterium sp. BN32. The sequence goes on from NZ_CP129963.1 coordinate 902,876, forward strand.
TGGAACAGCTGAAAGACGCCGGACTACAACAGCAAGGCAGCCGCATTGAATACCATTTCTATTTCAAGTTGCCCAAGAATTTCGCCATCGATAAAAAAATAGAAAACTGGAAGGATAAGCTTAGCACGCTCCAGCTACGGAGTTCGACCATCGCGACGACGAAAGAAAACACCGGACGCTCCTTTGCTGATATGGCTAGTTTTATGGAATTGGTAGGCTTTGTTGCCCTCTTGTTGGGCTGTATCGGTGTATCTTCTGCCGTTCAGATCTACGTCCGTGAAAAGTTGATGTCTGTTGCTATTCTTCGTTGTTTAGGAACGACCGCAAAACAAGCATTCTTTATCTTTCTGATCCAGTTTGCCGCCATCGGTTTGATCGGAGGAATTATCGGCGCTGCCTTAGGCACGGCAATTCAGTACGTCATCCCGCTTGTGATGCAGGATGTTCTTCCGGTACAGTTGACTACCCAGGTTGTATGGCCTGCAATCTTTGAGGGAATCATTATCGGTTTAGTAATTGCGGTATTATTTGCTTTATTACCATTACTTTCCGTTCGGCATATCTCGCCGCTGAACTCCCTGCGCGTTCAGGACGATGAAGAAGGGCTGTTTAAAGATCCTTTAAAGGGGTGGATCTATGCTTTGATTGCTGGCTTCATCGTGATGTTTGCCAGGATTCAAATGGAGAATTGGACGCAGACCTTATTGTTCAGCCTAGGTATAGCACTGACGTTCTTATTACTCTACGGAGTAGCCAAAGGTTTTACCTGGCTGATTCGTAAATTCTTCCCTTCCAGATGGCCGTACCTTTGGCGACAGGGGCTTTCCAATCTTTGGCGCCCGAATAATCAAACCGTAATTCTGATTGTTTCTATCGGCCTAGGCACTACTTTAATCTCAACGCTATACTTCGTTCAGGATATTCTACTAAAGCGCATTGCTGTCTCCGCCGAGCAGAATGAGGCAAATATGCTTATGTTTGATATTCAACCGTCGCAACGTGACTCTCTTCAATCTATGGCGAAGGGCGAAGGATACCCAATTTTGGAGAGTGTTCCTATCGTGACGATGTTTATTGAGCAAGTGAATGGCACATCATTAAAGGACGTATTGAAAGATACGACTATTGAGATTTCTAATCGCGCGTTTCGTGGTGAGATCCGAGCAACTTACCGAGACAGCCTTTCTGCATCGGAAAAGGTGACGAAAGGGAAATGGGTGGGGCGGGTGGCCCCTTCTGATACAGCCTCGGTATCTTTGGACGAACGCTATGCGGAAGGAATTGGGGTAAAAGTCGGAGACGTATTGACCATGAATGTACAGGGAATGCGGTTAGCCGCCAAAGTGAGCAGCTTACGTCAGGTTGATTGGAATCGCTTTCAGTCGAACTTCCGTATGGTCTTTGCGAAGGGCAGTATCGATGATGCGCCTCAATTCTATCTTATGATGACCAAAGTTTCGGGAGAAAGGGAGGCTAGCCAGTTCCAGCAGAAGGTAGTGAATCAATTTCCCAATGTATCGGTAATCGATATGAATGCGATCTTGGTCATCTTAAATAATATTCTCGATAAAATCGGCTTCATCATTCAGTTTATCGGTGGTTTCAGCATCCTGACAGGTATTGTCGTTTTGATTTCATCTGTTCGAATCAGTAAATACCAACGTATTCGTGAGAATGTGTTGCTCCGGACGATAGGAGCGAGTCGGAAACAAATATTTCTGATTACCATTAGTGAATACATGTTCCTCGGTCTATTAGCGGCTGTAACAGGTTTGTTCATCTCGCTTATAGCGAGTAATATTCTAGCTATTTTTGTGTTTGAGAGCGCTTTTGTTCCTGATATCGGGTTTGTTTTGCTTCTAATTTTATTAGTTAGTGCAATGACGGTCATCATTGGGCTTTTAAATAGCCTATCGGTTTTGCGAAGATCACCTTTGGAGGTATTGAGAAGCACTTAGATCAAAATTAGCTAATAAGTTTTTAGGATATTAAGCTGCGCAGCGGAGGCCATTCGATGCGCAGGTAGTTTTTTTTTGATTTCTCTTGAACCTTTTTCATGGTGGATTGTTGTTACAACGTATTCATAAATCTCAATCCACTTTACTATGAAAAAACAGAATAAGTCAAATCCTAAAACAGCTCAGATTGATGCTCATGTTGTTGATAATCAAAATCGAACCATGACCACGAATGATGGGGTTCCTATTCATGACAATAATAATACGTTAAAAGCTGGAGAACGCGGTCCTTCTTTATTGGAAGACTTTATCTATCAGGATAAACTAGCTCATTTTGATCGCGAGCGAATTCCTGAGCGCGTAGTTCATGCGCGTGGTTCCGGAGCACATGGTGTTTTTGAAGCTACGGCAGATATGAGCAAATACACTAGGGCGAAGTTCTTACAAAAAGGAACGATTACCCCTTTATTTACGAGATTTTCTACTGTGGCGGGTTTTAAAGGGTCTACTGATCTCGCACGTGATGTACGCGGATTTTCTGTTAAATTTTACACCGAAGAAGGTAATTACGATCTTGTCGGAAACAATATTCCAGTATTCTTTATTCAGGATGCTATGCAATTCCCGGATGTCGTACATGCGGTAAAACCAGAACCAGACAAAGAAATTCCGCAAGCCGCTTCTGCCCACGATACCTTTTGGGATTTTATTTCATTGATGCCTGAGTCTGCTCATATGTCCTTATGGGTCATGTCCGACCGCGCTATTCCTCGCTCTTTGAGAATGATGGAAGGTTTTGGTGTGCATACCTTCAAGTTTATTAATGACCAAGGTAAAGCAACTTTCGTAAAGTTCCATTGGAAACCAAAGTTGGGAGTTCATCAGGTAGCATGGCAAGAAGCACAAAAGATATCAGGATATGATGCCGATTTTCATCGCCGTGATTTATGGGAGGCTATTGATAATGGCGATTTCCCACAATGGGATTTAGGCGTACAGTTGATTCCGGAAGAAGATGAGATGAAATACTCTTTTGATATTCTCGATCCGACTAAAATAATTCCAGAGGAGCTTGTGCCCGTTCAGATTATAGGAACTATGACCTTGAACCGCAATCCTGAAAATTTCTTCGCGGAAACCGAGCAGATTGCATTTGATCCAGGACGTTTAGTACCGGGGATAGACTTCAGTAACGATCCGCTCTTGCAGGGAAGAGTATTTTCTTATGCTGATACACAGAATTATAGACTGGGCGGTCCGAACTTTCACGAGCTTCCGATTAATAGGCCTGTGAATGGAAAATATAACAACCAAAAAGATGGTTTCCATAGAACTGACGTGTTAAAAGGCAATGTCAGCTATTTCCCAAACAGCTTGGGTGGAGGTTGTCCTTATCATGCCATGTTGAAAGGAGAAAAAGGTTTTGAGTCGCATGCGGAAAAAATAGACGCGAAGAAAATTCGCGGGCGTTCAAGCTCCTTCGCTGATCATTTTACGCAGGCGCGCTTGTTCTTTAACTCACAGTCCGAAGCGGAAAAACAACATATCATCAGCGCCTTTAGTTTTGAGCTGTCAAAGGTGAATTCTGTAGCAGTGCGCAAGCGAGAATTGGCGATCTTGAATCAAATCGATAAGAAATTAGCGAGCGCTGTTGGTAAAAACTTGGGATTAGAACCTCCTCAACAGTTGGATGAACTGACCTTGCAGTTTGCGCGTCAAAATCATCCGAACTACCCGATTAAACCGAATAAGCCCGAAGTCGAGAAATCGCCAGCATTGAGCATGGAAACCAAAGCGGGAGAGGGTAGTATAGCAACAAGAAAGGTCGCTTTCTTGGTGGCTGATGGCGTGAGCAAGAAATCAGTCGACAAGATGAGAAAAGCTTTGAAGGCAGAGAAAGCACAGGCCGTATTGGTCTCAACGAAAGTAGGTGCTTTGAAATATAAAGAGGGTGATACAGAAGAAGTACAGCATTCTTACTTAACGGATGCATCGGTTTGCTTTGACGCATGCTATACGCCGGATGGAGATTCTGTAAACATATTGAAGACAGAGCCGGACTATGTTCAATTTATCAACGAAGGATACAGACATTGCAAAGCTTTGGCATTTGCCAAAGGTGCAGAGTCTTTAATCGATCTCAGCTATATTAAAATGAAAGGACTTGATAAAGGCGTTGTGCTCGAATCTGCAAATAATTTAACAGGCGATTTCATCGAAGTAATGAAAGGACATCGTGTTTGGGAAAGAGAATCAGATAGAAAAGTACCAGTTTAAAAAAAAAGCAAACCTTTTTGATTTAGAACTGTTATCTATATAAATCACATTAATAAACATTAAAAAGGAGAAAGAGTATGAACAAGTTAACATGGAAAGGCCGTTGGAACGAAATCAAAGGAAAAGTAAAGCAAGAATATGCCGATCTTACTGATGATGATCTACTTTACGCAGAAGGAAAAGAAGATGAGTTACTAGGCAAACTTCAAAAGAAAACAGGGAAGACTAAAGAGGAAGTTGAATCTTGGTTAGATAAAATGTAATCGATTTAACTTCTGAGTAGTCAGATATTGAAAAGTGGAAATTTGGATGAAAACGAATAGAAGCTTTTTAAAAAAGAGAAGGGTTGTTCATTATGGACAACCCTTCTTGATTTATGATTTTAGCTCTAAGATTAGCCCATATTCATAGGCCATTTTTATGGCAGAACTCAGATTTGAAGCTTTAAATTTCTCAATTAAATTCTTTCGATGGCTCTCTACCGTGTGGTGACTGATAAACAGTTTGTCTGCAATTTGAATGGTCGTTAATCCCATTGCCGCCTCGACTAAAATTTCTCTTTCACGTCGTGTCAGTTTCGGGACGCTCTTCAACTCGCTCTGATTTTTTTTATCGACAATACTCTTGGTTTGAGAGCACATAAAACGCTTTCCATTCAGAATGTGCTGAATACCCAATAGAATTTCATCAATGGAGGAGTTCTTCTGTATATAGCCTTCTGCACCCTCTTGGAAAGCTGAATTGATAACCGCATATTCGTTATGCACACTAATAATGATAATGTGCATAGCTGGATAGCTTGCTCGTAAAGGACTGATCAGCTCTAAACTATTCGTGTCCGATAGGTTGATATCCAATAATAGAATATCAATCTTTTCATGCTTCAATGCAGCCTGCAACGCCTCAGCGTTGGGATAACATCCTACCACGGTTAAATCTTCCTCTTTCGATAGAATATTTCTTAGACCCTCTAATAATAAAGGGTGGTCATCAGCAATTGCAATGTTTATCATACCTTGTTAGTTTTTGGAAACTGAAACTCTATACTCGTTCCTTGATCGATTTCTGAATTAATTTGCACTGTTCCTTTCAAGAATTCTACCCTCGATTGTATATTATGCAGTCCGGCAGATTGGTTGATTTTAAGGGCTTCCGGATCGAAGCCTATGCCATCATCTTCCACCGTAATCTGATAATTTTTTTCTTCTTCTACCACTTGAACCAGAATCTGCGCTGGCTTGGCATGCTTAATCGCATTATTTACCAATTCCTGAATAATCCGATAAACGATGAGCTGTTTATCGATTGATAATTGATTATCGTAATGTAAAAACTGTACATCCACGTCTAAGGTATCCGTTGACATACGGCTGGCGTAGTCTGATAATGCTTCTTGCAATCCATATTTCTGCAACAGATCAGGCATCAGGTTATGGGCGACACGCCGTAGCTCATCGACTGCTAGATCCAAGTGCCCCATGGTCTTATCCATGGTGTCTTTGTTGTTGTCGGTAATACGATCATTTAATTGGGATAGATGAAGCTTTGTGCCGGATAGTAAGCCGCCTAATCCATCGTGTAAATCGCGTGCCAATCTGCCGCGCTCCAATTCTTGTCCATGTAGCATCGCCGTCAGTGTTGATATTTTGGAGTGCTGACGTTCTTGTTCGAGCGCCAGCTGATGGAGCGCATCATTCTGCTTCATATGTTTTGAACGCTGCTGATAAGCATACAATAGGACCAAAAACAAGAGAAAGATCGTCCCAAAGGAGAGGATAAAGTAGGTGTTTATCTTTTCTCTGAAATTGATTTCCTGTTGATAATTACTGATTTCGGCCGCTCTGTTCTGCGCTTCTAATTTCGACATGCGCAAGGCCTGATTCTGTTTTTCAGTCTCTAATTTCGCTAATTCCAACTCCTTTGATTGGTTGTCTTGGATAAGCTTCATGTTTTCCAGATCTTGCTTCTGCTGAATCCCAAGTGCGGCCATCAAGCTTAACTGCTGCTCCTTTTTCTCGGATTCTAATTGAAGATTCTGAACCTGTTGCTCCTGCCGTCCCTTTTCAAACTGTGCTTCCAATCGCTTGGCTAAATTTAATTGCTCCTGATCATATACGCGCTTGAAAATCTCGATATACTGCTTGTAATAATTGACGGCCTCGTCATATTTCTTCTCTTTCTCGCTGATGTTCGAAAGACTTTCATAGATGCTCATCAAAACATTCTGATCCTGATTGCTTGAGTTATTGATCTCGGAAAGCGAGGCCAATAGATATTCCTTAGCTAGTGCGGGGTTATTTTCCTGCAGGGCCATTTCCGCCATAATTCCGTAAGCCGATGACACATGATTATGCTCATTGCTCTGTTGCCCTTGCTGCTTAGCTAATTCGGCATATTTTTTCGCCTTCGCTCTGTACGATTCGGGATAAGATCGCAGATAAAGATGCGCAAGATTGCTCGATACGAAGGATAGATTCGAGGAAAACGGAATTTGATCTCTATTACTCTGATACGTTTCCAGCGCTTGCAGATAATATTTTTCAGCCAAATTCCGATGTTTCAAGTCCGAATCATCTTTCAGAAACTGTTGCTCGTGAAGATATCCTAAAGACATATACCCATCAAATATCGAAGACGGATCCTTTTGTTTTATCGCCAAGTCCAGGGACAACTTAGAGTACTTTTCCTGCAATTCGGTTTCATTCCAATTGGAATATATGGCCGTCAATTCTTTATAAACGGAAGATTTTCGACCTAACAGCGTATTTGAATTCGTTGATCGATCCAAATATTCTAAAGCGGTAACAAAGCTGCGAACAGCTTCTGCTTCCTTCAATTGCCTTGATTGAATCCACCCTTGCCCATACATAACATAGCCTTTGGTTTCATTATCCAGCGTTCGAGCCATATTCCCCCTCGCTTTCGCGATTTGGATATTCGCCTGCGCCGGGTTTTCAGCAATCTGAAAATTAATGGCTAACACCGTCTGCAGATAAGCAACGTATTTGGCTTCCTTTAGTTTTGCCGCAGATGCGATATTATCGTTCAGTAGTTTAAACGCTTCATCAACCTGATCGTTGAAAAATAAAGCTTGCGCATATTTGCCGGTCAATAAATAACGTTCCGGGCTATTCGGCCAACTTTTTTTATACTGCGTCGCCAAATTACTGAGCAGGTCCTGAGCCAGCGCAAATTGCCCCAGTGAAAACAGAACAGATAAAATCATTATCCGAACGAAGTACTTTGCTAATATGGCATAGGGTTTAAACATGAACCTGTAACAGTATTTATTCTTTTGCGAAGATAGGTCTTTCTTTCAGAATTATTTTCCTTCTACACGCTCGCCTTTCATATTAATAACGTATTGATCTTCACCGTTCGGATCCTCTGCAACGATCGCTTCACCACTCGCGAATGTTCCGGCAGCAGTGTATTTAATGGGAATTACAATTTCACCCAAAGGATTGATGAAACCGAATTTTTCACCTTGCTGCACAGTAATCAATGGCGAATCTTGCGATAGCGAGATATAGTCATAGCCATCTTTGACCAATTTATTCGTTTTTAAGTTGTAGAGCCCCATTCTTCCCTCGTGGTAAACAACGAAATTGGTTTTATTGAGTTCGGTAATCATTTCGTATTGAAACGGAATAATCGTTTTGCCCTGCGTGTCGATTACTCCCCAAAGATCATCTTTCGACACCGCTGCTTTACCATCAATCATCGTCGCAATCTGATCATATTCCGGCTTTAGCAATATTTTCCCTTCCTTATTAATTAAGCCTACCTTTCCATCTTTACTGAAAAGATACTCTCCTGAATTATAATCCACCGCAACATATTCATAAGTCAAGGGAACAACAGGCTTCCCATTGATATCAATTAATCCAAATCTGTTTTCGGAATCGGATGCGATAGCAACGCCATCCCGATAGTAATCGATAAATGTGAATTGTAAACCCGTGATATGTTTGTCATCCTCGTCTGCCAGACCATAAAGCGTGCCTTCATCATTTGAATAGATGAAGCGGTTATCCGCCAGCTGCATGCCTGCTAAGGTACCGATTGAATCCGCGTCATTCGCTTCTTCTTCCTCTAAGTCCAAAAACGTGTAGTCTTTTGGAACTTCAAATTCCGATTGCTCTAGATCAACTTTCGAAACCTGTGTTACAACAAATCCGTTTCCTGCACTGGTAAATTCCAATACCGCGCCTGGAATCAATGATAACATATCAAACTCCCCCCAATAAGCCGAGGGGATAGCCTCTGTATACCAAAAATCAATGATACTTGCCTCAACACCCTCTGCGAAAGACTCGATACGCAACTGAGCGAGTTTACAATCATAACCTGCAATTTTTTTGGTCTTTCCCTCCACAAAGTCAAAACTCATCCCTTCAATCTCTTCCATCGTCATATTTCCAGTGCTTACCACTGTATATTGTTGGGAATCTGGGAATATGATAGAACCTATATTCGACTTTTTGTCTACTAAATAAATTGGGCTTTCCAAAGTACTCGGTGACACTTTGATCAGCTTATCATTAACATAGACTGTTTGGAAAGCTTCTATCTCGGCAAATTCGGCATTCTTTGGCATTTCCGAAGCCACAAATTGGTAGTCTAATTTGAAAAGTTTGTGCATCTGAGCATAAGTAGACCCTAGTGAAAATACACATAGGGAGAGTGAAAGAAATAATGATTTCATAGTTTGCATTTATCTAAAACAAAATTGCCAAATTCTTCCAGATATCCATATCCCTGATTATGGCTAATTTGCTACCTTAGCAGAAATAAATCTAATCCAGCAGCTATGAAAAGTGTCTTTCTATTCTTGTGTTCCGCTATATGTATGTTGTCTATCGGCGCCATACAAGTCAAGGCGCAGGAGAAGAAGCCCAATATCATTTTTATATTTTCCGACGATCATGCCTATCAGGCAATCGGTGCTTACGGAAACAAGCTAGTAAACACGTCGAATATCGATAGGATTGCAAATGAAGGGGCATTATTCGAAAACTTCATGGTCACCAATTCCATCTGCGGGCCATCGCGCGCAAATCTCCTCACCGGAAAGTACAGCCATAAAAATGGCTACCTCGCCAACGAAGGGAAGTTTGATATTAACCAAACCCTGTTCAGCCGATTGATGAAGCAAGGTGATTATCAGACAGCTTGGATAGGGAAGTGGCATCTCGGATCCTTGCCAGGCGATGCCTTTGATGATTGGAAAATCTTACCCGGTCAAGGATACTACTATAACCCAGATTTTATCGATTCCAAGAATGATACCACTCGACATGAGGGCTATGTGACGGATATCATCACCGAGTTTGCGACGGATTGGATGGATAATAGGGATAAGGAAAAGCCATTCTTTCTAGTTGTTGGAGAGAAGGCAACCCACAGAGAATGGCTGCCTGCGATTGAAGATTTAGGGATTTATGATGATGTTGAATTCCCGCTGCCGGAAACATTTTATGATACCTATGAAAACAGGAAAGCCGCGGCCGATCAGGACATGAGCATCGAGAAAAGCATGCGTATTTCGGACGACCTAAAAGTACATGCCAAGTTTGGACTATCGGATGAAGAGGCTGCGGCGAAGCGCAAAAGAATAATACAGCGGCGCTATGGCAATAAAGTGTTGAACGATCGTGAGAAACAGACCGTAGAACGCTTGGTCTATCAGGGAATGTACGAACGCCTGAATAAAGAACAAGCTGCCAAGGTACAAGCATATTACGATGAAATTGCCAAAGATCATGATGCAAAAAAACGATCAGGGAAAGCTCTTACAGAGTGGAAATATCAGCGTTATCTGAAAGATTATCTGGCAACGGCAAATTCGCTGGATCGCAATATCGGAAAGCTATTGGCTTATTTAGATCAGCATGGTTTGGCGGAAAATACCATAGTAATCTATGGCTCCGATCAGGGCTTTTACCTCGGCGAGCACGGCTGGTTCGACAAACGTTTTATTTACCAGGAGTCTTTAAAAACTCCATTCCTCATTCGCTACCCCAAGGTCATTAAACCTGGAACAAGATTTAAACAGCAAGCTTTAAATATAGATTGGGCGCCGACCTTATTGGAAATTGCCGGAGTTTCCGTACCTTCGGATATACAAGGAACATCTTTCCTTAATCTATTGAAAGCGAACGGAAAGAATGTAGTGACGCGTGAAGCAAGCTACTACCATTATTATGAGTTTCCACAACCGCACCATGTTTCTCCGCATTTTGGAATAACGACAGCGCGTTATAAATTGATTCGTTTCTATAAAGGGCAGGATACTTGGGAGCTTTACGATTTAAAGAAGGATCCAAATGAGCTGCACAATATATACGGACAGAAGAAATACGAAAAAACTGTGCAGCAGTTAAAAAACAAATTAAAAGAGTTAGTGATAGAATACGACGATCAAGACGCTGCAAAGATTTTAAATCAAGCAGATTAAGCATACTCACCAACCAAATCAATTAACCTTAAATCCACGAACGAATGTCGTGGATTTTTTTTATTCCGGCGTATAGCTCCAAAGATCGGTATCCTTACGGAAGTACAGTTTATTGTCCTTTCCAAGGATCATCAGGGAGGCATTATCCCTTAGCTTTGTAAGTTTCTTACTTTTCGGGTCGAAGCTGTACATACTATCGGAAAGCGTGAAGTAGATCATGCCATTCGGATGATATACCGCTAGACCGTTGCGCCAAATATGGCTCGGATAGCTCGGATAGCGATAGACAGGAAGCTCATAGACCACTTTCTTTTGATCCGCGTCGTATTCGAAGAGCGTGCCGTCTGCGAATCCCCAGATATGTCCGTTAGGTCCGGAGAACAATCCGGATATAGACCAGTAATCGGCTATACTATCCGTCCATAATACTTGCTTGCGCTCCGGATCCCATTCGAAAATCTTTCCTCTTTTTTCTGTCGGTAGAATACCTAATCCCCCGGAGATGGATGATCCACCAAATACGCGGCCATTATGATTCAGCAGTGAAACAATGGACTGATTAGGAATCACGTTTTCAAACGTCTTGATTTGCTCCGTCGCTGCATCAAGATGGCTTATCGTTCCGCCTAATTCGCCATATGGAGGCACTGTTCCAAAGATCAATTCGTTTCTGTTCGCTAGACTGATCACCGCAAATGGTCGGTCTTGGTCTTGGATCTGTCCGAGATGTTTGGGGTTTCCAGAACCCACTTTCCACGGTTTCGTCAGGTCGTAAGAATAGATATGCGCCTTGGTGTAAATGCCGAAATACAGTTTATTGTTCAGGCTGCTCATACCCTCCGTCTGATGGAGACCCGGGTATTCTTGATGCGCTCCGGTTTTGGGGTCATAGCTTCCGTGCTGCCCTGCAAGATAACCCGCACTCCAAACCTTATCGTCCGGCCCCCAATAAATCGTTTGGATATGGATAGGCGAATTCGGCACATCGAGGGTCAGGCTATCTTTTTGCTTCGTTTTCGGATTGATACGATAGACGATTTGCGCATTGCTGAAAACCTGATATTCCCCCTTGCTGGTCCATGTTCCAGCTTTTCCCGCTCCCTTGATATTGCTAATTGCTATGGGTTCGGCGTTCTTATTTCCTAAATCTAACGCGTATACTTGAGATCGCGACGTATAATAAATCGTATTGGACTTCGGATCTTTGACCACAGATTTCATGTCGAAGGGAGGAAGCGAGCGCAGGATTTCTTTCGATTGTATATCATATACAAAACTCTGCGAGTTTGTATTGCTATTGATAAAGCCAAGGATAAGATCCTTTCCATTCACGTTGTACACAATGTCCATGTCATAGAAAAACTCCTTGAAGTCTTTGACATGAGGTAGCAAAACGGTTTTTTGCTTTGTCTTCGGGTCGAGGAGAATAAACTTGGCATTCGATCCGGTCCCGGCATAAATTTTCTTATCCTTTTTATTGTAGACCAGCCCGCGCACGTAATTCTCGCCGGCGTATATCGGTCCGTCGGAGACTTCTTCAAATCCCGTCTTGGGATGATATTTGAGTACCAAGCCATCCGGATAGGTTCCACCGTAGATTGTGCCATTTTCAGCCGGATGTAAATCCCAAACGACCTTTTGGTTTAGTTCCCCTAAGGGCACTGCGGTAGGCTTTTGATCTCCCAGCTTGTAGGAGTAGATGTGACCATTTCCTGTGGCATATAGGATATTATCCGTCGATACGGTCATATCCCAAGAACCATCAGTACCCGTTAACTCGGATTCTAATATTTTATTTCCGGTACTTAAGTCATAGCCCAATATCCTTCCTGGGATTCCACGAACCACGGTAAAAAGATATTCTTTACCATTTTTATCCTTCATGAAATGGCTTCCTTGCACTGCTTTTGCAAATACTTGAGGACCGTGATTCTTAAACTGAGCTTGGCTAGGCGTGAGGAAGCAGCAGAGGGAGAGAGCTAATAATAATGATGTTGTCTTCATGTAAGTTTAGGGTGTTCTTTAGCGGCAATAGCGCTTATTTATTTGTTAATTCGGTAATGCTTAAAGCATTGATAACGGCAGAAGCATCTGGAGCTCCTTTAGACAGTTCAAAACCGATCAAGAGTTTTCCTTCCTTTGTAGGTTTCAACGCTTTGAAGGAAATGATTTTATCTGCGTTGAAGCTTGAATTCAAGGATTCTTTCTTCTTAACGGATGCTGATTGGATGTAATAATTTACGAGAATCTGTTTGCTGTTTTGTCCAGCATAGATCCGGATTTCATAGGATTTTGAAACATCTAGACCTGCTATCTCGATGAACGGGCTCTTCTGGTTTTCCTGATCTACCTGTACCGTGAAGTAAGATTTGGAAACCTCTGCCGGCATCTTGAATTTCGTCGCAGTACGTTGCGGTCCATTGGCCGCGCGAGCATCGAAGTTCTGCAATAAACGAATAGATACATCGGTATTCTTGTTTTGACTATCGCTCAAGTCAGAAAGTTTGGTATTTGCTCGTTCAAATAAGAAAGAGTTCCATCCCGGCATGACAAGGTCAGCACCGAAGTTAACTCGCACAGTTTCAAATGGTATTTTATCCAATTTTTGGACTTGCTTTGTCGATGGGGTTTCTTTAAAAGGATTTTCCACGGCATTGATAGCTGCTTCACGTGCTATCTCAGCCTGCGCATTGCTCAGGTTGAACGGTTTGAAAGGATTGCTTTCCAAGTCTCCGAACAGACTCTCATACCATGCGCAAGCGGCAGTAAAACGCCCAATCTTTAAATCCAGATGATAGCCTTCTCTGGTGAAGTTATCCTCGATATAGGATGTTCTTCCGTTTTGAATCGCTGTTCCCGAAGGGATGAGGATATCTACCGGAATGATGTTTTTCACTTCTTTTGCCACCTCGACAATCTGCTGGAACATGTATTTCTGGTCACGATTATATTTCTCAAAGTTCTTGGTCGATGCATTCTTTGCATAAGCCCAAGTTTGGTGATACGCATATCGAACAGTGGATATTGGATAATTCGCTTTCACGTATTGGAACAGTGCCGGTAGATCTTTCTGTACGGAGGGCAAATCTCCCGATAGGAGGCTAGCTTGTTGAAAACAGATAATATCCCAATTTTCATCTTTCAATGCCATAAGGATTGAAGTCTTTCGGGTATTGATCTTTGCACCATCAATAAATGTCTTCCGGTAGTCGTAAATGGCTACATCTTCGAGCGCATTTTTAAGATGGAAATCCAATGGAGCGCCGCCGCGAAAAAGATTGCCAATCACTAATGGCTTCCCCGTTTGTTTGGCCAGATCGTGCAGGTAATATTCAACGCCGTCGTCAGAAAAGCTATTTCCAATGACCAATACCTTGTACACTCCATCATCCAAAGGGTCAGCGATCTGGAATCGCTGACCTTCGAATGAAAGGGTGCCAACTTTGTTGACAATAAATTTCGAAGCTTGGTTATTCACGGGCAGCAAATACTGCTTTCCGGACTTTTCCCATTGGCCTATTTGTTTCGGTGTTAGGCTTATCGTGTCACCTAGGAACAGCAAGCTATCTTTTTCTTGTGCTTGAACTGCTTGCGATAGCATGGATATTGAAAGGCTTATACATAAACCTATCCACTGGAGTTTCATATCAAATATTTAAGTTCGTTTAACTTATTGTATTATTTTACTTTTTTCCAAATCACCGCATCGGCAATCACTCTGCCGGAGCTCTGTACAGCTTTCACTTTCACATAGCTCTTTGCGTTCTTATTGATCTGATATTCGCCTAAATCAACCCATTCACCCGATGCCAAGCCAAGGCTTTTAATATCTGATTTATTGATAGTAACCTGCTTTTTAGACTTTCCATCAAAGATTTCAAAGCTTAATTGCGCTGCAAGTGCCTTGTCTTCGGCGATGTAAAAGTAAATACGGTATTTTGCGGTCTCTGCGATGTTCGCATGGAAACTGATAGAAGCATTTTCATCCTTTTGATCTAAAGCATACTTGTTCTTTACATATCCGCCACGGATCGTTTCCCATTTGCCAGTCACCGTAACATGATCCTTATCCAAGTTGTCAACCAAAATTTCAGGCGTACTGCCATCCGCTAGCGGATCCGTTTGCAGTTTGTTGATTAGTTTCTTGACATCAATATCTTGAACAGATTGCTTATTATCAATAGCTTGTGTCGCTGCTGTCGCCGCCGATTGCGCTAATACCATGAATACGGGCTCCATACGGATAGATCCAAAAGCGATATGCGAGGATGACATACATACTGGAACTAATAGATTAGAACACTCTTCTGCCTTTGGGGTGATCGCTTGGTAAGAGATTGGATAGGGTGCAGGTACGGGTTTCTGAACATCCCCCTCATTTTTTACCATGCCGTTCACGACCAACCGTTGTATATTATGAGAGTCCATTTGGTAAGCAGCCATGCCAATTGGGTCGTCGATTACTTCCTCGCCTTCACAGTGTTTTTGTGTCATCACTTTGCGACCGATCATGCGGCGCGCTTCGCGCACATATAATTGGTTGGAGAAACCATTGGTCTCCTTGAACTCATCTTTACAAAAGCCCCAAGATTTCATCTCCGCGCGGATATGTGCCGGAACGCGCTCATCGTGACTTAAGAAATAGAGCAAGCCCTTGGTATAGTCCTCATGCTTCTTCCAAATCGCTTCTCTTGTTTTAAAATCACCTTCCGGATAATCGTAATTCTCGCCGATCATGTCGGTTGAGAAAGCGCCAAAGTTGTTGAAGTCGGTCTTGCCATTAGGCATGTACTTAATCAAAAAGCCGCCTGTATGTCTGTATTCTTTCTGTCCATTCGGAAGATCAACGATATCCAAGTTGCTGAAGATTGTTGTCCATTTCTCTTTAGCGATCTGTCTTAATAGCAATTCAAATTGCTCTGGATTGTAGTTGTCCGGTTTGCTAAATGGAATCTGATTGTCCTTGTCTTGCGTTAGGGTCAAGCGGAAGTTGTAAGCCTGAATCTTTTTATCCGCGGAGCCATGTGCTGCGAGTTTCTCGTTCGAGATACCCCACAGTAAGCCGCTTTCCGGTTTACCAGGAATCTTGTAAGGGTCGATGCCATCAGGGAATTGGTGGATTTCTTGCAATTGTACCCCATTCTGGCTTTCGCCATATTGAGAAATTGCCTCGCGACCCACGGCATAGCTAACACCCGCTTTCGCCATCAGATCACCTTCATAGGTGCAGTCGATAAACATCTTCGCTTTAATACGCAGTTGTTGATTTGAAGCATCGTTCTTACGAACGACAATTTCTTTAATCGTATTTCCCTCTTTAATGACCTCTTCCAGCAGATAATTTTTCTCTATATCCAGCTTAGCAGCTTGAATATAATCGTTGAAGACTTTACTGGCCACATGCGGCTCGAATGTCCATTGTTCAAAGCGATTATATTCTGCGCCTAATCGACGGTAGAAATCACGCGCTAATCCGGTAATGGCGAACTTGTTCCCGATGTCTGTTGCACCTAGACCGCCGGTCGTAAGACCACCCAAGTAGTTGCGAGGCTCAATAACAAGGGCTTTCTTGCCTAATTTATTCGCCGTGTATCCGGCGATAATTCCGGCAGAGCTACCGCCGTAAATACAGATGTCGACCTCTACAGTCTTACTTCCAGCTTGAGCAAAGCTGGACATACTGAAGACCATAAAGCATATCAATAATAGCTTTTTCATAGGTAAATATTAGTAGTTCTTATTTTGTGTAAGGTTAGGGTTAGTTTCCGTTTCAATGCGCGGGATAGGCCATACATAGTCTCTTTCAGCATTAAAATTACGCTTCTCGATAACACGCATCTGTGCCCTGTTGGCCACCTGGCTATAGTTCGGCGTTCCGTTTTCATCGATAGTCGGTGCATTGGATAACCATCCGGTACGAATACGGCCTAGCAGGTCGCCCGGCATCACCTGATGCGCAATATTCCATCTGCGGATATCAAATAGGCGAAGACCCTCTGCCGCTAATTCATATTTTCTCTCTTTACGCACGATCGAACGCATCTGTGCCTGCGACTTTCCGGCACTGATTGCCGGCATCCCCACAGAAGGACGCTGTCTTACCTGATTGATAGCTTCATAAACCGAATTATCAATCTGATTCAGCTCAGTCTTCGCCTCCACGTAGTTCAATAGCACTTCAGCATATCGGAATAAAATGGCATTCAACTCCGAATTGGAACGGTCGATAAAATCCGCAGGATCAGCATATTTACGCCATAGATATCCCGAGAATGTCGCGAATGCGTTTGTTGCATCGGTGTTCGCAATGCGCTTAGGCGTCGCTTCTCGATAATCCCAGGTCATCGTACTATCCGGATGCGTTTCAAAGATAACGCCGAGCGAAAGTGTCTGCGGTAATACCACTGTCTGCGTCAGTCGGGGGTCGCGATTCTTGAATGGTTTATTGGGGTCAAATAACGGTGATTTATCGATATTCAAACCGTCTATACATTCGTAAGAATCCACTAAGGATTGAACCGGTATTTTATTCGAAAAGCCCTGCATCAATCTCGAGTAGAACTGCGAGGAGATACCATGCGTCGCTAGACCTCGCTTATATTGAATTGCCCAAATAATCTCTTTGGAGGACTCGCCAGCATATTTAAACAGCTGCTCAAAATTATTGTGCAGTTGATACTGATTCAATTCCATCACCGCCTTTGCTGCATCGGCAGCTTCCTGATATTTCTTGTTGAAAAGAGCTGACCTTGATTTTAAAGCCAAGGCAGCGCCACGTGTCGCGCGTCCTAGATTATTGCCCGTAGCGGTTGTTGGAAGCGAGCCCACGATAGCATCGATTTCCGACATAATAAAGTCGTTCACCGCTTCTTTGGATTCTCTCGTCACGTTCTTCGAATCGGCAAGGGAAATCGTTGTGGTCAGCAATGGAACACCACCGAATAGCTCGTTGAGGAAGAAGTAGTAATATGCTCGTAGAAATCTTACTTCGCTTATTCTGCTGTTCAGGGTTTCCGCAGGAACAACTCCATTCAAACCCTCGACTTTATCCAAGATGGTATTGCAGCGCTGTATCCCCACATACAGTAAGTTCCAGAAATCAGAAGTGAATTCATTGTTTGCGTCGGCATTTCCTAAACCCAGAATTTGTAAGGCATTCGTGTTTCTTTCCCAACCAATATCGGATGCGTAGTCTATCGTCAAAGGGAAAGGCATAGGTGTTGCCTTTGGCGCTTGATATAGCGCATTGTATGCGCCCGTAATCGCCATATTGAGTTCCTGTTCATTGGAGATAAAAGTCTCCGTAGAAGGGCTATCCAAAGGATATTTAATCAGGTAATCTTCACTACAGGAGTAAAGCGAAATACTGAGTAGCAGTCCTAGTGTATATGATAATGTTTTTCTTTTCATGATTCTTTAATTAAAACTTGGCACTTAATCCAAAACTGTAAACTTTCATTTGCGGATACCATCCACCGGTACTGATCGGACCTTCCGGATCATATCCTTTCCAGAAGTTGGTTTTCGTAAATAGGTTCTGTCCGGACGCGAAAATGCGTAAAGCACGCAATGGCATATTTGCTGAGGCAGGAAGTGGCACAGTATATCCTAAAGTCACATTCTTCAATCTGAGGTACGCCGCATTCTTCATCCAGAAAGTAGAGTTTTGAATGTTGTTATTCTCGTTAAAGGCGAAGCGAGGGAATGCCGCGTTCGGGTTCTCCGGAGTCCAACGATCTTTGTGTTGTTCTTGTATTGTTCCGCCCTGATAAAAAGGCATAATTCCTTGTCCATACAGGTATCCATCTGCTTTTCCTACACCTTGGAAGAATAAGGCAAGGTCGATTCCCCGATAGGAAGCACCTAAATTTGCGCTGTAAGTATAGCGTGGAATCGGGCTTCCCATAATAATCTCATCGGCTGCATCAATCTTGCCGTCGCCGTTCTGATCTTTGTATTTGAGATCGCCTGGCGCGATGTTACCAATTTGTTTTGCTGAAGTTGCTATGTCTTCCGCCGAACTGAAATAACCGATTGCTTCATAGCCATATAGCGACCCGATTGGATGCCCTTCATGGTTTACGGTCAGACCTGTACGCAACACGCCGCGCATGTCCAAAACTTTATTCTGCACATCCGAAAGGTTGACTGCAACGTTGTATTTAAAGTCGCCGATTGCATTGTTGTAAGCAACAGAGACGTCCCAACCTTTATTTTCAACGACCCCAGCATTTTGGAATGGTGGCGTAGTGAAACCCAAATATCTGGAGATGTCTAACTGTAGTAAAATCCCGGAGGTTTTTCTATAAAAATAATCTGCTGTGATATTCAGATTTCTCCATAAGGTCAAATCAAGCCCTACATTACTTACATTGGTCGTTTCCCATTGAATATCCGGATTTGCCATCGTCGTCAATGCCGCACCGGTACTGATGTTCTCTCCAAAAGCATAGTTGGTGGAACCAATATTGAAATACGAAGCAAATGAATATAGACCTGTGATATTTTGATTACCTAATTTACCCCATGAACCGCGGATCTTCATGTCGGAAACAACCGAGCTCAGGGATTCCATAAAAGGCTCCTGGCTAACGCGCCATCCGGCAGAGAAAGAAGGGAAGAAAGAAAACTTATTCCCTACAGCAAATCTTGACGACCCATCATAGCGAGCGTTAGCTTCGAAAAGATATTTCCCCTGAAAGTCATAGTTTAAGCGTCCGAATACCGAACGTAGCGACCACTCTGAGGAGTTTCCGCGCGCTAAATTATTTTCTTGATTTCCAGCATTCAACTCCTGCAATTCAGGAATCAAGAAAATCTCGCGATAGCCTGATAAGAAATTATCGCGTTGGTCTTCCTGCTGGAAACCGGCCATCACATTGAAGTTGTGGTCTGAAGCCAGTGTTTTCTCATAAGAAACCACTGCGCGGATGTTGTTGTACCAATATTGTTCATAGCTTTCCGTCAAGCTATTTTTTTGAGGCGTCAAATAGGCCTTGTCGCCATTCCAATAATAAGACTGTATGGTGTTGAAAAATTTCTTTTTGTGACTAATTTCGTATTTGGGAGAATAAACCAAATTAACAGTCATCCCATCGATTGGCTTATATTTCAAATCGATATTGAATACCGAGTTCATCGGATCCTCCAGATTCAATCCGCCATCTCTAGCTTTTGCAATCGGGTTATCGCCGTTCCATCCTTCGCCATATTGCCCTGTCGATAGCATCCCCGCTTGATTTGCCGGGATACGACGCATCCAATGAAAGACTTCGCCCGTACCACTTGCCGGCTCTTTCAATTCCGATTTGGTGAAGAAAAAGTCTAAGGCTGCACTGATCTTATTGGAGATCTGCAGATCACTGTTTAATCGAAAGTTATAGCGTCTGAAGTTGGTGTTTTCCAGTATACCGTCCTGATCAAAGAAACCTAAGGATCCCAAAACTTTTACCTTTTCCGATCCACCCTGCGCGGCGATATAGTGGTTCTGCATGAAAGCATTATCTTTCATGGTCAGACTTTGCCAATCAGTATTCGGGAAGCGGTCTGGATTGCTTCCCATACCAGCCGTATAATCATTGATCATCTGCTCGGTAAAGATTGGGCTCTTGCCGGTATTGGTATAAGCTTCATTCAATAGGTTCATATGATCCAAGCCACTAACCATGTCCGTCATTTCCGTTGGTGATTGCCAGCCCGCATAGTTATTATAATCTACTGTGACGCCTTCGTTCTTTGCTCGTTTGGTAGTGACTAAAATTACGCCGTTTGCCGCTCGAGAACCGTAGATTGCAGCCGAAGAGGCATCTTTTAGAACCGAGATATTTTCAATATCATTGGTATTCACATTGTTGATATTTCCTTCGACCCCATCGATCAATACCAATGGGTTGGCATTGCCTAAAGTTCCGATACCGCGAATACGCAAGCCCCCTTGGTCGCGACCTGGCTGCCCAGAGCCTTGTGTTACTGTCAAACCCGGCGCCGCACCTTGTAAAGCGGTAGATGCCTGTCCAACCGGTTGTTTTGTTAATTGTTCACTCTTGACAACGGCTACTGCTCCTGTTAAATTTACTTTCTTTTGCGTACCATAACCTACCACAACAACCTCATCCAAGTCGCTCACCTGCGGAGTCAAGCTGATGTTGAGCACCTGCGAAGCCGAAGTTACCTGTCGTTCCGCTGTCGCATAACCCACCAAGCTAAAGCGCAGCGTAGTAGGGAAGGAGCTAATGCTGATCTGGAAATTACCGCTCGCATCCGTGCTCGCACCTTGTTTGCTTGTGACATCCACGATGCTTACGGCCTCCAAAGCCGAACCGTCCTCCGCCTTCACAACGCCACGAAGGGTTTGCTGCACGGGAGCAGCATTTGTAATACTGCTGCTTGGCGTGGAAACTCGTCTAGCGGGTCTATTGACTTTATTGATAAGAATCGTTTTATCCTCGATGGTATATTCGTAAGGAAGATCCTTCAACAGCGTGTTAAGGAACTGCGTGACACTCGCATTGGAAATATTGATATCCATTGGCTTGAGTGATTTCAACTCTTTCAAATCATACAGGACCACAAAGTTGGTTTTGTCTTCAAGGTATTTAAATGCACTTTCGACTTTTGCGGCTTTCTTTTTATAGGAAAGCTGTTGAGAAAATGACTTCGCTTGCAGTTGGAAGCTTCCAATAACAAGGAAGATGCATAGGATTTTAAAAATCATAATTTGATATCGAATACGGGATAAAAAAGTATTGATAAAACGAATTGGATAAGGATTTATCAATCCTTGATAGTTTTTCATAATATTGTAATCTATAATGTTTTAAGTTTGGTTATTATTCCCAATAATTTTACTAGACATTATTTGGGGAGATGGGCCAACATCTCCCTTCTTTGCTAGTCTTCCGACTATCGCTATGGCGGACTTGCATTCGTTTTCATAGACATACTTGAGGTTATTATATTGGTTGTTTGTTATTTGCGTAGGCTACGGTAAGCTTCCTGTCTGCTGTCAACTTCGTCTGTATGTTGAAATTGTTTTCCAGAAACTTTTGAAAGGTGGATAATTTAAGTCCTCGGCTCATTCTGCCTCCCATTTCGATAGAAGGGATGTCGTTTTGGTAAACAATTTCCACATCATACCAGCGGCTGATATTGCGCATACATTCCTGTAAACTCATGCCATGCAGATCGATAATCCCTTCCTTCCAAGCGATTGCCGCATCCGCATCGACCGATCGGGTGGCCAAAGCATTGGAGCTGGTATTGAACAGGGCTTGCTGATTGGGTTTCAGAACCATTTGCTGTTCGTTTGCACTCACCCGCAAAGAACCCCCTTTTAGCGTCGTTTTAATTATTTTCTCATCCGAGTAGGCATTGATATTGAATTCCGTACCGAGAACACGTATTTCCTGCTCTCCAGTACGGACGATAAAGGGCAGGTTCTTGTTCTTTTGAACTTCAAAATAAGCCTCACCTTTCAGATTAATTGTTCGGTTCTGCTTGGCGAAGTCCGTCTGATAGCTGATCTCGCTCCCCGCGTTTAACCAGACCTTAGAGCCGTCCGATAATTCCAGATTATACTGTCCGCCATAGGGAGTGACGATTCTGATGGTTTTACTGCTTTGTATTCCGGCAAGTGCAACATCGCCGTCTTGATAGCTGATACTGTTATCGCCAATAATTAAACCATGCTCGCCATCTTTCAGAAGATGTTCTTCACCGTCGATGATAATCGTTGCTTTATTGCTGCCGGGTTCGATGTCGTCTAGCGGGGCTAATTGTGCCAGTTCCGGAACTTCTGCTTGCTGGAGCCCTTGGTAAGTGAAAAACCCAGCAAGGATAAGCGACGCTGCAGCTGCCCAATACCACAAAGGCTTGATCCTTCGCTGTGCTATAGGTTCTGCCTCCTGAATATCTAGGGCAATACGTCGACGAAGATTCGCATGTACCGACGAAATCCGGTTGTCGACAAACTCAGTTGGTAGCTCTGCTGTATTCTGATCGATAATTTCGCGTACCGAAGCGCCGAACGACGCATCATCGCAAGTATCGACCAAATGCAAAAGCTCTTCAAATTCTGATTTGGAAACCTTATCGTTTATATGTCGGTTAAGAAGGAACGTGATCCTTTCTTTATTCGTGTCATTCATCAAGATAATCTAAGTTTTGGTTGCTTACTTATCTTTATATACGAACGACTAGAGCGAATGCACTATTGAGAAATGAATTATTTTTAAATGATTCGAGACAGTCCCCAATGAAAGCTTTTTCAAACCCATATCAAAGCCCTTTCGAAAGAGGTTTGATACGGCTGATAAAGGGTTATGCATTGGGTTTGAAAGGGCTTTAAGCCGACGAAGCCTTCACGCGCCCTCGTATTTCGACTGTATATAATTTTTGATATCTTTCATGGCGCTGACCAGCTGATTGCTGACAGTATTTACAGAAATGCCGAGCATTTTGGCGACTTCCTTATAACTTTTGTTTTCAATATTGCATAGCGTCAGGATCTCCTTTCGTTTGGGCGAAAGGAGTTGTATCGCTTCGTTTAGGATCCGTTGTTTTTCTTTGTCGAAAATCGATTCCTCCGTGTGTAAATAAAAGCCGATGGAGGATGACCATAGCTCTTCTTGCAAGGCTTTGTCGCGGCTCGCTTTTCTGAAATGGTCGATTGCCAGGTTGTCCGATATACGGCAGAGAAGGGTTTTCAGACCCCGATCTACTTCCAGCTGCGCCCGCATATTCCAGATCTTCAGGAAAACTTCCTGGAGAATTTCTTCCACAATTTCCGGGCTCTTGATCAGTTTGAAAATTCGATTATAGAGATGCGGTGCATATTCAAAATATAACTGATCAAAAGCCGTCACGTCCCCCTTTTGCAGGGCGGTGATGAGTTGTGCCATATTTATTTCTTTTTGCATTGCCAATTTCGATAAACCTGTTTCCTAATGATTTATAAATAGATACGTTTTCCTTCCTTTGCGCTTTGATAAATAGCAGAGATAAGTTCGACCGATTTTCTGCCTTCGGCGCCGTCGATAAATGGGGCACGCGTGTTTTCGATAGCGTCTATAAAATCTTCAATCTGTAGCTGATGCGCATAGTGTCCGATAGCCATCGGATCGCTAACACCGCCTGAAACTGCGGCCGTCTTTTCATGGTTTTCGTCGGACTCCTGATCCTGAAAATCCCAAAGCGTCAGGCTGTTTTCTTCAAGGATAGCCGAACCTTTGCTGCCGATGATTTCTACACGCTTAGCCGTGCCAGGATAGGCTGCGGTCGAGCATTCAATTGTTCCCAAAGCGCCGCTTTTGAACTGTATTTGTGCTACAACCGTATCCTCGACTTCGATGTCCTGATGCAATCTGTTTGCTGCGAGCGCGGTAACATGTTCTACATCACCCATATACCATAAAAGCATATCGACGGCATGTATACCTTGGTTCATCAGGGCGCCGCCGCCATCGAGTTCCCATGTTCCTCGCCATGCTGCAGATGCATAATATGCCGGACTGCGGTGCCATTTTACATAGGCTGACCCAATGACCAGGTCGCCAAAGCCACCTTCGTCGAGCTGTTTTTCGATCTTGATGCTATTTGGATAGAAGCGAGTAGGGAAGATGGTGCCG
Source organism: Sphingobacterium sp. BN32 (assembly GCF_030503615.1). NCBI lineage: Bacteria > Pseudomonadati > Bacteroidota > Sphingobacteriia > Sphingobacteriales > Sphingobacteriaceae > Sphingobacterium > Sphingobacterium sp. BN32. The sequence continues at coordinate 927,196 of NZ_CP129963.1, forward strand.
ACTTGAAGCGATTGCTGCTCGGCCAAGGAAATGATGCGATCGCATCGTTCTGTCGTTATTTCTAGCGGTTTTTCGATGAGGCAATGTTTTCCCGCGCGCAACGCTTTCTCGGCGGCTTCCAAATGGGCGCCGGATGCCGTACATATACTTATAATATCGATGTTTGGATCTTCTAAAAGTTCGTCAATGGAATGGTATGCTTTGCAAGCATATGTTTCTGCGAAGGCTTCCGCTTTTTCTTTCGTTCGGTTATATACGGCGAGCAGCGTAGCGTTGTGAATAGCCGCTATAGCTTTGGCATGTATCGCTGCAATGGCGCCGGTTCCTATGATTGCAAATCCAAAAGTCTTTTGATCCATCTTATCATATTTTTAGGTTACTCGAAAATTCAGCATTCTGCTGATGTTCACTTAGGTAAATTGTTTCACTGATTTCGGACGAGTATCATCATTTTCTGGAGGGGATTTTCCTGATCAACGGAACTTGTTACATTTTCCGTTAACGTACCCCTGTGTGATGACGTTAGATTATTGTCTAGTCAGCGATTTAGGTCGAAAGATAGAAAAATTTAAAGAAATTTCTTGTGATCAATTTTGATTTGCCCTATATTGGTCGAAATCATAATCCTAAAATCAAAATAAGATAACATATTCGTCGGGTCATTTTGTGCCTAAATGCATGAAAAACCTTGTATTGTTCGGCGGACTGTAAACGTTAACGGTAAAATGGAAATTGTAACAAACGTTCTAATTTCTGACCGATTTTAAGAGTGAATCAATAACCAAATTAAACACTTATATGATATCAATTAGACCCTTAATGCTAATAGTTTTCCTCCTTTTGTTTGAGGTAACTGCTAGAGCACAAGAGCGGAGTTCTGTGACTGGTACGGTTCGGAATTCGCAAGGAGTACCTTTGATGGGCGTTAGTGTGTCCAACATCGGCAAGAGTGGGGAGACTCAAACAGATGATAAAGGCGCTTTTCGCTTAGATGTTAATTCCCTAAACGATTCTTTACGCTTCTCTTTTATCGGATTCAGTCCCTTGCGCGTGGCAATTAACGGCCGCACGACGGTGAATGTGACCCTGCAGGATGATGCAACCGATTTGGATGAAGTTGTAGTCGTGGGATATGGTACCCAAAGAAAAGGACAGCTGACGGCATCTGTGGATGTTATTTCGAGCAAACAATTAGCCGATCGTCCAGCTACAAATGTTGCAGATCTTATTAAAGGGGCATCGCCTAACGTGAATATCGGTATGGGGATGCGCGGTGGAGAACCTGGTGCAGCGAGCTCATGGAACATTCGTGGCGTGGGGTCGATTGCAGGTGGAAGTGCACCCTTAATTCTTGTCGATGGGGTCGAGATGGATCTAAATGCGATCGATCCGGAAACTGTTGATAACGTGTCCATCTTAAAAGATGCGTCTGCATCAGCGGTTTATGGTTCTAGAGCACCTTTCGGTGTGGTATTGATTACCACCAAGAAAGGAAAGATGGAACAGGGAGCGAAGTTTGATTATTCCAATAATTTGTCCTTATCATCTCCTTTACATTTGCCGAGTTTCATCGACTCCTATACCTGGGCAACTGCGTATAATCAGGCGAATGCAAACGCCGGTTTAACCGCCGTTTACAATGAAGAGCAGATGAAACGCATCAAAGGATATATAGACGGTACTTTCCCTTATGAATATGATCCGGAAAATCCAATTGACAACGTATTTGCTGGTCGCCGAAATGGTAATGCCAATAACGACTGGCCGCATATTCTAATGGGGAAAAACTCCTTCAGTCAAAAACATAATATCAATGTTTCCGGTGGTAGCGGAAAGACACATTACTTCTTATCGGCAGGATATAATAAACAGAATGGTACATACGCATTCGGGAATGATTATTTTAAACGCTATAATTTGATGTCCAATGTTTCTACCCAAGTGGCGGATTGGTTCAGGATCAACTCTAGTTTAAAATGGGCAAATACAGCAACTAATTTCCCTATGGGCGAAACGACTGTGGGTCGCGAGCATACTTTCCGGGAGATGCTCATGTTTGCACCAATGATGCCGTATTATAACATCAATGGATCGATTCAAAGCCCCTTAGTACGTTTGTTACAAGATTCGGGTCGCGATAAGAAGAGCAATAACGATTTCCTCGCTACGATTGGAGGGGAAATTGAACCCATCAAAGGTTGGGTGACCTCGGTCAATTACAACTATAACATTAAGAATACGAAGACGAGTCTGAATCCTAAACCCGTAATGGTGGAACTTGGAAATGGCGCTTTTGGAAATATCGGAAAACCGAATGCATCGTATACTGCTGGTTACTATGAGTATGTATATAAAGTATTGAATGCGGTGACCTCGTATGAAAAGCAAATGGACGATCATTATTTCAAGGGTATGCTAGGTTTCGAGCAAGAGGAAAATGTGTACTCTGGTTTGAACGCTACAGGTACTGCTCCTGTCGTTGATGACTACCCATCTATTTCAACCTCATTGGGCGGTATTTTGGCCGACGATAATATGAGCCATTGGGCTACTCGTGGAGCTTTCGGTCGTTTGAATTATAACTATCAAGAGAAATATCTGGTAGAGCTTGCCGGAAGATATAATGGTTCATCGAAATTTCCGAAGGATATTCGATTTGCATTTTTCCCTTCGGCATCCTTGGGATATGTAATTTCAAAAGAGGATTTTTTCGAGCCTCTAAGAGATAAGATCAATAATTTAAAAGTTAGAGCGTCTTACGGTTCACTAGGTAATCAGAACATTGCGAACAACTTATATGTTTCTAAAATTGGTATCGTTCCGGAACTTGACTGGATTATCAATGAGTCAAGACCACAATCTTCGCGTATTCCGGCAATCATTTCTGATGAAATAACCTGGGAGACGATTACGACCCTAAATTTAGGTGTTGATATGTCTTTGCTTAATTCTCGTCTAGGATTTTCTTTCGATTGGTACAATCGCGAGACTGATAAAATGTTGGGAAAAGCATTCGACCTGCCTTTCATCTTAGGGGCAGCCGTTCCTCAAACCAACAATGCGAAGCTCCGTACTCGTGGATTCGAGCTTGTAGCGACCTGGAACGATAAATTGGACAATGGAATCGGATACAATTTCAAAGTAACATTGGGCGATAGCCGCACTCAGGTTTTAGAGTATTTAAATACAACGGGTCAGATTGATACCTGGTACATCGGTAAGAATTATGGAGAGATTTGGGGATTTGAAACCGATGGTATCATCCAAACGCAAGGAGAGGCAATGGCAGATCAATCAAAATACCATGCGAAATGGGGGCCAGGCGATATCAGGTACAAGGACCTGAATGGCGACGGAATCATCAATGATGGAACGCGTACTTTAGAAAATCATGGAGACTTGAAAGTGCTTGGAAATTCACTTCCACGCTATAACTATGGTATCACCGCAGGCATGAATTGGAAAGGCTTTGACTTCAATATGTTCTGGCAGGGTGTTGGTCGCCGTGATTTTTCGCCTGAAAACACCACACCGTTATTCTGGGGGATGACTACAGCATGGGGCAACTCGGGTCTATATAAAGACTCACCAGCATTAGACTATTGGCGGCCTGCTGATGAGACCAATATCTTGGGTCCTAATACAGATGCTTATTTGCCAAAACCATACTTCACTACGGAAACCAATAAAAATAGACTTCCGCAATCCAAGTATATGTTGAATGCAGCATATCTGCGTTTGAAAAATGTTCAACTTGGATATACCTTACCTGAATCGTTAATCGGTAAAATGTTCAGTCGCGCAAGAGTGTATTTCTCAGGAGAAAATTTACTGACGTTCTCTAGTATGCCAAAAGTATTCGACCCTGAAACAGCAGTAGCATCAGACAGTCGAGAAGGTGGCTATTTGACGAGCGGCGTGATCTATCCAATGAGTAGTACATTATCATTCGGTTTAAACCTTACCCTAAAGTAATGATTATGAAAAATTTTCTTAAACGATCGAGTATATTATTATTGAGTTGTGCGGCACTGATTTCCTGCAACGACGATTTTCTTGAAAGACTGCCTTTAGATGAAGTGGCAGCAGAAAAATATTTTACAAAGCCCTTGGATTTGGAGATCTATATGAATCAGTTTTACAATGCTTCTTACTTTCCAAAATATCCAAATTATGGAGCGGACTTTAACAGTGATAACATGGTTGCCGCTGTTCCCGATATCCGCTTACAAGGCACAAGAACAGTATCTCCTACCGGGAATATGGGCTATGCGAATGTGCGTAGTTTAAATTACTTTTTTAAAGAATATAAAAAGCTCGAGGGAAATCACAGTTTCGATAGCTACAAACAATACGTCGGTGAAGCCTACTATTTTAAAGCAGTTACCTATTTCAACTTATTGAAGCTATATGGTGATATTCCATGGGTGGATAATGTGTATGGTACATCATCTCCGGAACTCTATAGCCCTCGTTCACCACGAGAATTTGTAGCCGATCGGATTATCGGCTGTTTGGACTCGGCAGCGATGTATTTGAGCAGTGATAAAACGAATGGCTACAGCCGAATCAATAAATGGATAGCCTTACTGATGCAAAGCCGCGTCGCCCTATATGAGGGAACTTGGCAGAAATATCATAATGGTACTGTATTCGGCGTAGCAAACGCTAATCCTAATAAGTATTTTGAAATTGCTGTAAAAGCGAGTGAAGCGGTTATGAATTCGGGTCTCTATAGTGTTTACAATAGCGGTAAACCTAAAAGCGACTATTATGATTTATTCACAAAAAGGGATTATACAGGGAACTCCGAAGTATTGTTTTGGCGTCGTTATGATAATGATTTGTCTAGAGGGGATGCTGACTTCACTAACGACAGAAACTTCAGAATGGCTCAGCCGGTAGGCCGTTCGATGGCAAAGGAGGTTGTTGATCAATACCTGATGATCGATGGCAAGCCAATTACCGGAAATAGCCTATTCGGCGGGTATAGCACGATTACCCAAGAATTCCAAAATCGCGATCCAAGATTGGCACAGACGATTGCTACACCAGACCAAGTTTGGAAAATAGCGGCTGACGGTAAGACGCAAAACTGGTCGGTAATTTATAGTTCTTTAAATTCAAGAACAGATTTGGAAGCTCCGACAGGTTATATTATTCAGAAAGGTTATGATCCACATGTAATCTATCATGTACAGCAATATGAGGAAACACCGTCCATTCTTTTCCGTTATGCGGAGGTTCTGTTGAATTATATTGAGGCAAAAGCAGAGTTAGGCATTGCTACACAGGCGGATATTGATAAAACAATCAAGCCCTTGCGCGATCGCGTTGGGATGCCAAATTTAGTAATTGGAAGCATTGCCAATGACGCGAAGTGGGAGTTTCCTACTTTAACTCCTTTGTTGAATGAGATTAGACGCGAGCGTCGTATCGAGTTGGTCGGCGAAGGTTTTCGTTGGGATGATATCGCACGTTGGGCTGCGGCGGATGAGGTAATCGTCGGCAAGCGCCCGCATGGATTCTTAGCGAGTCAGATTAAGGTGAATCCTTTTCCAGTTGACCAGAACGGTTTCCTTGATCCTTACCAGAAGGCAATTCCTAATGGTTATGGTTTCAAGTTAGGTAGAGATTATTTAAGCCCTATTCCGGAGAATGAACTTGTCTTAAACGACAAGTTAACACAGAACCCAGGATGGTAAAGATTTTCGTTTAATATAGGTTTGAATGTCCAAAGCGGTGGTAAGTGCCAGCTTGCCACCTCACTTTGGTCTTAAGCTAAAAGAATGAGCACATTGAAAAAGACGATTCCATATTGCTACTGTTGCGCTTTGCTATTTATGGCTATGCTGCAGCCTCTTTTCGCGCAGAACAAGAAGGATAAAAAGGCTGTATGGGCAGAAATAAGTTCGTATTTCCATGCTCCTGCTGCTTTCGAGAATCAATATGGCGATTACAAATCAGTGCTCATCGATGAAGAAGGAAAGGAAATCCAGAGCAAATCAGCTTGGGCAAAGCAAAGAGAAAAGATTAAAGCGAAGTGGATGAATCAGATGGGGCAATGGCCTGCATTCTTAGAAGATCAAAAGCTTCAGTTTTTAGACACGACCGTTCGAGAAGGGTATACGGAATATGTGGTGGCTTTTGACTGGTTGCCCAATCGGAAAACTCAGGGATACTTATTGGTCCCCCATACAAAAGGTAAGAAAGCAGCGGTATTGACCGTGTTTTACGAGCCTGAAACTGCTATCGGTCGTGGCAAAGCCGAGCGAGATTTTGCCTTGCAATTATGCAAGCAAGGTTTCATTACCTTATCTATCGGTACTGCCGAAACAACGAACAATAAAACCTACTCCTTATACTATCCATCGATAGACAAGGCAGAAATACAGCCGCTCTCTGCACTGGCATACGCTGCTGCAAATGCATGGTATGTGTTGGCAAATTATAAGGAAGTAGATTCCAAAAGGATTGGTATTATGGGGCATTCTTACGGCGGCAAATGGGCGATGTTTGGCTCTTGCTTATTCGATAAGTTTGCTTGCGCAGTATGGTCAGATCCGGGGATCGTATTTGATGAAACCAAAGGTTCGGGTGTAAATTACTGGGAACCTTGGTATTTGGGGTATTATCCACCGCCTTGGCAAAATGCGTGGAGACAGACCGGAATGATTGATGGCGCAAAAGGCTTATATCCTAAGCTGATGAAATCAAAGCAAGACCTGCACGAGTTGCATGCTTTAATGGCTCCGCGCCCATTCCTGGTATCCGGTGGTTCGTCGGATCCTATCGATAGATGGATTCCATTGAATCACACGATTAAGTTGAACAAATTATTGGGATATGAAAATAGAGTCGCGATGACCAATAGACCGGAGCATTCGCCGAATGCCGAATCTAACCGTCAAGCCAATCTATTTTTTGAATATTTCTTGAAGTAAGGGGGATAAAATGGCTAGATTTAAGATAGAAAAGCACGATCGAAAGGATCGAATCGTAAGTATCTACAACCTTAAATAAACGACATGGACCTAAACAGCGAATTTGATGTAATTGTTATTGGCTCAGGAATCAGTGGTGGATGGGCAGTGAAGGAATTTACCGAAAAGGGATTTAAGACGCTCTTGATCGAAAGAGGGCGTATGGTTAAGCATATAAAAGATTATCCAACGGCGAATATGGATCCTTGGGAATTTGAACACCGAGGGCAGAAGACCAAAGCCGACGTTGCAGAGAATAAGCTGATCAGTAAGCACTATGCCTATGGCGAGGCGACAAAGCATTTTTATATTAAAGACGAGGATCAAGAGTATATTCAAGAGAAGCCTTTCGACTGGATCCGCGGATTTCAGATTGGCGGTAAATCGCTATTGTGGGCAAGACAAACGCAACGTTGGAGCGACTTTGAATTCAATGCACCAAAGAAATATGACTATGCAATAGATTGGCCGATTCGCTATGCGGATCTAGCACCCTGGTACTCGCACGTAGAAAAGTTCGTCGGCATCTCGGGTAATCGGGACGGTATTGAAAATATGCCGGACTCGGAGGTCGTTGGGGCCTTTGAGATGAACCAAGTGGAGAAAGCTATCGCAGATTCCATTGATCGGAACTTTACAGACCGTAAAGCGATCATTGGTCGTTCTGCGAACCTAGCGGTGATTAAGGACGAGCAGAAGAAGCAGGGCAGAGGGCAATGTATGGCGAGATCGCTTTGCGAGCGTGGTTGTCCTTTTGGGGGCTATTTCAGTTCTAATTCGTCGACTATCCCTTATGCCGAGAAAACAGGCAATCTGACCATCGTAACGGATAGCATCGCTGAGTCGATTATCTATGATGATAAGACCGGAAAAGCTTCGGCTGTACAGGTTATTGATGCGAACAGCAGAGAGAAGAAAATATACAGAGCGAAGGTGATCTTTCTGAATGCAGCGACATTGAATTCGAACCTAATCCTATTGAATTCCAAATCCGAGCGTTTTCCGAATGGCTTGGGGAATGATAATGGGCTGTTAGGGCGATATATTGCCTTCCACAATTATAGAGGCAGGATTACAGCCGATATTGATGGCTTTGAAGATTCTTATTATTTCGGGCGCCGGCCAACACAGGTTTTTATCCCGGCATTTAAGAATATTCACAGCGATGCGGAGACATTTAAGGGCTCTTACCTGATTGCTTATTCTGCGAATCGCGATGGCTGGGGTCGCAATCCGGGTTTGGATACTCTGGGGGCTAGCTTTAAAGATGCCATATTGGAACCGGGAGGCTGGAAGATTTCTATGATGATGCAAGGGGAAGTGTTGCCGATTTATGAGAATCATGTACGCTTAAGTCCTGATAAAAAGGATAAATATGGCCTTCCACAACTTATTACATCCATTGGGTATTCGGATAATGATGTGGCAATGATGGAGGACTTCTTTAAAGAAGGGACTTCCATTCTGGAGAAGGCCGGTTGTAAAAATATTAAGAAGCTAGATCAGCATATCGCTTTCGGGCGGCAGCCGGGTTTGGAGGTTCATGATGTGGGCGGTGTTCGTATGGGCGAGGATCCTAAGGATTCCTTGTTGAACAAATACAACCAGTTGCATCATTGCAAGAATGTATTTGTGACCGACGGGGCATGTATGTCCAGTGTTGGTAATCAGAACCCTTCGCTAACCTTCATGGCATTGACTGCCAGAGCTGTTGATTATGCAGCGGATCAATTGAAAAACGGATATTTATAATGATATTTCAACCTAAACCATTTATTAAAATTTTAATTTTCTCTTGCCTCTTCTTCACAGCATGCAGGCAAACGGATCATAACTTCACCGTCAAGGATATCCCTGTGGAATATCTTAAACTTGATAACAGCTACGTAGAAGTAAGTACCGTGGCAGAAGGTTTGTCTGTCCCATGGGGGATGGACTATGTAGACAATAAGATTCTATTTACCGAGATTGCAGGGAAAGTGAAAGAGCTGAATCTCACGACGGGTGAGGTGAGAACGCTCTTGGAGATCGAGGATGTGTTCACTAGAACGACGCCCGGCTTATTGGATATTACCATCCAAAAGAATACGAAAGATGACCCTTATGTCTTTTTAAACTATACGAAAAAGCGGGACTCTTTGGTGGTTTCAACCCTTATGCGCTATCAATACAATGGTTCTGAACTCATTAATCCAACGGAAATATTAAGCGTCGCAGGTGCCAATGGGCATAACGGAACGCGCCTTTTGATCGATAAGAACAATATTCTTTATTGGGCAACCGGGGATGTCGCGGATAACAATATGGCGCAGGATTCGACTACCCTAAATGGCAAGGTACTGCGCATGAATCTAGATGGCACTGTGCCGGCGGACAATCCTATTCCGAACAGCTTGGTATATGCCTGGGGATTCAGAAATATTCAAGGGATGACTTTAGATAAGGATGGCAATCTCTTCACTGCAGAGCATGGCGATGCTATCGAAGATGAAGTCAATTGGGTTCGACCTTTGCACAACTATGGTTGGCCTCTAATTGAAGGTAAGCACGATACGGATGAGGAGCTAGCGATTACGGCAAAGACTAAAATGACTGAGCCTATCCGATCATGGACTCCAGTGATCGCTCCGGCAGGTATGGCATATTATAACCACGATGAGATTTCGGACTGGAAGAATTCTTTGTTGCTCGTGACCCTTAAGAGTCAACGCCTTCGTGTGCTTAATCTGAATGAAGACCAACATAGCATCAAAGAAGAGCATATTTATTTTGGCAAACATTTCGGCCGTATGCGTGCTGTTTTGGTACTTCCAAATGGCGATGTGTTACTTTCCACGAGTAATAGAGATTGGAACCCTCAGCCAGGTTTTCCAAAGGAGAATGACGACCGTATCATACGCCTTCGAATTACCGATCAGAAACCACAGTCGTTTTTACAAGAGGATCCTAAAGTTACGGCTGCAGCGGGCAATAACAATGCTGCGGTATTGTATAAGAATTATTGCGCATCCTGCCATAAAGAGGATGGCAAAGGCGTCGCAAACTCCTTCCCGCCGCTCGTGAACTCTAAGCGTATAAACGACCTGACAGCGTTTACTAAGTTATTGCTGGAAGGGACAAAAGAAAAGAAACCAATTAATGGCGTAAGCTATGAGCAAAATATGGCAAGCTACTCATTCTTAAAGGATGAGGAACTCGCAGCGATAATCAATTATGTGAAAACCGAGTTTGGAGATCAGAAAACAACGACTCCGGCGGCCGTAAAAGCACTTAGAAAATAAATAAGAATGAATAAAAACTGGTTATTAAAAGGCCTATCCATATTAGGTCCGGGGATTGTAACAGCCGCTCTTGTTTTTGGGCCTAGTAAGATGACGATTACTTCCAAAATGGGAGCAGACTATGGCTTTGAGCTCATCTGGGTTATCATTCTTGCCATATTCTTCATGCTCATATTTACGAATATGAGCGCTAGAATCGGGCAATATAACACAGACTCGCTATTAACGTTGATTCGCAAAAAGATAGGGAAGTTCGGAAGTATCTTTATCGGTGCAGGAATTTTTCTTGTCGCCATCTCCTTTCAAGCGGGGAATTCCACAGGCGTTGGGATTGCGATGGGGGAAGCTACAGATACTGATGCAAAGATCTGGATCATCGTATTCAACTTGGCGGGTATCTTATTACTGTTCTTCAGATCCTTTTATCAGGTATTGGAAAAAGTGATGCTGGGGCTAGTGATCCTGATGCTTTTCAGTTTTGTGTTGACATTGCTATTGATTCAGCCTTCGTTCAGCCATATTGCTGATGGTTTGATTCCGCATATTCCTAGCGGTTCGACTGGTTTGATCGTAGCCTTTATTGCTTCTTGTTTTTCATTAGTAGGGGCATTTTACCAATCCTATTTGGTTCAGGAAAAGAGGAAAGCGAATGGTTCTGTTGCAGGCGAGCCACTCTCGGAAGATAAGCATGCACAACTAAGTAGCACCATCGGGATATTGATCTTAGGGATCATGAGTGCAGTCGTGTTAATCTGCGCGGCGTCCGTACTTCATCCAAAAGGATTGAAAGTTAACTCGGCATCAGAAATGGCGATGGCATTAGAGCCGCTATTTGGATCGAACGCTAGCCACCTGTTTCTGATAGGATTATTCGGCGCTTCGTTCTCCTCACTGATTGGGAATGCCGCCCTTGGAGGTTCTATGCTAGGAGACGCTATTGGCTTGAAAGGAAACTTGAACAATAAATACGTCAAGATGCTGATTGCGATTGTCATGGTTTTCGGAGCAATCATTTCCTTATTGTTTAGCAAGCTTCCACTAGAGCTTATTGTACTAGCGCAAAGTGTCACGATATTCTTGGTGCCATTTACCGGAATAGCGATTTATTGGATTGCCAACAGTGAAGATATCATGGGCGAGCATAAGAATAATATGTTTCAGAAGATAGTTGGCCTATTGGGTCTACTGTTGGTAATTGGCTTAGCGGTATTGAATTTTAAAGTATTAGTATTATCATAAATGTTTGTTATGGATTTAAAAAAATTGGAAGAAAAATACGCTGTACCTTCTAAAGAATTAGTGGAAGACGTAAAGCAGATTGAGGGTGATATCATGCTATTGGGCATAGCAGGCAAGATGGGGGTTAGCATGGGCAAGCTTTTAGTAGATGCGTTGAAATTAGCAGGTAAAGACAATAAAGTTTATGGAGTATCCCGTTTCTCAGATCCGAAGGCGAAGAGCCAGGTCGAAGAGAGCGGAATTATCGCCATCGCATGTGATTTGTTGAACGACGAACAGCTGTTTAATTTGCCGGATGTCGCCAATGTAATTTACCTGGCAGGCCATAAATTCGGCACTGTCGGTAATGAGGATTTCACTTGGGCGATGAATACTTATCTGCCGGGCCGTGTTTCTGAGAAATTCAAAAACGCAAAAATCGTTGCTTTCTCCTCAGGCAATATACTTCCTTTTGTGAAATTAAATGAGGGTGGTGTTGACGAGGATGCTGTTCCGGAACCTATCGGAGAGTATGCGCAATCTTGCTTAGGGCGCGAGCGTGTATTCCAATATTTCGCTAAGAAGAACAGTACAGCCATGCTAATTTATCGTTTAAATTACGCTGTTGACTTCCGTTATGGAGTGATTATGGAGATCGGTAAGTCCGTTTGGAATGGAAAGCCTATCGATTTGCGCACGGAGAATGTGAATGTGATCTGGCAAGGTGATGCCAATGAAATCGCTATCCGTTCGTTATTGCATTGTGAATCCCCGGCGAAGATATTAAACGTGACGGGTCCTGAAACCCTATCGACCAAATGGGTCGCTAAGGAATTCGCTAAGCTATTTGGCAAGGAAGCTAAGTTTGTTCATGAAGCTGAAGGAACTGCTTTATTGAATAATGCTTCCGAGTGCCATCGTTTATTTGGCTATCCAAAGGTTACAATCAGAGAAGTGATCGAGCTTAATGCTACTTGGATTCAAAATGGAGGCGAAGAGTTCGGCAAACCGACGCACTTCCAGGAAAGAGGAGGACAATTCTAATGAAAAAGCTGACAAAAGAATTAAAGGATTTCTTAATGGAAGGGCAGGTCTTTCCTGCGCATCCATTAGCATTGAATGAAGACCGTACTTTGGACGAAGCAAGCCAGCGCCGCCTAACGCGGTATTATATGGAGTCTGGCGCGGGCGGAGTTGCGGTAGCTGTGCACTCTACGCAGTTCGAGATTCGCGATCCTAATATCAATTTATTCCGCAAGGTATTGGAACTCGCTGCGGAGGAAATTGATAAAGCAAATCTAGATCGTCCTTTCCTTAAAATCGCAGGTATCTGCGGTCCTACAGAGCAAGCACTCGAGGAAGCAGCAATCGCTGTGGAATTAGGGTATGACATCGGATTGCTAAGTATGGGAGGGCTACAGGGCTGGACGGAGGAAGCCATCTTGGAGCGCGTGCGCAAAGTGGCACAGGTTATTCCGGTATTCGGGTTCTACTTACAGCCTTCAGTGGGCGGCCGTATCTTCTCTTACGAGTTTTGGCGCTCCTTTGTCGAGATCGAAGGCGTCGAGGCTATCAAATGTGCATCTTTCAATAGATACCAGACCTTAGACGTGATGCGCGCATTGGCAAGCTCATCGCGTGCTGATGACGTCGCTATGTACACAGGAAATGATGACAATATCGTCGCCGACCTATTGACAACATATGATTTCCAGGTAGATGGATTGAGCAAGTCGATCGACTTCCGCGGTGGGCTATTGGGCCACTGGGCAGTATGGACAAAAAAGGCAGTAGATTTAATGCAGCAGGTTAAACAGGCGAAAGCTTCCAAAGATTATCATCATTTAAACGCTTTATTGAGCAAAGGTGTGAAAGTTACAGACAGCAATGCGGCATTCTTCGATCCTGCACATGATTTCCATGGCTGTATTCCAGGTATCCATGAGGTACTGCGTCGTCAAGGCCTATTGAAGGGCATCTGGTGTCTAAATCCCGATGAAGTATTGTCAGAAGGGCAGGCCGAGGAGATCTCTCGTGTCTACGATAATTATCCGGAATTGAATGATGACGCGTTCGTCAAATCATTCCTAGCGAAAGATAAGGCTTAGTCCTATTATAGGAGCAGTTTCCGTCTTACAAATCCTGCAAAACGGAAACTGCACCTTTAAACATAAACTCAACCGATCTTTCATAAATTGTTTCGTCGATATCGAAAGTCGGCGTGTGTAATTCCGAAACAATTCCCTTTTCTTCATTTCTCGTTCCTACAAAATAGAATAAAGCAGGATACTGCTGCGCGTAATAAGCGAAGTCTTCCGATGCCATCCAGGTCGGAACGGATAAGCAATTTTCAGCACCGTATAGATTGGTCGCAAGCTGCTGTATTTCGGTTGTGAGTTCAGGGTCATTATATAAGGTTGGATAGCCTCGCTTTATTTCGATCTTTGCCGAAGCACCATAAGCATCTACGGTCTGAACGATCATATTCTCAATTTTCGCTAGTGCCGATGCTCTCCATTGTTCGTCGGTCGTCCGGAAAGTCCCCGCTAAATGCACCGTCGAAGGAATTACATTCGCTGCGCCATCCGCAATTACTTTTCCAAAGGATAGAACAGATGGAATCCTGGGGTCAGCATAGCGGGAAACGACTTGTTGCAAAGCAACTAATAACTGCGCCGAGATAATAACCGGATCAATATTCAGCTGCGGTTGAGCGCCATGCCCACCTCGCCCCATAATATCAATATAGATCTCATCACTGGATGCCATCGCATATCCCGACTTAAAACCGAAAGTCCCCAATGGCAACTGTGGCGACACATGTTGCCCAATTACTTTTTGAACATGATAGCGATCCAGAATACCGGACGCCACGATCGCCGACGCTCCGCCTGGAATTCTTTCCTCTGCCGCTTGGAAGATCAAAACCACATTTCCATTCAAAGTGTGCTTAATCTCATTCAGCAAATAAGCAACACCCAACAGGTTCGAACTATGAAAGTCATGACCGCATGCATGCATCACGCCTTTATTTAAAGAAGCATACCCATGCTGGTTCTCTTCCGTAATGGGCAATGCGTCAATATCGGCTCGTAGTGCGACACTTTTTTCGGACGAACCATTCCCACGAATAAACCCAATAAGTCCCGTAGGGGAAACCTGTTCATAGGGAATACCCATTTCATCAAGCACTGAAGCGATATATTTTGTTGTCTCTTTTTCCTCAAAAGACAGCTCCGGATGCTGATGTAGGTGTCGGCGCCATTGAACGACTTTTTCTAGGATATGCTTATCCTGCTTTTGAATATATTCAATAGGGGTCATGCTTTTTGTACTTTTCTGATTTTCAATATTGTAGATGAGCTTGTAAATACCTATCTTGTATTTCGAAGCCAAAGTAAATTTAAAAATAAATTCAAAAATATCTTGCAAGCTTTTCAAATTAATCTTATATTCGGGTACGTACACAGTAAGACAGCGCTGTCGCACGCATCTACAATTATAATTTAAATTATTATCAGCCTTATGCAGCCCATTGATTATATCGTCATTGTCGTGTTTTTCATTCTCTTGATTGGGATCGGTATCTACAGTTACTTCAAGGTATCTTCATCCGCCGACTTCTTTACCGCAGGAGGGAAGCTCCCTTGGTGGTTGTCGGGAATATCACATCACGTCTCCGGCTATAGCGGCGCAGTTTTCGTGGCGTATGCGTCTATCGCCTACACCCACGGATTTGTAATGTACGTTTGGTGGGCTTTGACGATTGCAATTGCCATGATCGGAACAATCGTCTTTATTGCACCCCGATGGGCAAGGCTGCGAACAAAAACCGGTATACAATCGCCAACAGAGTACTTAGCGACTCGGTACAACCTGCCAGTTCAACAATTAATGGCTTGGTGCGGAGTAATTGTTAAGTTATTTGATGTTGGAGCTAAATGGGCAGCAGTAGGGATCTTATTAAACGCGTTCATGGGCGTTCCTATCGTTACAGGTATTATTCTTTCCGGGGTAGTGACCTTATTCTATGTGACCTTAGGAGGCCTGTGGGCCGATGTACTAAACGACTTCATGTCATTTCTCATCCAGGTAGCTTCCGGCTTAGTCATGTTTTTCGTAGTCTTAATGCACTTGGGCGACGGGGCATCCGGCGTGTTTACCATGTGGGATCGTCTGCCGCCGGAAAATAGCAATTTTTTCAACTCGCCCTATACGGTAGGCTTTGCGATGGCATTTTTAGTGATCAACTTCTTCAGCTACAGTGGCGGAACCTGGAACCTCGCGACGCGCTTTATTTCATCCCCGTCGGGCAAAGACGCCAAAAAGGCGGCCATCCTTTCCGCAATCCTTTACCTTGTTTGGCCATTAATCCTTTTCTACCCGATGTTCGCTGCGCCTATATTCTTCCCGAATTTAGAAAAACCGGAGACGTCCTATTCCTTAATGGCAATGGAGTTTCTACCTCCGGGGCTTCTAGGCTTGTTAGTTGCATCGTTATTCTCGACAACATTATCAATGACCTCATCGGATGCAAATACCATCTCTTCCGTGATTACACGTGATATACTGCCCGTAATGATTAAGAAAGTGAAGACATTTGATAAGAAGAAAATGTTGCTCACGGCACGTATCACGACCTTTAGTTTTCTGGTTTTAACCATCATTATCGCCTTCAACGCACAGACATTCGGTGGTGTTATTGGTCTTATTATATCCTGGTTCGCAGCATTATTAGGCCCTATTTCCATCCCGATGATTCTCGGTCTTTTGCCCTATTTCAGACACAGCGGGAGTACAGCGGCACTGCTCTCTATCATCGGAGGTTTAGCAACCTTCGTCATCCTAAAGCTCATCGGAGGTACAGGATTGGCGGTCGAGTTAGCCGGACCACTGATTACGTCGCTGGTACTTTATATCGGCTACGCATTTGTGGTTAAAAGCCCGGTACCTGAGAAGACGGAGAAACTCTTAGAAGCTATCAACGAAGAATAATACTATAAAAATGAATAGCATACAGATAAATAGGCAGACGGCGTTCAACAATGGAACGCTAAATGAGATGCTCGAACAGTATAAAAAGTACCTGTTCGAAGACTACCTGCCTTTTATCAATGAATACCTATATGATCAGGAACATGGCGGCTACTTTTGGAATACCAGCTACCATGGCGAACAACGTAGCAGTCATAAGCGCACTTGGTATGATGCGAGAGGCACCTGGGTCTATTCCTATCTGTACAAAGTATTAGATTCGAATCCGCTGTATTTGGAGCGTGCAAAACAAACGCTGAAGCTTCTGTATCGGGCAAAAGATACACAGGCACATTTCTGGCCTTGGTCTTACGACAGGGAAGGAAATGACCTGAAAGAAAGAGAAGGGGATATCTACGGAAATCTCTTCGTCGCAGAAGCGCTGGCCGCTTATTCTGATGCCAGTGGCGAACAAGATGCCTGGCTCGAAGCAAAAAATATCCTACAAGAAGCTTTTGCGCTTTATCAAACCAAAGAATATCGTTATCTTTTGGAGTATTCACCTACGAAAGATTATCCCGAAGCAGAGGAGATATTGGGGCATTACATGATTGTATTGCACTTATGTACAACCCTGCTGCGTCTTCAAGACGATGCGGAACTCGAAGAGATTTCAGATTATTGTTTGGAAGCCCTGCTTCAGAAGCACTATGATGCAGAATTGAATCTCATGGCCGAGCTGCGAAGCAAAACGGGCAGCGCGCTTGGCGAAACTTTAGACCAGTTTGTCTACATCGGTCATGCAATTGAAACCTTGTGGATGATTATGGACGAGGCGAAGCGCCGACAGGATCAGGAACTCTTCGATCTTGCCGCCTCTCGCTTTAAATTTCATGTAGAGGTAGCGAAGGACGACCTGTTTGGTGGTTTCTTTCACTGCTTGGATCATGCGAAGGAAAATAGGTTCCTCCTAGACAAAGTCCTTTGGGCACAAGAGGAAGTTATGGTCGGATGCCTGCTTTTAATGGAGGAGCGTGCTGACGCATGGGCATACGATACTTTTCAGAACACACTGCAGTATTTGCAGCAACATTTTATACTTAATCATTTGCGCTATCGCCCTTGGAAAATCAACGGAAATAGGCAGATGAATCGACAAGAGGAGGGAACAAGGATAGAAAACTATCATCATCCGCGGCATTTAATGTACGGCATTTTAACCTTCCAACAGCTGATAAACAGAAATACCTTAAACTTAAATAGCTATGAAAAATGATGTTAGTAGAAGAGGTTTCATAAAAACTACCGCAATGGCCTCGCTCGGAATCGGCATGCTCGGTCCAAATACCAAATTCTTTGAAGGTCTTTCCACTGTACAAAAAGGAAAGCGCGTCGGAATTATCGGATTAGATACGTCGCATGCGACGGCATTCACCAAATCCTTAAATGGAGAAAATCCTGACCCAAGATTTAAAGGGTATAAGGTGGTGGCGGCTGTAGCACAAGGTAGTAAGGATATTCCATCCTCTATCGAGCGCGTTCCGAAATACATCGAAGAGGTAAAGAAGTATGGTGTTGAGATCGTTAAAGATATTAATGCACTATTGAAAAAGGTAGACGTGGTTTTATTAGAAAGCAACGACGGCAGGGTGCATTTAGAGCAAGCCATACCGGTTATCAAAGCTAAAAAAACCTTGTTCATCGATAAACCAATCGCGGCTTCTTACAAAGATGCGAAACAGATATTTGACTTAGCGAAACAAAATAATGTTCCGGTATTCTCCACTTCATCGTTGCGCTACATGGAAAAAGTAGTCGAAATAAAGGGAGGCAGCGTTGGTAAGGTGTTAGGTGCTGATACGTTCAGTCCGGCAGCTTTAGAACCAAACCACCCTGACTTCTTCTGGTATGGAATCCACGGCATAGAAATCCTATTTGCATTGATGGGTACCGGATGTGAAAGCGTAACACGCGTGCATACCCAAGGAACAGACGTCGTAGTCGGAAAATGGAAAGATGGTCGCATCGGCACATTCCGCGGCTTGCGTGTTGGAAAGCATGATTATGGCGGTACTGTTTTTGGCGAAAAAGGAAATACGACCCTGGGGCAGTTCAAAGGCTATGATTCCCTCTTATTGGAAATTATCGCATTCTTTGAAACCGGAAAACCACCCGTATCCGCTGAGGAAACTTTAGAGATCTGCGCGTTTATTGAAGCGGCAGACGAAAGCAAGCGCCAGCAAGGTAAACCTGTATCATTAGTAACATCATAAACCTAAATAAGATGGAAGAATCTCGTAGAAATTTTATCAAGAAAGCAGTCATTGGCACAACAGCCATGACCTTTGGAGGCATATTGCCGTCATTCTCGGCAAAAAGCTATAAAAATATTATAGGAGCAAACGAACGTATCAATATTGCGATGATGGGCGTCAATGCACGTGGTAAGGCGCTGGCAAATAACTTTGCCCTGCAACCCAACTCACAGATTACCTACATTTGCGATGTCGATTCAGGAGCAATCAATCGCTGTATGCCGGAAGTCATGAAACGTCAAAAACATCAGCCGAAGACCGAAGGCGATTTCCGTCGAGCCTTGGAAGATAAAGACGTGGATGCACTAGTGGTTGCGGCGCCGGATCATTGGCATGCCCCTGCCGCCATTCTTGCTTCGTCGGCAGGAAAGCACGTGTACTTGGAAAAACCATGTAGTCATAACCCACATGAGGGCGAGCTGCTGATTGAAGCCGTAAAGAAATACAAAAACGTAATCCAAATGGGTAACCAACGCCGTTCTTGGCCAAATGTTGCGGCAGGAATTCGTGAAGTGCATAATGGCGCCATCGGAAAACCATATTTCGCGAAAACATGGTACACAAACAATAGGGCGCCGATTGGAATAGGAAAAGAAGTCGCCGTACCGAACTGGTTAAACTTCGATTTGTGGCAAGGTCCCGCACCGCGCCGCGCTTATAAAGACAATATTCTTCACTATAACTGGCACTGGTTCTGGCATTGGGGAACTGGCGAGGCCTTGAACAACGGAACACACTTTGTCGATTTAGCACGCTGGGGACTACAGGTTGAATATCCAACGCGTGTGACCTCTGTTGGTGGCCGCTTTGCACACAAGGATGATTGGCAAACACCAGACACACAAACCATCGGTTTAGAATTTGGAAACAACAGTATGATTACCTGGGAAGGCAGAAGCTGCAATGGAATGAAAACCGACGGAGCGACGGTGGGTGTAGTGTTCTATGGCGAGAAGGGTTCTTTGCAGATCAACGGCGATAATGCCTACCAAATTTTCGACTTGAACAGTAAATTGCTGAAGGAAGTTCGTGATACAACAAAAGTCGAAGCGACTAGTTTAACGAATCCATCACAGCAATTAGATGCTATTCATATTCAGAATTTTTTCTCAGCAATTAAAGACGGTTCTGCCTTAAATTCAGATATTATTGGCGGACATCAAAGTACGCTGCTTGTGCAGTTGGGCAATATCGCACAACGTACCGGCCAAGCACTTGATATCGATCCGAAAACAGGGAAAATACTTAATAATAAGGATGCTATGAACAAATATTGGAAGCGTGAATATCAAAAAGGATGGGAGCCACGCGTCTAATAGGCGGGCAGTATGTTGAAGTCAGAAAGCTGAAGTTAAGCCTCATCAGGCTAATTTGATATACAATCGCTATGCGGTAAGCTACTAATTAGCATAAAAAATGTTTTTTAAGTTAATATGTTTTACTGGTTATTTAGCTATATTGTCGATCAAATCATAGGAACGGGTACATTGGATATATATGGAAAAAAAGCAAAAAGAGTTAAACGGGGTTAAGGAAATCGCTAGAAGAGCGAAAGTGTCCATTGCAACTGTCGATAGGGTACTTCATAATCGACCGGGGGTTTCGGAAAAAACAAAACAGAAAATCCTCGAGATTATCAAAGAGTTGGATTATAAACCCAATATCCTTGCCCGGCGACTGGCATCGTCGAAAACGATGCACCTCTATACGCTGATTCCAGAAAAATCCAAGGAAACTGACTACTGGGATGTGCCATTGCAGGGGATTTTTCAAGCAGAGAACGAGATTAAGCTCTATAACGTGAAGGTATCGAAGTTTTTCTACGACATGAACGATAAGCAATCGTTTATCGAGCAGACCAAGAACATTTTGAAGCAAACGGATATCGATGGACTACTTTTAGCGCCAGCTTTTGTTGACGAGGCAGTGGCCTTTACTGAAGAATGCAAACGCAGGAATATCCCATTTGTCTTTATCAACTCGGACATCCCGCAACAGAAGAGCTTGAGCTATTTTGGCCCAAACCTATTCCATAGCGGACAGACTGCGGCACACCTGATTCAATACCTGACGAAGGAAACCGATCAGATTCTACTCTTGAATATTGCGAAAGACATTGATTCCGATCACCACATCTTACGTAAGCAGGAGGGCTTTATGAACTATTTCAACGAGAACAACCCGCGAAATATCATTAAAGAAAATCTATACGACACCAACTACGCTGCGGTCAAGAAAGCCTTAGCCAAAATCGTCAAGTCAAACCCTGATTTGCATCTTATATTCGTTACGAATTCCAGGGTCGCCCTTGTTGCAAAATTTCTGCAGGAGATAGGAAAGAATGATATTTTGCTCATAGGATATGACTTTTTGCCGAACAATATAGCATACTTAAATCAAGGGATGATTGATTTTCTGATCTGTGAGAAACCACAGGAGCAGGCATACCGCGGAATCAAGGCGTTGTATCGTTTTCTGATGTTTGAAGAGGATCAGGAAAAAGAATATTTCATGCCGATTGATATTATACATCGCGAAAACCAACAATTTTATAAGAATTAGGAAGTCCGATGGCAAAGCAGTAAAAACCTTGCTGCTTTGCTTTCCCATCGGGTACCTACACTAATAAGAATAAAACCGTTAATCTAAATTTATCTAAACCTATGGATGTTAAAGAACTAGAAGTGGGTACACTAAAAGTGTACACTTTTGAAAATAGAGAGGAGCTAGGTTTGTATGCCGGAAAAAAAGCGGCAGCACGAATTAAGGAACTACAGAAAACGCCCGATAGGATTGTACGCATGATATTTGCTTCAGCCCCCTCGCAGCTGGAAACCCTGGCTTGTCTACGTACGGACGAGGGGATAGACTGGTCTCGCGTAGTTGCTTTCCATATGGATGAATATGTCGGCATCGAAAAGGCACATCCGCAAAGCTTCGCTAGCTTTTTAGAACAAAATCTTTTCAATCAAGTAAATATCGGGCAAGTTCATTTCATCAATGGCATCGCCGCCGATCCGCAAGCTGAATGCGAACGCTATGAAGCACTGTTGAAAGAAGCGCCGATTGATATCGTATGCTTGGGAATAGGTGAAAACGCACATATTGCATTCAATGAACCCCATTTAGCAGATTTCGCTGATCCGCACTATGTAAAATTGGTCGACTTGGATCTGACCAGTCGCCAACAGCAGGTCAACGACGGATGCTTCCTCACTTTGGAAGAAGTGCCAACGCATGCCATTACGCTGACCGTACCGGCTTTATTTGCTGGAGAAAGTTTGTTCTGTATGGTGCCCGGTAGTACTAAAGCGGCAGCAGTGCATGCGACCCTCACTGGAGAAATTACAACGGAAATACCATCTAGTATTTTGCGGACACATCCACAGGTATCCCTGTTCATCGATAAGGATAGTGCCGCGCATTTAAACTAATTTCAAAATGAAAAAATTAGCTATCGCCTTGCTTGTCATTGCTACTTTAAATTCCTGTAAAAGCGAAAAAGAAACATCATCGGACAAACTAACGCTGATGACACTAGATCCCGGTCATTTCCACGCGTCTCTGATCCAAAAGAGCATGTTGCCGGGCATAGACTCCGTATGCTATGTCTATGCACCTAAGTCATTAGGCGTTTCAGCACACTTGGCCTTGCTGAACGGGTATAATATTCGTGAGGAAAGCCCAACAAGTTGGAAGGTCGAATCCTATATCAATGCTGATTTTTTGGAGAAAATGCTGGAAGAGAAGCCTGGAAACATTGTGGTGTTGGCAGGTAACAATAAGCGTAAGACAGACTATATTCATAAATCTGTTTCTGCTGCGCTGAATGTGCTTTCGGACAAGCCGATGGCGATCAATAAAGACGGATTCAACCTGCTGATTGACGCCTTTGATGTCGCGAAAGAGAAGAAAGTGATGCTTTATGATATCATGACCGAGCGTTATAATATTTTTTCCATTCTGCAAAAGGAATTAATACACAATGCCGACTTATTTGGAACATTGGAGAAGGGTACCCTAGAGAATCCGGCCATCATCAAGAATTCGGTACATCACTTCTATAAGGAGGTTTCCGGCAAGCCTTTGATTCGCCCAGATTGGTATTATGATGTAGAGCAGGAGGGGGAAGGCATTGTGGATGTCACGACACATTCCATCGACTTGATTCAATGGCAACTCTTTCCAGAAAACGTATTTGATTACAAAGCAGACGTTGAAGTTCTAAACGCAAATCGCTATCCTACGAAAATTAGCTTAGCACAGTTCAAGCAATCTACTGGCGACGCCGCATTTCCTAGCTTCCTGCAAAAGGATGTCAAAAACGATACGCTAAATGTATATGCGAATGGCGAGATAAATTATTCCCTAAAGGGAGTACACAGCAAGGTGGCGGTACAATGGAATTATCAGGCTCCCGAGGGATCCGGTGATACCCATCTTTCCCAAATTCGCGGAACCCGCTCTATTGTTTCCATAAAACAGGGCAAAGAGCAGAATTATAAACCACGTTTATACATTGAACCGGCTGCAGCTACCGGATTTACAGAAGATGACAAAAAAGCAATAACGGCGGGTTTTGAGACCATAGCAAGTAAATACAAGGGGTTAATGCTCAAACCAGAAGGTAAAGGCTATGTGATTGAGGTGCCGGCAGATTTATTGGAAGGACATGAAGAGCATTTTGCCCATGTCGCTAACAAGTTCTTCGATTATGTTCGCACGGGGGAGATGCCAGAATGGGAGAAATCCTATATGCTTACGAAATACTATATAACAACAGAAGCTTTGGCAAAAGCCAAAACATTAAGATAAACGATGTAATTCGATTCTAAACCTAAAAATAAAGCGGTCCCCTCAGGATCGCTTATTTTTTTTAGTCGACAATCTGACGAGCCTTAGTCTGCTTAAAGCCCTTTCATAACCCTTTCAAAACCCTTTATAACCCAAATCAGAACCGCTCGGGATTGGGTTTGATTAGGGTCAATAAGGGTTGAAGTTTGGGAGTGGCTTGACGTAGGTATTTAGATGGTTTGTCTGAACCAGGAAAGGAAGGATTCAAGGAAGGTGTTGTTTTGAAAAGGAAAGGGTGTAAAGTTTGTTTTGAACCAAGAAAGGAAGGATTTGAGGATGAACAGGATCGGGTCTAACTACTAAGTACTAACTACTAAATACTATTTCTGGGAAAGGAAGGATTTGAGGATGAACAGGATCGGGTCTAACTACTAAGTACTAACTACTATTTCTGAAAAAGTACTTTAAGGCTTTAATTGATACTCTTGGATTAAGAAATCAGATGGGATTTTCAATAATTTCGAGAGATGCCGTATCATAGACAAGGTGAGTGGTCGTTTATAATTCAGGATCTTGCTAACGGTGCTTTTGTTTCCTAATTGAGATGCCGAATATCCGAATTCTTTCATTCGGATTTTAATCATTTCAATAGGGTCAATTTCTGTAATAGGGTATTTTTTGACTTCGTAATTTGAAATCAAGGTAACCAAAAGCATCTTTTCTTTATGTTCAACCGTACCGCGCTTTGAATATTTGATTTCTTCAAATCGTTTAAGGGCATCTTTATATTCACTATCATTTTCTAATAAATACCACATAACTAAATGTTCTTTGCATCTATTTTATCATATTCTGCATGGGTTCCAATAAAGCGAACGTCCACATAACCGTCTTTATAGGCGACTTCAATAATTAATCGGAATTTATTGCCAACAATTTTGAAACGAGCCCTATCTGCACTGATAATCTTTGCTGTTGGAAAATCGTCAATGATGTCCTGGCTTTTCAACCATTGTGCACTTCTGACTAGAATAATCCAAGCGTCAATCCCTTTTCTGCTGCTCGCATGTTTCTTTTTGAAACGATCTAGAAGTTCCAATTTCAGGATAATCATAACGCAGAGTAAAAATAAGTAAAAGTTTCCAAATTGGAAACTTTTATACAACAGTTCTAATATTAATATTCCTGACTGTTTCTCTGTTTTGTAATTTATAACTCTGTAAATCAGCTGTATATATATTGTTTTAAAAATAATCTACTAAAATAGTAGACTTTATTTTCTATTCCTGTTATATTTGTCAAAAGTTATTCAATTGGCGTTGGTAACAGCAAGTAAATTATTTATTAAACTAAATCATTCTCAATGAAAAACAATCTATCTAAACAAGCATTTTTTCCTTTCAAACAATCTCATCTTTCTGCGCATTTTGGTATGCGAATGTGTCTTTAGTTCATTCCCTAAAAAGAAAAAAGGGAAGCAACGCTTCCCTCGAATTCAATAATGAAACAAGTTTTCAATTGGCGTTGGCACTTGTAAGTATTCACTATTAAACTAAAGCAAACATATGAAAAATATTGGAGTACTTCGGTATTTCAGTTTATTGCTATGGGCGTTCAGCTTGTTCAATGTCTCGCTGCACGCGCAGGATAAACCCAAACCTATCATCAACGCATCTTTAGAAGGTGTTGTTCTTGATTCCTTGACCCGACAACCTATTGAAGGGGTCACCATACAGCTTGATGCAGTCACCCACGCGGTGAAAACCGATCAAGAAGGACGCTTTCAATTTGTTACCGGACAGAAGCTGCCCTTTACGATCAAAGTCAGCTTCCTCGGTTATAAGACGAAGAATTTAGTAATCGAAGTATCACCTACAGAAATCCTGTTAAGTCCAGCTTCGGAAGATCTGGATGAGGTTGTCGTTGTCGGCTATGGCACACAGCGACGCCGTGATCTGACAGGGGCAGTAGCTTCCGTTCCGGAAAGCTTTTTGAAACAAAAAGTAAGCTCTGTCGATCAGTCGCTAAAAGGTGCTATCTCTGGCGTACAAGTTACGCAGACCTCCGGGCAACCCGGCGCAGGCGTTAGTATCCGTGTTCGGGGCGGAGCATCCATTCAAGGAGGCAATGAACCGCTTTATGTAATCGATGGTTTTCCAGTGTACAATCAGTCGGAAAGTACTGGTGTTAACAGCGGGACGCCGATCAACCCCTTAGCGAGTATTAATCCTAGCGATATCGAAAGCATCGAAGTGCTGAAGGATGCGGCGGCAACCGCGATCTATGGCTCTCGCGGTGCGAATGGTGTGGTAATCATCAGTACGAAGAAGGGAAGGGCAGGTCGCGTACAGCTTAACTACGATGGAAGTAAAGGTTGGCAATCTGTCGTTAAACAAATCGATGTGTTGGATGCGCCATCCTTTGCCCGCCTACGGAATGAAACACTGTATGATACCAACCCGAGCAGAGGGAAATACCAATATTTATCGGAAGAGCAGATTAGCCAACTCGGCGAGGGTACCAATTGGCAAAACGAAGCTTTCCGAGTGGGAGCGGTGCAGAACCATCAGCTATCATTAACGGGTGGAGCAGAAAGAATTCAGTATTATTTAGGCGCCAATTACCTGGATCAGGAAGGCGTGGTGGTCAATACAGACTTCCGTCGACTGGGTTTTCGTTCCAACCTGCATGCTAAGCCATTCGAGCGGTTGGATGTTTCCGCCAATCTAACCATTAATAAAACGAATTCGCAGATCGCTCCGACGGGCATTATCAATTCCTTATTGATTATGCCGCCAACAGCAACGATCTATGAGGCGGATGGTTCATATACGCTACGGAATCCATTCGAGAACATTTTTGCGAATCCTATCGCAACACTACTGGAAACCAGTAATCAATCGAATAATCTGCGCGTGCTTGGAACTGCCTATGCGCAGTACGAGTTGTTAAAAGGTCTGTCTGCTAAAGTATTATTTGGAGTAGACCTGAGCAATAGAAATGATAAATTTTATCTACCGTCATATATTTTTGAGGGGGCAGGAACCAAAGGGACAGCCAACTTGGGGAACTTAGAGAATCAAGCTTGGTTGAACGAAAATACCCTAACATACAATAAGAGCTTTGGGAAGCATGACCTGAACGTGCTGCTTGGTTTTACGCAACAGGAAAGCAGAACGAACTTGTTTAATGCCGGCGCTTCAAGCTTTGTGACCGATGAACTTCTTTATAACAGCCTGCAAAGCGGGTCGGTCTTAATCCGCCCTAACTCGGATGCCTACGACTGGGTATTGCACTCCCTATTGAGCCGCGTAAATTACAATTATGCCAATAAATATTATGTTTCCGCAAGCATCCGTCGCGACGGCAGTTCGCGTTTCGGAAGTGATAATAAATGGGGTAATTTTCCATCCCTAGCCTTTTCATGGCGGGCGAGCAAAGAAGATTTCTTTGCCGGCCTATTGCCGACGATCAATGATCTGAAAGTTCGCGCTAGCTTCGGGGCAACAGGAAATCAGGAGATCGGTCAGTACCAGTCCCTCGCGACACTCTATGCGTTGAACTATTACTTTGGTAATGCGGTGCAGACAGGATTCGCCTCGCAACGTGTGCCGAATACCGAGTTAGGCTGGGAAACAACCTATCAATATGATGCGGGTATAGATTTGACTTTCCTGCAAAATCGCATACAACTATCTGCCGATTATTATTACAAGCGCACAAAAGATTTGCTGCTCAGCGTGGAAATTCCTTGGACCTCGGGCTACGCAACTTCTTTGCAGAACTTCGGCTCGGTAAGCAACAAGGGCGTGGAGCTGAGCCTCAAGAGCAAAAACATACAGGGAGCATTTAATTGGGATTCGGATCTTAATATTTCTTTCAACCGAAACAAGGTGTTGTCGATTGGCGATGGATCGGATCGCTACATCAGCGGGAATTACCTGATCGCTGTGGGAAAGCCATTAGGCACATTCTATGGAACCGTAACGGATGGTATTCTGCAAGTGGGTGAAGAATCTACTAAGGGAGTTTATACAGGAAATGCAAGCCCTAAGACTGGCGATCGTCTATATAAAGATATTGATGGCGACGGCAAGTTCACTACAGCAAGTGATCGCGCGATCATTGGAAATGCACAACCTGATTTTATCTTCGGCTTCAGCAATAATTTATCCTATCAAGGTTTTGACCTGAGCTTCTTGATACAAGGTACGGTCGGTAATCAGATTTTGAATATCAATAGGCAGAACCTGGAGATGTTTACCGGGCAGCAGAACGCATCGCTTGATGCTTTAGATCGTTGGACTCCGGATAATCCTTCGCAGGTCTATCCTCGGGCAAAGCTTGATCCTGCACCCATCTTCTCCGATCAATTTGTCGAGTCGGGAACATTCATTCGTTTGGCGAACCTACGATTTGCTTATTCCTTACCTAAAACTTGGCTGAGTTCAGCCCATCTTGATCAGGCACAAGTTTACTTTGTCGGACAAAACTTATTGACCTTGACGAACTATCGCGGCTTTGACCCGGAGGTAACCTCGGGCAGCAATGTACAGATTGGAACCGATGCTGGAATCTATCCTGTGGCGAAGACCTTGTCGCTTGGGCTTTCATTAACCTTTTAATATCCTGTCATGAGAAAAAGATATCTACCTATTATCCTATTGTTTTCCCTGCTTGCTTCTGCTTGCTCGAAGTTGGACGAGCAGCCTCGTGCTATTCTCGTGAATGAGCAGTTCTATCTCGACGAAGCACAGGCTGTTGCAGCGGTTACCGGAACCTATAGAAAACTATATGAGTCGGGGCAATCCCTGTATAATGGCTTGTTTCAGATTGGCGTAGAGATGGCAACCGACGACTATGAGGCGGGTCCGCGTGCGCGGAATGCTCATGTAAGAGCCATCAGTAATTTAACGCATGATGCTTCGAATGATCGCATGGAACAATTATGGAAGCAAAGTTATGATGCCATCAATGCTTCTAATCTTAATATCGTTGCGATAGAAAAGATTCCAGCCGATAAGATCGACGCGACGATTCAGAAGCGTTTAATATTGGAAGCGAGATTTTTGCGCGCCTTGCATTACTTCAATTTAGTGCGTTGGTTTGGCGATGTTCCGTTGCAGTTGCAGCCCATAGCAAATCTAAGTAAAGAGGAGTTGCAGGTGACGAAAAGTACGGAGGCGCAGGTCTACACACAAATTATCGCTGATTTGCAGGCAGCAGAGGCTTTACCAAATTATAAAGCTTATAGCGATACAGACAGAGGGCGCGCGAGTTCTGGTGCTGCAAAAAGCTTGTTGGCAAAGGTTTATTTGACGCAGAAAGACTATGCGAAGGCGAAAGCTAAGGCTGCAGAGGTGGTTGAGCAGGAGGGCTATGAGCTATTTGAGGACTTTGCCGATGTGTTCCATGTAGAGAAGAAGAATGGCAAGGAGCATATTTTCTCGGCGCAGTTTAAGGGGAATGTAGGCTATCAGGGCAATGCTCTGGCAGGGCGCTCAGCACCTGCTGATATCCCCGGGATCAATGGCGATTATGCGGATGCACTACATGTGCAGGGGGGCTTGTACGAGGCGTTCGAAAAAACGGACGCACGCCTTGCTGTGACTTTTACGCTCGGAAAAGTATCGCCAGTCGACGGTAAGTATTATGCCCTTCCCACGCCGCAGTTCAATAAGTATTACGATGAATCGGTTATAGGCAATCAAAACCAATCTTCGAAAAACTTGCCCATTATCCGGTACGCGGAAGTGCTGTTGATCTATGCGGAGGCAGAAAATGAATTAAATGGACCTACTGCTATTGCAAAAGACGCCTTGAACGCGTTACGTAGGCGCGCGAAGGCTAGTTTGCTGACGACTAGCATTAATAAAGATGCTTTTCGGGAGGCGGTTTTTGAAGAACGACGTAAAGAGCTGGTCTATGAGTATCAGCGTTGGTTTGACCTAGTGAGGCGCGGTGCGGACTACTACGTCGCCAAGCTGAAAGCCGCGGGTAAGAATAATGCTTCTGCTCGACATCTGCATTTTCCTACGCCACAACGTGAATTAAACCTTAACCCTAATTTGAAACAACATCCAGATTGGACAAATCATTAACATTATGAACAGAAAGAACATTTTCCTAAACACAGTGCTGATTCTTCTTTCGCTATCGGTATGGGCGCAAGATAAAAGACCAAATATTATATTGATCCTGGCAGATGATCTCGGTTATTCGGATCTGGGATCATACGGGTCGGAAATACCGACCCCTAATTTAGATCGCCTAGCGAAAGAAGGGCTTCGTCTTCGCGAGTTTTATAACAACTCCATCTGTGCGCCCACCAGAGCATCGCTGTTGACCGGACAATATCAACATAAGGCGGGCGTCGGTTACTTTTCAAATGACCTGGGACTCCCGGCATACCAAGGCTATCTGAACAAGGAGTCCTTAACCATTGCTGAGGTGCTTAAAGAGAATGGCTACATCACGCTAACCTCAGGTAAATGGCATGTGTCGGGGAAAGGACAAAGTTATCCTTGGGAACGGGGATTTGACTACGTCTATCCTCGCGATGATAAGAATGCAAACTCCGGAGCCCCGGGCTTGCGAACCCCTGAAACAGATGCGGAGGGCTATCCAACGCAAGCAACCTTTTCGACCAACTTGATCACACGGAATGCTATAAGTTTCTTGGATAGTATCAAGAGTCGACAAGAGCCTTTCTTTCTGTACCTAGCCCACACGGCTCCCCATTGGCCGCTGGTAGCTCCAAAGGAAGATATCGCCCGTTTTAAAGGTAAATATGATATGGGCTGGTCGATTCTTAGGGAGCAAAGGCTAAAGAGACAACGGGAAATTGGTTTGATACCGGCAGGACTGACCCCATCGGTTGCTGATCGCGACCTGTATGATTGGGAGAAACTGACCGGGGAACAACGGGCTGGTTGGGCTAAGAAAATGGAAATATTCGCAGCGATGGTTTATCGCTTGGATCAAAGCATCGGAGAGCTCTTAGACCGCTTGGAAAAGAACGGACAACTGGATAATACGCTTATTGTCTTCCTTTCTGACAATGGTGCACCTGCTGAAGATTTGGTTCGCTGGCATCAAGGGTCTGATAGAAATAAGGGGGCTATTGGAACAGTGACTTCGTATGAATCGCAGAGTAAGAATTGGTCCTATGCGAGCAACACGCCGTTTAAGGCTTTCAAAGACTACATGTATGAAGGTGGAATCAATACGCCATTTATCGCTTGGTTCCCGGGACGAATTCAGCAGGGGAATATCAAGCAAGGAACCGGACATATTATCGACTTGGCACCTACATTTTATGAACTGGCGAAGGCGAAGTATCCGGAAGCTTATAAAGACACGAAAGTGAATGCGCTTGCTGGTAAGAGTTTGCTACCCTTGCTTACGAGCGACAGCCAACAGGTGCAGCGGCAGGAAGGTTTGTTTTGGGAGCGAGCGGGGAATAGAGCCGCGAGGGTAGGAAAGTGGAAGTTGGTTTCGACCTGGCCTTCGCAAACTTGTGAGCTGTATGATTTGGAGACTGACCCAACCGAGACCAAAAATGTAGCGGCTAAGCATGAGCAAGTCGTGTCGCGCTTGGCACAAGCTTATGCGAATTGGGCAAAAGAGACAGGCGTTGTGGATTTTGCTGAGCTTGAAAGTAGAGAGCCGGCATCTATGAAAGAGTTCCGGAAAAGTAAAGTGCAAGAAGTGGAATAGGGCTTAAGTAAGCAGGTTGAACTAGATAAATACCGTCCTTTGTTATTTTATTTCAAACATTTCTAAATTAATTCTATTTTAGAAATGTAAAAGATAATTAATAACTATGGCATCAGGCATATTTGCAATATTGGATGATATCGCTGCATTAATGGACGACGTGGCGGTAGCCAGCAAGTTGGCAACACGTAAGACGGCGGGTATTTTAGGAGACGATTTAGCTGTTAATGCAGAAAAGGCAACAGGTTTCTTAGCAACGCGAGAAATCCCGGTGCTATGGGCAATCACCAAGGGCTCTTTTATCAATAAGCTGATCATTGTGCCAATTGCCTTGATTCTGAATGCCATATTCCCGATAGCGATTAAGTATATCTTGATCCTCGGTGGTTTTTACCTTGCTTATGAGGGTGTGGAAAAGATAGTGCACTACCTGTTTCATCGCAAGAAAGAGGGGCACGAGGTTATCCAAAAGAATGTGGAGCAGGGTGAGATTGCGGAGAACGCGAAGATAAAATCGGCTATTACAACTGACTTCATCTTGTCGGTAGAGATTGTGATCATCGCCTTAGGAACGGTATTAGACCAATCATTGCCGATTCAGATTCTGACCGTTTCAGTAGTCGCTATCATTGCAACAGTCGGTGTGTATGGAATTGTGGCGCTGATTGTCCGCATGGACGATATGGGTTATAGCCTGATCAAGCGTTCTAACGATAAAGGATTTGCCGCTAAGTTCGGGCATGCGCTAGTGAAATTATTACCCTTTGTGATTAAATCCTTAGGCGTTATCGGAACGATTGCTTTATTGATGGTATCGGGAGATATCTTCGTTCATAATATCGACTATTTGCACCATATGTTGCCTAGCCTGCCGGGCATTGTTAAATCTATTGCTGCAGCAATTGTTGGTGGTCTGCTTGCTTTAGGCTTGGTGACTGTCGGCAAAGCATTATTCGGCAAGAAAGATAAAGCACACGCATAAGAATTAGTAGATTACTAAACATAGAATAATAAAATGAAGAGAGAGTTCTTTTAAAAAGAGCTCTCTCTTTATTTTTTGTAGAATAGCCGTTTTATCGGGTTTAAATATTGTTTGTAAAGCTTTATGAACAAATACTCCCCCTTTTAAACCGATATGAACACCTGAAAATTCCGTTCAGCATGCATCTTCGTTCTACTGATTTAGAACCTATTTAATATGCTGAGAAAAACTTATCTATCGTTTATTCTATTAATCGGGCTTTCCATTGTTGGGAATCTGCAGGCTCAGACGAGTCAGCGGCTCATCAAGGATTGGGAGTTTTTGCGCTCTGATCTTGGGGGGATATGGGAAGGGAATCGTCCTGTTCCTGCCGGTGCGCCGGAGTCTGTACCTATATGGTCCAAAGTGCAATTGCCACATACCTACAATGCTACCGATGCGGTGAATCCACATGAGAATTATTATCAGGGTCCGGCATGGTATAGAACCAACCTTTCAATTAATAATCCTTATGCCGACGGACGTGTTATTTTACATTTCGAAGGGGCTGGACAGAAGAGTAAGGTCTATGTCTATGATCAGTTGGTGACAGAACATGTGGGTGGATATGATGAGTGGTATGCGGATATTACAGATGCGGTAGCCAAGTTTAAAGCGTCGGAAGATGCCAAGCGCTTCAATGGCAAAGTGCCTGTATTGATTCGAACAGATAACTCGCGAGATCTGGAGATGATACCTTCAGACCTTTCGGACTTTACGTTGTTTGGAGGGCTGTATCGTTATGTCAACTTAGTATACGCTCCGAAGTTATCGGTAAAACATATCTTCTCGGAAATCAACCTTGAGACTAATTTAAAGGGTGCTAAGGTGACACTCAAAGGGCGCTTTTGGAATCCTGTGGGTGTAAAGGAAGCGACTTTGCAAACAAAGATCTTTGATCCGAAAGGGAAGCAAATTATTAATAAGAAACAAACTGTTTCGATTTCAAATGATGGTAATTTCAATCTTGACGCTCTTGCTGTATCCAATCCTAATCTATGGAGTCCCAACCAGCCGAATCTTTATCGTGTGGAGATTTCGGCAATCGTAGGAAAGGATACAGCTATTTTAAAAGAGCATATTGGATTCCGTTCTTTTGAATTTGTTGCATCGGGTCCATTTCATTTGAATGGAGAGCGATTATTGCTACGTGGTACGCATCGGCATGAGGATCATGCAGGCGTGGGGCAAGCGATGACCGAGGAGCAGATATGGCAAGAGATGCGGATGATGAAGGCGATGGGAGTAAACTTCATACGACTAGGACATTATCAGCAGTCTAGGATCGTTTTGGAAGCCTGCGACCAGCTGGGGATATTGGTTTGGGAAGAGATTCCATGGTGTAGAGGCGGATTGGGCGGACCTGTCTATCAGGAGCAAGCTCGCCGTATGCTGACCAATATGATTGAGCAGCATTATAATCATCCATCTGTTATTATTTGGGGCCTTGGAAACGAGAATGATTGGCCTGGCGACTTTAATGAGTTCGACCAGCAGAAGATAAGAACCTTTATGACCGAGCTACATCAGCTTTCTCATAAACTTGATGACTCCAGAAAGACGGCAA
The DNA here is from genome assembly GCF_030503615.1 of Sphingobacterium sp. BN32. NCBI lineage: Bacteria > Pseudomonadati > Bacteroidota > Sphingobacteriia > Sphingobacteriales > Sphingobacteriaceae > Sphingobacterium > Sphingobacterium sp. BN32. Next base: position 961,068 of record NZ_CP129963.1, read on the forward strand.
TTCGCCGTTGCGACTTCTGTAAGGATATTGTAGATGTCTATTCGCCTTCCATTTGGGCAGGTTGGTATCGTGGGGTATATACCGATTACAAAACTGCGAGTAGAACGGAATTCGAGCGTGTTAACCACTTCCTGCATGTAGAATGGGGAGGCGATAGCCATGCGCGCAGACATTCAGAGACACCGGATGAGGGGCTTTCGGAAGTGATGCGCAGTACTTCGGCCGATGAGCGCGCAGGCGATGCCTCGCTGTTCGGCGGGCCGGCGAGAGTATCAAAAGATGGCGATTGGAGTGAGAGCTATATCGTGAACCTCATTGATTGGCACCTGAAGGAACAAGAAACCATGCCTTGGTTAACCGGTACGGCATATTGGCCGTTCAAGGATTTCACGACGCCGGTTCGTCCGGAGAATCCAGTGCCTTATATGAATCAAAAGGGCGTGGTCGAAAGAAACTTGAATAAGAAGGAGTCCTATTATGTTTTCCAATCCTATTGGACGGAGGAACCTATGGTTCGTATCTATGGTCACAGCTGGCCAACACGTTGGGGTGATGAAGGACAGGAAAGAATGGTTAAAGTATATTCGAATGCGGAAGAGGTCGAGCTATTTCACAATGGTAAAAGCCTTGGGAAGAAAAAACGTAACTCACAAGACTTCCCTGCTGCAGGCCTTCGTTGGATGGTAAAGTTTGAAAAGGGGAAGAATGAACTGAAAGCGATTGCTAAGAAGGGGAAAGTTGTAATATCGGACGAGCTGGTTCAGGAATACCAAACAGAGAAATGGGGTAAGCCGGCAAGCATAAGTTTGAATGCTATCGAAACCAAAGGCGACACAGTATTGTTGGAAGCTAAGTTTTTAGATGCTAAGGGAGTTCCTGTGCTAGATAGTCGTGAGTATTTGGAGTTTGCATCCGCGGGTGATGGTTATCTGATCATCGATCAGGGTACATCAGATGGCAGCAGTCGCTTGCAGGCTTATAATGGACGTGCGCTGATCCGTTTTGTGCGCACTGGAAAGCATGCTGTCGTATCGGTGAAAGGAGATTACATCAAGTCTACACTTATAAATATTACAGGTGAAGATAGAGATATGATCAGCACTGTCGTCAATAGCCTTCGCCCGGAGGTTCTGACTGCTGCTGAAAATGCCTTATCGGAACCAATCAAGACGATTACTTCGGCTACTAGCGAACGTAGCTTGGGGACTAAGAATGACTTCTACTCGGAAGGCGACTACTGGTGGCCAAATGCAGCGGATAAGGATGGGCCGTATATTCGTAAAGATGGCATGAGCAATCCGGATAACTTTGTTGCTCATCGGGAGCTCGTAATGCGATACGGCGATATCATCAGTGATCTGGTATCCGGATGGTTGCTGACCAAGGACGATCGCTATGCGCAGCGAGCTATTGCACATGCAAAAGCATGGTTTGTAGACAAGGATACCCGCATGAATCCTTCCATGAATTATGCGCAAGCAATCAAAGGAGTAGCATCCGGACGAGGCATCGGTTTAATTGATGGGATTCACTTTGTTGAAGTAGCGCGCTCGCTAGAGCATTTAAAAACTGCTGGCAAGCTCAACGAGAAAGACGGAAAGGCGATTGAAGAATGGTTTGCATCCTATCTGAATTGGATGAATACTCATCCTTATGGTCTGGAGGAAAAGGCAACAAAGAATAACCATGCTTCCTGTTGGTTATTGCAAGCAGCAGCCTTCGCTCGCTATACAAACAATCAAGCGATGCTAGACTCTTGCGTTCAACGGTATCAGGAGGTGATATTACCCAATCAGATGGCTAGCAAAGGCAGTTTTCCTTTGGAAATCGAAAGAACTAAGCCTTATGGCTATTCGCTATTCAACTTAGATATCTTTGCGGGCATCACGCGTATTCTTCAGAAGCATAATCCGCAAACAGCAGCGATTACCGTAGATGGTAAGAACCTAGAAAAGGGGATTGATTTTATGTTTCCTTATGTTGTTGACAAGACGAAATGGCCATACGAAAAAGATGTGATGTACTGGGATAATTGGCCAATCGCACATCCTTTTCTGTTGTTCGGAGCATTAGATTTCCAACGTGAAGACCTGTTGAACGCCTGGTTGAAACTACCATTGGATTACAGTGAATTAGAAGTTCGTAGAAATTCGCCTATGAGGCATCCATTGATCTGGATTCTCTAGAAATAGGCGTAGGATTGCAAATAAAGCAATTTCTACCCCTCTTTGAGCAATTTCTACCCCTCATAAATATTAACCAATCAAGACATTTGTCTTACCGGGTCTGCTCGGGAACTTATTTTATCCAAATTAAAACCTATCAGTTATGATGAGATCATGCATCCACCTCAGTAGGAGCTGCTGTATCATAATTGGACTTATTTTTCTTGTTCAATTATCATATGCGCAAGCTCTGCGAACTATTCAAGGAGTGGTACGTCTGCAAGACGGAACTGCTGCTGCCAATGTCAGTGTATCCATTAAAAACAGTCAACAAGGAACTTCAACAAACGAAGCTGGGGAGTTTCGTTTGCAAGCCTCGAATGCCGCTGTTTTACAGTTCAGGCTTCTTGGTTATCAAACTCAGGAGGTCACTGTCGGAACACAGTCTTCCATCAATGTTGTCTTAGTTGAGAATCAAGAGAACCTCGATGAGGTTGTCGTGGTGGGCTATGGCACACAAAAGAAAGTTAATTTAAGCGGTGCGGTGAGCCAAGTTGCCGGGGAAGAGCTTGTCGACCGTCCGAATGTAAACCTTACGTCCGCCTTGCAGGGCGTATTGCCGGGAGTCGCCGTAACACGCAGTAGCGGTAATCCGGGGGATGAAGGTAGTGGTATCCGCGTTCGTGGATTTAGCTCCGCGAATAGTATGTCGGCATTGGTATTAGTCGATGGTATCGAGATGGATCTGAACTTAATCAATCCGGATGATGTAGAGTCTATCTCCGTCCTTAAAGATGCTTCAGCATCGGCAATCTATGGGGCAAGAGCCGCAGGAGGCGTTATCTTAGTGACGACGAAGAAAGGAAAAGCGGGCAAGCCCGTAGTGAATTACAACAACTACTATGGTATTAACATCGCAGCTCGTCGTCCGGAGCGTTTAGACTCCTGGGATGAGCAATTATTGATCGACGAGGCACGATTAAATGCAACGGGAAATCCAGAGTTCACGGAGGAGCAGCGCGAATGGTTGATGAATCCGAACTTCTCTTACAGACCTAACCCAACACAGGATCGCTGGGAGTTTTTCGGAAATAATAACTGGATTAAGGAGGGGATGAATAAGTACAGCGATATGCATAATCACAACCTGTCCCTAGGCGGGGGTGGCGAAAAAGTAACATATAATGTTTCCGGAGGATACTATAATCGTAGCGGTGTGCTACGCTATGGTCCCGACGATAACTCACGTTATACCCTTCGCACCAACCTCTCGGCGGAAGTAAACAAATACGTGCAATTAGATATCGCCGCAAATTATGTAGGATCTGAAGTTAATCAGAATGCTTATGGAACGCAGCAGATTATCAACAGAATGTACAGAAGTAGAACGCGCCAAAGCCTGTATGTTCCAGCAGAAGATATTACAGGGCAGCCGTTCAATGGCGACTTGCAGATCAACCCGATCGACATCCAGCAAAACGGAGGGCTCTACAGACGTCTTTACGAATCTTTTACGGGCAGAGCCAATTTAAAGATCAAGAATATTGTAGAGGGGCTTACCGTCGATATTATAGGTTCTAGAAACCAAGACTATTACAATATGCAGCGTGATCGTCGGACCATTATTTGGTATGGCCGTACGACAAACACCATCCGTTCTAAAGTAAACGACCCGAACTCGACAGAGCGCGCTAAAAACAGAGGCTTCCTAAACAATCTGCAGGCGGTAGCAACCTATAACTTCAAGGTTGCGGAAGATCATAATTTTACCCTGCTGGGCGGTACGTCCTTCGAGGAATATCGCAAGGATGAATTAATCGCCGGTGCGCAGTCATTGATCACCAATGATTTCTATAGCTTAAACTATGGTAATCCAGCGACAAAGACCAATGGCGATGAAATCCAGACATGGGCTATGGGATCTTACTTCGGTCGTTTGAACTATAACTACAAAGAGCGCTATCTATTAGAAGCATCATTTCGATATGACGGTAGTTCGCGATTAGCGCCAGAGAACCGTTGGGAAATGTTTCCTTCTTTCTCGGCAGCATGGCGACTAGATCAGGAAGAATTCATGAAAGGTCAAACCTTCTTCGACTTGTTGAAGATCAGAGGATCTTGGGGGCAATTGGGTAATGGCGCTTCCCTAGGATTGTACGATTATATCCCCTTGTTGTCTTCAGGTTTGCGCGAAAGTGCTAATGACAACCCTTATCTCGTGTTCAATGATGTTCGCGAGCAATACTTATTCCAGAAGCAGTTAGCATCTCCACAAAAGACCTGGGAGGTAGTGCAACAAAGCAACATCGGTCTAGACCTAGCGATCCTTAAGAATCGCCTTTCCTTTACGGGAGACTACTACGTTAAGCGCAATAAGAATATGCTGGCGGCATTGAACTTACCATCTATTATTGGAATAGATGTACCATTTTTCAACGTGGGTGAGTTAAAGAGCTGGGGATGGGAATTTGATGTAAAGTGGAAAGATAAAATCAACGAGTTCCGATATTCCGTAGGATTCAATCTATCAGATAATCAGAACGAACTGGTGCGCTTCGATGGTCGAAACATCATCAACGAAGGTGTTGTTGATTTATTGGAAGGATATCCAATGAACACCGTATGGGGTTATAAAACAGATGGTTATTTCCAAACCAAAGAAGAATATGATGCTTATAAACAACAAGTGAGCACGCCTTTCTTCCCGAACAATGCTGGTGCAGGAGATGTGAAATACTTGGATGTGAATGGCGATGGCGTTATTTCCGCGGGCGAAGGGACACCAAATAGTCCTGGAGACTTAGTAAACTATGGCACTTCAAACGGCCGTTACTTCTACGGCTTCAATATGGGCTTCCAATACAAAGGATTTGACTTCAGTGCCATGCTACAAGGAGTTGCCAAGCGCGTGTTTGTGATCTCTACAGAAACCTTATCACCGATGTTAGGTACTGCTGATCTGCCATGGACTATACATATGGACCGTTGGTCGCCGGAGAACCCGGATGCCACTTTCCCTCGCATGTACCAAACCAGCTCGCATAACTACCGCCCGTCTGATAAATGGATCCAAAACGGTGCGTACCTACGATTGAAAAATATTCAATTAGGCTATACATTGCCATTAAAGACAGAGGCAATCCGCAAGTTGAGAGTATTCTTCTCCGGACAAGATCTATGGGAAACCACGAAAGTAATGGAGGTCTTCGACCCGGAGGTTCCTAACAACGTAGGAGCGACCACCTATCCGTTTTTCCGTACCGTTTCTTTTGGCCTTAATCTGACCCTATAATCTCCTGTCACATGAAAGCATTAAATTCTATTATAACCCATTTCGCTCTTGCTGCAGCCTTAAGTATGACTGCCAGCTGTAGCTTAGACCGATTCCCGGAAACCACATTCTCCGACCAGGAGTTTTGGAATACCGAATCTGATTTAAAATTTGCCGCAAACCGCCTATACCAACAATTGGAAGGCTTTGAGCTGGATAATCGTGGCGATGACAATGTTAACCAAACGGTCAACCTGATCAGTAATGGTGCATGGAGCATCCCCAGCACCAGTTCGGATTGGTCACAGCCCTATGAAATGATATTCACGGCAAACAATATCCTGATCAAAGGCGAGAAGGCGGGTGTAGCCGAGGGAATTAAGAACAGATACTTTGCGGAAGCAAAGTTCTTCCGTGCATATGCCTATTTCCAACTGCTTCAGCGCTATGGCGATGTTCCATTCTTAACGAAGACGCTAGACTTTAATTCGCCCGAATTGAACATGGCAAGAACCCCTAAAGCAGAAATTGCAAAACAGCTTTATCTGGATCTCGATTATGCAAAAGACTGGCTTCCGACCGCAAAGTCTATTCCGGCTGCCGACTACGGCCGCGTGAGCAAGAGTGCTGCACAAGCACTAAAGGCACGCATAGGTCTGTTTCTAGGTACTTATGCCAAGTACCATGGCGGATCTGATGCACAGACCCATTTACAGCAAGCCGTTGATGGAGCTAGCTATGTCATGGGGCAGGGACATCAACTGTTCTCAGACTACGCTAAATTATTCAATCAAGAAGGTGAAGGACCGGCGAACAGCGAGAATATCTTAGTAAAAATCTACGGTGTCAATGCATCCAATGTTATCTTAGCCCACAACTACTCGCGCGATTTAGAAAATGGTCGCGTGGCGGTAACCCGTAACCTCATTCGCCAGTATCTCTATACCGATGGTCTGCCAGCCTATAACGAGCGGAATGAACTCCGACCTGTAAGATCTACCTTCTACATTGCTGAAGGTGCTGAGCCAAGCTATAATGCGGTTCTCGATAACCGTGACCCACGTCTTGGATTGACGGTATTTCGTAACGGAGAGCAGGCCTACAAGGGGCCTTGGGTGCCAACGACAACCTTGGGCGCTAGAACTGCTTATGCTACCAAAAAGGGATTCAATATACCAGATTGGCAAACCTCTGGTTCTGGAACGACTGATAGAATCCTGATTCGCTATGCTGAAGTGTTATTAACCTATGCCGAAGCAAAATACGAACTGAACGGATCCATCTCAGACGATGATTTAGACAAGAGTATCAATCTATTGCGCAAAAGAGTAGGGATGAACGTGAAACTTTCCAATGCATTTGCAGCAGCCAATCAATTGAGCATGCTTGAGGAAATCCGACGGGAAAGAAATGTCGAGTTAGCACTTGAGGGCTTTCGTTATCCCGATTTGATTCGTTGGAAGCTGGCAGAAAACGCATTGACGCAAAATATCCTCGGCGCAAAATACAACGCTACAGATTGGGTTGGAGCAGATATCAAGAATTTGAACTTAAATGCCGACCAGATTCTGATCGTTGAGGATAAAAGCACGCGTAGATTTAACCCCGCAAAAGATTATCTATACCCGGTTCCATTGAATGAGATTTCGTTAAGTGGCGGTGCAGTAGTTCAAAACCCTAATTGGAAATAACATGAAAAAGAAAATCAATCATATCAGAAATAAGGCTGCGCAAGTGTTGCTATTTTTCCTGGCGATGACAAGTCTGTTTGCTTGTAAAGAGGATCGGGAAGTATTGGCGGGTTTGCCAGAATATGAACATCATTACTACATCGTTTACATGCCGAACAATAACTCGGCGGTAACCGTTAAGCGTTCGCAGACGGCTTTACTCGAACTTCCTGTTCAATTTTACTCCGAATTTGAACGTAATTACGATGCTGTTGCGCAATATGTAGTCAGTGTAGAGGGAATCAATAACCCGGCGGAATTGGGGAAAGACTTTGAAGTTGTAGATGCCTCGGGAAACAAGATTAGTCCGATAGCCGGCAAATATCAAATGGTATTTCCCGGCGCGAAGAAAGCACAGGCTAAGATTTACATCAAATTACTAAATAACACGGCTGCTACCGGACGTCGTTCCGTTGCGATTAATCTTGTTGATAATATTCAAGAGCAATTCCGGGTCGATGTTTTCTCTACCGCGTTCAAACGTACTGTTAATATAGATTAATGGTTTTAATAGGTTAAAGCTGTACCAACCCGAGCAATTGGGTTGGTACTATTTGTTTTAGGATAAACGTAAATTTGAATATTCGCACGAAAATTCCTATTATGTTGTACCAAATAAGCCTAGTATGAGACGGATTCTGTGTTCCCTGGTATTCTTTTGTTCCTTGCTATCACTGTCGTATGCGCAGGATGCTCGCTTTTTCCACTTGTCTACCAAGGACGGATTATCGCAGAGTACGGTTTTTTCCATCCTTCAAGACCATCAGGACTTCATTTGGATCGGTACCCGCGACGGTCTTAATCGTTACGATGCCAATAAATTTAGAATCTACAGAACGGCCCTATCGGATAGCAGCTCGCTGTCGGATAGTTACATAACCAGTCTTTTCGAGGACTCCAAAAAGCGGCTGTGGGTCGGTACAGCCATCGGGCTGAATCTATATTTTAGAGATACCGACGATTTCAAACGCATAGCCATCGGCAGCAATCCTTCGGTCGAACCTCTTATTTATGCCGTTACAGAGGATAAGAAGGGCTATATCTGGGTCAGTAGTAATCAGGGCTTGTATCGAATTCATATGACAGCGGATGATATCAGAGTACAACTGGCTTTCAATGGTCGAAATATCAGTAATCAATCCTTTCCCAACAACGCCGGAAATATACAGCAACTTTATCAGGATCAGCAGAACAGACTTTGGGTAAGTACGAACGGCGGACTTTATGTATTCTCGGCGGGCGGACAAACCGGCTTAAATAAACTCATCTACAGCTTTCAACGTAAAGCAGGGCAGCTTAACAATGAGGAAGTACGCTTTGTGTATGAGATGAAACCGGGGGTATTCTGGATTGGCACAAAAGAGGGCGGAATAAACGTTTTCCATGAGGCATCGAAATCATTTTCTTATTTAACGACTAAAAGTCCCTTAAATGAGGGGGCAACATTGAGCAGCAACGATGTCCGCAGCCTAATAAAAGATAAAAGAGGCGGCTATTGGATAGGCACGATCAATGGTTTGAATTATTACGAGGAAGGTAAGGGCTTCAAAAACTATCTCAAGAAGGAAAACGACATGAGTTCGCTCGCCGATAATTCGATTAGGCCTATTTTTCAAGACCGCAGAGGTTCGATCTGGATAGGAACCTATTATGGCGGAATCAGTGTTTATGATCGCGACCTGCCGATCTTCCAGCATTACAGCAAGGATGGCCGCCCCGCGAGTCTTTCCTATAATGTAGTCAGTGGAATAGTGCAAGATAAGCAGGGTGGCTATTGGATAGGTACGGAAGGCGGAGGACTGGATTATATGAATCCGGAGAAAAAGGTTATCCGGCATTATAGCCATCAGCAGAACCAAGCGTCTTCTTTGAGCAATAATCATGTAAAGCATATTTTTATCGATAGCAAAGCCAACGTATGGATTGGAACCTATTCCGGCGGATTGAACATTCTTAAGCCTGATCAGCAGGGATTTGAACATATTAGGCATGATCCCAACGATGCGAGCTCACTTTCCAGTAATAATGTCTACAGCATTAAGGAGGACCATCAAGGTCACCTTTGGATAGGCACTTACGGAGGGGGATTGAATCTGAAGAAAGCAGGAACAACAGGCTATTACGAGCAATATATGCCCGGTAAGCGCGCGCCCTACAATCTCTCATCAGAAATGGTACGTACCGTCTTCATCGATTCGAGAAAGAATGTCTGGGCCGGCACCGAGAATGGACTGAATGTGAAGTGGGCAGGTAAAGAGGCTTTTGATGTTTTCTTCCCAAAGGTAGGAGATATACATTCCATAAGTGGCTCCATTATCCTCAGTATTTTTGAGGACAGTAAAGGAAGGTTATGGATCGGAACTTCCAAAGAAGGCTTAAACTTGTTTGACTATGAGAAGAAGCAGTTTAAACGCTATTCGCAGAAAGATGGATTGCCGGGAAATAATATTGTCGGTATTTTGGAGGATGCCAATAAACTATGGATAAGCACCAACAACGGTATCTGCTCCTTCAATCCGGAGAAGGGAGAGTTTGCTCCATTCAATATGAAGGACGGATTGTTGGGTAATGAATTCTCCATCGGGGCAGCGTTTAAAAGCAGTGATGGTGAGATACTATTCGGAGGGACACATGGTATTACCTCGTTTTATCCTCGCCAAATCGGGAGCAGCGGATATCGTCCGAAAGTGACCTTCACGGATCTTAGAATTCATAATCAACCCATCGATCCGCAACCCGGGACATTGTTGCCAATCCAGTTGGCGGTGAACCCTAAACTTGAATTGCCCCACAACAAGAATACTTTCAGTATCGACTTTGCCACGTTAAACTACGTTACACCGGAGAAGAATAAATATGCATACAAGCTCGAGGGATTAGAGGAGGACTGGAATTATGTCGATATCCCTACAGCAACATACACCAACCTATCGCCTGGAAAGTATACGCTGTTGATCAAAGGGGCGAGCAACGATGCAGTGTGGTCGCAAGAAATAAATAGATTGGAGTTGACTATTTTACCACCTTGGTGGTTAACCTGGTGGGCAATCAGCATTTATGTATTATTGGGCTTAGCCGTATTTTACATCATCATACGGTTTGTCAAATCCAAAAGTGAGCTGAAATATCAATTGGAGCTCGTCAATCTGGAAACCGCGCACGAAAAGAAAGTCGCAGAAATGAAGGCGAACTTCTTTACGAATGTATCACATGAATTGCGGACGCCGCTGATGCTAATTCTAAGCCCCCTACAACAGATATTGTCCAACACTGCGGACAATGATAGCAATAAGCCGACGCTGCGTGTGATGAAGAAAAATGCACAGCGCTTATTGCTGCTTGTAAATGAGCTGTTGGATGTTAGAAAAAGCGAATTAGGATTACTAAAATTAAAAGTTGCTCAATATGATCTGCATGCGGTTATTCTTGATGTGCTCGAATCCTTTAAAAATGATTTTGAAAGCAAGAAAATAAGCGTTCAATTGGAGGTTGAGGACGAATTACCGAATGTTTGGATGGATATCAATCAGATGGAGAAAGTCTGTTTCAATATACTTGCCAACGCATTGAGGTTTACACCGGAGGGCGGCGAGATCAAATTATCCCTGTCGCAAATCGAAGCGCAGGATAGATATCCGGAGGGGATGCTGCAACTTTGTGTTAGAGATTCCGGACCAGGCATTCCGAAGCATGAATTGGAGACGGTATTTGAATTTTTCTATCAAGGCGATCAAAACCTATACAGCAAGAAATATAGCAGCGGGATCGGCCTCTCTCTGGCAAAAGATATTGTATTGCTGCATCAGGGAGAAATCTTTGTAGAAAGTCAAAGCGAAGAAGACGGACAACCCTCGTTCAGCAGTTTTTATATCTGTATTCCACTAGGAAATGCTCATTTAAAAGCAGAGGAAATGTTGCAGGATATTCCTCAGAACCAATCCTCGCCAAACAAAGAGCTAACCAATACAATGGCACAAACTGCCACTTTGCAAGCCGACGAAGTGAGCGAGATTGCTGAGCATATTCCGTTAAAGGAAAGGAAAATGGTGCTCTTGGTAGACGACAATGAAGAAATACTACAGTTTCTTTATCGGCAATTAAACAAGAACTATCAGGTGTTATTGGCGAGAGATGGCGAGCAAGCATGGAGGCAGGTCTCGGAAAATTTACCTGATCTCGTTATATCCGATGTCATGATGCCAAACGTCGATGGTATCAGTCTTGCAAAAATGATGAAATCGAACGCGACGACATCGCATATTCCTGTAATTCTACTCACGGCGCTTTCGTCAAGCGAGGATATGAAAACAGGAATGCACGCCGGCTCCGATGATTACCTCACCAAGCCCGTAAACATTGAAATTCTGGCGCTGAAAATTCAGAACATACTCTTCACACAGCAGAGCTTCAGGAAACACTTCGTCAAAGAATATCTATTAAAAGATAAAAAGGAGGAAGAGGAAACTGCGAACGAAGAAGTGAGTTTCCTCAATAAACTCGTCAGCTTTATCGAAGAACATCTAGCCGAAGAAGAACTCAATGTAATGCAGCTCGCCAATCAGATTGGAATGAGCAGACCCGTGCTCTACAGAAAGGTGAAACAGCTGACCGGCCTCAGCATCATCGAAATGATCAATGCCGTTAGACTTCGAACCGCCAGCACACTGCTCGGAAATAAAGACCTCAGTATTGCTGAAGTAGCGTATTCGGTAGGTTTCTCCGACCCCAAATGGTTCAGTAAGACCTTCAAAGCTTTTTACGGAGTTACTCCCTCACAGTTTATTAATCTGGAAGTGGAGGAGAAAGTGAAGTTAATGAATGCGAGTAAATTGGTTAAGTAGTAGTTAGTATTAGACATAAGATATAAGATTTTAGACATTAGACCGTTTTGTCTAAGATGGGAAAGGAAGGAAAGTTTGTTTTTTGGTGTAAACAAGAAGGGGAACGTAGTGTTAAAAATAAGCTTAAGATGCAGCCTAGAAAGGAACGCTATAGTTGTCCATCCCTGAAATAGGTTGACCACAAAATGGAGGTACTAAATGCAAACAAATTTGCGGTTAATCAGGAAATCACGGGTTTATTCTGATGATTTTAAGCGGGAAATAGTTTCCCTATTTGAGAGTGGGAAGTTGAGTGTTCTACAGTTAGAGCGGCTTTATGGAATAAGTAATCCCACGATCTATAATTGGATCTATAAATTTTCTAACTTTAATGAGAAAGGACAACGTATAATGGAGATGAAATCAAGTAGCACCCACAAAGTAAAAGCCATGGAACAGCGTATCCGTGAACTGGAGCGGATGATCGGCCAGAAGCAGATCAAGATCGATTTCTTGGAGAAGATGATCGACATCGCTGGAGAGGATCTTAAGGTCGATATCAGAAAAAATTTCAACACCCCACCATCGGATGGTTCCGGGAACACGCAGGAAAAATAGATTATTCCCTCAATCAGCTTTATAGAACCGTTGGTATGAGCAAACAGGCGGTGCATCAGCGCGCTGTTCGCCATTCCCGTTATCAGGTTCAATTCGCTGAGCTGATCGAAAAAGCGGATAAAGTGCGTAAGGAACATCCCGGTTGTGGGGTGGAAAAACTGTATTATATGCTCCGTCCGGATTTTGTGGGGAGAGATCGTTTCATAGAGACCATGATGTCTTTAGGATATCGATTGAAGGTCAAGAAGAACTATCGCAGGACGACTCGCGGGCTTTCCACAGCCTACCCTAATCTGATCAATGGCTTGGTTGTAGGGACTCCCAATCAGGTTTGGCAATCGGACATCACCTACTTCTACGTGGGCGATAGGTTCTACTATGGAGTGTTCATTATCGACGTTTACACCAAAAAGATCGTTGGATATCAAGTATCCAATCATATGCAGTCAACAGCTAATCTTAAGGCACTACGAATGGCCCTTAAGAATAACGGGGCACCCCAATATCATCATTCAGACCGAGGTGCCCAATATCATGCGACAGCTTATCTGCAGCTGTTGAAAGAGAATAATTGCAGGGTGAGCATGGGCAAGAGTGCCCAGGACAATGCATACGCTGAGCGGATCAATGGAACCATCAAGAATGAGTATCTGGATTATTGGAAGCCCAAGACGTTCGAAAGCTTAAAAAAAATGGTCAATAGAGCTGTCAAACAGTACAATAAACGAAGACTGCACAACTCATTACATAGGATGTCGCCAGAGAGTTTCGAAGAAAAGTGGTTTAGGGAGATATTGTCTCCTAAACCACTAATAACTATATTTGATCAAGTTGATAAATTGTAAAAACGGTCAACACTATTCAGGGACAGACAAGTGTCTAAAATCTAATGTCTAACGTCTAATATCTAACCCCGATACATTAAATAGTATCCATTCCCCATTCACACCCATACCATAGCCCTTCCAGAGCGGGTTTGATACGGTTATGAAAGGGTTATGAAAGGGGTTTAAAAGGGTTTTAAGTTGAACGAGACTTATTCCTTTTTTGATTCAAAGCAATAGCTGATACCAATTAGATTCTCACGAATGCAGAAAAAAGAACAGCAGATATGCCTGGCAAATCTGCTGTTATCAAGATCTTGAATTATAGCGTGGAAAGTTTATTTAATATTTTCTTTCACGAAGACAATCTCTTTGTAGTTATTCTTTTCGAAGAGTATTCCGAGTTGATTTTTGTTGATCAGTACAAGATCTGAGTAGGCGGAATAATCGCCTTTCATATCTTCTGGCGCTTTGGCGACGATTTTGTTGAAATACCAAGTTTTACCCTTGTCTTTGGATAGTCTGAGGGTTAGGTTATTGCGTCGGGTTTGATCGGCGGCATTGAGATGGGCGAGGATAAAGTTCTTACCTTTTTTCCAGGAAAGTACGGATGCTTGATTGATAGGGTCGGGCAGGATGGGGTCAGCGACTGAGGAAGTCCATGTTTTTCCGCCGTCTATCGATCGCGATACGATACGCAACTTTGGATTGAGTTGTTGATTCCTGGAACTCATATAGACTTCGTTTTCATCGACCTGCGCGGCCATAGACTCATTCGTTCCGGCATAGGGCACATTTTCACTGAGTTGATATGTTTTTCCATGATCATCGGAGTAGAAGGCATGCGCATTCCAATCTTTCCCTTGCGGATCTGGTGCTCCGGCACTGTGATTTGCCGCGATATATAGGCGTCCCTTATTCGGACCGCTAACGAATTGGAAAGCGTGTCCGGGTGTATTAGCGTAAGTTCGCCAATCTTCCTTAAAGTTATATGCAGGGTTGATTTCGGGTTGTTTCGGGCGATGTGTAGAAGCCGTGATATTGATTGCTTCCGACCATGATTTTCCGCCATCGATGGAACTGATGTACCAGTTTTCTCTTAGCCCTTTTCCTTTTCGTACTTCACCCTCATGGTTGTTCCCCGTATTATAGAAAAGGAAGATTCGGCCATTCTTAAAATTCGGATCTAATAGATCGACCACAGCAGCAGGATTGCCGGCCTGCAGATTTTCATAATCTACAATTACTTGCAAGGCGCCCCAGGTTTTACCTTGATCTTTACTGATTTTACAAACGATATCGACGTTTCCATAATCGCCGGCATGGTCAACGCGTCCTTCGGCTATAGCCATCAAGTCGCCGTTCTTATTTTTTACGATGGCAGGAATTCGATAGCTGGCATATCCATCTTCGCCAGATTTGAATACAGTTGTTTCTTGGGCTATACTGCCAACATAGCAGGCTAGTGCAAGTAAGCTGAGGTAGATTTTTTTCATAGGAGGAAGGCTACTCTGTTATTTCCAACAATCGGTCGCGCAATAATAAGCAGGCACCATAGGCTGCTAATTTTTCGCCGTTGGAAGACAGAGTGATTTTTGTATCTCTGTTTACGATTGAAAGTGAATATTTGTTGATGGCATTCTTCACCGGCAGGCTCAAATATTCGCCCGACTTAGCAAGGGAGCCACCGATAATAATCAATTCCGGATTGAAAATATTGATCAGCGAAGCGATTCCACGACCTAATTTATCGCCAATATAGTTTATAGATTCAATCGCGAGGTTATCATCTTTTTTAGCAGCGAGAATAATGTCATTCAGTCGGATATCCTGTATATCGCTAAATTTCTTGGTTAGCGTGCTTGTTGCTCCTGCATTGATTTCTTCAATTATTTTCGTGCGCAGCGCACGGCCGGAAGCTTCAGTTTCTAAACATCCTTTTTTACCGCACTTACAGATGATTTCATTATCAAAGATCGGAATATGACCAAACTCGCCGGAGAATCCGGATTTGCCGTAGTATAGTTGTCCGTTGATCATAATCCCTAGACCAATTCCGTTATCAATATTGATGTAAAGGGCATCTTTCTCAGTGCCCAATATTCCGCTGGAAAATTCGGCATAGGACAATGCTTTGGTATCATTTTCCAGGTAAGATGGAATGCCCAATTCCTTTTCGAAGTAAGTTGACAAAGGATCTTCGTAGAAATTGAAGTAACTATAGGAATAACCTGTTCTATAGTTGATTCGACCGGATAAGTTGATACCAACACCCAGAATATGCTCTTTGTTGACGGATTGCTTATCGATAAACTCAGTGATATTAGCACAGATCACCTGCAAAGATTCTTCGTTGTTTTCCAGTTGGAAGGGGATATCCTCTTTTTTAGCGACCAGATCTTTCTTCAAATTGATCATGGCAATACTGAGGTTTTCCGTTCCAACCTGCACACCAATAAAATATGCCGCGTTAGCAACTAAGCCATAAGAGTTTGGTTTTCTACCCACGCTTGCTGATGTCTTGCCGTAGTCTTTGACCAACTGATCGTTGATGAGTTCTGTGACGCACTCATTTATCTTGGGGATGCTGACATTGAATTCTTTGCTCAATTCAGCAATGGTTGCGGTTTCATTCTGTGCGAAATAAGACAATATCTGCTTTTTAAGCCTAATGTTTTTATAGGCTACACCCGAATTGGCGCCGAGCTGCCTTTCGTTTAGAAAATTTAAGGTCATGATAATTTACCTATCTGTTATTAAGGGGTAATTGTATTATACTGCGATATTAGTAAAAATATTGATATTATTAAATAATTTTAAAAACAAGTTTTAGGTTTTAATATTTTTTTAATATAATTGGACGATTTTATGAACAATGGGCATAAAACATCTACCCATGAAAATCATTAGATAAAGGTAGCGTATTATTGGCGCTATCTTTATTAATGATGGCTTAATATACCAAAAATATCGAAAACCTTAATTATACTACCGTGAAAGAACAAACCAACAACAAAGTAGCGCATCCATTGACCTGGATTCCATCAACCTGGTTCGCTATGGGGCTGCCTTTTGTTGCCTTATCGACAGCCGCTACCTTGATGTATAAAAACCTAGGGGTTTCAGATGCTAAAATTGCTTTTTGGACCTCCTTGATCATGATGCCATGGACGTTAAAGCCGCTTTGGGGGCCTTTTTTAGAGCTTTACAAGACCAAGAAATTTTTTGTTTTTGTAACACAGATCTTGACGGGATTGTTGTTCGGTTTGGTAGGAATCTCCTTGCAATTAGATGCTTTCTTCAGTGTGTCAATCGGGATATTAGCCATTATCGCTATTAGCGGTGCAACCCATGATACAGCTGCTGATGGAGTCTATCTAAATGAGCTCAGTGCAACGCTGCAGGCGAAGTACGTAGGGTGGCAAGGCGCGTTTTATAATATTGCCAAAGTGTTTTCAGGGGGCGCGTTAGTGTATCTTGCAGGACAACTGGAGAAAAATATCGGTGTTGTGAATGCCTGGATGATTGTCATGTTTGCCTATGGATTGATTATGATTCTGTTGGGGATTTATAATATGCGTGCTATTCCTTCCGGACAGCCGGCTGCTCAAACAAGCTCATTAAAGGAAGGTTTTTCAACGTTAAAAGACGTGATTATTTCATTCTTTCAGAAGAAATATATCTGGTTTAGTTTAGCATTCATCGTATTCTATCGTTTTGCTGAGGGACAGGCGATTAAGATTATCCCCTTATTTTTCAAAGCCTCACGCGAGGAGGGAGGTTTGGGTTTAAGTACCTCGGAGATAGGCTTGTTGTATGGGGTTTTCGGCGCGATAGCATTTGTTTTAGGATCTATTCTGGCTGGAAATTATGTCGCAAAGAATGGACTGAATAGAAAGACCTTATTAGTGCTTTGTGCATTTTTCAACATCCCATTTGCAGCTTATGCATTCTTGGCGATCGCGATGCCAACGAATCTTTACCTCATCGCTGGAGCGGTTATCGTCGAATATTTTGGATACGGGTTCGGGTTTGTAGGCCTGATATTATTTATGATGCAAAATATCGCTCCGGGAAAATATAAGATGGCTCACTACGCTTTTGGAAGTGGTTTAATGAATTTAGGCTTTATGATTCCATCGATGATTAGTGGTTATTTGAGTGATCATCTAGGGTATAAAGAGTTTTTTATCTGGGTATTAATTGCAACGATTCCGGCATTTATCGTCAGTTGGTTAGTGCCGCTACGCAAGCCAGATGATAACGAAAGCTTAGAATCTGATCAATAGTTGTCTCGCTATCTATTTGTATAAAATATATTAATGACCAGTATGTTTTTAAAATAATTTAAAAATATATTGGTCATTATTGTTTTTATTTATAATTTAGTTCCATAATAGAACCTATTATATGATCTACCTAATTATGAGGGCTTCGATTTAATCCCGCATAGTTAAGACAACAAACCCTATATGAAGAAGATTTACTTACTGTGCTTTATTCTTTTCTTGTTGAGTTCCCAGCTTATTTCACAAATAAAGACTGATATCTTAATAATTGGTGGCGGTGCTAGTGGCACGATGGCTGCCATCCAAGCGGCGCGTATGGGCGTGAAGTCCGTTGTTGTTGAAGAAACAGTCTGGCTTGGTGGCATGTTGACCTCAGCGGGTGTTTCGGCTATCGATGGTAATCATAAGATGCCTTCCGGTTTGTGGGGAGAATTTAGAGAAAAGTTATATCAGCATTATGGTGGGCCAGAAGCGGTGGAAACCGGATGGGTTAGTAATACCCTTTTCGAGCCATCGATTGGTAACAAGATACTTCAAGAGATGGTCGCGAAAGAGCCAAACATTCAGGTCCTATTCGAGACACACTGGGCGAATCCACGCAAAACCGCTAACGGATGGATTATCGATCTAAAGACCAGCAATGGTAAATCGACCAAGGTAGAAGCAAAAGTTTTAGTCGATGCGACCGAGTTAGGAGATGTTATGGCGGCCTTAAAAGTTCCGTATTACTTGGGTATGGATAGCCAAAGCTTAACAAAAGAAAGCTTTGCATTGCCCGAAGGCAATGATATCGTCCAGGACTTGACTTATGTGATCACCTTGAAGGATTTCGGAAAAGGGGCTGATAAAACAATTAAAAAACCAAAAAACTACGATCCGGCTGAGTTTGCAGGATGTTGTGATGTGTCAGATCCTGCGACGCACTTGAAAGATAATAACGATTGCTATAAAATGCTTACTTACGGCGCCCTGCCGAATAATAAGTTCATGATTAACTGGCCGAAGAAGGGAAATGATATTTATCTGAATATAGTCGAAAAAAGTCCGGCTGAACGTGCTAAAATGTTGGAAGAAGCGAAGCAGATGACCTTGCGCTTCGTCTACTATATTCAAAAAGAAATCGGCTTCAAACATCTAGGCATAGCCTATGATGAATATCCAACCAAAGATGGCTTTCCAATGATTCCCTACCATCGGGAGTCCAGACGGTTGAAAGCGAAATCGTTGTTTGCGCTTCAGCATATTATGACGCCATTTGATACGGAAGAAGCATACTATAAGACGGGAATTGCGGTTGGTGATTATACGATCGACCATCATCATTACAAATATGGAAATGCGCCGGAGATCGATTTTGTTAAGATTCGCGTACCTTCTTATAATGTTCCGATGGGCTCCTTACTTCCTGCTGACTTTGACGGGTTAATCGTTTCGGAGAAAAGTATCGGTGTCAGTAATATCGTCAATGGGGCGACGCGATTGCAGCCTGTTGTATTAGGCATTGGGCAAGCATCAGGTGCCCTGGCAGCGGTTTCAGTAAAACAAGGAAAACAACCTTCGGAAGTTTCCATTAGAGATGTGCAAGCTGCGTTATTAGATCATCAGGCTTACATCATGCCGTACATTGATGTGCCATCTACTGATCCTCACTTCAAAATACTTCAAAAAATCGGTGCTACAGGCCTATTGAAAGGTGTTGGTGTGCCATACAAATGGGCTAATCAAACCTGGTTTTATCCGGAAAGTGAGGTTAGTCAGTACGAATTGATGCAGGGCCTTCGCAACTATTTTCCAGCGTTGAACAATAATTGGGACGCTTCTGGCGAGAGTCTCAACCTAAGCGGAATGCGCGCGATGCTAAATTTTGTGAACAAGGATGTTTCGGAGGATGCGCTTCGAGGTATCTTAAAGGGAGAGGGGATTGATGTCATCAACAATACTAGCAAGCTGAATAGAAGAGCCGTAGCGGTGATTTTAGATAAGGTCTTAAACCTGTTTGATCAAGAGATTGACTATGCAGGAAATTTGAAAAACAAACAATTTTAATAAACTAGTTAATTAAATTATGAATCATCTAAAAAAGAGTAAATCTTTGATTTTTAAGATGTTCTGTTTGATGTTCTTACTGATGCAAACGGCTGCTTCCTATGCGCAGTCTATTGTTCGCGGTTTGATCAAAGATGAACAGAACGCTCCGATCGCTGGGGCTACTGTGAAAGTAAAGGGTAAGAGTCAAACAGTGATGTCTGACGAACGGGGAGCTTTTGAGGTTCAAGTGGACGCATTGCCGGTTACCCTTCAAGTTCAGTTTCTTGGCTATCAGTCAAGAGAGGTGTTAATCAATAACGCATCGAACAACAACATTACCTTATCTTCTGAGGATAATGCGTTAGAAGAGGTGATGGTCGTTGCTTACGGAACGCAAAAGAAAGGGACGATGGTAGGATCCGTTGCTCAGATTAAAGGGGATGAGCTGAAGCGTACTCCAACACAAAATATTACAAATACATTGGCGGGTCGCTTGCCAGGATTAACGGCTGTACAGCAGTCAGGCCGTCCGGGAGCGGATGGTTCTTCGCTTTATGTTCGGGGTATTGGAACCTATGGTTCGAATAGAAGCCCATTAGTGATCATCGATGATGTGGAAAGACCTTCATCGACATTAGCGTATTTAGACCCTAATGAAATTGAATCGATTTCCGTATTGAAAGATGCTGTTGCAACAGCGGCCTACGGTGTGCAAGCAGCCAACGGTATTATCATCGTTAAGACTAAATCTGGTAAAGAGTCACCTGCGAAAGTATCGTATGATTTTTCTTACAGCATTGGCCAAAATACCCGCTTTCCAGAATTCCTGGATGGACCAGATTATATGACCTGGTACAATAAAGGTATTGAAGTTGATAATGATTTCTTAATTAATACAGGGCAGGCACCTGCGGCGCTGGTTTATTCGCAAGACCTAATAGATGCCGTTCGTAATGGTACAAATACCAACCCGCTATTTGGAAATACTGACTGGGTCGGCATGTTAGTAGGCAATAATTCACAATCGCAGCATCATTCAGCTACGATTTCGGGAGGAAATTCAAATACGCAATATTTTGCGGCAATTAACCATATGGATCAAGATGGGGTTGTGGATAATACGAACTTTAAACGTTATAACGTTCGTACAAACTTAAACAGCCGCTTAACAGACTATTTATCGGTTGGATTGAATGTTGGCTTGCGTAATCAAGTTACCAATACGCCGGGTATTTCTCCGGATAATACGGCTTATATGAATCCATTCTATCAAGCGGTTCGTACGTTGCCAAACTTGCCGATGTTTGCGCCGAATGGTCTGCCGACTTCGTACAACTCCAATGCGGGCTATGTGAATCCATTGGCAGCAGTGGAACGCTCAGGTTATCAAAAATATAATGGGAATGTGTTCCAAGGGCAAGCCAATGTTACCCTTCGCGTTCCGGGCGTGGAAGGATTACAGGCGAAAGTGCAAGCAGCATATGATTATTCGAATCAGGAAAGCAAAACTTGGTTAACTCCATATGAGACCATGGGACGCGGTAGAGATCAGGTTAGCGGAGATTACGTTGCCCTTTCCACTTTACCAGGTATTACAAAAAGCACATTGCGCCAGGGTTACTCTGCCAGCTATAGAAAGACGCTTCAGGCGAGTATGAACTATGATAAAGTCATTGCTACAGATCATAATCTATCCGTATTAGCACTCTACGAATTTTCCGGACAAAAAGGCAATTTGTTCTCAACAGGTGCAGCAAACTTTCCTATTGATATCATCCAGGAAATTGATTATGGCTCGAAAGATCCTTTAGACTATGTTATGCCTACAGGTTCTTCCGATGCAGAGCAAGCTCGCGCTGGTTTTGTAGCACGTGTTAACTATGCTTATAAGAGTAAATACTTGTTAGAAGCGGCTGCACGTTGGGATGCTTCAGCAAACTTTGCACCTGAGAATCGTTGGAAATCTTTTCCAGGCGTAGGTTTAGGTTGGGTTGTTTCTAACGAAGACTTTTTTGCAGACTTGAAAGGAATCAACTACTTGAAGTTGAAAACCTCGTATGGTAAATCGGGTAATGACCGCGCACAAGTAGGGACATTCCCTTATTTAGCGACATTCGTTCAAAATACAGCGCCTGTCGTTGTGATTGACGGCAAGCCGGTAACTGCTATTTACACCTCGAATATTCCGAATCCAGCATTGAAATGGGAAGAGTCGACCATGTTTAACGTAGGTTTTGAGTCATTCTTTTTCGATAACAAGCTAGGTTTCGATTTTGAATGGTTCTATCGTTATACAACCGGGATTTTAGGAAGTGTCGGTAGTTTGTATCCAGCCTCTATCGGGGGATATTTTCCAAGTTTGGCGAACATTGGCGAGATGGACAACCGCGGATTTGACGCACAGATTAAGTATAATGACACCTATGGCGACTTCCGTTTAGGGTTGACGGGTAATATTAACTGGTCGAAAAACAGATACCTAAAATATGAAGAACCGGATGGTACGCCTTCTTATTTAAGCGTGATTGGTCGTTCTGTCGGCGAAAAGACAGGTTTTGTTGTTGACGGTATGATTCAAACCTGGGAGGAAGCAAATAATGCGATGTCGCCGAGCTCAGGCATTATCGCGCCAGGTTCATTTAAGTTTAGAGACTTGAATGGTGATGGTCGCTTGACCCGTGCGGAGGATATGACTTTCATCGGTCGTTCAAACGTCCCTGAATTAACATTCGGATTGAACATCGATATGGCCTATAAAGGTTTTGATTTCTCAGCTTTATTCCAAGGCGCTGCTTTGGCGGATGTAACCCTAGCGGGAACTTATGAAGGTTCTTCTGGTACGACAGGTGTTGATGACAATACGCCATTTACGAGAACATTCTACGGTTTTGGTAACTCACCTTATTTCTTAGTAGAGAACTCCTGGACACCAGACAATCCAAATGCTGAATTTCCACGCTTAAGCTCTTATAAAGCGACAGGTATGTCGGCACATAATGCCAACAAGAACTCGGCATGGATTCGTAAAGGAGATTACTTACGCTTGAAGTCGGTGCAGTTAGGTTATACTTTGCCTAAAACATTAACGGAGAAAGCGAAGATCGAAAATGTTCGTCTGTTTGTAACAGGTTCCAATTTATTTACTTGGGATTATTTGAAATATTTAGATCCAGAGATGCCAAATGTGAACAATGGTTTCTATCCACAACAACGAATTTATTCATTTGGTCTTAACGTCACTTTTTAATCATTGATCATGAGAAATTTAAAAGTATTAAAATATAGCGCGATGGCATTGTTTTCTTCAGCATTCATTAGTTTGAATAGCTGTAGCATTGACGTCATCCCACAAGATAGATATGTCGAAGAGAATATTTGGGCGGATCCTTCGACCATCGAATTATACATCAATGGGATGTATGCGGAAGTGAAAAAGTTCCAGTTCGGTTTGTTTCCCAATTTAGGTTATGATAATGCGATGGATGCCTTAGCCGACGGGATGAAGTTTACTTCGAATACGCCGGGCAACGGTACAGTGAATATTTTGATATCCAATGCGAATCAGTTTTCACCGGCAAGTGTAGGACTGAACTATTGGGGCTCGGGATATGATCGGATTCGTCGTGTAAATGAATTTATTGGCGGTCTGAAAACCAAGTCGCAATTAAGCGAGGAAGACAAGGTAAAATATGAGGCAGAAGCACGTTTTATCAGGGCCTATGCTTATTTCTGGTTAGCGAAACTACATGGATCTGTTGTTATTTTTAATGACATACAGCAATATGCTACCAAGGATAACCCACGGTCTAGTGAAGAAGCGGTTTACGACTTTATCATTGAAGATCTAGATTTCGCGGCAGCAAATTTACCAAACAGCAATAAAAGTGGGCGTGCTGGAAAAGGAGCAGCTTATGCGCTTCAATCGCGTGTAGCTTTATTCGCAGGTTCAATCGCAAGGAACGATAAGAAGCAGTTTAATTCAGACCCTTTAACAGGGATTAATGAAGCGAAAGCGAACGCATATTTTACGAAATCTGCGCAAGCTGCACAAGCGACTATCGACCTGGGGCTGTATGAGCTAGATGCGAACTTCCAGTCTATTTTTACAAATAAGAATACGAAAGAGGCAATTCTTCGTGTTGATTTCGTTGCTCCAACAGTTACCCATCAATATGATTTAGGATATGCTCCGCCAAAAGATGCGTTGGGAAATACCTTAGTTTACGGAGTGCCTACTGCGGAATTAGTGAATGAGTTTGAGATGAAGGACGGTAGTAAGTTTTCATGGGATAACCCTGCACATGCCGCAGCACCATATGCGAATCGCGAGCCTCGTTTCTATGCGAGTATTCTTTATAATGGTGCTACTTGGAAGGGTAGAACAATTAATACAAGTATCGCCGATGTAAACGAAGGCTTTATACCATTTGGTCAACAGGGAGATCCGAAGCGTACGGTTACCGGTTACTACGCGCGAAAAATGTTGGATCCTAACAATACAACTTTTGTCGTAAATAAGAGTACCCAAAGTTGGATTGAACTTCGTTTTGCTGAGGTTTATTTGAACTTAGCGGAAGCAAAAGCGCAGCTTGGAGAATTTGCGGCTGCTTCTACGGCATTAACGACCCTGCGTGAAAAACGTGGCTTACCGGCTGCTTCGCTGCCAAATCTTTCTAAAGCCATGGAGGTAATAGAACATGAGCGTACGGTAGAATTAGCTTTTGAAGGACATCGTTTTTGGGATTTGCGTCGTTGGAGAAAAGCGCACATCCAGCTTAACGGCAAAAAGATGACAGGACATAAGCCAACACCGAATGGAACAAGCTTTACTTATGAAGTGGTACCTGCCGATGCAAGTGATCGCAGTTTCACAGGCAAGTTATACTATTTGCCAATCCCTGAGGGTGAAGTACAAGTCAATTTAGGATTAACACAAATTCAAGGTTGGTAATCTTTAACCAATAAAAATTATGAAAAAGATTATAAAATATACACTGGCAGGCCTTTTACTAGCACTGACATTCGGTTCTTGTCAAAAGCCAGATTATGTGGAGCCCAACAATAAGTCAGAAATCGCTGATTTTTATGCAACCTTAGAGGGTTCCGGGCGCGAAAGATTATTCAATAGTCGTATTAGCAATGATACAGTCTACGTCAATATAGACTATTATTATCCAATTAATTCGGACAATGAGGTGGACTTGTCGAAGGTGCTTTTGAAGGCTTCCATACCGGTAGATTCGCGTATTGAACCCTCACTAGAAGGTATTTCGGATTTAACAAAACCTATTAATATTTCAGTTATTGCGGGAGATGGGTCTTCGAAACAATATGTAATTGTTGCGAACAAAAAAGGGAATACGGATATCGTGAGAGCGAGCATTAATTTTGAAGATCAAACAGGTGTTCCTCAAGAAGTCGATGCAATCATTGTTGGGAATGTAGTGAACTTCTCCATAGTTCCAGGTACGCAGATGATAAATCCGAAGCTGACTTATTCCTTAAATAAACATGCACAGGGTTCCATTACCAATGGGTCTACTATCAGTCTGGCTAACACTTTGCCATTCACGGTGACTTCTGCTGGCGATGCCAAGCGTACTTACAGCCTAAAAGCTGTGGATGCGGTGAAGCTTCCTAAAGGAATTCGTGCAAACAGTGCTAAGATTATGTTTGCAAAGAAATTAAACGCTGATTTAGGGATTACAGTAAACAACATGACCAATAGCTTAGCGGTTGTTGGTAAACATTTGGTGTTGAACATTAGAGGTGAAAATTCCGTTTACATCAATGCCTTTACAGGCGAGCGGTTGGGAACGATCGATCTAGGCGATAAAAAGGGAAGTCTAAAGAACTTCAATAATACGTCTGACGATGCCGGTAATTTGTTCCTGAACAATTTGGTTCCTAATGACGGCAATGTATTCAAGCTGTACAGAGCAACATCAGTTAATGCTCCATTGCAGCCATATATTCAATGGGATGCTGCTGGTAAGAAGTTAGGAAGAAGAGTTTCCATTATTGGAGATGTGACGAAGAATGCGTTGATTACGGCTCCTTTCCACGGCGAAGGCGACAAAACCTTTGCTCGTTGGCAAGTAAAGAATGGCGCGCTGGTTTCTAACACGCCTACCATCGTTACGATAAGTGATTACCAATGGTCTAACAATAACATTGACATCATTTATACAAATCCATTGGATCCAACAAACGAGTACTATGGCGTAGGTTATTCCGACAATAGACTTGCTCGTTTCAACGGAGTGACTAACTCAGTTGCTGCAACTTTGGAAAGACTGGAGCCTAATTTTATCGCGAATTCTGTAGACTTCGTCAATTTCAACAATGGAAAATATGTTGCTTACAACCATGTCAACAGTTTTGATTGGGGATCGGCAGATCAGGTTTTCTTGATTGATACAGAGGGAGGGTTCTCAGGAAACCCATCGTTGGCAACAACACCTGGCTTGGTTTGGGCGGCGCCGAAAGGTACTTACGGTCGTAGCGGTACAAACCAACCATCCAATGCAAATGGTACAGGCGATGTTATTATGGCTGTATCGGATAATGGATTCTATCTATACTTATACTTTATGTTCACCAACGGTTATGTAGTGGGCGTTCAGTATGACTGTGTGGATTTATAAGAAAACGGATTATTTATCTTTTAGCAGCAATGAACACATTGCTGCTAATTAAAAGGAATTGAAGTATGAAATGGAAATCAATGTTCGCAGCCTTAGCAATTCTTGCTTTTGGTTCATGTTCCAAGGATTCTGGCGGAGGAGCTCCGATAGAAAAACCAGATCCTGAGACCCCAGCACCCAATGAAACCGGCAAGCAGGTCTTAGTTTGGGTCGATGCTAGATCGAACGTGTTTGGCACTTATGGGAAGTTCAATAGTAAAGAAGAAATCGTTAAAATCCTTGACATTTTAAAAGACTGCGGGGTGACAGGTTTAGTAATTGACGTTAAGCCGAGTTCGGGCTATACAATGTACAATAGTGCCTACGCCAAAGAGTTCACGAGTTTAGATGGGAAATCGAAGCCAACGGATTATGTTGAGTTTTTAATCAAAGAAGCTAAAAAGCGTGAAATGAAGGCTTACCTATCTATTGTGACCTTTGTAGAGGGAGATGGAAGCAGAAAGATTGGCCATGCGTTTGACAATGCAGATTATAAAGAGAAATATGAGTCTATCGTCGTAAAAAATACGCAAGGGCAGCTGGGTAGAATTTCGGAAACAGGGAAGAATATTTTTGTCAACCCTGCGCAACCCGATGTTCAAAACAGGGTGCTGAATATGATTAAGGAGATCGCAGGTAAATTCGATCTTGACGGTCTAATGCTCGATTACGCACGTTATACGGATATCAATGCTGACTTCTCAGAGTATAGCAAACAACAGTTTATTGCCTTCATGAAGGAAAAATATAACGATACGCAAGCCGAAAAGATGAACTTTCCAACAGATATCGTGAGCTCTTGGAAGGAACAGTCTGGACAATTATTGCCCAACACAACAGGTAAGTACTATAAGCAATGGTTGGTTTACAGAACCGGAGTAATTCAGGACTTTGTTAAGAAAGCTCGACAAGCTGTTAAATCAGTGAAGCCAGAAGCAAAGTTCGGTGCATACGTAGGGGCTTGGTATACGACTTATTACCAGGTTGGCGTGAATTGGGCAAGCAAGGATTATGATCCTTTCCAAGATTTTGAGTTACGCTTCGACTGGGCATATCCAGGTTACGGTGCGACGGGCTATTTTGAAGAGCTGGACATGTTGATGACTGGAAACTACTTTACACAGATTCGTTTAGCAGATAATCCGGCAACTGCAAGCTTGAAATATCATTGGTGGAGTATTGAAGGATCGCTAAATGGGATAGACTATATCACTAAGAAAAAAGCGCCGATATACGGAAGTATAGATGTTGGCAATGTGAATTACGCGAATAAGCAAGAAATCAGTAAGGCTATTAAATATATTCTTTCGAGAACATCCGGAGGAGTGATGCTTTTCGATGTTGTTCATATGTATGCACCAGAATATAATATGCTAAAGCAAGAATTATTTGATGCCGTTAAAGAAGGCGTAAAGAATTAAGAAGAAAACATGAGATTAGTAAGTATAGCTTTTATTTTATCCATATTATTTAGTTCCTGTGGAATCAAAAAGCAACAGGCGAGCAAGGAGAAGCCGTTTATCGATCGGAATATCCTGTGGTTTGATGCTACGGCAAACTTTGATCGATTCTGTCATAAGGACTCCATTGTTTATTATTTAAAGAAATCCAAAGAAGTTGGTGTAACGGATATTGTTGTCGATGTTAAGCCTATTACTGGCGAAGTTCTATATCCAAGTAAGATAGCCCCTGTAATGACTTCATGGGGCGAATCAAAGATTAAGAAAGATCTCTCCTGGGATATGTTGAGCTATTTTATTGAGCAAGGCCATCAATTAGGATTAAAGATTCATGCATCGACAAATGTCTTTGTTGCGGGGCATAATTACTTCGATAGAGGAGTAGTTTATGAGGATGCAAGTAAATCACATTGGCGCACGACATCCTATTTGCCGACAGGTTTTAAACTGATTACCGATCAGAAGAATAAATACTCCGCAATGATTAATCCTGTGTTGGAGGAAGTTCGTCAGTACGAACTTTCGATTCTAAAGGAATTGGTTGCTATGTATCCAAAGTTAGATGGGATTATTCTTGATCGCGTGAGATTTGATAATCTGAATGCTGATTTCTCCGATGCAAGTAGAAACGCTTTTGAGGATTATTTAGGTAAGCCATTGGCGAAATTTCCTGCTGATATCTATGAATATCATGGTGAAAAGCGCGTTGATGGTGCTTATTTCAAGGAATGGCTTACATGGAGAGCTAAGATAATTCATGACTTTATTTACGAAGCTCGCGAAGAGTTGAAGAACATCAACCCTAATATTGTATTTGGTGACTATACTGGCTCCTGGTATCCGCTTTATTATGATGTAGGTGTCAATTTCGCAAGCAAGAAATATGACCCCTCTAAAGAATTTGCATGGGCATCGCCTGAATATAAGAACTATGCCTACGCAGATGCACTTGATCTGTTTACTACCGGGAACTACTATTTTGAAGTTGATAAGGCTGAGATCAAAAAGAAAACAGATGAAAAGCAATTAGAGTCGGGACTGACAGTGGCGCAGGAAGATTGGTATACCGTTGAAGGATCTGCTGAACTGGTTAACCGTGTCACTATGGGGGATACCCCAGTTTATGCTGGACTCTATGTTGAACAGTACAAAGGTCATCCGGAGCAATTTGTCAAAGCGCTGAAAATGTGTAGAGCGAAGTCTGAAGGTTCTATGATTTTTGATATCGTCCATGTAATCAATTATGGATGGTGGGACTATTTAAAAGAAGGATTAAAAAAATAAAACATTCATATGCTAAGAAAATTTATCGCATTACTTGCTATTCCGTTCTTGTTCCAGCAGGCAACTGTTGCACAAGAAAACTTATCCGAAATTTCCAAAACGCTAAGAGCTGCTAAGGAAGGGGAGACTGTTATCCTTAAGAATTTCTTAAAACCAGATTTTAAGAAGATAGCATTCAAGCAAACTGTTACTCCAGGTCCGCAGTTTCTCATTTCTGATGATCCAGAATATATCCGTATTCCGGAAGCTATTGCTATGCAAGAGCAGGTTGCGCCAGGGGCAGTTAGACTATATGTCTACAACGTCAATGGCGTAAAAGAGCCGAGGCAAATTCCAAGAAAGATTAACGCAGTGATTAAGAACTTGGGTAAAGAAGATATGCATTTAAGGATGCTGAAGTTTTCTTCTCAGGAGCCAAGCACTAACTATTTCAAAATCGGAAAGCAAGGTTTGGAAGACTACTTCAAATCAGAAGAGGTGAATATGGTGAAAGTGATCAAACCGGGTCAAGTCGTTCCTATTGATGATCAAATGGAGAAGCGAATTGCAAAATATGATGAATTGGTACATGGTATCTATGAATTTGTTGTAGATCAACCTGCGCTAATTTCTGTAGTTCAAACTTCACCGGATCGCAATACAGCGGAAGCATTTTCAAAGATCGATACGATCATTCCGTTCAGCCATGTGAATGCAGGTCGCGGGATATTCCCCGTATCAAATTATAAGATTTTAAGTGCTGATACCTTAGATACCAAACAAGGCGTTCAACAACTAATTATCGCCGATGGAGAAGATGATCCGTGGATTACCGGAACGATTGGAGCGGACAAGCAACCAGCAAAGAATGCAGGAAATTACGGTGTATTGTATGACACGAACATCAAGTGGAAAAGCACAGATGGCAAAGGACTAGCCCTAATAACCTGGAATAGTCGTTCTGCCGATAACCAATGGTGCGGTGGTATGGGACTAACAATGGAGGTATTTGATGCGCAGGGCAAAAAGTCTGTTAATCAATATCCGTCAAATCAATTAGTGACGAGAGCAGCACCAGAAGCTATTTTGATTAAAATCTATAAGCCAGATCCAAAAAAAGAGATACAGGAGATCAACTTTACATATTCTCCTCCAGGAGCATCTTGCTTACCAACACCAATAATTCTAGTGCCAATAGATTTAAAATAACATACAGGTATATCAACTAAATCGGTACTGTTGCTGCGTCGCAGCAGCAGTACTTCATAGGAATTACGAGTTAATATGGTGAATACGTCCCATAAAAAGTATAGAAATCTCAGTATAGATCTGTTAAGAGGCTTGGCAATTGTCGGGATGGTCTTAGCTGCGGTTATCCCATGGACAGCGGAGTTTCCAGGATGGATGTATCACGCTCAGGTTGGTCCACCGGACTTTAAATTTAACCCTAATCGGCCAGGCATTACTTGGGTAGATTTGGTATTTCCTTTTTTTCTATTTTCAATGGGAGCCGCATTTCCATTTGCCTTAAAGAAGTCTTTAGAGGCAGGGCAATACGCATCTATTACAAAGATTGTACTTCGGAGGGGATTGCTACTATTGGTCTTTGCGATCGCATTAGCCTACCTAACGCCAGATAATTTAACGGGAAACAGCATTGTAAACTATCTATCCGCCTTAGCCGCTTTTGCTGCCTTTTTCTTGGTATTCATGCGCTTTGAAGGAACTGCCGTTAAAAAATACGGATTGCAAGCACTGGGTATAATAATTCTTGTCGCCTTAACATATTATCATAGTGAGATACTTGGCAATACTTTTCAAAAGGAAAAGAGCAATATCATCATACTTGTTCTAGCGAACATGGCGGTGTTTGGGACATTGCTATGGATGCTTTCGGCAAATAATATCTATTTAAGAATTGCCATATTGCTATGTTTTATGGGCGTTTGGTTTACAAAAGATATTGCTGGGAGCTGGACATCTGCGATCTGGAACTTTCATCCCAAATTACATTGGTTCTACAACTTTGCATACTTAAAATATCTGTGCATCGTATTGCCGGGCTCTATTTTAGGCGATCTAATCTGGAAGAATAAGGCTGTTTTTCAAACGGAGTTTTCGGCGTATGAACGGAGATCAACATTTGTATTAGCAATACTTGCGTTCCTATTCGTGGTATTTCACGTGCTATGCTTATACAAACGTTGGATTGCTCTAGACCTACTAGGACATCTGGTATTCGCAGTTCTTTTCTATCTATTCTTGAAGGATAAAAAAGATGAGAAAATCGTTTTCTACAAACAGCTAGTTCTCTGTGGTTTTATGTTTTCGACCGTAGGGCTGTTCTTCGAGCCGCTCGATGGCGGTATCAAAAAGGACCCATCCTCATTTAGCTATTGGTTTATCACAAGTGGATTAGCATTCTTATTTTACTTAACCTGTGATTATCTAGTTACTTTCTGTAAAGACAATATGCTTGTAAATTCCCTGGTTAGATGCGGTCAAAACCCCATGATAGCATATAGTGTTTCAGCATTCTTTATCACGCCAGTTTTGGGACTCTTGCACATCCTTCCTTGGTTAGATCAGCTGGCAGGTAGCAGTCCATATTTGGGTCTTATTAAAACTACAGTTTTTATAACACTGATGATCGCAATTACTGCTTACTGTACAAAGAAACTATGGTTTTGGCGTTCATAAATAAATAATATACACATTAACGAAATAAGAAATGAAGTTAAGATATCTCAGTTTACTCCTGCTAGGTTTGTTTAGTAAAAACTTAAGTGCCCAGGTAGCCATCGACAGCAATTATGTGTTCTCTGGTTATACTGAACGCTTAGCCTTGTTTAACAAAATGCCGATAAAGAAAGGTGCGGTAATCTTTCTGGGGGATAGCTTGACCGAAGCAGGTCGTTGGGAAGATATTGCGCCAGAATTGCCAATCTTAAACCGTGGGATAAGTGGTGACATCTCTTTCGGGGTTGTCGCTCGATTGGATGAGATTATTCGTCATAAGCCTAAGAAGCTATTTGTCATGATTGGTGTCAATGATCTGAAAAGAAATGTGCCGGTTGCTAATATTTTGGAAAATTACACGAAGATCATAAAGAAAGTTCAGGCAGAATCTCCTAAAACGAACATCTATTTGAGCAGTCTTTTGCCTATAAATGATGCGAAACTGATAGAAGCATTCAAACAGGTTAAGAATGACGATATTCTGAAGATCAATGCAGAGTTGAAGCAAATTGCCACGAAAAACAGGAATGTGACTTTCGTAGACTTGTATCCCGTAATTGCGGATGAAAAAGGACAGCTCAAAGCAGCTATGACTCCGGATGGAATACACCTCGAAGTTGCAGCTTATATTCCTTATATCAACTATCTAAAATCTAAAAAACATCTATAATATGAGAGCTAGTTTTTTATTGCTGACGATCCTGTTATGTTTCAATAAGGGATTTGCGCAGGAGAAAAGAGATTTGAGTCGTGATAGCTCATATAACAACTGGTATTATGAGTCTCGCGAGAAACTATATCAAGGTCTGAAAAACACTAAAACGGATATTGTTTTCTTTGGCAATAGCATCACAGAGCGCGGCCCCTGGCAAGAGCTTATTGCGGGAAAAAAGAGAATTGGAAACCGTGGAATTGGTGGGGATAATACCTTCGGGATGAAAGCACGTATTGCCGATGTTGTTAAGACTAAGCCGAGCAAGATATTTTTGATGATGGGAATAAACGATATTGGTCGTGGATTGCCCACAGAATGGTCCCTTAAGAATTATGAAGAGGTCATTTTGTCAATCAAAAAGCACAGCCCTAAAACAAAGATCTACGTGCAGAGTACTTTGCCATTGAATGAAGAATTATTAAAATATGATTATCTAAAAGGCAAAGCTCAGTTGATCAGAAACTTAAATGCAGGAATTCAAAGGCTTGCAACAACCTATCAGTTAACTTATGTTGAATTGGGTGATGTGCTTGGAGCGAATGATATGCTAAACAAAAACTATACTTCAGATGGAATACATATCAATACGGATGGTTATATCCGTTGGGTGGACTATCTGAAAGCTAAGAAATATTTATAATGAGAATTACAGGAACTTTTATCGACGAAATTAGCCATGATATTCCCCATCAAAATTGGGGAAGAGCGGAATGGGATCAGGATTTTGCCCATATGAAATCCATTGGTATTGATACGGTGATTATGATTCGCAGTGGCTATCGTCGTTTCATCACTTACCCGTCTCCATGGTTGCAGAAGGAGTATGGCTGCTATGCGCCTAGTGAAGATCTCGTAGAGATGTTTCTTCAATTAGCAGAAAAGCATGGCTTAAAATTCTATTTCGGACTTTACGACAGCGGTCTATACTGGGATTCTGGAAATATGCAGCATGAAATCGACGCTAACCGATATGTCATTGATGAGGTATGGTCAAAATATGGACATTATTCGAGTTTTGGCGGTTGGTATCTGAGTATGGAAATCAGCAGGAAAACGAAAGGGGCAGCGACCGCGTTCCGCGTATTAGGTGAACAATGTAAGGGGGTGAGTAATAATCTACCAACTTTGATTTCCCCTTGGATCGACGGAAAAAAAGCTGTTATGGCCTCTTCGGCATCTCTTTCAAAGGCTGATGTTGTTTCGCTGCAAGAACATGAACGCGAATGGGATGAAATATTTCATGAAATCCATCATGCAGTAGATGCCGTAGCTTTTCAAGATGGTCACATCGACTATCATGAGCTTGAAGACTTTTTCACCGTAAATAAGAAACTTGCAGATCGCTACGGAATGCAATGCTGGACGAATGCTGAATCGTTCGATAGAGACATGCCGATAAAATTCCTGCCGATAAAATTTGAAAAACTAAGACTAAAGTTAGAAGCCGCGCGTAAAGCTGGATACGATAAAGCAATTACGTTCGAGTTCTCGCATTTTATGAGCCCACAGTCTGCGTACTTACAGGCTGGACATTTATTTAACCGCTATAAAGAATATTTAGAAAAATTGAAATAAGCAAAAGATATGATGGATTTTGTGAATAAATATAAACAGGAATTGCTGCAGAATGTCCTCCCGTTTTGGACGAAGAACTCGAACGATAAGGAATACGGGGGTTTTTTCACCTGTTTAGACCGTGAGGGGGGAGTGTTTGATACGGATAAATTTATGTGGTTGCAGGGTCGCCAAATCTGGACGATGGCAACCATGTACAACGAAGTTGAAGCTAAGGCAGAATGGAAGGAGATGGCGCTTCAGGGAGCAGAATTTATCCTAAAGAATGGTCGCGATGAAAATGGCGACTGGTATTTTGCTTTAGACCGCTACGGGAAACCTTTAGTTCAACCTTATAATATATTCTCTGATTGTTTCGCAACAATGGGTTTGGCTGCGCTTTACAAAATCGAGAAAAATGATCAATACGCTGACGTTGCTGTCAGTACGTTTAACCGCATTCTCGAACGTAGAGATAATCCAAAAGGAAAATACAATAAACAGTATCCAAACTCGCGCTCATTAAAAGGATTTTCATTGCCGATGATTCTAAGCAATCTAGCGCTTGAGTTGGAACATATCATTGACAAGCAAACCGTTGATCAGCTAATTGACGAGGTGATGCATGAAGTCATGGACGTTTTCTACCAGAAGGATACCGGATTGATTATGGAGAGCGTGAATCTTGACGGTTCTTTTTCCGATACGTTCGAAGGAAGGTTAGTCAATCCAGGTCACATCATTGAAGCCATGTGGTTTATGATGGATCTTGCTATCCGAAGAGAAGATGCTGATTTAATGAACCGTTGTATTGATATCGCTATTCGAGCGTTGAACTATGGCTGGGACCAACAATACGGCGGTATCTTGTATTTCAAAGATATTTTAGATAAGCCTTTGCTACAGCTGGAATGGGACCAAAAGCTATGGTGGGTGCATTTAGAAGCGCTCGTATGTATGGCGAAAGGATATGCCTATACCGGCAGAAAAGATTGTAAGGAATGGTTCGAAAAGCTAGACGAATATTCTTTTAGCAGATTTAGCGACCCAACCTATGGAGAGTGGTATGGCTATTTAAATAGACAAGGCGAACCTTTGTTGACATTAAAAGGCGGGAAATGGAAAGGCTGTTTCCATGTGCCTAGAGCATTGTATAAGATATACAGCACACTGGAGCAAACAGAAAATGCCTTGTTCGTGCGATAATTTTCACTCACATAAGTTTAATTAGTTTTCAATGAAATCCCCGAGCTACCATCGGGGATTTTTTTTTCTGAAAGTGTCTGTTTTCAAATGCCCTCAAAACCTGCTCTTATCGTATCCCTAACTGTATTTTCCATCAAAAAGATGGTATATTTGGTTTTATCAAATCACATTACCGAGGAGAGGAGAGTTATGATCATACGTAAAAAGGAAAATTGGTTCAGAATGTTGTTTATTTGGGAAGGTTCTGTTCTTCCGCATGTATTGCCTCGTCTTCTTTTACTGTTTTGTCTGTCGGTGGCCATTGTCTATTTTCATGGAACATTATTAAGCTATAAAGTACCGCTAGACGCAACACCATTTACTTTATTTGGGTTTGTATTAGCCTTATTCCTCGGCTTCCGTAATAATGCAAGTTATGAGCGATTTTGGGAGGGTAGAAAACTTTGGGGCTCCTTATTAAATGTTTCCAGAGCACTGACGCGTCAGGTTGCGACATTAACCAACGGTAAGATCAGCCAAAATGAATTACTAACCTTCGTTCGTATAAACTCTGCCTTTAATTACGCACTCAAACACCAGCTACGTGGTACCGATGCCAGCAGCGATCTTGAATCCCGATTATCTCCGGAGCTGTTCGCAATTGCGAAAGCGTCAAAGTATAAGCCAGCAGTAATCATGCAGTTTATGGGGGAATGTATACAAGATCTAAAGCGAAGAGAGATAATCGACAGTATTCAGCAAGCTCGAATAGACCAAAATCTCGATAAGCTCTCCGATATTCTAGGCGGCTGTGAAAGAATCGCTTCAACGCCAATTCCGTTCAGTTATTCCGTGTTGCTTCACCGTACCGTTTATATTTATTGCTTCTTACTTCCTTTTGGATTGGTCGACAGCTTAAGCTGGTTTACCCCCTTTATTGTTTCATTTATCGCTTATACATTCGTTGCCTTTGAAGCCATTGCCGATGAAATCGAAGAGCCTTTTGGAAATGAAGCCAACGACCTTGCCCTAAGTACAATGAGCAAAATGATTGAAGAAACCTGTTTGGAAATGTCAGGAAAGCCTGTCGATAGAAACAATTCTCTTGATGTGCGTGTAAATGTGATACATTAGGAGGAGAAGCTTCCAGCAAGTTCTCTATCACATAGATTATTGTTGATAATTTACCATTCTTCTTCTTTTATTTTTCCAACTATATGGAAGCTTAGCTGCTTTTCGGAAGCTTCTCTAAAGATTTTTACCTTGCTTGGTATTCACGCATGCCATGTTTTGTCGATATTAACAATCAGATCGTTGAACTAACGATGATCATCGCCGTTACATAGTTTTAACGATTCTATCGAAGAGGAGGAAGTGATACGGTGCCTAGCCCTGGAAACCGCTGCCCTCCGGAAAAGAAACAAAGAGCGAAATAATTCGTCCTACAAGAAACTTTGAAAACCTCATCAGGCAAGTTTAATCCTGTTCCGAGTTTGCGTTATTGATTGCTTATACGCTTGCCGACTTGTCTTCACTACAACCGGAATACTCACCGAATTATTTTCTATTTCATTTTTTTATTTGAAAAGCTTCTTTATATTTACATATGTAATACATATTAACGTATTGCGATAGCCAATAAAATTAAAAATACTTATAAATGAATAATCAAACGCAATTTAGTGGCTTATGGCCAGCACTATTTACGCCTGTAGGTGCCAACGAACGACCTAATTTCGACCAGTTGGAAAAGTTATGTGATACATTAGTAAGAGAAAATGTAGATGGACTTTATGTCTTAGGTTCCACGGGTCAAGGCATTTTGTTTAGTGACGAGGACAGAAAACAAGTGCTAGAAACGGTAATTGCAACTGTAAATGCTCGAATTCCGGTCATGGTACAGGTCGGAACCTTGGCAACTAGAGATGCATGTAAATTGGCAGAGCATGCTGCTACTGTCGGCGCGTCGGCGGTGTCATCGGTAGGCCCAATCTATTTCGGCGGTGGAGCGAAGATGGCCATACAGCATTATTCGGAGATTGCCAAAGCAGGTCAACTGCCATTCTTTCCATACCAGCTAGGAAACAATTCTATCCCTGGAAACTTCGAGGATTTCATCGCTGCAGTATTAGAAATACCATTTATTGAAGGGATGAAGCTGACGACTGGAAATATGTTGGAAATCAGTCGAATCCATAACATCGCTGGAGATAAGCTCAAACTTTTCAGCGGTGCCGATGAATTGATCTGTCAAGCTGCGCTTTCAGGAACGGTAGGCGCGATCGGCACATTTTACAACTTGTGGGGTGCCGAGTGCAAACACGTATTGAACAGTTTTAAATCAGGCGATTTTGAGCTGGCAAGACGATTTATGCTGGAATTCCAACGTATAATCGAATATGTTCTTCCAAATATCTGGACCTTCCTGAGAGTGGCTATGAAACAGAAATATCAGATTGATATCGGTGATACCGTCGCTCCATTAGCAAAAGGGCAAGCGGATTGGAACGAAGCAGAAGTCGCCAAAATCCTAGATCAACTGGCACATACGTTAAAAGAATAACCTTGATAACCTAAAGAAATAACCAATAAGAAATAAACTCAAAAAAATGAATTATGAAAATCAATGAGAAGTTTTACAAATCAACACTCACATTTTTCCTCTTCATTCTCGCAAATTTCGCGTTTGCTCAATCTCCTATTAAGGGGCGAGTGACCGATGAAAGTGGCGCTCCATTGTCAGGCGTCACAGTAACTGAGAAAGGGACGACGAATGCAACGGCAACGGACGACGGCGGAGCATACACGTTAACCGTACGTTCAAACGCTGCGATTTTAGTTTTCAACTATATTGGAAAGCAGCTGAAAGAGTTGCCCGTTGCTGGTCAGACGACGATCAATGCGACACTAGTTGCTGATGATAATAAAGTGGACGAAGTCGTGGTGATTGGCTATGGAACACAATCTAGGGAAACATTAACCACCTCGGTTTCTAAACTAGACAAAAAGGTATTGGAGAATGTTCCTTTTGCTAACGTTGCTAGTGCCTTGCAAGGGACCTTACCAGGAGTGCGCGTTCAAAGCACTTCGGGTCAACCGGGAGCTGCACCAAGAGTAATCGTTAGAGGGGGAACATCCATTAACAATCCCAATGGTGCAACGCCTCTATATATTGTGGATGGAATCCTGCGTTCCGATATCAACAACATTAACTCCAATGATATCGAATCATTACAGGTATTGAAAGATGCTGCATCTACCGCCATTTACGGGGCTCGCGGTGCTAATGGCGTCGTCCTGATTACAACAAAATCCGGCAAGGAAGGTCGTGTTCAGGTGGATTACGGCTATGACCGTGGATTCTCTAATCTACAGGAGAAATTTGCCTTGTTGGGCGGCCGTGACTACATCTATTTTCAACGTTTGGGAATTGCGGCTAGAGCAAATCAAGACCCAAGTCAACTAACAAAATTAGGCTTGGCAACGAGCGGTGGTGCGGGTAACGACTTGACAAAGAACACAGCGTTCACAACTCAATACTTGTCCGAGGCAAATAAGCATAAGTTGAACGAAGGATGGGAGAGTATGCCAGATCCGATCGATCCCTCAAGAACGATCATTTTTAAAAGCACGGACTATCAAGACGTGTTATTTAACACTGGTCATACCAACAATCATAACTTGAGCTTTGCAGGGGGCAGTGAGAAAGCAAGATTCAACCTGGGCATGGGATATCTGGATAATGGTGGGATTGCACTGGATACCGATTACAAAAGACTTTCTGTAAATCTCAATGGAGAAGTACAGGCCGCGGAAAATGTAACGGTATTTGGTCGATTGCTGTATTCTAATATGCGGAACAAAGCGGTATTTGGGACAGAGAATAATATGTTCGGACGTTCTTTAGCATTAACGCCGGTAGCGAAGTATACTTTCGAGGATGGAACATTAGCGCCGGGTATCGGTAGCTCAATCGGGAATCCAGAGTATTACTTAGAACGGATTGATTCTAAAAACAGCAATGATAATCTAACGATCTCTGTTGGTGCCAAGTGGGACATCCTTCCTGGACTTAATTTCGCTCCTCAGTTTTCGCTATATCAGGTGACTACCGATAACCGCTTCTTTCAACAATCCTATTACAATGGGGTGAGTACTTTTGTAGACTCGCGCGACGCGAGTGCAGGGTTCACAAAATTGCAGCAACATCAAGCAGACGGGGTATTCTCATACAATAAAAGCTTCCTCGATAAGCATGAGATTGAAGCTAAACTTGGATTCTCATTCTATCAAACAACAAACTCGAGCATTGCCGCTGCAGGAAGGAAAGCAGCGACCGATCTTATTCCTACACTAAATGGAGCGGCAGAAGCCGTTTCGGTCGGAGGAACAGAAACGCAAATGCGTATAATTGG
Organism: Sphingobacterium sp. BN32; assembly: GCF_030503615.1. Taxonomy (NCBI): domain Bacteria; kingdom Pseudomonadati; phylum Bacteroidota; class Sphingobacteriia; order Sphingobacteriales; family Sphingobacteriaceae; genus Sphingobacterium; species Sphingobacterium sp. BN32. Next base: position 1,000,830 of record NZ_CP129963.1, read on the forward strand.
TTATTTCACAAGAATAAATTACAATTATTTACAAAAATATTTACTCTCTTTCAATCTTCGCTATGACGGAGCGTCGAACCTAGGGAATAAGAAATGGGGCTTTTTCCCAGGGATTTCCGCAGGTTGGAATGTGCATAATGAGCCATTCTGGGCGGATATTAAAAACACCATGTCGCAATTTAAGTTAAGAGCAAGTTATGGTGTCAATGGCAACATCGGTGCCTTAGGTCCATATGATGCGCAAGGGCAATACAGTGTAGGACAGCGCTACGCTGGTTCGGCTGCTATTATGAATAATACGCTTGCTAATCCGGAATTGACCTGGGAAGAATCCAAAACCTTGAATTTCGGTGCTGATATGGGATTCCTGAACGGGCGATTGAACTTAATGGTCGATGTGTACCGAAGAGTTACCGATAATTTGTTAACAAGTATGTCTCTTCCGCATTCAACCGGATTTGCAAGCATTCTTACCAATTTGGGAAGTTTAGAAAATAAAGGCGTCGAGCTAGAGCTTACCGCTAGAGTCCTCCCAGACAATTCTCCACTACGTTGGGACATTTCTCTAAATTCTGCAAAGGTCAAAAACAAAATCCTAAGTCTACCGTCAAATGGTGTGGAATTTAACCGTATCGGTGGAGACTATGTTTATGTGCCGTCAAAAGGTGACTACGCGTGGGTAGGAGGATTGCAAGAAGGGGGTAAACCGGGAGACCTCTATGCCTACCATCAACTTGGCATCTATGCAACCGATGAGGAAGCAGCAAAAGGACCTAAAGATTTAATCGTGCCGCTTTCCGATAAGACGAAATTTGGAGGTGATGTAAATTGGGAAGATATTGACGGTAATGGCGAAATCGATTCTAGAGACAGAGTGTTCGTCGGAAATATCTATCCAACTTGGACCGGTGGTTTCACCAACTCTTTCGCTTACAAAAATGTAGGCCTGTCGGTACGCATGGATTACACAACCGGCCATACGATCTACAACTACACCCTGGCAACAAGCATCGGTCAGTTTCAAGGAGAAAATGGACTTTCAACCTTAATGCTTGATTCATGGCAAAAACAAGGTGATGTAACGGATATTCCGCGCGCATACTGGGCAGACCAACAAGCAAGAAGTAATATCTTCAGAGGAAACTCTTATTACTATGAAAAAGGTGATTATCTATCCATTAGAGAGGTAACCTTGAGTTACACCTTGCCCGAGTCGATCATTGCTCCACTAAAAATAAGTCAATTAAGATTTAATGTTACCGGCTCTAACCTCCATTACTTTACCAAGTACAGAGGATTGAATCCGGAAGAGGGGGGGACAGATAACGGACGTTATCCAATTCCGAGAACAATTGTTATTGGTGCTAATTTGACATTTTAAAATGAAGACCATGAAAATGAAAGTAAAAAATCTATTAACATATAGTGCCGTGCTATTGATTTCAATGGCATCTTGTACCAAAGACTTAGAGCTGGATCCCATAAGCCAAATTTCCAACCAATCGTTTTGGAAATCTGAGGGAGATGTGACCGGCGCATTAAATGGCATGTACGTCAGACTTCGCACGCAGGCAATAGGAAACCTTTTTGCTTGGGGCGAAATGAGGTCCGAAACGATGGATCGAAGTCTGGCCGGTTCAGCAGGACTGCAAGTATTCTATTACAATGAATTAGATCGTGCCAATGTTGGATTAGCGGCAGGAAACGGAATGGTAAATTCCACTTGGCAGGGCATGTACACCGTTATTCACGACGCCAATCTATTGTTAAAATATGCACCGGATATTACGTATTCATCAGATGCTGTTAAGAACCAAATTCTGGCTGAAGCCCATGCAATGCGCGCATATGCCTACTTTGTATTGACCAAAACCTGGGGAGCCTTGCCTATCGTGACGGACCCTACGGAAGGATATAAGCCAGACGTCATTATGAAAGAGCGCTCCTCCAAAGAGGATGTGATGAAGCTTATAAAGTCGGATATTGAAACATCATTGAGTTTGTTTCCGACCGCTAATTTCAAAACGGGCAGAAATATGTGGTCTAAACCTGCTGTCCATGCATTAAAAGCTGACGTTAGCCTTTGGACTGGAAAAACAATGGGAGGCGGGGCTTCAGATTTTCAGGTAGCCTTAACTTCAATCGCCGAAATCGAGAAGGCAGACGTGGCTCTCTTACCGAACTACGCCTCTATATTTGATTATGATAATAAAGGGAATAAGGAAATCCTGATGGCTGTTCGATTCCAGGACCTTGAAGCTGGAGATAATATGTTCGCCAACCTTTATATGTCAGGCGCCTATATGACTTCTGCGGCTGATCAGGCAACCAAAGATAAATTGGGCGTGCTTGGAGGTTTGCCAATTATGTCAATGAGCAAGCTTGCGAGAGATCAATTTTCTTTGGATGATCAACGTCGCGACGCGACATTTATTGAAGTCAGCATTCCTAAAGCGGGGGGCGGAACGGAAGTTTTCGCTTCGGTAATTTCGAAATTCAGTGGAACGGTAATCGGTGGAAATAGACGTTTTATCGATGATATCGTTTTATATAGATTTGGCGATGTGCTACTGATGAAAGCCGAAGCGCAGAATGCGCTTGGACAGGATCCAACAGAGGCCATAAATAAGGTTCGCAATAGAGCGTATGGCGCGAATTACGCAAAGCATATCTATGTACATACGAGTGCGGCCAATGCGGACGAAGCAATTTTGAAGGAACGATTGTTAGAACTTGCAGTTGAAGGGAAACGCTGGTGGGATTTAGTCAGATTCAACAAAGCGTTTGACCTTGTGCCATCCTTGCAAAATAAGAAAGGGAAAAATCATTTGTTATTGTTCCCAATTTCCGAAACAACATTAAGCTTGGAGCCAAAAATACAGCAAAACGAAGGGTATTTGTAAAATACACGAGGCTTGTAATGGAAGAGGGCTGTCCTTTGGACAGCCCCTTTTATTTCTGAACGCATCTATTTTTGAGGACCGCTAGACAAACTCAAGGCACTCCTCCTTTCTTTCTCCCGAACAGGTACAAGTCTTGCACAACTCAAAACCCTTTCAAACCCAATGTAAACCCAATACAAACCCAATGCAAACCCCAATCAAAAGCGCTCGGAAAGGGCTATGATATGGGTTTGATTAGAATAAGGAATGTGAATCTCTGCTTCGAGACTTCGTGAGGGGCAGCGCTATTGTTTGAGCGGTACTATTTTATCTGTTCGAAATACTGAATCAGGTGCTTATACATCGCTTGTCTAAACTCTTCAACAGTACCCGTTTTTAAGATCCGGATTAACACTTTATGTGAAACATAATCCTCGGTTTGTTCCTGGCTACGAATGTGCAGCGTGTTTTTCATGTAGTCAAATACCGGCATTAAAATGCGTTGGAAACGTTCAATTGTATGATTTCCAGATATTTTATATAAGGTGCTGTGGAACTCGATATCTAATTTTAATATTTCATTGATCGTCTTGGCGCCCGCTTCTTTTTCCACGATTTCTTCCAGTTTCTTGATGCTCTCATCCGTCTTTCGGACATAGAGAATGTCGACAATCCCCATTTCAATAACTAAGCGTAGTTCGAAAAAATCTTGCATCGTGTCCTGATTTAACAGACGCGGATTCATCACAACGTTCATGTTCTGCAAAACGTCTGGCTCGGTCATCACCATGCCTCTATTTTTTTTCGATTCAATGATTCCTAAGGTTTTGAAACGTGTCAAGGCTTCGCGCATCGCCGTCCGGCTTACGCCCATTGCTTCTGCTAATTCTATTTCTTTGGGAATTGAATCTCCAGGTAAGAAGTTTTCATTTCGAAAATAATCGTGCAAGTTCATTTCAATTCGATCTACTTGCGTCATGTTTTCAATTGGTTTTATTCCCTGTAATTTCATGTTTGACTGATATTAATTTATTGGGTTCAAATATAAGTAATACTTATTTTAATGCGGATGTTTTTTTATAGATATCAAGTTACAATATTTAAAGGAATTTTTTAACAAAAGACTTGCTATATAATAAAATATTACCTAGTTTAGATGTATATATGTAGTACATATTAACAATAACCAAATAGATCATTATGAAAAAACATTTCTTCGCCATTTGCTTGGCCGTATGCTCCTTGAGTTTTATCGATGCTCCCCATGCACAAGCGCAGCAGGTTCCTCATTTAAAGAACAATGTGGTGCTTAAGTTATCTCCAAGTTCATCAAATCCTCGCAATAGCGAAGGCTCGTTTGTAACCTTGAAAGATGGAAGCATTTTATTTATTTATTCTCATTACACTTCGGGAAGTGGAGGAGATCATGATCCCGCTCATTTAGCGAGTAGAATTTCTAAAGATGGCGGAAAAACATGGACATCTTCTGATCAGCGTGTATTGGATAATGAAGGCGGGATGAACGTCATGTCTGTTTCGTTATTGCGCTTAAAGAATGGCGAAATTGCGCTGTTCTACTTAAGAAAAAACTCAACCGACGATTGTATTCCTTACGTTCGCTTTTCAAAAGATGAGGCAAAGACTTGGTCAGAGCCAATTGCTTGTATTCAAGATAAAAAAGGATATTTCGTGTTAAATAACGATCGTGTTATCCAATTGAAGAATGGTCGTTTATTGATGGCTGTTGCTTGGCACAAGAATCTGAATTCTGAGATGTCTGGAAATGGCAATCTATTTAGTTACTACTCGGATGACAATGGTCGGACCTGGAAGTCAGGTTCGGAGGCCTTAGGACCAAAAGGAATTATTACGCAAGAACCGGGTGTTGTGGAATTAAAAAATGGCGATATCATGATGTTCATTCGTGCTACCGGGGGTAAACAACTGGTTTCCTATTCGAAAGATAAGGGGCAAACTTGGTCTGCTGCGGTTCCATATAATCTAAATTCACCATTATCGCCAGCCAGTATCGAAAGGATTCCGAGCACTGGAGATTTATTTGCTATCTGGAACAATAACGACGGCTCCAATCCGGCAACAAAAGGAGAACGCACGCCTTTGACCATTGCTATTTCTAAAGACGATGGTAAAACTTGGCAGAAGGTGAAGAACATTGAAATTGATCCGGATGGTTGGTATTGTTATATGGGTATACACTTCGATAAACAGAATGTGCTGCTTTCCTATTGTGCCGGCAGCCAGCAAGCGCGCTCACACTTGAATGTGACGGATATTGCGCTGCTTAGTTTAAAGGATATTTATAAATAATAGATCGAGATTTCCTTTAGCATATATTTTAAAAAGAGATGGCAGATACAGCAGGGATTTGGGAAATAAGATCTGCAGAAGCAGGACCGCGGGTTCTAGTTTTGGCAGGTGTACATGGAGATGAATACGAGCCAATGATTGCAGCTTCTCAGCTAAAAAGTCAAATTGGTTCTGATTTAAATAGAGGTAGTTTAACCATAATTCCGATCGTCAACAAGAGCGCCTTTTCCATTGGCGCTCGTTGTGGCGAGGATGGATTAGATCTGGCAAGGAATTGCCCAGGGGATCCGGAGAGTTCGATTACTCTTCAACATGCAGCAAGCGTAGCCGAGCATATTAAGAATGCTGATTATTTGATTGATATGCATACAGGCGGTCAACTGTTCGATCTGTATCCCTTAGCGGGCTATATGTTGCATGAGAATGAGACCGTGTTGGAAAAACAACGCCAAATGGCGAGAGCTTTTGGTCTCCCCTTAATCTGGGGGACTGATCCTTTGCCCGAGGGAAGAACACTTTCTATTGCTCGCGATCATCATATTCCAGCTATATATGTTGAATTCGGAGGACCTGGTCCTATTAGGAACGAAGTAGTCAGCGCCTATATCCAAGGCTGTCTGAATATTCTTTCCGACTTAAGGATGTTGGATCGAGAAACTACACACGACAGCGAAGCAAAATATTTTGTTGAAGATAACACAGTGGGAGCGGGCTATTTGCAAGGAAAAATGGCATCGCCATTAGATGGCATTTTTGAGGCTAGTGTGTCTGTTGGTGAGCATATAAAAAATGGTGATCGCTGGGGTATTGTTTATGATGCGGAGACTTTAACCGCTCAGGACATATTTGCTGATACGGATGGATTAGTATTGTTTGTCAGAGCCATCCCTAGGGTTAAGCAAGGCGATTCTCTAGGCGGGGTATTAAAGATTAATAATTAGTTATGGAAAAAAGGGTAGTCATCATAACAGGGGCAGCCGGAGGAATTGGGCGAGCTTTGGTGCAGCGTTTTTTAGAAGAGGGCTATGCTTTAGCGTTAGTCGATCGATCGAAAGACGAAATCCTTCAGTCTAACCCATGTCTGGAAAGCGACGCTGCTTCATACCTCATTTTGGACGGAGACTTATCCGACGATAATTTCTTAAGATTCATCGTAGCAACCGTCTTCGACAAATGGGGGAAGATAGACGTGCTGGTTAATAATGCGATATGGCGGAAGGCAGAAAGTCTTGCTGAAAGTAGCTTGGAAGACTGGAATAGAACAATGGCGGTTGGCATAACAGCGCCAGCATTTCTCTCCAAGTATGTTGCCGAAGCGCTTCTACCTAAAAGACTAGCCTGCTGTATTATCAACCTGTCCAGCGTAATGTCTTCGTTCGTTTCGGGTTATGCTTCCGCTTATACGGTGTGCAAGGGGGCGATCGAAAGCTTGACTTACGAACTAGCCACCTTGTATGGGCCACGCGGTTTTCGCGCCGTAGCGGTACGCCCAGGTGCCGTAGCGACAGCCTTGTCTTCAGACTACGAGGGGCCTCAAGGCGAAAATATCAGCGATACTATCCAACGCGAGGTAGAAAATAGAACTGCATTATCTAGATCAGCGCAGGCCTCTGAAATAGCGGAAGCTATTATTTGGTTAAGTTCCGATAAAGCAAGCTTCATCACAGGGACTTGTTTAACAATCGATGGCGGTTTAGAGCATAATTTCAATCCCTACCATATCAAAAAACTATTAAAGCCAAATCAGTTTTGAAGAGTATCTGGAAATACAAAGAATTAATACCGCAGGTAAATGAGGATTGCCATGTGAACTTGGGTGAAGGCAATACGCCTTTATTGAAGTCGAAGCGAATCGGTAAACTATTAGGATTAGAAAACCTGTATTTTAAACTAGAGAATCTAAATCCTAGTGGATCCTACAAAGACCGCTTTGCAGCAATGGCAATTGCCTATGCAAAGGAAAATGGAAAGAAAGCAATATTAGCAACTTCGAGTGGAAATACGGGTGCTGCGCTTGCCGCTTATAGTGCTGCCGCAGGACTGAAATGCATCATTTGCCTTGTCGATGGTGCGCCCTTTGGAAAAGTTCAACAAATGGGTGTTTATGGTGCAGAGCTGCTGATGATTGAGGATTTCGGTATAAACGATCAATGTACCGTCGATGTAATGGACACGTTAAATGAGCTCGCTTTGAAGCATGATAGCTCATTGGAAATAAGCGCTTATAAGTTTTCTCCGATCGGGATGGAAGGTGTACAGACGATTGCATTTGAGATCGCAGAGGAACTGCAGCAGGTAGATCGAGTTTTTGTACCGTCAGGTGGCGGCGGATTGTTTCTTTCTATTGTCCGTGGTTTTTCGAAATGGAAGGCGTCAAGGAATGCGCAAGTGAGTCCAACGCTCTTTTGTGTACAACCTCAAGGCAATGATACCATCGCCTCTGTGCTTAGCGGAGACAGAGCGACCCCGACAGCATTAGCAAATAGTGCTACGAAGATTAGTGGTTTGCAGGTGTCGTCATTGCTTGACGTCGCTGCCATTGTAGAAGCGGGCAAAACGTCTGAATTGCAAGGGACATTGGTCGAAGATGCGGATGTTTTTGAATGTCAACAGCTGTTAGCACAACTTGAGGGGATCTATTGCGAGCCGGCAGGAGCTGTCGCATTGGCTGGATTGAAAGAGGCACTACGAGCTGGAAAAGTTAAATCAGCGGATCATATTGTCTGTATCGTCACGGGAAATGGATTTAAAGATCAGCAGGCGCTCTCAAAAATATACACGGAAAACGACTGCCTATATGTCAATCAGTCGATGAATACAAAAGAAGAAATCATTAAAAAGATAGAAAAAGAATAAGTCATGGAAAAGGAATTTGTTTTTGGAGAGGGCGTACCACAGAGTCATTTGCCGTTTTCTCCGGGGGTTAAGTGCGGTCAGTTTTTGTTTATTTCTGGACAAGCGTCCGTTGATATGGAAGGGAAGATAGTAAATGACACTTTTGAAAATGAGTGTAGACGTTCATTTGATAATTTAAAACGTATTGTCGAAGCTGCAGGACTAACGATGGCAGACATCGTTCAGGTTCGTAACTATGTGGCGGATGAAAAGGACTTGTTGAAGTTCAACGAAATCTATAGAGAGTATTTTTCTGCCCCATTTCCTGCAAGAACAACGTTAATAGGTTGTTTAGGAACAATTTTAAAGTTTGAAGTAGATGCAACTGCTTTCATAAAATAGACTTTATGAAAAAGAGGATTGCAATCGTTGGTCTTTATCATGAGTCAAATACATTCAGCTCAATCCCTACTTTATGGGAAAACTTTGCAGATGGGCATATTTTCAGAAATACGGAGATCATTGAACGCTTTGAAAATGCTCATCATGAAATCGCAGGTTTTCTTCAAGAAATCAATAACGACGATGTTGAGCTTATCCCGCTGATAGTTGCGGATGCCATCCCATCTGGTAAAATCAATAAAGATGTGGTTTTAAAACTGACTGAAGAGTTATGTCAGGCCGTAGCATCAGCTTTGCCACTGGATGGAATATATTGTGTGGCTCATGGTGCAGCTACGGGCGAAGAGATTAGAGATGTTGATGGTTATTGGCTGTCAGAAATTCGAGCTCTTGTCGGCAATAATGTATCGATGATCGCAAGCCTGGATCCACATGCGAATGTAAGCCAGAAGATGGCGAGCGCAACGGATGCCATGATCGCATATAGCACGAATCCGCACCTGGATCAGAAGGAGACAGGAGGGAAGGTCGCTGGATTAATGAAGAAGATATTAGCTGAAGGTCTTGAGATCAAACAGGAACTGCTCATGTTTCCCGCTTCCTTAAGCTTAGAACAACAGGAAACTGCGGTGGAACCCTGCTTGTCCTTGTACAATAAGGTCGCTGGCTTAATGAACAATCTACCGGTTATTTCCCACAGTATTATTCTGGGTTTTCCGTATGCTGATGTGGAGGAAATGGGGACTTCATTAATCTTGATCACAGAACGTGATTTCGATACTAGTCAACTTCAGCAAGACATTGTGGAACTATTTGAGAGCTACTACGAGCAATTTGTTGGAAAGCGTGTATTGATTGAGGATGTGCTAGAAAATGATAAAAGTTTAGAGAAGCCTGTGTTGTTGCTGGATATGGGCGATAATGTGGGTGCTGGGGCACTTGGAAATAGCTCCTTTCTATTTCATGCTCTAGAAAAGAACAACTGCTCCTCTAGCATCATCGTAATCTATGATCCCATGAAAGTTGATCATCTTAAAACTTTCTCTGTTGGCAGTAAAACCGAACTCTCTCTTAATGACGATACTGGGGGAAACCCTCTAAAGCGATATGTTGTAGAAATATTGGAAATAAGAGATGGTGAGTTTAGCGAAAGCACGCCTCGGCATGGAGGACAGACTTCCTATGATATGGGGAAAGTTGTGCTCGCCAGAACTGAATTGGGAAACTACATTGTATTTACTAGCAAGCGAGTTCCTCCATTTAGCAGCCAGCAACTTCAGCTTTTCGATATCGACTTATCACAATTAAACTGGATCGTCGCTAAAGGAGTAAATGCTCCGATCGCTGCCTATCAAAATATCTGCCCCAATTATTTCAAGATCCAAACGCCCGGCGAGAGTAATGCAGATGCAACGCAATACCATTATCAATATCGAAGGCGCCCGATGATACCATTCGAATCTTTAACAAGTAAATAACATGGATGCAAAGAAGGATATAACGATTTTAACTGATTTTTATACGGAAGGGCCTGTCATCGATAGTAATGGAAATATCTACGTAACGAACCTGTTGGGCAAAGAAATCTTGAAATACGACGGTGACAATGAATTTTCCGTATGGGCAACATGTACCAGTCCAAACGGCCAGTTTATCTCGAGTAATCAGGAACACTTTATCTGTAATAGTTTGGAGGGCAGTATCGAGCGCTTCGACCAGCATGGTAATCACATGGAGACCTACTTTCAAGGTCAGGTTGATGGACACCTTGTTGCATGTCCGAACGACCTTTGGATTGGCGATCAAGGGATGTATTTTACCGACTCTGTGCGATACGCCGGCGCCGTTCTATTTATCGATAAGTCTCGAGAAACAAGCGTCATTGCCAATCAGTTGGATTACCCCAATGGAATTGTCTTTGATAAAAAAAGAAACTGCCTTTATGTGGCAGAAAGTTATAAGAATAGAATAATCAAAATCAACCTCAACCAACCCAACCATCCGGTGAGTACCTTAGTGAAACTGCCTTCGCATCCATCTGCTGATGAAGCAAGGAATCTACCGGATGGTCTTTTTTTAGAAGAGGATGGAAAGCTTTGGATTGCACATTACGGAATGAGGCAATATCACTGCTATGATATTGAAGAGCAACGCTTAGATAGCTTCGATAGTCAGATTACACGCTGCAGCAACATATACGTAAATGATGACTGTATCGTTTTAACGGGAGGAGAAGGGGAACCTGGTCCTGGTCGAGTTCGTATTATTCAGCGAGGGAAGTCCGCCGCCGACGAAACGCAGAAAATATCAAAGTTAACCTTAGGAACGGTAGCACTAGGATTACCTTATGTCGTTTTTGACGACAATCTGCCTGTCGCTAAATCTTCTGCTTCGGATATTATTCAGAAAGCGTATCAAGCAGGAATTACTGCATTTGATACTGCTCGCGAATATGGCACGGCAGAATCATTATTAGGTAATCTAATTGAACAAGATCAGCTTAGGGATGCGGTAATTATTTCAAAGTTTAAATGGTCGAATGAAGCTTGTCATGATGATGAAAAAGCTTTAGTAGAAGCCCTTGCAAGTGTTCGAGCGTCCCTACAGCAGCTCAAGTTATCAAAATTGCCCATCTGTCTTTTTCATATGGTTTCTTCCTTTGATGTTCAATCAGTAAAAGGGATTTTGCCGAAGGTATTCGCGCGTCTTAAAGAATTGAATCTAATAGAGAAGGCGGGCGTATCCGTTGACCACCCTCTAGAAATCCGTCATTTCATCGATGATGATATCTACAGTGCTTTCCAGATACCGATTAACATTTTAGATCATCGTCTAACGTCTACAAATCTTTGGAAGGAACTCGTGGATCGCAAGAAGACGATTTTCGTCCGCAGTATTTACCTGAAAGGACTTCTCCTTCAAGATCCGGATCATTTGACCGGAAATTTAGTGGAAGCGAAGCCATTCTTAAAATCGCTCAGTGCCATAGCTGTAGATGCGCATATGTCCATCAGTCAACTTTGTTTCTCTTACATCAGAGACATGGAAGGAGTGACAAGTGTACTAATTGGACCGGATAAAGAAGAACAATTGATGGAAAATATATCCCTAGAAAACGGACCTGAGATTCCAAAGGATACATTGAATAAAATAACAACACTGTTTGCAGAAGTGCCTGAACACCTATTAACGCCGAGACTATGGAAAATGTAACAATGAATCGCTTTTTCTTAAATAATAAGGTTGTACTGATTACAGGAGGGACTGGTTTGTTTGGGAAGCCGATGTCTCATGCATTGGCGCAAGCCGGGGCAAGCCTCGTAATTGCCTCGCGAAATCTACCATCTTGCCAACAATACGCTAATAAGTTAAATGAACAAGGCTATGAGGCTGTGGCATTTCACTTAGATCTGGCCCAACAGGCATCGATAAATAAGTTGGTAGACGAGGTGATCGCACGATTTGGAAGAATCGACGTCCTGATTAATAACGCGGTAACTCGTGAGGGTTTTAAGAACCTCGCAGATATAAGTAAAGAAGAATGGGAACAATCGCAGGCGATCAATAGCACAGGTCTCATGCTTTTAACGCAGGCTGTTATTGCTACGATGCAAAAGCTTGGAACGGGTAATATCATTAATATTGGATCTATACAGGGGGCTGTGGGGCCCAATTTTCCTGTATACGGTCAGACCGGTATGACAAGCCCGATCAACTATACCTACGATAAGTGGGCGATGGTTGGCTTTACAAAATGGATAGCAAATTACTATGGCAAGTTTGGAATCCGTTGCAACTGCCTAAGTCCTGGAGGCTATGGGCCAGGCGTAGCGTCCTCCTTTGGCGAAAATGAGTTTGTCGACAACTATAAAAGATTGACTCCGTTAGGACGTTTCGCTAATGACGAGGATATTGCCGGACCAATCGTTTTCCTTGCTTCTGAGGCCTCTTCTTTCATCACTGGCCATAACCTGTTAGTTGACGGTGGATGGACAAGTTGGTAAACTATTACTCCTATGACAAAATCTATAATTACACTTATGATGCTACTTACGATGCTTTTGCACATTGAAAAGAGTGCAGGTCAAACTGTGCTGCCGTCCTCAACAGATTTTATTAGTCCTTTACCTGACGCTCGAGGGTTTGCAGGTATGTTCGCTGCAAAGGTCGGCGATGAGCTGATTGCAGCAGGGGGAGCGAACTTTCTGGACAAGATGCCTTGGGAAGGTGGGAAAAAAGCATGGCACAACCATATTTTCGTTTATTCATTTGCCAAAAAGAAATGGGAGAAGCTTAGTCTCCAACTTCCTAAAAACTTAGCCTATGGTGTTACGGTGCCGTATCGTGACGGGGCGATTCTTTTCGGAGGATCAGAACAAGACAATGTACCTTCTGCGGCTGTATACTATTTGCATAAAGAAAACAAAGAATGGAAGTTGGATACTTGGGCTGATATGCCGATTGCAATGGTGAATATGTGCGGAGAAAGGATTGGCGACTACGTCGTGCTCGCTGCGGGATCCAGTAAATTAGATGGAATGCCAACCGACCAAGTCCTGCTCTTCAATTTAAAGACAAAGGGTTGGTCAAACTTGCCTACTTTCCCAGGAGCCAAGCGGATAAATGCCGTCAGTGCAAAGCTGGACGGGGAGTTTTATCTCTTTTCCGGGATCGAGCTAGTTGCAGAGAATGATAGGAAAATTAAACGAAATATTCTGCAAGATGCTTATCGAATTAACCTGAACGATGCATCGCGAGATATTGAAAAAGCAAAGTGGGAAAAACTAGCCGACATGCCTCAAGGAATGGCCGCAGGCCCATTGTCTGCAGCCCATGACCTTAAAACTAAGGATATTCTGTTATTTGGTGGACTAGATCAGCAGACGGCGCAATATGCTGATCCCGCGACACATCCAGGATTCCTTCCTCAGGTGCTTAAATATGACACAAAAGCTGATAAATGGTCAATCATTGGCGACTTAGCAAAGGAACAAATACGATTGACGCTGCCTTCCGTTCAAGATGGGAGTTATTACTATCTGATCTCAGGAGAGGTAGGTCCGGGGGTAAGAACCAACAGCATACTAGCAATAGACTTAAAAAAACTTAAATCTAAGAAATAACATGAACCAATTTACGGAATCTAAAAAGCTCCTTGAGCGTGCTTCGAAAGTATTAGCGGGCGGTGTATCTTCAGAGTTTAGAAAATATAATCACCCGCATGCGATATTCTATAAAGAAGGAAAAGGCTCTAAAATAATCGATGTCGACGGGAATGAGTATCTAGACTTCACTCTTAGTCAAGGACCACTGATCTTGGGCCATTCGCATCCTCGGGTATTAGAGGCAGTGAATAGTTATTCTGATCAAGGGCAGCTTTACGCTGGCCAGCATATACAGGAAGTCATCTTAGCCGAAAAGATATGCGAGTTAATACCTTCAGCAGAATTGATCCGCTTTTGTCTCGATGGGTCGGAGGCCGTACAAACTGCTTTCCGCGTTGCTAGGGCAAAAACGGGAAGGAATAAGTTCTTAAGATTCGAAGGGCATTATCATGGCTGGCTAGACAATGTGGCTTGGGGAATTTCGACGCCGAGTATCGAAGATTTAGGCGATCGCTCAAAACCTACGGCTCATGCCTGGTCTAAAGGAATTTCCCCGGAAAGTAGAGACGAATTTATCATTCTTCCTTGGAATGACTTAGCGCTCCTTGAAGAAACCGTTAAGCAGCATCATCATGAACTTGCTGCCATCATTACGGAACCTGTAATGTGCAATAATGGCTGTATCGCTCCAAAGCCAGGCTTTTTAGAAGGTATCCGAAAGCTTTGCGACGACTATGGAATTGCTTTTATTCTCGACGAGGTAATCACCGGCTTCCGCTTAGGTCTAGGGGGGGCTCAAGCACATTATAAGGTTACTCCAGATCTTTCCATCTTTGCGAAAGCAATGGGTAGTGGCTATCCAATCAGCGCAATAGTCGGCAAAACTTCCTGGATGGATTGTATCTCCAATTCTCAGGTAATCCATGCTGGAACGATGAATTCCAGTAACCCGACGATAGCAGCAGCATTAGCAACAATAACGGTATTAGCGGAAGAGAATCCTTATGAACGGATGTTTCATTTGGGCAAGACGTTAATGAAAGGTATTGAAGATGCAGCGCAGAAATATAAACAGAACTTAAAAGTATTTGGTTTGGGACCAATGTTCGTTACGCTCTTTACAGATTTGGATGAACTGACCGACTATCGTGATACGCTGCGAGCAGATAAAGTAAAGCTCGGAAGATTTATTGCGGCACTTCAGGATCAAGGGATTCGCGTAATCGGAAGGGGATTATGGTATATCAGTGCCGTGCATACTGAAGAAGAAATCGATCAAGCTATTCGTGCCGTTGATCAAGCCTTAGCAGAAATGTAGAGCATATACCTAATACTTAACCAAATAAACATTCATTATGAGCTTCACCTTAACAGCCAAAAGTCCTCCCAGTAAATTCCGTGCCTGGTTAATAGTCGGTCTATTATTTATCATCGCGATGCTAAACTATATCGATCGGACGATGATTACGACGATGCGGACGTCTATCGTTGATTCCATCCCGATGAGCGATGCTGAGTTTGGATTACTAACGGCGGTATTTCTGTGGGTCTATGGTATTTTCAGCCCTTTTGCAGGCTACCTAGCCGATCGATACAGCCGCAGCCGTGTTATCCTCTTTAGTTTATTTGTATGGTCTTTGGTTACTTGGATGACCTCCTATGCATCAACTTTTAATGAGCTTTTGATTACGCGAGCATTAATGGGTATCAGTGAAGCTTGTTATATCCCAGCCGCATTAGCGCTGATCATGGATTACCATAAAGGACCGACCCGATCCTTAGCGACGGGTGTGCATATGGCCGGTATTATGTTAGGGCAGAGTCTAGGCTTTGTTGGCGGCTGGTTAGCGGAAAATCATACTTGGAACTACGCATTTACGATCTTCGGGATTTTTGGGATGTGCTATGCCGTGGCAATGTTATTTTTGATAAAAGATGTTCCTAGGAGCGAATCGGAAGTCGATACGGTTGAAAAACCTAAAGCAGGATTCTTGGAATCCTTAAAAGTATTGCTAGGTAACAGATCCTTCCTCTTTATCGTGGCATTTTTTGGATTTATTAGTATTGTAGGCTGGCTGATCGTCGGCTGGCTCCCTACATATTTCCAAGAGAAGTTCAATCTTACGCAAACGCAAGCTGGGGTTTATTCGACAGGGTATGTCTTTACGGCTGCCATATTTGGTGTATTGGCAGGCGGAGTTTTAGCCGATATTTGGAGCAGAAAGAATAGCAAAGCGAGAATCTACATTCCGTTTATAGGACTGTGTCTTGCGGCGCCTGCAATCTTTATGGCCAATTATTCCTATGTGCTGTCGATTTCGATACTCTGCTTTATCATATACTCATTTTGCAAGTCATTCGTTGACACGAACACGATGCCTATTCTTAGTATGGTCGTTGAAGAAAAGTATCGGGCGACAGGATATGGCATCCTAAATTTCTGCGGAACATTGGTCGGTGGACTAGGGCTTTATTTTGGAGGCGCACTACGTGACTCCAATATTGACCTGCATACCATATTTCAATTCGCGTCGGGAATGATTATTCTTTCGGCATTGTCCCTTTTGTTTATCCGACCGAATCCAAAACTTTTAAACCAGGGAAAGTAGGCGGTAAGCACAGGACAGTTCCCTCGTTTCAATTAACTATTATTGTATTACAAGCTCCAAGAGAGCACTGAGATTAACCCTCTCAAAAGCATTTAATAATGACAATCAACCTAAACCACAAGGCCCTATTAACGTCTTTTTTTGCTGTTCTTTTCTTTGTAGGATTCACGTCCTTTCAAGAACCCAAAGAACAGCAAAAGGCGAAGGGTTTTCGTATTATTCATAACAACGATGGCACCGATGCTCTGGCCAACATGTGGTTTAACCGCAAGGGCAACCTCTCGCGTGCAGATATCAACCGCTATGTCGACATCGTAGCCGATAGCAAGGTCGTAACCACCTACATGATGTGCACCGGTAGCGACTTTGTTTACTATCGATCCAAATACGAGCGCACCTTTGGCGATGACCTCAATGGCACGCTATCCTGCAACAAAAGCACTGCCGAGCGCGACGCTTTTAAACATTACTACAACAACTTCCTTAGTCTTGAAAAAGAAGGCACAGATATTATCGATGCTTCCTTAACCCGCGCCAAGCAACGCGGAATGGAAGCTTTCATCAGCTTTCGGGTCAACGACCTGCATTTCGCAGATACCGCAAGCAATTGTCGGGTATCCTATCCAGACTTCTGGTATAACAATCCACAATATTATACCGGCGACCCCACACAAGGGATGAATAGCGCCCAGGCATTAGATTTCACACACAAGGAAGTTCGCCAGCATAAGTTAAATCTTATCCGCGAGCAGCTAGAGAAATATCCGCAGATCGATGGTTATGATCTAGACTTTATGCGTTTTATCGTGCTATTTAAAACAGGGGAGGGACCTGCAAAATCACATCTGATCACCTCCTTCGTTAAATCCGTACGCCAAATGGTAGACTCCGTTTCGGCAGTGCGGAAAAAGGATATCCTGCTTTCCGTTCGTGTCCCGATAACGGTAGAAGGATGCTTGGAAAAAGGCATTGACATTCGCGAATGGCATCGCCAAGGATTGGTCGATTTTATTTCCATTGGCGCACATTGGCGAGGTGAAACCGCGACGCCAATCGCGAAATTTAAGAAAGACCTTTTCCAAGGCTTCAAAAGGACCATACCGGTATACGGCTCTATCGACGATGGAGGGTATCAACCACGCGAATTCTTTTCTGAAGGCATGTATCGCGGAATGGCATCACATATCCTGGGACAAGGCGGCGATGGCTTATACTTGTTTAACTTCTACTTTGAAAACGACGCAAAAGTAGACTACTCCAAAGCGCTAAATGCGAGTGGATTGGTAAGTAGAACAAGATCCCAGCGCTTATTGACCGACCTGGGGGACCCGACACTGTTAGCCAGTAGAAATAAGATTTATTGTGCTTCCGACGGCGTGACGAACGCTTATGGCGTGTTGCAAATTGCCGATTTGCCGATGGCTTGTGGTAATGGCAAGAAAAGTAATATCGGAATCTTTGTAGGAGACCATCCGAATAATAAGAACCTTCAATCCCGCCTTCTTTTTATCCGTACGGACAAAAAAGCAAGAATGGACCTGACGGTAAACAATAAAGAAGTAAAACCGTTAGACAGCAGTTTAGCCGTTCAATACGACCGCATTAAAGGTCTGCAGGATGGAGAAGAAGTATATGTTTATGAAATTCCGCAGAATGCCTTACAGCAAGGCGAAAATCAGATAAGCGTAGTCTCAAAAGCTGGAATATTTATCGTGAAGCGTTTAGAGGTTGCATTGAACTACGGCGATGTGCAACAGCATGGATATTTTTAATAAAGATCGTTTTTGTTTCAATCATGTGATGTTTTGTCGGCTGCAAACTTATAGTTTGCGGCCGATGTTTTTTGATTTAGACAGTAGATGTTAGACGTTAGATATTAGAGGCGTCTTTGAACCAAGAAAGGAAGGATTTAAGGGTTAGCAGGATCGGGTCTAATATTTAATGTCTGATGTCTAAAATCTAATGTCTAATATCTAAATCAATAACTCAACAATAAACCCAATTGTTTTGCTGTTCTTGTTAAATTTTCCGCTGTATGTTTTATCGCAATGTCCAAATCCTCCGGGCGGTTTCCGATCGCAAGTAAAGCTAAAAAATGCTCCTGCAGCTCTTTGTCAATCTGCAGTGGGATATTCCCGGCCAAGCCGATAATAGGTTTTTTGTATTTCTTTGCGAGTTGCGCTAAAACGACTGGTGCTTTTCCTTCCAAAGATTGCGAGTCTATACTCCCTTCGCCGGTAATGACCCAATCGGCTTCTTTTAACTGTTCTTCAATCTGTGTAAGTTCGAAAAAATAAGCCGCGCCTTTCTTCATTTCGGCATTCAAGAATACCTTAAAAGCAGCGCCCAGACCTCCGGCGGCTCCGCCGCCAATTACAGCATCTAACGACTTGCCGATGTTCACATCTGTTAGCTCATCGAGATGCGTCAGAAACGCTTCCAAGGTCTTCACATCCTTAGGGCTAGCTCCTTTTTGAGGACCAAATACGGCAGCTGCGCCATCTTCGCCCAATAATTTATTCTCCACATCGCAAAGCACTGTGAAGCGTGCATCTTTGACCGTATTTTTCAACTTATCGAGCGATAAGCTTTTTAAATCCTTATAGTTCTTTGCTGTTCCCTCTGTTCTTTTACCATTTTTATCCAGAAACTCCATTCCCAAGGCTTGCAACATTCCAATTCCGCCGTCCACAGTTGCTGAACCACCCAAGCAGATGACAAAATCCAAAATACCATGTTCCAAATTATGTTTGATCAGCTCGCCTAGGCCAAAGCTGCTCGATTCCACGGGACTCCGCAACTTGCCGGAAATCGATTTAAAACCCGATGTTTCGGCTACTTCGATAATGGCGGTCTTGCCCTTATTTATCAAAGCATAATTGGCCTCGGTATTTTGCAAGTAAGCACCTTTCACAGCGCGCTTTTGCATCTTGCCCTTCAAATATTTGCTGAGCAAGTAGGAGGTATGATCACCGCCATCAGCAATGGGAAACTTGATGAGTTCCGCTTTAATGTTGCTAGCCTTAAGCCCGGTTTCAATTGCTGTTGCGACCTCCTCTGCTGTAAGCGCACCTTTAAAGCTATTCGGCGCAATCAATATTTTCTTCATCAGGATTTATTGTACACTTCTGGGTTTAAACAGGTCGGCATTGGTTTACCTTCGATAAAGGCGATGATGTTTTCCGCTGCGGTTCTTGCCATGCCTCCTCGTGCTTCCACCGTTGCAGACCCGATATGAGGTAATACACAGACGCGCTCTAGCTTCAATAAGGGATTGTCTGGCAGCATGGGTTCCGGGTCCGAAACATCCAAGCCAGCGCCCCAAATGCGTTCCGACTGCAAAGCTTCGTACAGGTCGTCTTCATTGATAAATCCACCGCGCGCTGTATTGACCAGTATCGTATTCGGCTTCATCTGCTTAAAAACTGTGGCATCAAACTTACCCTTATATTCAGGTGAGTAGTTGGCGTGTATAGAAAGCACATCCGATTGCTGCAGCAACTCCTCAAAGGAAACATATTTTGCGTCAAGCTGCTTCTCCAAATCGGGATGTTGACTCCGGTTATGGTAGATGACATTCATGCCGTATGCCGCCTTACACTTCAAAGCCATCTCTACACCAATGCGGCCCAATCCAAATATCCCAAGTGTCTTGCCATACAGCTCTTGGCCTAGATTAGCAATCGGGTTAAAATACTTAAATCGGACGCCGAGACGTACTTGATTGGTATGAAAGGACGCTAATCTTGATACCATCAGCATCAATAAGAAAGCCACATCCGATGTTGCTTTGCTCAGCACATCGGGCGTGTTGGACACCGGGATGCCCCTCCTGGTTGCCTCCTCCAAATCAACCTGGTCATAACCCACCGAGAACAAGGAAACGGCTTTGACTGATGGGCATAAGTCGAAAAACTTCTTATCTATCTTATAGGCTCCGATATTAAGGATAGCGTCGCATTGCTGACAATAGCTAATCCATTCGTCATAGCTGATTTCCGGATTCTCAGGCATCAATAAGTCGATATCCGCATCTGCTAATATCTTCATGCCTTCCTGGGGAATTAATTTGTTGATAAAGATCTTCATCGTTATATGTTTTGGACGTTGGCTAGATTAACGGAATGTACGAAAAATTGAGGACAATGTGCCGTTAAAGGCGGAAAAAACTTTCATAATTCCATTAAAAATCGCCAAAAAAAGTCAGGAAAAAAGTTTTTTAAACAAAGATTGATTGGGTCAGGAGAAGAAGTTCTTTGATCATGGTACGATAAGGCTTTCGCTCGAATGAAACTAAGTATTCTACTTGCTCTATTACGCACTTTTTACCCTGTAAATAAGTAATAGTACCTGATTCAAAATTCGAGTTAACCAATACGCTTAAAACCTGTTCAGTAGGTAACAATAATTAAAACTCTTCGTGAACAAAAAAAATGAAAGGAAAAACTATGAGTAAGAAAACGAATCAAAATGGTGAAAAAATGCCTAATGCGCATTTACATGAGTTGATGGTCGACGAATTGAAAGACATTTACAATGCCGAAAGACAACTGCTGGCAGGTTTAAAGAAATTGATTTCTACAGCGGAAGGAGAAGAGTTGAAAAAAGCTTTTAAAGAACATTTAGAAGAGACCGAAGGTCAAATCGACAAGCTCAAGCAAGTGTTTCAGCTACTCGATCTTCCGGCACGTGGTAAGAAATGTAAGGCCATGGAGGGATTATTGAATGAAGCGGATGAAATTATGAGTGAGTTTGAAGGAAGTGAAGCGTTAGACGCGGCATTGGTCGCAGCAGCACAAAAAGTTGAACACTACGAGATTGCCACGTACGGATCACTCGCCACCTACGCAAAACTAATGCAACATGATGACGTAGCGGCGATTTTTGCCGAGATTCTTGAACAAGAAAAAAATGCTGACGAAAAACTAACCCAAGTCGCCATGTCCAAAGCAAACAAAAAATAGTGAAGGAATACCTAGGGAGAACCAACCTAGGACAGATAATACATCCTTTTTAATTTATTCAAACCCCTATCAAACCCGCTTCAAGACGGTTATGATAGGGGTTTGTATTGGGTTTATATTGGGTTTGAAAGGGCTTTACATTGGGTTTGAGTGGTACCAGTCTCGTGTTTCTTTTAGACATTAGATATTAGATATAAGACATCAGACCCGATCCTAATTATTATTTCACCTTTCCTTTCCTGATCAAGATAATTTCCTTTCTAAATATAAAGTTCAAAGACAGCGTATCGCTAAAAAGCAAGGGCGCCTAGTCAGCGCCCTCTAATTGTCTTACGTGTAATATCTTACGTCTAATGTCTTATGTCTAAAATCTAACATCTAAACCGAATACACCCGCAACTTTCGCTTCAGAACTTTTCTAATCGTATGGATTCTCGTTTTGATGGTGCCTTCTTTGATATTCATATGGTCGGCGATTTCGTAGTATTTGTAGCCTTCGAGGTACATGCTGATAATCTTATAATTCTCTTCAGACAGGGTATGTAAAGCGTCTTGTACATCCTTAACGACGAAGTCCGATTCTGCTTTGTTTTTTATTCTGTTATTGGCTGATTGGGTGTAGGTAATTTCCTTTTCAGCAATACGGTGGATGGCTTCGCGACGGTATTTGTTGAGATAGATGTTTTTCATTATCACATAAAGCCAAGAAACTAGCTTTGGGTGATTAACAAATTTTTCTAATGACTTTAGCGAACGAATAAACGTTTCCTGCACTAGATCTTCTTTTTCGAAGGGATCATTGGTGAAATTGTTAGCTAGCCGTTTCAGTATCGGCGAGTTTTCCAAGATAGTGGTGTTTAAGGTCGTTTTCATATCTAGTAGTCTTATAGTGTTTAATTGATGTACATATATAACGTATTGATTTATAGTATGTTTTATGGTGTTTGGCGCCTAATTTAAAACGGGTATAAATACTTGTAGTCCGAAAAAATACTGATTTGAGCTCTAAAACGAAATGCAAGAATTATTAATAGCGATTAAGCCGATTGAGGAATGCTTTTGACCTGATTTTAAATTGGATAGCAAAATAATAATGCTCATTTCCACGTTTAAATAGACTTAAGCTTTTTTATTCGGCTGAGATTATAACAACATTTTGCGTTAAATACGTGAAATAGGTTTATTAATACGGAAAACGTTTCTCTAGAGCCTTGGAGTGTAGATTCTAAAGGATAATTTTCTGTAATTTTAAGAGTTTTAGTAGGATAATGATTTTCTTATCTTATAAAAATTACCAACAAAAGGGAATGTCGTGAATCACCCTTATCTACCAATTTAAAGTATTAAAATTGTATAACGCACTATACTACACTTTAAAATGCTACCGCTGGAGGAAAACAATTTGAACAGTGATTTCAATATGAAGCAATACTCGCTCTTTGATGAGGAGTCGCAAAAAACAATGTTGAATATTGATCTATTCTTTAAAGATGGGCCTTTCGCCTATGTCTTTCTGGATAAGTTTTTTCAGGTTTTTCGCGTCAATGATCGTTTTCTAAAGCTCTTTGGTCAACAGCATCTGCAAATCCTGGGGCGTCATATTTTTGAGTTCTTGGATGGCGAAGATGCGCTAAAACTCAAAGCTGTATTTGAGAACCGAGATTCTTTATACGATCCGCTTATCCTTTCTTTAAATTTTATACAGAAGGATAATAGCTTTTTGCCTGTGGATACCTATGTCAAGAAGTTTACGAATCAGTTCGATGAGGACCAGTACTGTTTGCTGATGTTCGATCGAGGTTTTTATCCGGACCCGAATTGGATCGAGGGGAAGAAAGAGCTATACAAAACCATCATTGAGACACAAGAGCAGGAGCGTATTCGCATCGGGCAGCAATTACATGATAGTGTCGCACAAATACTCTACGCCATACGTCTAAACCTACAGCATATTGCTTCGGAGAACGACGCGCTGGCGAATGAGATCGCTCCGATAAAAAAGATGTTGAACGATGCCATCTTTCAGGTCCGTAATATCTCTGTAGATCTTGTGCCATCGGTTCTTCATGATTTCGGCCTCAAAGCCGCCATACTATCGATGTGCGAGCGGGTTTCTACTTCCGATTTCCAAGTGAAATGCTATATCTGTGAAGATCAAGAGGGGTTAGACAAAGATTTTTTGCTGGTCGTTTACCGCGTCATTCAAGAACTCTTGAACAATACAATGAAACATTCCTCCGCTAGTCAGGTTATTGTTAAGACAAGGTGTGATACGGAACAAGTCAATATTGAAGTTACCGACAATGGGGTTGGGTTTCAATCCAAGTTGGAAGAAAGTTTAAGAAATGGTATTGGTTTGCAAAGCATTAAAAGCCGGGTAGAGCGGTATCAAGGTACGCTAGAAATTCGGGATCTTGAACAAGGAACCCAGGTGAAAGTGACATTAAAAATTAAATAGAGAATGGCAGAGGTGAAGATATTATTAGCGGAAGATCATTTGGTCGTTAGAAACGGGATCAAGTTATTACTCGACTCGCAACAAGACTTCCAGGTTATCGGCGACGTCAATAATGGGAGAGAGGTTTTAAATTTACTGGCCGCTGGATTAACAGTTGATGTCATCATAACAGATATCGGTATGGAAGATATCGACGGGCTGCAATTGATTCGGGAGGTTAGCGAGCGCTATCCTCAGATAAAAGTGCTTGTTTTGACCATGTTAGATTGTGATCAACATGTGGCTAAAGCATTTGAATATGGCGCTAAGGGCTATCTGATCAAGAACGTTGGTTCGGAAGAAATGGTGTTTGCTATTCAGCATGTGATGCGGGGTGGTCGATACTTATGCGAGGAGCTGTCTATGGGTTTTATTGAGAAAGCCATCGTTCGAAACAACAATCAGCCGGTCAATTTAGACCCTAGCGAGCTTGATTTGACTTCCAGAGAGCTGGAAGTGTTAGAGCTTTTAGGTGAGGGTTATACTAATTTAGAAATCTCGAAGAAGCTATTCCTGAGCAAAAGAACGGTTGAAGGGCATAGACAGAATTTGATCGATAAGACGAAGTCGAAAAATACGCCAGCTTTGATCAAGTTTGCCGTGCAGAACGGTTTGATTCACTAATATTCTTGATTTAGCGTTTAGCACAAACTATCGCGCCATTGCCTTGTTCTTTATTCAGCTATGGCAGATTTAAAGAAATATCAAGAAAAGCGCGACTTTTCGGTTACCAGCGAACCGGAAGGGCGGACAAAAAGTTCGAAAACTAAAGCAAAGCGATTGACCTTTGTTGTGCAAAGGCATCATGCAAGCCGTTTACATTATGATTTCCGTTTGGAGTTAGACGGTGTTCTAAAAAGCTGGGCTGTGCCGAAAGGACCTTCTTTAAATCCGAAAGACAAGCGCCTTGCCGTTCAAGTTGAGGATCATCCCGTTAGCTATGCAAGTTTTGAGGGAAGTATCCCCAAGGGCAACTATGGCGCCGGTACGGTTTCTATATTCGACGAGGGTACCTATGATTTTGTCGAGAGTAAAAATGCGAAAACTTTCTTGGATGACCTGGAAAAGGGTTCTATCAAATTTCATCTTCATGGCAAACGACTGAAGGGCGAATTTGCATTGGTGCGTATGCATACCGGTGAAGGCAACAATTGGTTGTTGATTAAGCATAAGGATGAATATGCAACCGATAAATCCTATGATGCGGAAAAGCTGATCGATAAGCAGATTGTAGAGCAAGGCAAAGCTTTTAAAAAGGAAAGCAGTTCGGCAGGAAAAACGCAGGCTAAGCCCGCTGCTGCCAAGACAAAGCCTGCTACACATAAGCCTAAGCCGATGCTGGCAAAACTAGCAGCCGACTTGCCCGATGGCGACGAATGGCTATATGAGAAAAAGTTCGACGGTTTCCGATCGATCGCTGTTTGCTCGGCAGGCAAGACAAAATTGCTTTCCCGAAATTCTAACAGCTTGGATAACAAATTTCCCAGCCTTGTCAAGGAGTTGAATAAAATAAAGCGGGATTGCGTATTGGATGGGGAAATCGTGATTGAAGATAAAAGTAGGCAGGCGCACTTTCAGTTATTGCAGTCGGGAGAACCCATACCTAGAAATTTAGAACTTCATTATTACGTTTTCGACATATTGGAGTTAGATGATATCGATCTTCGAGCTTACGACTTACTGGAAAGAAAGGAGATTTTAGCGCTGTTGCTTAAGAAGGCTAACCTTTCGAATATCCTATTCGTAGATAGTCTGAACACGGACAGGGAGCAGAGCATACAGGAGGCGGAATCGCAGCGTTGGGAAGGGCTGATAGCCAAACGTAAAGACAGTAGCTATCTGGAAGATAAGCGCAGCAGTTCCTGGTTGAAATACAAGTTAAGAAACACGCAAGAAACGGTGATCTGTGGTTTTACGGAGCCGCAGAGTTCGCGAGTAGGATTTGGAGCCTTGGTTTTAGGAGCTTATGATCGTGGAAAGTTAAAGTATATCGGCAATTGCGGAACAGGATTTAACGATGCTTTGCTTAAAGATTTACATAAAGAGTTTTCCAGGCTTAGGACCGACACAAAACCCTTTGACAAGACGGTGAAGGTGGCGAATGAACGATTGGTGACCTGGTTGGAGCCAACTTTAGTTTGCGATGTTTACTATTCGGAATGGACAAAGGATAAGCATTTAAGACATCCGGTATTCAAAGGTTTGCGAACAGATAAGGCGGCGGAAGACACGAAACTGGAAATTGTTGAAGCAAAAGAGATGGAAAAGGAACGTATCATAAAGTTCGGTAGGAAGGAAGTGAAGCTGAGCAATCAGGATAAGATATATTGGCCGGATGAGGGCATTCGAAAAGGGGATATGATTGCCTATTATGAAGAAATGGGCGACTATATACTTCCTTATGTTAAAGATAGGCCGATCTCGATGAATCGTTTTCCGAATGGGATCAAAGGCAAGAGCTTTTTTCAGAAAGATGTGGAGCCCGATCAGCTTCCTTCCTGGATTAAGATAGCGCCCATGTACTCGAAAAGCAATAACAGCACGATAGATTATTTGCTGTGCAATGATTTGGCGAGCTTACTCTTTATCGCTAATCTCGGTTCTATTGAAATCAATCCTTGGTTATCGACGTATAAGAAGCCCGATAAGCCCAAGTTTGCGGTGTTGGACTTAGATCCTAACGGCGCGGACTTCGACGAACTGAAGGCTGTCGCGAGAACTTCTAAGCAGGTGTTTGACAAAGCGGGAGTCCCGGCATTTATAAAAACCTCTGGTTCGACGGGTTTCCATATTTTCCTGCATGTCAACGAGCGCTATGATTATGAAGTCGTTCGCGATTTCATCCAATTTGTCGCGCAGCTTGTCCAAGATCAGCATCCCGATACGACCAGTTTGGTTCGCGATCCGAAGAAACGAGAAGGGATGATTTACCTGGACTTCTTGCAAAATCGACAGGGTCAAACTATTGCGGCGCCATATTCATTACGTCCGAAGCCGATGGCGACGGTAAGTACACCGATTTCTTGGGAAGAGCTGGAGGAGGATATACAAATTGCCGACTTTACTATCGATACAGTGCCCGAGCGGGTAAAAGCTATTGCTGACCCTTGGGCAGATCTGATGAACAGTAAAGTCGACATTAAAAAAGCACTCAGCAATTTTTAAGCAAGGCTGGCTTTGAGTTTTTCCAGTAGATCGGATGCTTTGGTGTTTTCGACATTGATCTTTCGGATGGTCGCCCGCTTTCCTTTGCTTTTCTGTTGTATAATCTTCAGCAATTCCTTGCTATATTCGTTTTTGTAAGCAGAGATGTCGAAGGGTCTGCTATTGGCTTTGATCAGTTGCATCGCCATATCCATCTCTTCTTTTTTAATCTTTACCGACCCGCTATCTTTCAAATCTTCCGTGCTGCGAATTTCTTCTTCAAAACGAAGTTTGTTGAGCACCAGAATATTGTTTGAAGGTTTGATGATGGCCAGGTTTTCTACATTGCGCATCACGAAGGTTCCCAGGCCTGCCGTTTTGCCTTTCTCCAGTGCTTTTAGCAACAGTTGATAGGCCTTTTCTCCAGATTTTTGTGGCTCCAGGTAGTAGGGTGTATCAAAATAAACCGAGTCTACTTCCTGAATCTTAACGAAGGACTGTAGGTTGATCATTTTGTTTTTTTCGGGCATGGCATCCTCGAAATCTGCATCTTCCAGCACCACATACTTGTCTTTAAGCAGGTAGCCTTTAACAATATTTTCCCAAGCGACTTCTTTTCCGGTTTTCTCATTGACACGCTTGTATTTGATATTTGCTTGATCCTTTCGATCCAACATATCTAGATCCAAGCTGCTGGATTGTGTTGCACTATAAATTTTAATCGGAATATTCACCAGGCCGAAGCCGATTGCTCCTGTCCAAATTGCTCTCATAAAATTGATTGTTTGTCTATATAACAACTAAGCGGCTGATAGGTTCATTCGGCCGTTATTTGTTTTTCTACAACGATTTATCATCCGGCTTGTTTAATGCTATGGATATGAAATATGAAGATATATTATGGTACGTATAGATCATCAGTTATTGAATAAAGTAGCGGCTGAATTAGTGAAAAGACGCTGGACGTTGGCAACGGTGGAGAGTATGACGGCAGGTTTTTTATCGAGTATTTGGAGCCTGCAGGTCGATGCGGGCGATATTTTGAAGGGCAGTATCGTATGTTTCGAAGAATCTGTGAAGACACAGCTGCTGCGGGTACCGCAGTACTTGATCGATACCTATACCGCCGAGTCTATGGAAGTTACTAAGGCTTTGATTCCTGGTTTAAAGAAGCGTATGCCTGCAGATGTGCATATCGCTTTGACCGGAGTTGCGTATGAGGGAACAAGAAAGCATCCGACAGCTGAGGTAGGTGATGTTTTTATCGCAATTGATATTCATGGAATTCTTGTTTCGCGAGTCTATTCTCTGCCTTCCCGGAACGCTGCGGATACTTATGTAAAAGCGTTTAACGCATCATTATCTTTATTGGATGAGTTTCTTGCGATTGTCTAGATCGTAATCCTACCACCAGTAGCCGGTATGGTGGCACCCGATACATAGGATGCAGCAGCGGACGCCAAGAAGACATAGACTGGCGCAATTTCCGCCGGCTGTCCGGGTCGTCCGATCGGCGTATTGTCGCCAAAATGCTCATGGTCTGGAATTGTGCTCGGTATCAGTGGTGTCCACACGGGGCCTGGGGCTACTGCGTTGACTCGGATTCCGTTGCCTTCTTCTAAAAACTTCTGTGCAAGATTGGACGTAAAGTTCTGGATAGCAGCTTTGCTGGCGGCATAGGGCAGTAGGGTAGGATTCGGGTCATATGCATTGACGGAGGTGGTGTTGATAATACTTCCTCCTTCGCGGATATGTTTCTGCGCGTATTTCGTTAGGTAAAACATGGCACTTAGGTTAACCTCAAAGGTCTTGTTCCATTCTTCTGCCGTAATCTCTTGCAGGTTCTTATAACTCATTTGATAAGCTGCGTTATTTATTAGGATATCGATTTTTTTATAGCGTTCAACAGCGATATCAATGATCTTCTTGCAGGTTTCTTCCGAACGGATGTCACCTTTGAATAGAATGGCCTCTCTACCGGCCTGCTTCACGTAGCTTTCCGTATCTTTTGCATCCTCATCTTCGATATCATCTTTATAGCAGATCATGATATCGGCGCCTTCTCTGGCCATAGCAATGGCAACGGCTTTGCCAATTCCCGAGTCAGCACCCGTAATGATAGCAACCTTGCCTGTCAAAAGTCCTGACCCTTCGTAGCTCTGTTCGCCATGGTCCGGTCTAGGATCCATCTTCTTCGTTTCGCCAGGAGGTTCTTGTGTCTGTTTTTTAAACGGCGGACTTGGGTATAAATCTTTAGGATTTCCTTCTTTTGTTGTTTCCATTTTCTAATGTTTTTGATCTAAGTAGAGAACAACAAAGCAATGGAATCGTTCAATGAAATTAGGATTGATTGGGGAAGAAAAGACGAACTTCTGTTCCAACGTTTATTTTGCTGGAGATATTTATTTGTCCGTCAAGACGTTTTATGACGCGCTTCGCTATGAAAAGCCCAATGCCAGATCCCCTATGTTTACTCGAGTTTGATCCCCGCTGAAAGTTGTAGTAAATTTCATCGATTTCCTGCTCTGGTATGCCAATTCCATTATCCTTGATGTGATAAACGACACCCTTACTGGTTTTTTCGGAGTAAATTTGAACGGAGGGTTCTCGAACTGATGAGGAATATTTGATGGCGTTGCTAATAATATTGCTGAATAGCTGGAATATGCCGCCCTGATCGCCCAATACCGGCAAAAGAAGACCTGTTTCAATCCTTGTGTTTGGAGCATCATGTAACAGTATAGCGTCTTCACACCAAAACTTGATCTTGTCTGCAACGTGGATTAAAGTTTTTTCAGGAGAGTATGCGCGCGCTTGGCTTAGCTGAACGGTTTTATCGATGATTGTGTTCAAGCTGACCATTGCTTGATCAATGATATCATACCATTGTGTTCTTTTATCTGAATCTACTTTGTTATCTTCCCTCAGGGTGTCAATGGCAAGACGAGCGATTGCAATGGGGTTCTTTGCGTCATGGGCCAAGCTATTGGTGATTTCCTCCAAATCGTTATTGATTGAAAGCTGTTGCTCTTGCTTTTTGAGCATTTGAAGAGCTCTGTTCTTTGCCGTGACGTCAATGGAGGTATGCAGAATCGCGAAAGTTTCATTGTTGGAATCGACCAAAGCTTTGTATTCGAAGTCGA
Organism: Sphingobacterium sp. BN32; assembly: GCF_030503615.1. Taxonomy (NCBI): domain Bacteria; kingdom Pseudomonadati; phylum Bacteroidota; class Sphingobacteriia; order Sphingobacteriales; family Sphingobacteriaceae; genus Sphingobacterium; species Sphingobacterium sp. BN32. The sequence goes on from NZ_CP129963.1 coordinate 1,030,739, forward strand.
AATGCCGCGTATGGGTGAAATCCCCATCAAGAATGTCTGCCGGTGTATCCATCGCTTTATAGCTAATACCGGTTTGCCATACATTTTCTAGGATTCTTGAAAATCCCTCTTCTTTAAAATTAGGAAAAGCCTCAGAGAATGGTTTGCCTATAATTGACGGATTACTGCACCACATCGCAATCATAGCTTCATTGGCAAAAGCGATATTTAAGTCGCTGCTATCGTAAATTGCAGTAGCTAAGGGGGAATGGTTCAGTACGTCAATTAATAATTTAAGAGAAGGCTGTTCTGGCATGTAGAAGTAGCTGCTGTTTTGTTGATGTATCTCTAAAAGTACTGATTCTAGATTAGAAATCGCACATCTAAAAGTAAATCCCCAAATATTCATCTGGGGATTCATGGGATGTTTGTTGTAATAAAATTGCGTTTAATATTTCTTGGCTTCCAACATGACCAGAGAGTCTTTCGCTAGAAAGCGCAATCTGGTCAAGTGGAAATGTCTTAGTGTCTTATGAGTTATCTCGGAGCTCTTTGATGTGATCATGTGCGCCTAACTGGATGGTAAGTTGTGTTTGCAAAAGATCGACTATCTCAGGGAAGTCGGATAAGGACTCGTTGATTAAATCTTTGTATTCTTTTTTGAATTCATCTTCGCCTTTTTCGCAACTTGCCAGCACGGACTCTGAAGTAGATGGAGCGACCAATGATTTAAGGTCCATCCACGCTCTAAATAGCTTACCGCTTACCATCGTGCCATTATCAACAGTTTCTTCGAATTGCGTGATAAATGGCGCTAGCTCTGACTTAAATTGTTCAGATTGCCGTTTGTAATCGCCAAACAAGGCGTATAGATTCTCCAGGTTTTCCGACTCAACAATATCTTGTGCTTTTTGATAACCAGCAATACGCTCATTGTTGATTTCAATGGCATCTCTTAATATCTCTATCTTTCTATCTAGCGTTTCCATAATGATCTATTTTGATGGAAGAACATTTGACTTAGGGTGCTAGTTTGTTGAAGTTGTAAAACAGGTATTTATATCATTCTTAGGAGCATTTTACTTGTCGGTTAATTGTAACATGCGAAGAAGCTTTTTCGTGATATGTTTTTCCTTTTCCTTTGCCGCGGAAGGTACTTTTCTAATCCATTTGTCCAAGAGTCCTTCTTCATAGCTTTCGATGAGTCGAGGATCTATATAATGGTTTTTGGCGATGGTTTTGGTATTACCTAGCAACTTCGCGACATGCTCTATTGCCCCGTTCAATATTTCTTTGCGTTCCTTTTTTGTTTCCGGAGCAGCAGATTCTGAAAGATAATCTAGAAATGAAAAACAAGCGTTCCAGGTTCGAAATGTCTTGCAAGTGACCTCCTCCTGATAGAAAGTTTTCAAATAATGATTAAGCTGAGCAGAATCGAGCGAATATGATCGCCCATTCTTATCTAAATATTGAAATAGTCGTTGTCCGGGTATTTCCTTTACAGATCGTAGAATGTTGTATAGTTTTTTCCCTTTTAATACCTTTTGCTGTTTGATACCTTTCTTTCCAATAAATTTGAAAAATACTTTATTGTCTTGAAAGTCTGCATGTTTATTCTTAAGCGTGGTTAAACCGTAGGATCCGTTTTGCTTGCTATACTGCTCATTACCAATTCGAATCGACGTCTGGTCCATTATTTCTAAAGCTAAGGCGACTACTTTGCGTTCATCTAATTCTTTCCGTCGTAAATCTCGTTGGATTTGTTTGCGGAGAAGTGGAAGCCCCTTGCCAAACACGATGAGGTTGGCAAATTTATTGTCTTTGCGCAAAGAAGACCAGGTAGTATGGTATTTATATTGTTTGCGGCCGCGGACATCTATCCCAGTCGCCTGAATATGACCGTTTGGGCTTGCGCATATCCACACATCCTCCCATGCTGGAGGAATGACTAAACTGGCGATCCGCTTAAGCTTCTTTTCATCACTTACCGTCTTTCCCTTCGTATCTACATAGGTAAATTTCTTTCCCTTTCTCAAGCGTTTTATCCCATTCTTGTTGCAATCCACATAACGTAGTCCGTGGCTCTTCAATTCTTTTGCTGATTGAACATCCTCCTGCATCTTCTTATATTTTAATGATATCCTTGTTATAACATCTCATAATGAAATTCGTTCTCCGTTGGACAATTTCTTATTGGAATTTGCGTAATATGCTATAATGCAAATTATGGCGGGGAAGGAGAGGGGTGCATTGGACAAGCCACAATATCTCTAATCCAGCATCAGAAGAAAAGGAAAGCTCATAATGCCAGTTGAAAATATAAACTTCCATAAAAAAAGGACCACCTTTTCAGATGATCCCTCTTCACTATCCTATAATTTTAACTTTATTTAATGAATTTCTTCACATTGATATTATATGCTGCAGTCCCCTGTGCAGCAGTGATTTTTCCAGCGTTGATGACATAAAGCTCCTCTGCCTCATAATTTAATACTTTGCCTTTGTACATGACGATGTAACGATTTGGAGTTGGATAAACTGCATGGTTATTCTTAAAGTCATAGATGATCCAAGTAGCGCCTTTCGCAGGTGCTCCGGCACTCGACGCATCAATGGTAAACTCATTTGTCGCAGTGATCTTCACAGCCAAGATATCTTTCAATGTAAGTTTTTCAACGGAAGTATTTTCCATATCGAAGTAGCCCATTGAGTAGACATCATCTCGTGAGTTCTTTAAATTGGAACCATACATTCCGGATAAGTTCACCATGCTTTTTGCACTATCCTGAACGGAGTTTGTTTTGAAGTCAAAGAATACTTTTTTGTTGGGAGGCACCGTGATAGATGCTAATTCCGTCTTCGCTTCACTGTCGTTGAGTTTAGGAATAACCACGTCGTTATCATCCGAACAAGAGGTCATTGACGTCCAGGAAAACCCCACAATAGCAAATAAAAGGAAGGTAGATTTAAAGGTTTTAATCATGATGTTTTATGCATTTATGGTATTTGTGAATGTATTAGAGAATTGTTCGAAGGTGTTATGTGCACTGGCAATAGCTTCTTCGATGTCTTTTTCTTCGGCAACTTCTGTATTGATGATCTTTGTGAATTCTGCCCATTTCTCGGCAGACTCCTCGCCATAACCTTGGAAGAAGTTAAATCCGGTTTCTATCCCTTGCTTTTGAAGCATCTTGACGATGTATGGACCACCCATGATTGAGCCTTCCAATACATACAAGGCGCCAATAGCTTGGTTTTTGTTTTCAATCACCGGAAGAAAGGCCTGTGGAAGGTCAACTAAATCTGCACCTAAGACTGCGATATCTTTCGCGATATCTTTCGCACTTCTACGAACGCTGAAGTATGATTCCAATGACGCTGGAATATTGTTAGCAATCTGCTGTTCTAATGTTTCAAAGTATGAAAAGAAAAACTTTAATAAATCTGCGTAGTCTGAATTATTCTCGATTGCTTTTAAACGGTAAACTACTTGTTTCTCTAAGTTTTGGTGACCGTTTTTCGTTGCTGCTTTGATTCTTTCGCTTAACATAATTATTGTATTTAAAAATTTATTGTGTTCTTAGATTTTTACTGCCGTCTTCCTGTACGAAATATCGAAAGGTATAGTATGGCGCTTGCCAGTTCAGGTCTGTAACCACAGGCGGATTGTTTTTGTAGACATTGATAAGCTGTAGCTTCGCATACTTGCCGTTAGAGAGTCTTAGTACATAAGTCCTGTTCGGTGCGACTTGCACCAGGTGAGATGTCATATTGTAGTTATACCAACCGGCAGAGCCTTCATCAATTATCATCCCGATGTTGTAAAGTGTGCTACTATCGAATTCCGCGTCGCTAGGCGCAGTAGTAACACTCTGATAGTCCTGCTTCAGCAATATCATCTTATGCTTTGAGCCATTTCCCGTAAAAGGGACGCCTGACTGTTCGCCGTTGTTGATGTAGATATTGCTATTGTAATAATTGCTGAAAGCTAAGTCCCAATCGGCTTTCTTAAAGTGATTAGCGGAGTCCTGCGCGGTCTTTAGCCAGGTTTGCTTTTTATCGGAAAAGCGGAACAGGAAGGTATGGAAGTCACGCTTCTCTTTTCCTGGTCCAGTAGCGCCTACCGAAGCATCTACGTCTCCAGCAAGATTTTCAACTACGATGCTCACCCCATCTTCTAAGGGGAGTGACGGCCCTTCATTCGATTTACTACATGCTGTCAACGTCAAGAGCGATAGCATTAGGACTATAGTATGTTGTTTTTTATAGTTCATTGTTATTATTTTTTGATTATCCGATAGGATAGACCCACAGTGCTAAGTCTTCCCATTTGTCCTGGAATCATGTAATTGATATAGTTCGTAACATTATCCATGTTCACGCGAATGGATAGGGGGAATGCATTGAACTTCTTTTCTATCCCGAAATAGTAGATCACATGATCGTCTACAAAACTGTCATAACGATCAATAAAGCGGTTACCATTCATATCCATGAAGGGATATTTTCCGCGAAATATAGCACGCGCACTGAACGTGATATTCCAAGGCTTGTATTGATAGATTAAACCAACATTAAACTGATGCCTTGAGCGGTTCTCCAATCCCCAGTAGTCAGCAACCGTTGCGGTGTAAGAGTTCCCAGTTTTCGGGTCATGAATATTCTGACTATACGGCCATACGCCTGCCTGTATGCTATCTTTTACCGAGAGGTCTTTAGCGATCAGGTATTGGTATCCGGCAGATACATTCAAGCCTTCAAATAATTGCATCCGCATATTTGCTTCGATGCCCTTGTTGATAGCGCTAGGAAGATTTTGAAAGGAATACACCGCCATGTTGCGTTGTCCCGTAGCGACCTGTATGCTATTGATCTGATTGCGGAGCTTATGATAGAACACATTTAACTCGATATGGCTATTTTTGAAAGGTGAATAGCTGAACCCGCTGTTCAATGACATGTTCTTTTCAGCGTCCAGGGGTTGATCCAATTGCTTCAGCACAGCGCTTCTTATTTCGGACAGTTCACCTGCCTTATCCATCTGATCTAAGGTTTCACGTAAAACCTCATTGCCAAGTACATAATAGTTTGCGGAAGGATTATAAAAGACCTGATATCTTGTTCGGAAGTCGGGGGCTTTGAATCCGGATGCTATCCCTACTTTCCATTTTAAGCCTTCGCTTAAAGCTAGGGTAGCACCCAAGCTAGGGCTCAGTTGCGAGCCATAATTTACCGTATGGTCAAAGCGTAATCCTGCAGTAAGAAGCGTATATTTTCCAAGGTTGTAATTCCCTTGTCCATAGGCAGAGGCAGTCAGTTGATGGCGATTGTCGAAACCTGCATCCAGATTCATTTGCTCAAGCTGTGCCATAGCGCCAAGCGTTAGGTTAAATCCTTCGCGATGATAAGCTGCTTGATGCTCTATCTTATGCACAGCCTGTTGAAATTCATCGCTCGCCAGAGTCGCCAAGCCTTGCTGCGCACTAACATCAATATCCGATCGATAGTGTGAAAAATAATAGTTCGTCATGCTTTTCCACTGCGTATTCCAACGCTTGTCGTAAGTCAATGACGCGTTCATATCGATCTCACGTTGCTGGTCGGAAATCTCATAATCGCTGGAATACTTGCGCATCATGTTTGAGCTTCGCGTATTGGCACGTAAGCTCAGGCTTAGGAAGTCGTTAGCTTCATTTAGCTGATGTCGTACTTTCCCTTGCAGAGCGAAATTAGTGTATGGAGGAATCGTAGTTCCTGCCTCCATATATCGTCTATTATTGTTGAATCCATCTGTTCGGTAGTAATTGGTTGACAGTAATACATAGCCTTTGTTTTGGTTGAAGTTGCTTTCCGCTTCGGCGGTAATATCCGTCATGTTATAGCTGCCATAGCTGGCTTGCACATGCAATTGCGGCTGTGTATTTCCGAAGCGAGTAATGATATTGATGGCACCACCAAGGGCATCATTGCCATATAGACAGGAGGACGCGCCTTTAATGATCTCAATACGTTCGATATTGGAAACCTGTATTCTCGATAAATCCATATTGCCAGACTGCCTACCTAACAATGGTTGTCCGTCGATAAGAATCATGATGTATTGGCTCGACAGGCCTTGCATTTGCACACCTACAGAGCGGCTGCCGCCAGCAGTATTATTGACAATGGCCATTCCGGTTTGCTCGCGGAGAACTTCATCCAAGCGTCGGCTACCGAGCAATTCGAGGGTTCGACGATCGATGATGGTGACTGGCATTGCAGCATTTCGAGGATCGATGAGGGTTGGTCTTCTCATCACAGTTCCGATGACGGATACCTCTTCAATTTGCTGATCCGCTTTCGATAGGCGGAACTGGAAATCCTGCGTGTTGTAATCAAGGATAATAGTCCCCGTATCGGTTTGATAGCCGATAGCCGAGATGTAATATTTATAAACTCCAACGTATTGAGGGCGGGTTTCGAAATATCCTTTCCTATTTGTTTGTGCTTGAATTTGATCGGGTTGAAATTGTAGGGAAGCATTCGCGATAGGCAATCCCAAACTGTCGACTACATAGCCCTTTATCTTTGCTTTTTGTTGTGCAAAAACTGGAATGGTCGCATGTTGGAAAAGTACTGCCAAAAGCATAAAAGTGTATTTAAATTCTATTCGCAAACTATTTATATTGTTTCTAAATAATGATGCAATATTCACCAATATTCCCGACAATATCTTTATTCAATACGTAGTTAGATTTGTTCAAATTGTACGTTTTTTTGTGCCATTCAGATTTTTAAGGCGAATGATAATTTTATTGAAAGAATAGTAAAGCAATGATTATTAGCATTTTATAAAAATAAACTCGAGTCCATCACATTGTTGATTTTGTATATTTTGCGCAATCTGATTATTTGGAAACATTATAAATAAGTGTTCTATTTGTGCTCAATATTAGTACAACATAACATGAAAACTTATCCATTATTACGAACCCTTTTCCTCTTGTTGACCTTTGTGTCCGTCAGTTTTTCAAGTTTAGCAAACGCCCCCAAACGTATCATTTCACTTAGTGGTGCTATCACCGAAGTGTTGGATGGACTTGGTGTTGGCAAGCAAATAATCGCGGTCGATCTGACGAGCGACTATCCCGCCTACATTTCCCAATTGCCGAAAGTTAGCAAGAATAGAAGCGTTACTATTGAGGCTCTTAGTTCCTTCCGACCAGACTTAGTTTTGGCATTAAAGGGCGAGTTATCGGCCGATATCCAAGTGCAGTTGCAGAAGTTGAAGATTCCTTTTGTATTGGTGACGCAGGAGTTCTCGTCCGGCGGACTGCAAAGCTTTATCAAAACCATTGCAAAAGCTGTTGATCAGGAACAGAACGGTATAGCTTTAGCCAGTAAGTTAAGCCAAGATCTTTCCAATTTAGCGAAGAAAACGAAGCACTCTTCTCAAAAAATCCTATTCATCTATGCTCGTGGGGCAGGCCATATGAGCGTTGCTGGACAAAACACGTCCATCGATGCGGTGATTAAAGAAGCCGGATTCCAAAACGCCATGAAGGGCTTTATAGGTTTCAAAACGTATAACACAGAGGCATTAGTCGCTGCCAATCCAGATGTTATCCTCTTGTTCAGTTTTGGGATTTCAAGCCTGGGGGGCAGTGAGGGGATTCTGAAGATGCCGGGTGTGAAGTTAACCAATGCCGGCAAGAATCAGAAAATCGTCGCTATGGACGCCACATTATTGAATAATTACAGCCTTCGATTGCCAGAAGCTATTGCCAAACTACAAGACCTTGTGCTATAGCATGAAATATAAATTTATATACCTTTCGCTGTCCGCTTTGCTCTTCTGCATTATCATCTTCTCGCTCGGAGCAGGTGCCATGCAAATACCTTTCAAAGAGGTGATCCTGTTATTGTGGAAGAGCGTAGGGGGCGGAAGTTTCAGTGAAGACGACGAACTATTAAAGAATATCTTAATGGAGATTCGTATTCCGCGAATTCTCTTTTGCACGCTGATTGGCGCGATATTGGGGATAACCGGAACTGCCATACAGGGTATTTTCCGCAATCCCCTGGCCGAGCCGGGGTTGGTCGGAATTTCATCCGGAGCATCCTTTTTTGCGGCATTGACCATCGTCTTTGAAGCCAGTTTAATCGCATTGATCGGTAATTCCCTAAACCTATATTTAATTTCAATTTCAGCCTTCATCGGTGCTTCCCTCGCTGTAGTTCTTGTTTATCGCATTTCCATCGTGGAGGGTAAATCGAACATCGCGACGATGATTCTTGCCGGTATTGCGATCAATGCATTAGCGGGGGCTGCAACAGGCTTGATGAGCTATATGGCAAGCGAGCAACAACTAAGGAACATCACATTCTGGTCCTTAGGAAGTATGGCTGGCGCGACTTGGGAGTCCGTCAATATTCTTCTAATCTTCGCCGTCGTATCTGTAATTCCCTTGTTATTTTTTGGCAAGGCGCTCAATCTATTTGCCCTAGGCGAGTCGCAGGCCGAAATGATGGGATTAAATACCAAAAGACTCAAGGTATTGATCATCATTTGTTCCACGCTAGCCGTTGGGGTTTCAGTTGCCTTTGGCGGAATCATCGCGTTCGTTGGCTTGCTCGTGCCGCATACCCTTCGCTTAATCGGATCTGTCGACAATCGTTTTTTATTGCCCACCTCATTGCTCGGCGGGGCGATCGTATTGAACCTTGCCGATCTGATTGCAAGAACCATCATACAGCCTCTAGAACTCCCTATCGGAGTCATTACGGCATTAATTGGAGCGCCGGTATTTTTAGGAATTTTATTAAGAGAAAAAAGAAAGTTATAGCTTATGATACATATCCAAGGACTGAACTATGCTGTTAAGAATCGCACGATTATCAAGGATCTGAATATCTTTATCGATAAGGGCGAGTTTGTAAGTATTATCGGTGCCAATGGTGCTGGAAAAAGTACCTTATTGAAGCTGATTGCTGGAGAACTGAAGAGCAATAGCGGACAGGTTGTTTTGCGAAATAAGGATGTAGCAGATATGACGATGAAAGAGATGGCGATGTTCCGCGCCTACCTGCATCAGAGCAACGTCATGGACATTCCCTTCACTGTGGAAGAAGTTGTCGCCATGGGCAGATATCAGAAGCAAGCTTGTGCGAATGAAAAAGTAATCCTGGAAGAGTGTATTCAGATCTGTAATCTGATGCATATTCGCGATCGTTCTATCCGCGAGTTATCTGGCGGTGAGCAACAGCGCGTACATCTGGCGCGCATTCTTGCGCAGCTTTGGGACGCGGAAGAGGGTATTTTGCTCCTCGACGAACCAATTTCGAGTATGGATATTCAGTATCAACACCAAACTTTGGCTATCGCCAAAGCATTCTGCAAAGTCGGATTCACCGTGATGGCGGTATTGCACGACCTGAATATGGTTGCACAGTATAGCGATCGCGTAATCATGATGAAAGGAGGAAGGGTATGGTGGTATGGCAGTCCGAATGAAGTATTCAAACAGCAGCACATCTATACCATCTTCGGAATAGACAGTCTGGTGCAGATCAATCCTAAAAATCTATGCACCGAGATTCAAGCCATACCGATCGAATATGACCTGCAAGAATTCAATTCTGTGATGCTAGCCGCTGTTATTTGATCGAAAGATATCGCTCGGTAAGATTCCGTAATATTTTTTGAAGGCATGTGTAAAGCTTGCCTGATGCTTAAAGCCTACGAGCGTCGCGATCTCATACATATTCTTTTCCTCGTCGAGGATGAGGCGTTTTGCCTCTTCCATCCGAAGACGGGTGATAAAATTATAGATGGTTGTTCCGAAATAGCGCTTGAAACCATTACGCAGTTTAAACTCATTTAGGAGGACAATCTTGGAGAGTTGACGATGTGTCGGCGGATCAACAAACTGTTGTGTCAAGATTCGCTTCGCCTCTTCAAGCTTCAAGATATCCTCCGTTCTAATCTCTTCGGTATCTTTCGCTGCCGCCAATCCAAATTGTTCAAACTGATACATGATCAGCTCCAAGACCTTTGCATTGGTAAAAATCTGCTTTAACTCGTTTTTTTCCTTTGTTTTTGCAAGCTCTTCAATGGTATGTAGCATCTCCATGGTCGCCGGTAAATCCTGATCGAATATGGAAACAGCGTTTCTTTGCCCCATGCGCTGCTTGAACTGTTCATGAAGCGGGTTGTAGATCGTCACCAAATTATGGTAGAAGCTAGGCGTCATGACCAATAGAATGTATAAACATTTCTGCTTCTCCGGAACATTATGTTCCTCATTCAGGGTCGGTAAATAGCGGATATTATGTTTGCTGAAGGTCGGTTTATTATGCTGGTTCATGCTGATAATAAACTGACTAACAATCGCTTCACTATCAATCTCAGCTTGTATGCTCGCGGCTTCACTGAAGAACATTTCTGCCTGAATAATAAATATGCCCCGACTTAAGATTTGATAAGAGCTGATGTTAATAGGGTATTTGCTGATGCTGATGTTTTTTTCAGATAAAGCATTGGGTGCAGTTGTTTCTTCAGAGAGTTCCTCCCAAAACAACCACTCATTATGTTCCTTTATCTTCGCCCTAATTATCATTTTGCCTAGCAAAGATAACAGTTATTTATAATTAATCTAAATAAATAATAAGCTTGTTACTAATCTTTAATTCAATCCCTAATTCGTTAATCCGCTTTCTCCCTTCGTCTTTCCGTAGCCGATTGATCCTCAGCATCTCCGGCTTTCCAATAGGAGAATGCATAGAACTGTTTGTTTGTCCAGTTCAGTTCTTCACGGAAGTATTGACGCAGGATTTTTACCGTATTATATTCGCAGGCGACATAAGCGAAGCTGCTTCCATTGATCGGGACGGCTACTTCTTTTGCGAGCTCGGACAGTACGCTGCCAAGCTCCGGATGTGGATTCAAAAGCCATTGAATGTCAAAACCCGGATGCTGAACCTCGGGATGAATATCCTTTTCCGTAGCCACCTCAATTAAACAAGAGCCTTTAGCGGTCGGAGGCAGGCTCTCGAGGATGCAGCATAGGACAGGAATGGCGGTCGCATCGCCAATCAGAAAATACCAGTCGGACTCCTGATAATGTATCGTCGGTCTTATTTTCATGGCTACGCCCAATTGCTGTCCGACCTTCGCCTTAGCGGCCCAAGCCGATGCTGGCCCATTATCCCCATGATTTACAAAATCAATTGTTATTTCTTTTGTTACCGGATCGATTGCGCGATGGGTATAAGTGCGGACTATTGGTTTCAACTCCTCTGAAGGGTGAACCCAGTCGCCTTTCGCCTGATCAAACTCGGGGAAATGAACATCCGAAACGCCTGCTGGCGGAATGAAAATCTTGTTATTCGCTCCTAATGTACATTTATCAAAGTCTATGTCCTCATCCGCTTGAAGCTTGATGCGAATATAATGGGGGGTCAGTTTTTCTTTACGACTGACACGGAAAACATAACGGGAAATTTTGGGCTGCTGCATCATAGAAAGGATCGGGATTTATTATCATGTTAAATATTATTTTCACTTATTTGCTATTCATCTGTAGGCTCCAATAGTCGAAGAAAGCAGGGAAGGCCAATTGCCAATGGGCTGCTCCATGTTTACCATGTTCGTTGATATCCATGAAAATCGTTCCTTGATAATTCTTGGTCAGAAACTCCACATATTTCTCCAGCTCTTTCTTCATGTCGTTTTCTTTCGTGTTTCTATCAAAGCGCTTTTCCTTGCCACCTACATAGAAATAGAAAGTTTGGCTTTTATACTCCTCGGCACGCTTAAGCAATTGTTGCAAGGTTTTGAGATACAGCGGTTCTTCATCCATCCAGATGGAAGGGGAAAAAGACCCGATCGTCCCAAACACTTCCGGATATAGTATGCCTGCATAGATGCTGATGAGTCCTCCAATGGAGCTGCCTAGCATCGCCGTATGCTTGCGATCGTTGAGCGTGCGATAATGCGCATCAATATAGGGTTTCAGCTCATGTACGATGTCGTCTAAATACAATTGACCCTTCGGATTTTTGATTTCATCCGTTGCCGAAAGCATATATTCTTCTGCCCGAAGATCATAGTTTGCCGCATGATAAATAGCGACGACGATTGCGTCATGCTCCGACGCATCAATCGTGTCGTCTACCTTCCACTCCACAGGACCGGAACGGCCGACGGAAGTGGCTTCATCAAAAAGATGCTGACCGTCATGCATATAAATAACCGGATAGCGCTTATCCGATTGTTTATAACCTTTCGGCAAGTAAATCAATACCTTTCTGTGCACATCTAAGTTCGGAAAATAGAAATGCTCATCCAATATATTGACCTGCTCGCTCGCTGTGCTCGCTGGATAGTCATCACGCCATCCTTCAATCGTCATTTCCAATTCAGACTCCTTCGAGTGGTTGAGCCATACCGCGGGAGCAAGCTGCCCGTTTGCATCCGCAAAAAGCGTTTTAAAACTTCCTCGCGATAACTTGAGCTCATGCTCGCCTGCTTTGACTTCCTCCAAGGTGTAACTTATAGAGCCGCCTTTCTCGGGTATTGTGCCAATCAAGACCTGCTCCTCCGACCAATTATTGAAGGTCCCTGTCAGGTATAGTTTTTCGCCAACGTGCTTTTCATCCAAATTGATGATCCGTAAGTGTAAGGGGAAGTAGTGTTTCGTCATTCTCTTTAAGTTTTAGCAGCGTAAAGGCCATGGACTAGCTGTATAACTGCTTAATTTAGAGAGTTTAGACCATATTAACTAAAAATTACGCTACTTTATGACGAAACCCTGATAATGAATCCCGCTCTACATCTCGATAGGACCGACATATCGGCTATTGGTGCTCCGAATTGGTATTTCAACGGAGGCAAAGGCGATATAAATATGGTGGGTGATGGTCGAATCATAGCTTAATATCGTCAATGTCTGTTCATTTTCTTGCATATTATTGCCAGCACCAAGCCCTTGCACATTCCAATTGTCCAGGTCGCTTGGAATAATCAAGATGTACGCACGCATTTGATGTCCCCTTAAACGAAGTGCTACATCATCATCGAGCTCCCAACGAAGTGTCAACTGTTTACTGCCGCGGTTTAAAGAAAAAGAAATCTCCTTAATCGGATCGGGCATATCCCGGCTGAATGCTAAATTGTTCCAATCGATGAATGCCTCCGCTTTCTGGCTCTTAACGGCATTTCGAAGGTTATACGACATCGCACGATTGTAAGCCGTGCCATTGCCGGCACCAAATTGAAAGCCGAACTTCACAAACTGCAGCATACAAATAACATACTGCTGTACAAGTTTAAATTTGATCCGGGTCATTTGAACAATCTCGGAACGCTTCTTCTCAATGCGCCGAGCAGGAGCCGATCGCACATAACCTATACCATTACGCTCGTAAAATACAACATTCCCAACCTTGCCGGAGACGCATCCGTTTACCCCGTTTTTAGCTCTTGCCATGTTTCTATTTGTTTTAAAATATTTCCTTTAAATTAATCAATCTAGATAAATTCAGGTTTAACGAATTGTCAAACCTTTATTAACCCATATCATACCCGGTCGGGAGCGGGTTTACATGGGTTTTGAAAGGGCTTTGAAAGGGTTTTGCAAGGGGAGTGATTAGAAGGAGGGTGGACGAAGCATCGTTTGGTACTGCCACATTCTTGTAGCTAATTGAGGTTATAATAATGTTAAGGATCTGAAAATGCTTGGCATTACCTCTTTTAATTTATATTTTAATGTGTTTTATAAACTTAGGAATTATATGTTTAAGCACCTAAAATATATTGATGGTACGTCGGATAAATTCTGGGAAATACAGACCTCGGGGGATAGCCATACGGTTACTTATGGTCGGAACGGGACCGACGGGCAATCAAAAACGAAAACTTTCGATACCGAAGAAGCCTGTTTGGCCGATGCGGAAAAATTAATTCGCGAGAAAACGAAGAAAGGTTATTCTGAAGATGGGACTGTGGAGGTGCAAAAAGCGGTGCAGAAGGATGGGAAGTCTGTTGCGAAGACGTCTTCGCAGCAGCGAAAAGAAGAGGTTATGGAAGCCTTTCGCCATTTGATAAGACATCCGCAAAACGAAGCGGTGTTGCCGTTTTTGCAGGAATACGCGAAGGGCAATTTAGAATTGCTGAAAAAGGAAATTCGCGGTGCTAAGCGTTTTTATGCTTCTTATGTTAACTTGGATAAGGAGCCGGAGTATAAGAAGCATAACAGCTATTCTTGGGGTCAACGTGGAACGAAGCAGCAGATACGTATAATCAATCTTTTGGCATTGGGTACCTTCAGTTTAACGGATACGAATTCATCGCCTGAGTTTGTCGAGTTGCTGAATACGCCAAAGGATCCACAGGTTGCGGCGGTGTTAGAATGGGCACAGCACGATTGGTTATCGGATTACTTAGCGCAGCAATTGCAACGCAACGGGTGGCTGAACATTAGTTACGATAATTTGCGGGAGTGGGAGCGTCGAGGAATGATGCAGTTCAATCCGGAGCTGTATGTGAGTGTGGTGGCTTACTTTCCCCGAGCAGTGAATGATAGCGCGCATATCGACCGATATATAGATGAATTCTGTGCGGACGACATTTCGGTAAAGCGCGATATACCATTGGTTTTTGAATATCCGTCAAACATCAACGCAGTCGCTTACAAGTGGGACTACAATAGTAACGATATGCAATTGCTTTGGCATGTGGTTTTTCAAAAGCTGTTGGCGCAAGGCAAAATGGAGCGTGACTTTTTGATCCATAAGTCCTTGGAGATTCAAACTAAAAGCTGGAACAATTCACAGAAGAGCGTTTTCCGAGAACTACTCCTTCTCACAGGTTTAGATGAGGCAGAACTTATAAAATATCAGCATACAATTTTTCCGATGTTTCATGTCGAAGAGTCTGCTCCGATAAACTTTGCGATTAATTTGTTGAAGCCTGTCTTAGCGCATCCGGATTTCGATCGAGGAGAATTTCTAAGCTGGATAAGCCCTATTTTCATGCGTGCGGATTTGAAAGGCGCTGTGAAGACTTTAATGATTCAATTGGATAAGGTATTAAAGGATTATCCACAATTTAAGGAACAGGTCAGTCTATTGGCTGCCGATACGTTTATGATACCTGACTTGCAATTGCAAGATCGGGCGACTAAATTTATTCTGAAACATCAAGAAAAACCTTCGGATGAGTTAACAGAAAAACTCACGATGTATGCCAGTCAGATGTTAGGTTCCAATGCACAAGATTTGAAGCCTCTCATGGGCGACGCTGACGAATTTTATAGCGAGGAGGAGATATTATCGACTTTGACCGGCGGGGAAGCGGGCAGCTATGTCTATTCACCCGACCCGACGGTAAAGCTTCAGGAGGAAATCACCCTTCCGTCGGAATGGAATGATATTCTATTTCAATTGGGGCAGGTGCTGCATTCCAAGGATCCTATTGAAATGGAGATTTTGATGAATGCTTGGACGCTGCAGTTAGCAGACTTCCCTGCGGATTATAAGCAACAATTAACGCCTTATTTGAAGCAACTACGCGATACCTATTCGGAATCTCATTGGTATCAGATATTTTCCCATATATTCTATAGCTATCAAGAGAATAGCGAAAAAATATATGTTTACAAAAATAGATATGCAAAGACGCTTTCTTTAGTCAATCTAATGAATGATCAGATGCAGATGTGGCAGGAGCGTTGGCGAGATGGAATCCATTTGGAGGCATTGAGCCTACCAACACATAAACCGTTTTGGGTTGCGCCGCATGCCTTGGTCGATCGGATCATTGCGCATGAAAAAGCGGGGGTTCCGTTGAACTTAATCGATTTGTCTATTGCACTGAGTAGAGCCCCGAAAGAACAATTAGTGGGGATTGAAGAAAAAATTGACAGGATAGAGGATAAGGAGATCGTTTCGATATTAAAGTATGCTTTTGGTTTGAGTGATCAAATCAGCGTCAAAAAGGCGAATTGGTTTGGGAAGATAATGGAGGGTAATTCAGAAGAGAAGAATTTACTGCTAGGAATATGGGCGACGATTGCTCGCATCAACTATCCTGACGGTGTTTTTTCAGTATTTGAAAACTCTAGCCTTGCCAACGCGCCCACTGTGATCAAGCCATTTGACCCTAAACTGTCCATCCAACCACACTTTGTTCAGCAATATAACTATCAGGAGAAAGTTCATGAGCCATATTTAGTGGGCAATGAATTAATCATTGAATTTCCTGTATTTAAAGCTTATCCAAAAACCTTACTCGCTGGTTTAGATATTTTTTCGCGTGGTTCGAATCAGTACCTTGGTTATTACGCCAGCGATTTGGATGTTCGATACGTGCACAGCTTATTGCCCCAAAATACGGATAGCCTGGCGATTTTGTATACCTATGCCTATAACCGAATGGCAATTTGGGGAACAAAAGACACGAAAGCATTTTTGGAAGAGATGCTGTATCCGTTTTATGTTATTCGGGATCACTCGGCACTCTATGTGGCCAGCAGTTTTTTCAATGCCGATAAAACCGTGCGTGCGGTCTGCGTCGAATTATTTATACAAACTGTCGAGCAGAATCGTTTTCCTGTGGATCTCGTGGCGAATTATTTGCTGTTTTTAATGAACGGCGAGTACGGACCGATCGGGCGTTTGGCAGATGTGCTGGAACAAAGCAAGGATATATCGGCCAAACATAACCAGGCCTTATTGGCATTGTTGCTAGCAACTTTGAGCGGTTTGGAGATCAAAGAAAAAATGCCTACCAACTTGAAGAAGCTATTCGATCTTTTTTACGATTTGCAGCAGAAAAGCAATTTGGAGTTAACGGAGAACTTGAAGGTTTCCTTTAGGCGATTTGAGGCTTATAAGTCCCTTCAACCTTTACTGAAAAAGATATTAAAGTAAGATTATGGCAACTGTAGATTTTGATATAGCCTACAAGGGCAGTTCGGTGCTTTCGCAGCAATCTGGAATTCAGCGCTTGGTGCTATCGCATCAGGCAGAGATAAAGGAGGTAAATGAGGTTCCTTGTTTTTTCTGGGGAAGTCTAACCGATCCCTTGACCACCGCAAAATGCCTGACGGCCTTATCGAAGGTGGTACGGTCTAGTTTCGGGCCGATTCCTGCAAGTCTTCGCGATCCTATTGTCTCTGCCGGTACTGACCAGATTCGTTTCGAGGGATTTTCCTCCTGCAATGGTGTTTATGCACGTTTAGACTTGTTGGAAGATGCAATCGATGGTGAATTTCTTGCAAGTGGAACCACCAACGTCGATTTTAATGAACCGATGTTGAATGCATTGAACGCAGTGAAGAAAACTGAGAAGATGGTTTTAGGGGTAGGGAGCAAGGAGGTGTCGATCAGTACCGATAAGGGCAAAGTGGTAGAGAAGAAGGTGAGATTACCGGAACGTTGGATTAAGGGATTGACGTCCGTGCAGCTATACTTAGCGGGTATGGAGGAGAAGTTCCGGTTGAACAAAGTGCAGGTCGTCCAACTTTTTCAGAGCATTCCACGCGGTAATGTAAAAGGGGAGTTTTTTCTGCATCAGCGTGCGAGTCGTTTTGTATTGAGTCCAATCGCCGGTAAAGACTCCGTTCGGATCGGCGGTATACAACGCCTACGTTTGTTGGAAGGGATTTTGCCCTATATAGACAGCATGACGGCCTACCAGGAGGTCGGCGGGGAGAGCTGTTCTGTCGTAGCCGATTTTAAGAATATGCGTTTAACATTGGCCCTTTCGCCGGATAGTTATCGTGGTTTTTCGGGTGAAGGAAATGTTTTAGAAAATATGATACAGGCTGTTCCGGATGAATGGGTAATGGGTGTCAATTCGCTGTTGAAATCTAATGAGCTGTTTGATCCTACGATGCTTTCTATAGAGCATGATGTGGATTTTGCGACGATGGATAGTTTGACGGCATCGTTGTCCTCGGTAGGTCTTCTAGGTTATGATCTTCATAGCCATCAGCATTATTATCGCCGATTGCCTTTTAAGATGGAACGAATTCTATCTTTAAATCCGCGATTGAAAAATGCAAAGAAGCTGCTCGCTACAGAAGGGGTAGAGATCTTAAAGAATACGGGAGACTATGTTGAGGCGCGTGTTTCGGGAACCGATGTAACCCATACGGTGATCATCCAAGGAGAGCAGAGTCGCTGCACTTGTAATTGGTTTACGAATCACCAGGGCAAGCGCGGTCTTTGCAAGCATATCCTCGCCGTTAAGATAATTAGTAATTAAAAGAGAACATTTTTCTGCTTTTGCTTGTTTTATAGTTGACATCGATGGTTGAACTAAAAATCAAAAGCAGATGAGTACACATAATAACCAAGGGCGCTCCAAGGCGCCGGCAAATCATGCTACGCAAAGTAAACAGTTCCAAAATAAGGATCATTTGGATAGCCGAGAGCATGAAGAAAATGAATTCAAGGGCGAAGATATTACGCACAATAAGAAGGAAAAGAAAAGCGAGAACAAGCAGCAGAGGGACGAGTAGTAATAATAGTATAAAGGCGGTAATTTTTGATAGATTACCGCCTTTACTATGATTAATATAGGCTGAGACTCGTTACTCATATTTTTCCCGGGGATACAGGACTTTCTTTGACGACTTTGCCGTCAATTTACCATTGTATTGTTTTCATACCATACGACAGTTGGAAGTTTCACGCATTCGATTAATTTTCTTATTTTCAGTCTACAATCAAGCTAAACTACATATGAGACGACTAACGCTAATTTCTATACTTTCTCTTTTTATGTCTTATAATTTTGCGCAGACCACAAAAATAGAAGTTTTAAAACCGGAGATGCAGAAGATAATAGATGCGAAAGCTATTATCGAAAATCTAGGTGAGGGCTTGCAGTGGGCGGAGGGGCCGGTTTGGAATAAGCGTGGAAATTATCTTTTGTTTAGTGATCCTCGACTGAATACGATTTACAGATGGGATAAGGAAGGAGGATTAAGGCCTTTTATAAAGCCTTCCGGCTATGAAGGAACGGACTGGTATAGCGATGAACCTGGCACGAATGGTCTCCTGATCAATAAGGAAGGCGAATTAATTGCCTGCGATCATGGCAATCGTCGAATTACGAAAATCGACCTTTCAACGAACGCTAAATCAGCTGTTGTTGACAAATGGGAAGGAAAGCGATTCAATTCTCCAAATGATATTTGCGAACATCCCTTGGGATATTATTTTTTTACAGATCCTCCCTATGGACTTCCTGGACGTTTGAATGATACGAGCAACAGGGAAATCGTGCAGAACGGTGTTTATCGAGTTAATAAAAAGGACAATTCGGTTGAGCAAGTAATCAGCGATCTTGCGAGACCGAATGGAATCGCGGTTACTCCTGATGGAAGCAAGTTGTATGTTGCACTAAGTGATGACTCGAAACCCTACCTGATGGTATACACATTGGAGAAAGCGAACATCAAAGGAAAGGGCAAAGTTTTTATTGATTTTGAAAAGGCATTTCCTACGGAAAAACTGCGCGCAGATGGAATCAAGGTTGATAAAAAGGGAAATGTATATGCCGCTGCCGGCGATGGCGTTGTCGTTATTGGGCCTGATGGGACAGCAATTGGAAGAATTCGCTCGGGTATTCGCACGGCAAACTGTGCATTTGGTGCCGATGGATATCTTTACATGACCGCTAGCGATCGCTTGCTTCGTGTAAAACTGAAATAAACCCCAACTGATGCTTATTTCGGAAATTGAATTAGAAAAGTCGTTCCTACCTTCTGTTGACTTTGGACTTTAATTACCCCGTTATTAGCCTCTACCAATTCTTTCACGAGGAATAGCCCCAAACCAGTTCCTTTTTCACCAAACGTACCGTAGCTAGGTTCTGCGACCTGCTGAAAAAGGTTTTTCATCTTGGCTTCCGACAAACCTTTCCCCTCGTCGCTGATAGCGATCTCCAGCATGGAATTGTATTCCTTGGTCGTTATCGAAATATTTGTCCCAGGCTGACTAAATTTAATTGCATTATCGAGTAAGTTACGCAGGACAATACTTATCTGTATCGGATCGGCATCAATACTCGCTGAAGGATGGATGTCAGATATGATGTTGATACCTTTTTCCGAACGACGAACTTCAAATGATTCGACGGCATTGACAATCAAATCATGCAAATGAATCTTGTCTTTTTTTGTTTGTATTCCGCCCATGTTTATTCTACTCCACTCTAACAGGTTGTCTAAATTTGATCTTAGACTTTTAAGCTGTTTATTGATTAGCAGAATCGAATTCTCACGATTCTCGGTATCAGACTTATCGTTCGTAATATAATCCATCAACATGGAGGTAGCCTGAAGGGGCGAGTGTATATCGTGCGCAATTACTGCGAGCAGATGCTTTAAATCGTTGTTAAGTTGTAAGATCTTCAGACTTTGTTCCTTAATATGTTCTTGATATTTGTTTTGAATGGATTGGTGATAAATTACCAATGCAGCCAGAAACAAGAGCCCTAAGATCGAGTTGAGTATCAAACGGTCTCTACCTACATCTTCCATGAAAGGGAAATCGTAGATATGGAACTTTGGAATGATTACCGCCAGAGAGACCAATATAAAAACAGTGATTTTAGTCCGCTTTTGTTTAAATACCAGTAGGCCGATGGTGAGGACGATTATTAAATAATATTCTGTTAAATTAGGTGATATAAAATTAACTGAGATTAGAACAAATACAAAAACGATAAGAATCCAACTTTTTGCAATTTGGTGTTTTTGTAGGCGGTTTAATCGGAAACTGTATAGGATGCTGACGACGCAAATAAAATTGAGGATGCCAACTAATGGGAAATGGACAATATTGTAAATTCCATAGATGAAAATAATGATGGTAGTGAACAAAGCGATCGTATTGACCATTTTTATTTCTTTGCGCAAGAGAAAGCTAAAATCATCGGATACACCCGTCAATATGATTCGTTTATACACGCGATTAACCTGAGCGATAACTTTTCGTAAAAAGTTCATAAAATATATTTGCTAATGAATTGGATTTCCACTCTCGTGTGATTGTAGCTATTGAGCTACAAAACTATCTATTTTAATTTATGTTTATTCATTTTAGCATGTATTTGAATCAAAAATGACATAAAGCACTGAAATTAAAGCTTGCTTCGCCTTTGCTGTTATTCTTGAAAAATGTAGTGAACAATTCTACTAAAATTGCCATGAAGTTGGGAGTCCGTGGGGGCTGCAACGCCATCTGCTGAGATCGAACTGTAGTTCCTGCACTGTTGCCGTCATTGATGGATCCCGTTTTGTTACTTTGTATTAGAAAAGTAACATTGCTACCGTCTTTTCGCTTAACGGAATTAATGACCTTTCTCTTGTATATACCAGACTGGTCGAGTTCGGCTGCCAAAGCAGTCGTGCTAGTTAATGTCTTTGGCATAACAACAACGGTTGAACAGTATATCAAGTAGCGAAGCTCCTGTCTTTTGAAGAATTTAGATAAACCACTCCCAAGCGTCTGATTGCTTAATTCTTTACTTATTTTTTTGTCGCCAAGCATGTCGTTTTTACAGATAACTCCTTGCCAGTGATCTTACTAATCCTGTTAAATATGTTCTCTATCGTTATATTTTTCTCTTTCATGTTAATTTTAGCAAAGGTTGATTCGTAAGGAAAATGACAACAAAGTCATCAATAGGATGTCCATTATTTGCGTAATATGTAAGCTTTTCATAAGTATCGCTATACAATTTAGGGAATAGGTGTCCTTTGAATAATAATTATTATTCATAAATTAGTGGTGGATTATGGTTATTTTACTATTAATAATTCCAGAGCAAAGGAGTCGCAGACCTTTGCTCTTCTTTTTTATAATGATGGCAAGGTAGTATTTAGTAGTTAGTATTTAGTAGTTAGTATTTAGACCTATGGTGGACTATCCTCTGATCCTTAAATCCTTCCTTTCTTGGTTCAAAGACAATACATCCTTCCTTTCTTGGTTCAAAGACAATCCATCTTTCTTTTTTTGGTTTAAAACAAACGAGCAAAAACAAACGAGCAAAAACAAACGAACAAAAGCAAAGGCGCCTAATCGGCGCCCTGCTCTAATATCTGACGTCTAATATCTAAAATCTACAGCCGCCCTAGGTCTAAATACTAACTACTAAATAGACTAACTACTAAATAGACTAACAACTATTTTCTTACACAGCGAATAGGAGTAAGCGTAGTTGCTGACATATTGTGGTTAGACATCATGACGCCCTGAAAGCTACCATTTAATGACTGGGCAAAAGTTTCTTGAGTTTTTGTTCGCCAATAACCGTGCGTTTGTCCATAATTTACAGGGTCTCCAGGATTGAAATCAATCGTTGGCCCACCTATGCTTGTTTTATAGCCTATGGGTGAAAAAGATAAAAAGCCATTAGGATAAGCCGGAGCGCCAAGTGCTAAGGTGCCTGGGTTGATCTTTAAATACCAACGGTAATTACTAAGTTCCGGTTGTTCCTTATTTTGCAGATTATGAAGTTCATCGATCTGTGTTGTGGTTGGTAGATCCCATGTTCCTTCCGGGTAAACCAGTTCACATATATTTTTTCCTGTAGTGCCGATGCTGTATATATCGTTTGTGAAATAATCACCGGCCGGTACCGCAGTCCTTGTATTGTAAACTGGATTATCGTAGCGGAATTTATAGGCTTGTCTTAATCCAATCGAGGTGTTGGCCGCGGTAGCATCGCGCCATAAATCTGCTCTAGCCCATTTTGTGTTTCCGACGGTAACCGGCGATTCGACAAGCTTAATGGATAGGAGATAGCTTTTTCCGGGACGCGCAACAAATCCAGGAAAACTAAATGTTTTATTGCTGAACATTCGCTCTACCGCAGTTGTTTGAGGCGTCACAGAATTCGTATTATCTTCGTTTACACGTTGACTTGTCAATATAATGGAATCTATCGTTACAGTAAAACTTCGCGTTTCAAGCCCGTTGGTTGGTGTGTAAAAGGTGTATCGTTTCTTTGTATTCAAGTTTAAAACAGAGTCGGTTCCAACAGGTACCACGTATGCGGAGCTATTATGGTTATAAACCCTTGTCAAGCTACTTATTGATTGCGATATACTGGATAGTGAACTATCGCGTAGCGAGAAGCTCGCTGTTGCCATTCCACTGTCGTCGGTGAAACGAAGACTAGCATAAGTAACAGGCGCAAACATGCCTCGCGAATTCAATTCAACAATAATTTTTGAGGTCTTACGCGTCAATACAAGATTATTAATGGGGTTGGTTCCATTAACAACATTACTAGTTGTAATAAGGCCTTTGGAATAAGCAAAGTCATGACGGTAGCTCGTACTATTCGATGTCGGGTAAATTGGAATTGTGTACGTCGGTGTAGGTGTGTTTGCATATTCAGGTATATCTCTCGTATTGTTGTAGGTATAGGCATACCAAACATATTTGGTATTCCGATTTGCTGGGATCGATACGGCAGCCGATCCGACTATGCCTTGGGCCTGCCCGACGTAGGTGCCTGGTGCACCGCTTCCATTGTCTGTATATAGGACGACACGATAGGTTACACCGCTTTCCAGATTAACAAGAACTCTAGCAGCTTTGTTTTCGGCATTGGAAGAAGTTTTAGTCGAGGATCCGATGATTACCTTTCGCTTATATTCCTCTGGAATATCTTCAGAAATCGTCATGATCGCATCTACATCGCCTAAGCTCACAATTTCACTTTGTGCTGATACTTTTTTCACTTGTTGCAACCTGTTTCCGGATGCGCTTGCATCACCGTTACTGTGATGGTCAGCGATATCTGGCGTATCTTCAATCGAAGCTAATGAAAAGACGATTGTAGTTTCATTTTTTGCAACATACGGAATTTCGGTCTCGCTTTCAGGGCCTGTTTTTTTACAATTGCTTAAGGATAGGATGAGTGCTAGGCCAAAGAGAAAACTCAGTGGTCGATTAACACCAAATAGGTAATTCCTTTTCATGGGGGCGTTTTTAAATTTTTTTGTGTGTGTTTGAGAGTGACGCAAATGGTTACATATCGTAAGTCTTAAAACTTCCGGTCGGCGTGTTATCCCATTCTTCGATTTTTGGCTCATTGCTAGTCCCGCCGGTATTGACCGTGGCTGAACTCGTTGCGATGGACTCCTCCATTTCAATAATTGTTAATTCAATTATTGGCTGAACATATTTTACCTTCATCTCTATATGTTTTATCAGGTAGTTAAAATAATTAGTGCTCGTGTGTGATATTGGTACAAAAATAGAGAAATAGGGCCTTTAAAGAATGTGACGACGGTCACATTTAAGATTCTTTTAATGATTTTTGTAGTAATTCGATAATTCTTTGTAGATATTTATTGCTTACGCAATTAACTTTCTTAAAAAAGTAAAGTAATACAAAATAGACGTTGAGGCTACATTTTTAATCGTTTTATAAAAAACAATCGGTTGATATTTTCAAATTTTCATTGAAAATAGCTCCTTTTTTAATGAAATTGAATTTAAATTATAACGAAAAATGTATAGGTTCGATTAATAAGTTAATTGGAGGGGGTAATAATTTTACTTCAGTAGTTACTAAGAGTGACTCTTGGCATATTCACTTGGCGAGTATCCGAATTTGGCTTTGAAGGTTTTTCTAAAGTACTCAGGATCGGAGAATCCAACCTGATAGCCGACTTCGCTCACCATCCATTTTTGCTCCTTCAATAGCTGCTGTGCTCTCTTTAATCTGAGCTCTTTAATAACATCTGCTAAGCCCATTCCGGTGAGGGATTTAATTTTTCGATATAACTGAGCTCGACTCAGACCAATGGATTCTCCGATATGCTCGATTTTCAGTTCGGAGTTGCTCATGTTGCTTTCAATGAAAGAAAAGACTTTTTGTAACAGTATTTCGTCCGGCGACTGCGTCGATGTTTGACTGGGTTCCAGGCTGATGCGTTGTTGAAACAGTTCCTGTTGTCGAAGTCTTAGTATAAGTTGGTTTTTTACTTTTAGTGATAGTATTGGCAATTGGAACGGTTTAATAATATAATCATCCGCACCGATTGCCAAGCCCTCGATTTCCTGTTCTTGTAGGGACCGAGCCGTTAACAATAAAACAGGTATATGCCGCAACAGCGTGTCGGATTTTATCTGTTGTGTAAAGCTAAGCCCATCTACTTTGGGCATCATGACGTCCGAGATAATCAGGTCGGGCATCACCTTCTGCGCAGTAGTAAATCCTTCCTCACCATCATACGCTTGAAATACAATATAACTGTTACGGAAATAATCAGCTAAATAGTTATTCATTTCTATGTTGTCCTCTACAATCAGAATGCTGCATTTGCGAGGTAATATGTCGCTTGATGGTTCCAGGGAACTTGCAGCTGGCAGCATTTGATCTTCTCTACCTTTGCTAGAATCTATGGTTTGCTCTTCGAACATATCCTCCGTAAGTGGTTTCGGTAATCGAATTTTGAAAGCAGTAAGCGGTTGTCGTTCTGAATGCGATCGGCTTTCGACACTGATTTGCCCGCCTAGTAAACTTGTCAGATACTTGCTGTAAGTTAATCCTAATCCGGTTCCTCCGGCGCTTTTATGTTTCCCTTGTCTAAATGGTTCGAAAATACTTTCCAGTTCATCCTGTGCAATGCTTGGGCCGTTATTTAAAACGTCGATGTCTACATGATTATCATTGTTTTTTAAACGTACCTTTACAATGCCTTTCGGCGGCGTAAATTTCAATGCATTGGAGATTAAATTGATCAAAATTTTCTCAAGCTTATCGGCGTCAAGTTGTATGATCAATTTGGACTGGGACGGATGGTAGATAAGGTTGATGTCTTTCTTTCGTGCTTCAAGCTTAAACGATTCAATTACATTGCTTGTCAATCTATTGACGTCGGTAGGTTCGACAGTTATCTTTTCCTGCCCCGACTCCAGCCGTCGGAAATCGAGCAATTGATTTACCGTTCGTAGGAGCCGGCGACCATTGTTTTCCATCATCTCAAGCTGTTCTGTGGGCTTTTTATCCCTAGAAGCAGAAGCCCAATTTTTCAACTGCTCAATTGGTGAAAGGATCAAGGTCAATGGCGTCTTGATCTCGTGGGAGATATTCGTAAAGAACTGCAATTTGTTTTCTTGCATTTCTAGCTCCTTCTCATAAATTATGGCTTCATAGGCTAATTTAGATTTTAATCTTGTGTAACGCGTGCTATAGTAGTAAAAAATATAAAGCAGGAAGAGCCCTATCGCAAAATAGAACAAGTAGGCCAGGGGAGAGGCCCACCAAGGGGGTAAAACGTCGATTTGAAGCGTTGATGCTTTTTCTGTCCAAACGCCATCACTGTTCGACGCTTTTACTAACAGCTTGTATTTTCCGGGAGGCAAGTTAGAATAGCTAGCCTCTCGTTTGTTTGAGCTGGTATAGATCCAGTCCGAATCGAAGCCTTCCAGCATATAAGCATATTTGTTTCCGTTGGGATTCGTGAAGTGTAAAGCCGCAAATGCCACTCTAAATGTTTTGTCCGCATGGGTTAACTTGATGCGCTCGGTTAAATGGATTGGGCGTTCTAAGACAATTCTATCATTTATTTTCTTGTTGACTTCTACCGCTTCGTTTAAAATGTTGAGCTCTGTGAATACAATTTTTGGCGGCTCCGGATTCGTTCGAACGCTATCGGGGGAGAAGTGGCAAACCCCTAAATTGCTGCCGAAATATAAACGGTTCGCTGATTTGCTGTTAAATATAGCGCCCTCGATGTTATCTGTACTCAGCAAGCCATCGGTATCTGAGAAGGTGCGTACTTGCATCTTTCCTTTTTCTATCCTCGAGATCCCTTGCTTGTGGCTAACCCAAACAAATCCTTGTCTATCCTGCGTCACGCCTGCAATTGTTCCAGACGGCCACAGGTTGGAAATACGGCTCAGCGTTTCAATACGTTCGTTTTTGGTATGATAAAGGTCAAGGCCATTTCCGGTGCCTATCCAAATATCGTTTTGACTGTCTTGAAATAATGCGTAAATCCTGTTGTCGCTAAGGGTGTTTGTTTTCTTTTCTTCGTGACGCAGATGTCTGATAATTTGAAGTTTTCCTGCTGCGTTTTCTTTTACTATAAAAATTCCATTGCCTTCGGAAGCCAGCCAGATACGTCCTTGTTGATCCTGTAATATTGTCCAAAAGTGGGGTTCTGCTAAAAACTCATTGAATTTATAATATCGGAATGACTGATCTTTTCGAGTCCATTTAACTACACCTTTCCAAGTGGCTAACCATATGTTCTTGTCCTGATCTTCCATGATGCCATAGACAGGATTGCTCTTGATGGAGCTGTGATGTAATCGTTCGATTTGATCAGTAACTGGATTATATCGATCTAAGCCCCCTTGATTACCTATCCAAATGATTCCCTGAGAATCACAGAATACTTTTTTGATATAATTGTTTTGTAGGGTATTGGGGTTGCTGCTCTCGGATTTGAACTGCAGAAACTCCCCCGTCTTTTTAACGACTGTAATTCCCTTGCTTCTAGTACCGACCCATAAATTTCCCTGTTTGTCCTCCGTTAAGGAGCGTATCGTGTTCTCGGCAAGCGATTTTTTGCTTCCGGGGTTATACATAAGGGCATGAAATGGTGTAGCCTCTAGATACGCTCTGTTGATGCCGTGGGAGTAGGATCCTAACCAAAGCACATGCTGATCGTCGAGATAAACGTCACTGATGTAAGCATCATTAATAGCCCAGGGGTTAGCAGGGTCTTCAATATAGAACTTTTGTGCCCCTGTTGGCAGATATGTCTCAACCAAAGCCGTTTTATTGTTGTCCAGATGCCACTGGGTCTGTTGAAATTGGAATTTTACGTTATAACGGTGATCCCGCCTATTAATCTTGCCGAGGAGTTCCGACGGACCCTTCTCGTACGGGACGCGCGTGAAATCGTCGGTTTGGTAATTGTATTTACTCAGGGTTTTATCCTCAAAGGTGGCGACCCACAAATCGCCTTTGCTATCGACCAGAATATTATGAATTCTATTGTTAGCAATTGTATTCGGTTTCAGTGCATCATATCGGTAGATTTTGATCTGATAACCGTCGTATCGGCACAAGCCCGACCAAGTTCCGAACCACATAAAGCCATATTTATCCTTTGCTATTCCATGTATTGTGTTGTGAGGAAGTCCATTTTCGGAAGTAATATGGTCAAATTTTAAAGAAAGAAACTGAGCATTTGCGCTTCGGGTTATTCCAATTTGACAGAATAGCCAGGTCACACACAGCATATTTAGGATCTTTCTCACAGGTAAAATGTAGGTTTCAGTCTATAGAACTCTAAACTATGAAAAATATAGGAAATTGGATATTGTTTCTCTTGCCTTATTTCTGTTACGGAGCTTGGAATTTATTCGATATTGCCTTTTTTAGCATTAAATCAATTGTTTTTGATTCAATTTTCAGGGGAATCTGATTCAATTTTACGGTATCAGAGAAGAAGGCTCGCACTACCTTTGAGTTATACGAATTGAGGTAAACCACCAATTACTACCTCAGGATCGTCCATGTTAAACCTATATTCTTAATGTTATGGAGACTCTATTTTTAGCCCCTAACACCCGTGCTTCAATGCATAGTGATTTAATCAAATTTATTAA
This sequence comes from Sphingobacterium sp. BN32, assembly GCF_030503615.1. Classification (NCBI taxonomy): domain Bacteria; kingdom Pseudomonadati; phylum Bacteroidota; class Sphingobacteriia; order Sphingobacteriales; family Sphingobacteriaceae; genus Sphingobacterium; species Sphingobacterium sp. BN32. Next base: position 1,059,359 of record NZ_CP129963.1, read on the forward strand.
AATCAACGCATTTTCTGCGACACCCAAATATGTGCAGTTGGCAGATGCAGTGATCGATGCTATACGTTCCGGCATAGTTGAGGTTGGTGATTCTTTACCTTCAATCAATGATCTGAGCTATTTTTTACAGATAGCACGCGAGACGGTTGAGAAGGGGTATCGTAAGCTACGGAAGGAGGGCGTAATTGCTTCGACACCCGGCAAAGGATACAATGTATGCATGCGTCCCTTTATCCGCAGGCGAATTGCGGTTTTTCTGAACAAATTAAGCGTTCATAAGAAAATCGTATATGATGCGCTGGCGAAGGAAATTGGCGATCAAGCCTCTATAGATCTTTTCGTTTACAATAGCGATATTTCGCACTTAAAATCTTTAATCATGGGCTTGTCGCAAGACTACGATCATTTTGTGGTTTTCCCTTACTTCAAAGAAGGACGTGATAAAGCTGCCGAAGTGATTTCCCTCATTCCAACGGAGAAATTAGTATTGCTAGGTCGCGATGTTGAAGGCTTGACGGGCAATTTTCCAATTATTTGTGAAAGCTATGAAAACGATATTTACGATGCGTTGGAGAGCATTCGCGAACCACTATCTAAATATGATACAATAAAACTTGTTTTTCCTGATCATTCCGATTATCCGAAAGCCATCATCAAAGGATTCTATCGGTTTTGTCATGAATATGCTTTCGAGCATTTGCTGGTAGACGAGGTGGCAGAGGAGGAGATTGCTAAAAGTACCTGTTATATACTTTTAGCGGATAATGATTTGGTCGCTCTTTTAGAGAAGGTGCAGTTGAGTGGCTTGGCAGTGGGTTCTGAAATCGGCATCATCTCCTATAATGAAACGCCACTAAAGCAATTTATTCTTGATGGTATTACCACCATTTCTACAGATTTCAATCTCATGGGAGAGTATGCCGCCGCCAGTATATTAAACAATAGTCAGGCACGTCTAGAGGTTCCATTCTACACCGTGCTTCGACCTTCCGTTTAATTTTAATAATCCGTTTTTCGGGTTAACCATGCAACCTCGCCTGTTTATAGCCTCTACCGGCAGGACGGGGCGGGTTGCTTTGATCCATGAAACTTCTGTAGTTTAGAATCAATTAATCATATAAACTATTTGCCTTCTGCTGGCGCATAAAAGCATTTCAAAATTTAAACTGCACTTCTAATAAAACAATTCATGAGAAAGCACCTGATCAATTATACTTGTTTACTTTTCTTGTTGCTCGGCGGCAATAAATTAAATGCTCAGAACAAATTTCCGGATGGTTCTGCTATTCCTGCTTGGTTCAATGATTACAAAGAAACAGATGTTAATCAATTGGGAAAGCAGTTTAAGATTACCGACTACGGTCTTGTTAATGATAGTACGATTTTACAGACAGAAAAGATTCAAGCCGTGATCGACGAGGCGGCAAAGCAAGGAGGGGTTGTGGTAATTCCCAAAGGTATTTACCTCAGCGGTTCCCTGTTTTTCAAACCTAAAACTCATCTCCACCTAGAAGAAGGAGCCGTATTGAAAGGAAGTGACGATATCAGCCATTTTAAGCTACTAACGACGAGGATTGAAGGGCAAACGGTTAAATACTTTGCTGCGCTTGTCAACGCCGATAGAGTCGATGGCTTCACCGTGTCCGGCAAAGGAATGATTGATGGAAATGGTCTTCGTTATTGGAAAGCCTTTTGGTTGAGAAGAGGATTTAACCCCTCTTGTACCAATATGGACGAGATGCGACCTCGACTACTGTACGTGTCTAATAGTGATGATGTGCAGATATCAGGCATCAAGTTGAAGAACTCTCCCTTCTGGACCACACATTTCTATAAATGCAATTACCTAAAGATGTTCGATCTAACGATCACCGCTCCTGCAAAGCCTGTCAAAGCGCCGAGCTCTGATGCGATTGATCTGGATGTATGTAATCATGTTTTAATCAAGAACTGTTACCTCTCAGTGAACGATGATGCCATTGCGTTGAAAGGTGGGAAAGGACCTAAGGCACCTGAAGATCCAGATAACGGCGCAAATTATAACATCATCATTGAAGATAACAAATTTGGTTTCTGTCACAGCGCTTTGACCTGCGGAAGTGAGTCTATTCATAGTTATAATATCATCTTTAGAAATAACGTACTGGACCATGCTCGAAAAATGCTTCAATTGAAGATGCGTCCGGATACCCCTCAGGAGTATGAAAAAATATTAATCGAAAATATCTCCGGAACGACCAATAGTGTTTTGTTCATCAAACCTTGGAATCAGTTTTTTGACTTAAAAGGCGAGAAAGGAATCAAAAAATCTTATGCTCACGATATTACGATAAAGAATATAGACTTGCAATGCGATATCTTTTTTGATGTGGTAAACTCAGATCAATATGAATTAAGAGATTTCCATTTTGAAAACTTTAAAATAACGGCCAAACAAGGGGCATTGCATAAAGACTACATTAAAAATCTGACATTGAAGAATGTCAATATCAACGGGAAAATGATTAAATAATAGATTATAGGTTGAAATGCAGAGTGGCGATGCTTCAGTTTTCATTAATAAGGTTTCTTACAACATTGACAATTTGCCTTTCCATAAGCACGTTGCTTGCCCAACGACAAATGGAATGGTTAGATAGAGGGTTTGTAGGTTTGAAAACAAGCAGTCACTCTGCTTTCTTATCATGGCGGCTGTTGGCTTCTGATGCTTCAGACCTCCGCTTCTTAATCTATAGAAAAGTTTCTGGCAAGCAAAAGGAGCGGCTCACCGATACTGCCTTATGCCAGGGAACAAACTACACGGACTCATCATGTATCGCAGATCGCGATATCGAATACCTGCTATATTCAATTAAAGGTGAAAAAGAAGTTCTTGAAGCCACTTTTGTGATTAAAGGCAGCCAAGAGATTAGGAATTACTTTGAGATTCCTTTGAAAGTTCCTGAGGGTTATACTGCTGCTGATGCTTCGGTGGGCGATTTAGATGGCGACGGGCAATATGAACTTATCGTTCATCAGGTCGGTAAAGGTCATGATAACGCTCATCTTGGCTTAACGGATGAGCCGGTATTTCAAGCTTATCGTTTAGATGGGAAATTTCTTTGGGAGATCAACTTGGGCAAAAATATCAGAGAGGGAGCACATTATACACAATTCATGGTTTATGACTTGAATGGGGATGGAAAGGCGGAATTCGTGTGTAAAACAGCGGATGGAACGGTTGACGGCATTGGAAGAACTCTTGGGAATAAGGACGCTGATTACAGGGATAAGGACCCTAAATCAACAACCTATGGGAAGATATTGCACGGTCCGGAATATTTGACTGTTTTCGATGGCCTAACTGGAAAGGCAATCTCCACAGTGGAATACATTCCTGGGAGGGGTGAACCGCAAAGTTGGGGAGATCAGAAAGCGAATCGGGCAGACCGCTATTTAGCGGCCATAGCGTATCTGGACGGAAAGAAACCGAGCTTGATTATGTGCAGGGGATATTATGACCGCACGGCGCTAGTTGCATGGGATTTCGACGGTAAGAAATTGACTAAACGATGGGTTTTTGATACCGAGAATGCAGATCATCACTATGAAGGTCAAGGGTTTCATAATCTCGCGGTTGCTGACGTGGATGAGGATGGTCGTGATGAAATTATTTATGGCTCAATGACCGTTGATGATGATGGGAAGGGCCTTTATAGTTCAGGTTTAGGCCATGGCGATGCGTTGCATGTCACAGATTTGGATCCCGATCGAGAGGGCTTGGAAATTTTTGCGATACACGAGCATAAGGGATCGAGCAAAGGAGTAGGCGTATCACTTCGAGATGCCCGAAATGGAGAGCTGTTATTTTCAGCGTCAATCGATGAAGATGTAACTAGAGGGGTTGCGGCATCCATCGATCCGAACCATCGCGGGGCCTATATGTGGTGGCTAGCACGAGATTCGGCTTATAACATGCAGGGAATAGCGGTCGGTCCGAGACCTAGGTTTGTCAATTTCTTGATTTGGTGGGATGGCGATTTGAGCCGCGAGCTTTTGGATGATACTCAAATCGCAAAGTATAACGAAGGAGTCATTTTCAAAGCGGAAGGCGTAAGCTCTATCAATGGAACTAAACGCACGCCAAACCTGAGCGTAGATTTATTCGGCGATTGGCGAGAAGAACTAATCCTGCGATCGATAGATAATAAATCGCTCCGGATCTATATGAGCAGTATTCCAACTTCGTTTCGTATGACAACACTAATGCATGATCCGGTATACAGGCTGGGTATTGCTTGGCAAAATGTTGCATACAATCAACCTCCCCATACAGGATTTTACCTAGGGCCAGAAATGAAACAAGTGCCTAAACCGTACTTGAATCTTGTGAGACATAGAGATTGATTTGTTTGATGATATGATGTTATATTTATTTGTAAATCAATGTTATATATGGTTAATATGAAATTATTGTTTATTGCCGTGGCAGCCATGTTTCTTGTACAAAATCGGCCTGCAAAATTATTCATTATAGGCGATTCTACAGTACGTAATTCAAATGAAACCTATTGGGGATGGGGCAGTATTCTTCAGGAGTTTTTAGATAGTGCAAAGGTAAAGGTTGACAACCAAGCTATGGCCGGAAGAAGCACCAGAACCTTTAGAATGGAAGGGAGATGGAAAAAAGTATTGGATGAATTGCAAGCTGGTGATTACGTGATGATACAGTTTGGTCATAACGAAGGTAGCAAACCTGATACGACTCGTCAGGGATATCGTGGTGTTCTTCGAGGAATCGGAAAAGATTCGCTTGTGTTGACATGGCCCAACAAGGAAAAAGAAGTCGTATATAGCTATGGCGAATATTTGCGTCGCTTTGTGAAAGAGGCGAAAGCAAAGGGAGCTATTCCTATTATCTTATCGATGATACCTCGTAATAAGTGGACGGCTGCCGGCAAAATAGAACGTGCCGATTTAGATTTTGGAAAATGGGCGAAAGAAATTGCGCGCGAACAGCAAGTTGATTTCATTGATTTAAATGAACTCACAGCAAGTTACTATGATATGATTGGACCGAACGCAGTTAAACAACTTTATTTTCCGGGCGATCATACGCATACCAATTACGCCGGTGCGCGATATAATGCCTATAGTGTTCTTCAAGGAATAGAAAAATTGCAAAATTCTTTATCTCAAAGTGTTAAATCATATGAACAAAAGTAAAACTATCGCCGTTCTTGTCGCGCTATGTGGCGTGTTGACCCTAAGTAGCTTCCTTATAAAGCAGGAAAAACAGCGTATCTACATCATCGGGGATTCAACAGTAAGGAATGGACAAGGAAATGGCAGTAACGGACAGTGGGGTTGGGGAAGCTTTCTTGCGGACTATATAGACAATGAAGCGGTGGAAGTGTATAATAAGGCTTTGGGTGGAACAAGTTCGAGAACATATTTTACCAACAGATCGCTCTGGCAAACAATCTTGGATAGCTTGCGTCCGGGAGATATCGTATTGATGCAATTTGGCCATAATGACTCCAGCCCAGTTGTTGATTCCACAAGAGCGCGAGGTACCATTCCGGGTAATTCCAACGATTATCAAGAAGTCAATAATCCCTTGCTAAAGCAGAAAGAGATGGTATATAGCTATGGCTTTTATTTACGACAGTTTGTAAAAAATATTCAAAACCGGGGAGCTCGCGCCATTATTTGTTCGCCAATTCCAAGAAATAAATGGGAGGCTGGCGAGGTTGTCAGAAGTGAATATGCGAAGTGGGCAGAAGAGGCCGCAACGCAGTCCTCGGCGGAATTTATCCCACTTCAGGATTTGGTTATTGCAGCATATCAACAACAGGGAAAAGACTATGTCAGCAAGCACTACTTCGATGCGAAAGATGCTACCCATACGCTAAAAGAGGGTGCAGTTCTCAATGCGAAGCTTATTGCCGAGTATTTTTCGAACAAGCCTGAGTTAGGGCTAGCTCAATGGATTAAGAAATAAAACCATGAAAAAGTTTACACATGTTTTCGGAACAGCATTAGCAATTCTAATTTCTTCAGCTACGCTGGCACAACAACGACCGAATATTATCGTGATTTTGGTTGATGATATGGGGTATTCTGATTTGGGATGTTTCGGATCTGAAATTCAAACGCCACATTTGGATAGTTTGGCAAAAGAAGGAACTATCATGACGAATTTTTATAATGCAGCGCGCTGCTGTCCTTCCAGAGCTTCTTTGCTGACCGGGCGATTTCCGCATCAGGCTGGTGTGGGTGATATGATGAACAAGCGCTCGTTTCCAGCCTACCAAGGTTTTCTCAACAGAGAGTCAATTACTTTAGCTGAATTGCTAAAATCGTCTGGTTATGCCACTTATATGACCGGTAAATGGCATGTTGGACAAGATTCGATAAATTGGCCGTTGGAACGAGGATTTGACAGATATTACGGGCTGATTGACGGGGCAAACAGTTATTTTGCAAATAGACCATACCGTAGAAATCAAAAGCTCAGTATCGTGTTGGATCGGGAAAAAGTAGAAGTACCTGCAAAATATTATAGTACCGACGCTTACACCAGCCATATGATTAGCTTTTTGGAAACTCATTTTTCCGAACATCAAGAACAACCGTTTTTCGCCTATTTGGCTTATCAAACTCCGCACTGGCCGCTGCATGCCAGACCAGAGGAAATACTGAAGTATAAGGGAAAGTATATGGAAGGTTGGGAGAAAATGCGCCAGCGTCGCTTTGCCAAGCAGAAAGAACTAGGCGTTGTTCCAAAGAGCGCCAGCTTGCCGGAGATCGACGAAGCGATTCCGGTATGGGATAAGTTGACTTGGGAGCAAAAAGTCCAATGGGACGAACGTATGGCGGTCTATGCGGCCATGCTCGACCGACTAGATCAACAAATAGGACGACTGGTTAGTTTTTTGAAAGGAAATCAACAATTCGAAAATACAATCATTCTTTTCCTGTCGGATAATGGAGCAAGTCATGAAACTATCGATCACGATGGATTCACGCAAGAGATACAGTTGGCAAATAATTTTCCTGCCAGCCATCCTGAATCGTTTACTGCCTACGGCAAAATGGGGGCTGCCGTATCAAACACGCCCTATCGCTCCTATAAGCATTGGGTATATGAGGGGGGGAATTCAACGAGCTTCATAGCCTTTGGGCCAAATCATATTCCAAAGGGAGCTATTGTAGAAACGCCGGCGCATATCGTTGATATAATGCCAAGTCTTCAACAATGGGCAAATGCTCCTTATCCTAAATGGTATAATGACCATCAAATTGGAGCGATGGAAGGAAAAGCCTTATCAGAACTTTGGGGAAGTAGCGGCGTAGAAGAGCGAGCGATTTGCTTCGAACATGAAGGAAATAAAGCCATCCGAAGAGGACGATGGAAATTGGTGCAAGCTTATCCGGATAAGAATTGGCAATTATACGATCTGCATATGGACCGTGCGGAAAGGGATGATTTAAGCGACAGGCACCCTAAGGTAGTTCAGTCCTTATTAAAAGTGTATATGGATTGGGAAAAACGTGTAGGCGTAATCCCCTATGAGCAGCTCAGCAAATAAATAGGGATACCTAAATCCTGATTGCTGATATTTTTTGAGTGACTCTTTAAATTAATTTGTGATTGTAAGATGTTGAATTTCAATCTTCTATAGGTATTGTAACGAGTAAGATACAGGACACGGCAGGTTGCTATGAAATCTCAAATCTCTTAATATAGCTGTATAGCCAATATCGTAAACCGTTGCGCTTTCAGACTTCTTGTAAAATAGTTTAGCAACAGCATGGCATGCTGTTGCTAAACTAGGAAATAAACATTATCCATATGTTATTTTCTTATGAAGTTGGAGCGCTTCCAGATCGAATTCAAATGAAGAAAATAATTAAAAAGTACAATTCTTCCCGCCTTAATGGTCTGCTTATAGCATGTTTCGCCGCCTTAGCCCTCATTTTTGTCGCATGTACCGCGCAACGAACCGGCGCTGACAAAGAAACAGATAGAAAAGAAGATGTATTAAGAGTTCTACGTCAGACGAATGCCTACTTTATGGACAAATGGCCAGATACCAAAGAACCTATTTACACAACGAGGTGGCGTCCTAGTAATATTTGGACTAGAGCGGTGTATTACGAAGGTCTGATGGCGCTATATGCAATCGATCCTAAAATCGAATATTATCGCTACGCTGATGATTGGGCAAACCAACATCAATGGAATATGCGCAATGGTGTAGAAACTCGAAATGCCGACGATCAGGCTTGTGGACAAATCTATCTTGATTTATATCAGATTGATAAACAGCCGATCAAGATAAAAGCAATTAAAGAAAATATTGATGGCATTATAGCGAGTGGAAAAGTGGATGATTGGACGTGGATCGACGCTATACAAATGGCAATGCCCATCTTCGCAAAGTTTGGAAGCATGTATAATGATCCGAAGTATTACGATTTTATGCATCGAATGTATCTCTACTCCAGGAATGAAGAGGGGGGCGGACTATATAACAGGGAAGATAAATTATGGTGGCGTGATAAGGATTTTGTGCCTCCCTATAAGGAGCCGAATGGCGAAGACTGTTACTGGTCGCGGGGAAATGGTTGGGTAGTTGCTGCGCTGGTGCGTGTTTTAAACCTGCTTCCAGACGAGCATCCCAATAGAGCGTTTTATGTGCAGGATTTTAAAGATATGATGCATGCGCTTTTAAAAGTGCAACGTAAGGATGGTTTTTGGAATGTGAGCCTCCATGATCCGAACAACTTCGGCGGACCTGAAACTTCAGGAACTGCGCTCTTTGTGTATGGGATGGCTTGGGGAATGAATCAGGCTATCCTTGATGAGGCACAATTCGCCGAACCGACGGAGCGAGCTTGGAAAGGAATGGTTCAAGATGCGGTGCACCCATCGGGCTTTTTAGGATTTCTGCAAGGAACGGGGAAAGAACCAAAAGATGGACAACCGGTTCGTTTTAGCTCCGTTCCAGACTTTGAAGATTATGGACTTGGATGCTTTTTACTCGCTGGTACGGAATATTATAATTACCTATCAAAAAACTAATAATTGATATGAAAAACCTGTTTCTTATCGTGCTGATGCTAATCGGATGGTCACCAGAAATTACAGTTCTTGCGCAAAGCAATGTAACCTGGAGTTTCAATGCCGATTGGAAGTTAATGCTGGGAGAACAGGAAGATGCCTATCGACAAAACTTGGATGACAGTGATTGGAAATCAATAACCCTTCCGTATGCATGGAATGAAGGAGATGCTTTCTCGAAGCCAATTCACGAACATAGCACCGGTATTGCCTGGTATAGAAAGTCATTTGAACTGCCCGATAATGTACCGCTAGAGAAAGTTTTTTTGGAATTCGAAGGGCTACGTTTTGCTGCAGAGTTCTATTTAAATGGCGAATGGATAGCACGTCATGAGAACGGCGTTATGGCCGTTGGTTTGGATATTAGCAAGTACTTAAAAAAGGGCAAAAATGTTCTTGCTATTCGAACCGATAACCGTTGGGACTATAAGGAGAAAGCCAGCAATTCGGTATTTCAATGGAACGATAAGAATTTCAATGCCAATTATGGTGGGATACCGAAAAACGTATGGATTCACTTTAAAAACGAACTCTATCAAACCTTGCCTTTGTATTCCAACCTAAAGACCACAGGAACATATATATATGCCAAGGATATCGATGTAGCCAAAAGGAAACTAAATCTTCATGTGGAAACGGAAGTGGCCAACGAAAGTAGCGCTGTAAAAAGTGGTAATTGGGAGATTAGGGTATTTGATGCCGAAAGCAAGCTCGTGAAAACTTTCAATAAGAAATTTTCATTAGCAGCAGGATCGAAAACTATGCTATCCACGCAGGCTCTTTTAATGCAGGTTAACTTTTGGAACTGGGGTTATGGCTACCTCTATACAGTAGAGTCGAGCCTTAGCATAGATAATAAGCAAGTTGACAGCAGAAAGATAAAGACCGGTTTTCGAAAAACTGCCTTTAAAAACGGCATGCTTTATCTCAACGATCAGGTAATTATGGCGAAAGGGTATGCCCAGCGAACAAGCAACGAATGGCCGGGCGTTGGACTTTCTGTCGCGCCTTGGCTTAGCGATTTTAGCAATCAACTAATGGTGGAAAGCAATGCCAATATGGTACGCTGGATGCATGTCAGTCCCTGGAAGCAAGATGTAGAATCTTGCGATCGCGTAGGACTGATGCAAATGCTTCCCGCAGGCGACGCCGAGAAGGATGTTGAAGGACGTCGCTGGGAACAGCGTACTGAGCTGATGCGTGATGTCATTATCTACTATAGAAATAATCCTAGTGTGATACTTTATGAATGTGGAAATGAGTCCATCAGTGAACAGCATATGGCTGAAATGAAAGCTATCCGTGATCAGTATGATCCCTACGGGGGCAGAGCCATCGGATCTCGTGAAATGTTGGATAGCAAGCTTGCAGAATACGGAGGAGAAATGCTCTATATCAACAAAAGTGCGAAACATCCGATGATCGCGACGGAATATATGCGTGATGAAGCACTAAGAAAATATTGGGACGAACATACTTATCCTTTCCATAAGGAAGGAGAAGGGCCGTTGTATAAAGGCAATGACGCGAGCGATTATAATCGTAATCAAGATCAGTTTGCCATAGAGGCAGTACGCCGTTGGTATGAATACTGGCGTGTTAGGCCCGGAACTGGAAAACGCGTTAGTTCAGGTGGTTTGAATATTATATTCTCCGATTCAAATACGGATTATCGTGGTGAAGAAAATTACCGAAGAAGTGGTGAAGTAGACGCGATGCGTATTCCAAAAGATGCGTTTTTTGCCCATCAAGTTATGTGGAATGGCTGGGTAGATCCGGATCCTAAGGGAATACACATCGTTGGACATTGGAATTACGATATTGGAACAGTCAAAGATGTGCTGGTAGTTAGTGCAGGGGATAAGGTGGAGCTTTTCTTGAACAATAAGAAACTTGGAGCTGCGGAGCAATCTAACCGTTTTCTATTTACTTTTCCTGCAGTTCGATTTGAGCCTGGTGAATTAAAAGCGGTATCATACGATAGCCAAGGTAATAAACTCAACGAACAGATTCTTAAAACAGCAGGAATTCCGACACAAGTCAAATTAAAGCTGATTCATGGAGCGAACGGGATATATGCTGATGGCCATGATATGGTAATGGTGGAAGTAGAAGTGTTGGATGCGAACGGACAACGTTGCCCGACCGTGAGCCCAATCGTCGACTTCTCCTTTGAAGGTCCAATCGATTGGATTGGTGGTATTGCACAAGGACCAAACAATTGTATAGGATCAACCGCTTTACCGGCAGAGGCAGGCATCAACAGAGTCCTGCTTAGAACACAGTATGGAAAACCTGGCACAGTCCACATCAAAGCGATGTCAAATGGTTTGAAAGCCGATTCTCTTAATTTTCGAATAAACAATATTGAACAACAGGGGACTTATTTCCAGAAAGCATCCTCCGAGAACTTACCGTCCTATCAAGGACGTGGGGCGGGCTTAGATATAGGTGCCTTGAAAGTCGTCAGAACCTCATTGCCTATTGCATCCGTTACTTCCGGGGCGAACCAAACACAGGCAAAAGCCTCTTTCGATGATAACGAATTGACAGATTGGGTAAATGATGGAAAGATAGAAAATGCATGGATATCCTACAGACTAGAAAAGAAAGCCCTAATTGATGAGATCGATATGAAACTGAATAACTTCCGTTCTAAAGTATTTCCATTAGCGATCTATGTAGATGATCAGAAGGTGTTCGACGGTACAACCAGCACAAGTTTGGGATATTGGAATGTCAAGTTTCCAGCAGTTGAGGGCTCTACGGTTAAAATCCAGTTAAAAGGCAATACAGAAGGAAAGTCAGAAAACAAACATGCCGAAATCGGAGGAAAGAAACTCGATGACGGAGTTGCGCGAAATGACGCAGGAAGTACCGGCACATTGAGCATAATTGAAATAGACCTATATAAAAGACATTAAAGTTTAGCGAGCATGAAAAGATATTGGATATGGAGTATGGTTTCTATTGCGTTAATGCAGTCTCCTGCTGAAGCTCAAACCACTTGGCCACAAGTGCAGAAAGAAATGAAGCCTTGGACTCGGTGGTGGTGGCCAGGGTCTGCGGTGGATAAGAAAAACTTATCTGCGGAGCTAACGAAGCTAGCAGATGCAGGTTTCGGCGGAGTTGAAGTCACTCCGATCTACGGCGCAAAAGGATTTGAGAAAAAATACATTTCTTTCTTAAGTCCGCAATGGCTCGAAATGTTGAATTACAGCAGTCAGAAAGCGAAATCCTTGGGAATGGGACTCGATATGAACCTGGGTACCGGATGGCCTTTTGGTGGTCCTCAAGTTGAGGTTGAATATGCGGCTACAAAGCTATTGCTCGAAGAGCTGAACCTTCGTAAAGGCGAAGAAATAGTTCTTCCGTTGCGAAGCCAGGATGCAAATCAAACTTATACAAAGGCGCAAGCGATCAGCGGCTATGATCGTAATGCACGTAAAATTGATCTGAGTAGCTTGCTAAATCAAAAAACAGGGACATGGAAGGCTCCGGAAGACATGAAAGTGATGATTATGTTCTCAGGCAGAACCGGACAGAAGGTAAAACGCGCAGCGCCAGGTGGCGAAGGTTTGACACTCGACCATCTGGGTAAAGCATCCGTAGCATCATATTTTGATTTTTTCAAAAAGAAGCTCAAAGACCAACCCAGGTCTGTTAGATCGTTCTTCAACGATAGCTATGAGGTGTATGGCGCTGATTGGACAGACGATTTTTTAGTAGAATTTAAACGTAGAAAAGGTTATGCCCTAGAAGACTATTTATTGGAATTTGCAGGGAAAACCGACGATAAAGAGAAAGAAGGACGCTTGAAATCCGATTATCGCGAAGTTGTAAGTTGGATTCTCCGCGACAATTTCCTCTTGCCGTTTACGGAATTTTCAAACGAGCAGGGTGCAATCTCTAAGAATCAAGCTCATGGCTCACCAGGGAACCTATTGGATCTGTATGCCAGCACCGATATCCCCGAATGTGAAACGTTCGGATCTAGTGCTTTCGATATTCCTGGGTTAAAAAGAGATTCCGCAGATGTTAGAAACGTCGATCCTGATCCGATGATGTTCAAGTTTGCGAGTTCGGCAACAAATACACAAGGGAAGAAACTTACATCTTCCGAGACCTTTACTTGGTTGACTGAGCACTTCAAAACCGCCTTGTCTCAAACAAAACCGGAGGTTGAAGCTTTGTTTCTTTCGGGGGTGAATCACGTGTTCTATCATGGCACAACATATAGCCCAGAAGAAGTGAAATTTCCAGGCTGGTTGTTCTATGCATCAGTAAACTTCGTAACACAAAATTCCTTTTGGCCACATCTAATCGGATTAAACCAATATATCACTCGTGTTCAATCCGTATTGCAGACAACGGAAGCAGATAATGAACTCCTAATTTACTGGCCGATCTACGATATATGGCAAGAACCTGATAAAGCATTTAAGCAGCTAAGTGTTCATCATGTGGATCATTGGCTATGGCCAACGCAATTCTATAAGGAAAGCGTTCTTCTGCAGAAGCGAGGATATGGATTTGATTTCATTTCTGACGAACAAATAGAGCGAACGGAAACAAATCAAGGTAAATTAATCACGCATGCAGGAGCGAATCCTTATCAAGCGATCTTCATTCCAGACACGCAATATTTTTCCGAAGCGACGCTAGCGAAACTTTTGAAGTTAGCGGAAGAGGGTGCCACATTGATATTCCAATCGGCACCGAAGGATATTCCTGGATTTCATCAGACAGCAGAAAGAAAAGAGAAATTACAGGATGCATGGAAGCGAATAGGTTTTAAAATAGATGAGCCGAACCAGTATAAGAAATATGGAAAAGGCAAAATATATTTGACGAAGGACATTGTTTCCGCATTAGAAACGGAGCAAATCTTTGGGGAGAGCCTGACGAGAGCAGGATTGAAATTCCATAGGCGCGTCGATAAAAATGCACATTACTACTACATCGTCAACCATGGTTCTAAAACTATAGATCAATCGATAAAACTAAATGCGACTGGCAAAACGGTGACATTGTTGGATCCTCAAACCGGGAGAATAGCAGATCTGCCAATGAAAGATGGACAAGTTCGTTTTCAATTAGCGCCAGGCTATGCCTGGGTTGTGACGGTTTCCGATGAGCCAGCACAGGCAACAAAATATCATTATGTGGATCAGGAAAAAACATTAAATGTCTTCACTCAGCCATGGAACTTAAATTTTATTAGCGGTGGCCCTGTCCTTCCGTCTAACAAAAAGCTGAATAAGTTAGGTTATTGGACGGATTTGCAGGGCGCAGATTATCAAAGCTTCTCTGGATCCGCAGCCTATGAAACCCAAATAACGCTCAACAAAGAAACCAATAAAGCGTACAGACTGAAGCTCGAGAACTTATCAGAAAGTGCAAAAGTCATGATCAATGGAAAAGAAGCTGGTATTTTATGGGCGAATCCCTTTGAACTTGACGTGACGGAGTTTTTAACTAATGGCAAAAACCAAATACGCATTGAAGTGGCCAATTTAATGGCTAATCGGGTCCGCGATATGGACAGGAAAGGAATGGTCTGGCGAAACTACCATGAAATAAACTTTGTGAATATAGACTATAAACCTTTTGATGCAGGAAAATGGACAGTAGCAAATTCCGGACTCAAAGGACCTGTAACCTTAATTGCATACTAGTAAATCAAGCAAATAAAATATCAATCTAAGTAACCAAATAATAAACTAAAACAGATAAGCCATGAATTTAAAGTATTGGATGAGTACTTGCATCGTTTTCTGGATGATAAGCCTAAGCAACTTATATGCCCAGCAAACAATACAAGGTACCGTAGTGAATAGCCAACAGCAACCACTGCCAGGAGTGACCGTCAAAGTCGAGGGAGATGACGCCCGTTCTGTACCCACGAATGGCGAAGGTGTATTCCAAATCAATGCAAAGCTGGGGGAGACTTTGCTTTTTTCTTCCGTAGACTATGAAAGTCAAAAAGTCACAGTTCAAAATCAAACGGCCTTGCGGGTTGTCATGCAGGCGAAAGACGAACAATTAGACGAAGTCGTTGTCATTGGATATGGAACGCAGCGGAGAACAAATGTGACTGCGCCCGTTTCGAAATTTAACGCCGAGGGATTGGCAGAACGCCCAATCGCCCGCGTTGATCAAGCTTTAGCCGGACAAATGTCAGGTGTTCGAGTGAAACAAACCACAGGGGTACCTGGAAAGGGACTTAGCGTGCAGGTCAGAGGTTCAGGCTCTATAACAGCCGGCTCGGAACCGCTTTACGTGGTCGATGGCTTCCCGTTGGCAACAGCCTCACAAAATGGATCCGGAAACTACGGCTCCGGAAACCCTTTGGATAATATGAATCCCAATGATATAGAGTCTATTGAGGTGTTAAAAGACGCTTCTGCAGCAGCAATCTACGGTTCGAGAGCAGCAAATGGTGTTGTCTTGATTACCACTAGACGCGGTAAAACTGGGCAAGCGAAACTAAATTTCAACACCTATTTAGGAAGTTCATCAGCATATAAGAAATTAGATATGCTAAGCGGTGAAGAATGGATCGACCGCGCAAAGGAAATGATAGACGCTGCATGGGTAGCGTCAGGTGCGGGAAGAACAGCTTCCCAAACCAACGATGAACGTCGAACAATCTTGAAGCTGCCTAGCGGAACGTATAATACTTCGTTAATGTATGATGATCGCTGGCTGCAACAAGGACATCCAGGATTATATATGATCAACTGGCAGGATGAAGCCTATCGAAAAGGTTTAGTGCAGAATTATCAGTTGTCTGCTTCGGGGGGAACAGATTTCGTTAATTACTACGTGTCAGGAAACTATATGGATCAGAAGGGTATTATACAAGGCCTCAGCTACAAAAACTACAGCATGCGTGCAAATGTTGATGTTAAAGCTTCTAAAAAATTTACCGTAGGATTGAACATTTCTCCAACCTACTCCATCATGAATGACCCGGGGGTAGAGGGGAAAGATAATATCATCCACCAGATTTATTCCATGACGCCTGTTCAGGATCAACCCGCAGGTTCAGTAAATGTGTTCGATACGGAACGTTATCCTTGGAGTACTTCAACAAATGATCCTATCGCTAAATTAAACTATAACATCGGCGAAAGTAAAATAGCGAGAATTATCGCCAGCACTTATGCACAATATCAAATTATTGATGGTCTGACTTTCAAAACGACTTTAAACATCGACCATGCCGATCGCCAAGGTTTTAGTTATAGCCCATATACCATTGCCGGAACTTTGGCAAACCGCTTAGCTAACCCAAACTTAGCAACCTACGGACAAAACAGTTCGTATAGACGTCAAACTATCGTCAATGAGAATACATTGAATTATTCTTACGAAACAGGAAAGCATAGTTTGCAGGCCTTATTGGGTCATGCGTATAACTATGATCGCTTCGATAGCAATAGCATCACATCACAAGGCGGATACACGACAAGCGCAATTAAGACACTGAATGGCGCTGTTGGAACGACTTCGGGTACCAGTGCTACTAAAAACTTAATGCTTTCGTATTTCGGTCGTGTGCAATATGCCTACGATCAAAAATACTTGGTTTCGGCGAGTGTTCGCCGTGACGGATCTTCGCGCTTCGGATTGAATACTAAATGGGGCTGGTTTCCATCAGTTTCTGTCGGATGGCGAGCGTCAGAAGAGTCTTTCTTGAAAGACATCGAAAATATATCAGAATTAAAACTGCGTGCTAGTTATGGAGAATCAGGAAACAACAATATTTCGGACTATTCTGGCCGCGCCTTGTTGGGGAACTATAACTATTCCTGGAATGGTACATCCGCAGCAGGTCAGGCGCCTAGTAATATCATCAACCCGGATATCACCTGGGAAAAGTCAAGAACAGTGAATGTAGGTGTGGATTTCGGCTTCTGGAAATCACGCTTGACAGGTTCATTTGATTACTACACGAGAACAAGTAGTAGCTTACTATTGAACGTTCCGACGATGTTAGCAACAGGATTTAGCTCTTTATTGGATAATGCTGGAGAAGTGAGAAGTAAAGGATGGGATTTGGAAATCCGTACGCAAAACGTTCAGAAATCAAATTTCAATTGGTCAACTTCATTCAACTTGAGTCGTAACAGCAATGAAGTAACCAAGTTGGTTGGCGATCAGCAGCAATTGTTAATCCCTTCATCGTTCGACATTCAACATAGTATCTTACAAGTTGGTCAACCAATGTACAGCATTTATGTCGTTCAGCAAGATGGAATCCTATCGCAAGCAGATATTGATGCCGGCGCTGCTATGTATGGAACACAATCTGCAGGAGATCCGCGATACGTCGATGCGAACGGTGATGGCGTCATTGATGCAGACGACCGCGTATTAGTAGGACACCCAAACCCTGATTTCGTATGGGGTATCACCAATGATCTTCGCTATAAAAACTTCGATTTGAGCTTCTTATTTCAGGGTCAATGGGGCGGCAGCTTGTACTCGCTTTTAGGTAGAGCATTAGGCCGTACTGGGCAAGGTACAGTGGATAACGCTTTGGGATTCTATCGCGATCGTTGGAGATCTGAGGAAGATCCAGGCGAAGGTCGAGTAGGAAAGGCATATTCTACTTTTGGTCGTATCAAAAACACCGATTGGTTGTATTCTTCAGACTATTGGAGACTAAGACAGGTAACTTTGGGCTACAACTTCAAAGATCTACGTATTGCTGGATCGACTATTTTACCTAACGGTCGTCTTTATTTATCCCTAGAAAACTATTGGGGTGGCGATAAATACGATGGAGGGGTTAACCCGGAAGCTGCAAACACCAATTTAAGTGGGAGCTCCACTTATACGGAAGCAGGTGACTATGGTGGCCTAGCATTACCGAAAACAATAACCTTTGGTATTAACTTGACATTTTAAGCAATGAAGAAATTATTTTATATACTATTAGGCGCCAGCCTTTTGAGTTCTTGCGATATGGAATTGGATCAACAACCAATATCCGCTGCGACATCAGAGACTTTTTTCCAAACAGCCCATGACTTTAATCAAGGTCTTAATGCGGTATATGCGGTAACCCGCGGATATCCCGATAGGTTGTTGAACCTTTCAGAAACACGCTCGGACAACCTCTACGCAGTTTCTGACGGTGGAGTACGCGACTGGGAAGGAATCAATAGTTTTCACAGAACAATTGCTTCTAACCCCTATGTGGTAGACGCATGGCAAAGCAATTACACCGGTATTTTCAGAGCCAACAACTACCTTGAACAGCTGCAAAGTAAAGGTGAAGCTGTGATTTCTGATCAAGCCATTCGCAACAGAATGGAAGGTGAAGTTCGTTTCTTACGTGCCTTCTTTTACTTCGACTTATTGCGATACTTCGGAAAGTTACCTATCATCGATAAAGTGGTTTCCAATAATGAAGCCATGGCGATACCAAGAAGCGCACCTGCGGATGTCTATAACTTAATCATTAGTGACTTGGAGCGTGCAATTGAAACCCTTCCGGCACCAAGTGGATATGCCACGGCAGATAAAGGCAGAGCAAATAAGTTCTCTGCAAAAATGCTTCTAGGACTGGTGTATATGACACGCTCGGGTCCAGCATTAGATGTTGAAGGAGCAGGCTTGGGAAGCAATGAATGGAGCAAAGCATTGACGCAATTCAATGATATCATCCAAAGCAACGAATTTGCCTTCTTAAACAGCTACTCTTCAATTTTTAGCTATGATAACGAAAGAAACAAAGAAGTTATTTTTAATATAGAATATTCTAGCGGTAGTACTCCAATTGTAGGAAGTACCTTTCCATGGGTGTTGGTTCCTGATACCTGGTTTCAATCTCTTGGTTTCGGAACGCAGGGCGGTTTAATGATCCGACCGGTGGCAGAAGACTTACTGGCGAAATATTCTGCCGAGGATGTTAGAAAGAGTTTTAGCATCCAAAGTGGATATACTTATGGAAATGTTGTAGAACCTCGCTCGTTTATCAAAAAATTTGTAGATATCACAAAAGTTCCGAAAACCAGCCGAACAGACTGGCCAATCAACTTTATTGTTTATCGGTATACGGACCTGCTATTACTGAAGGCTGAGTGTATCTTGAATGGAGCAGCAGGCAATGCAGCTACCGAAGTAGATGCCGTCGTCAATCAAGTGCGTGCGAGAGCTGGCCTTAAAACGACATTATCCGGGGTAACAAAGGCACAACTTCTGGAAGAACGTCGGCGAGAGCTGCTGGGCGAAGGTACGCGATGGTTCGATTTGATTCGCTCGGGACAAGTTGAATCCATCATGAAAGCATGGATCGCCAAGGAGGATGTTCAGAACCAAATGGAGGACTTCAAGAAAGAATACATCCTTTACCCGGTACCTCAATCTGAGCTCGACACCAAACCTGGACTGTATCAACAGAATCCAGGATACTAATTCAGTTGCATCCAATTACATTTTTATAAATACTAGCTTAATTTGTAAGGGCTGCCCGAGATAATCGGGCAGCCTTTTTTTGATTTGACCTGTTTCGTAAGGAGATCAAAAACTTTCATCGCTGTTGCTGTTTCGACAAAGGCAGCAGCGATAAGCGCATTCTCTTTCATCCTAATTGCGAATGATTGTTTCTGACATATTTGCGATCCGAAGCTTTGCCTTATTGTTCTTTGTTATCCTGGGTAATCCTCTAAAACTTTATCAATTATTGATCAAGTTAATTTGTGTAATGTCTTGAAAAATAGTGGAATAAGTTAAAATCACAGGATAGAGCAAGACACACTCAGTATGTTCAATTTTATATCTTGTATGTCTAGAATGTGCTAAATAGGCTATTCTAACCTATGTTTTATAAACCTTACATGCAAACCTATACTGATGAAGAAGTCTTTACTACTCGGTCTATTATTATTTTCATGCATTGGGATTTCGTTCTCACAAGAAAAAGCATGGACCTCCTCAAAGCAACCCCTAGAAGAGGTTGAAATATTAAAGAAGAAAATTAGAAAGCCTGAATTTGCAAACCGTGATTTTCTGATTACAGATTTCGGAGCAATTGCTGACGGGCAGACTAAGAATACGGCTGTTTTAAGGAAGGCGATCGAAGCCTGTAGCGAGGCAGGAGGGGGACGTGTTGTGGTTCCTCAAGGAACATTCCTTACAGGCGCTATCTATTTGGAGAGTAACGTCAATTTACATTTACAGAAAGGCTCAACCTTATTATTTAGCCGTGATAGCTCCGATTATCCCCTGGTATTCACGCGTTGGGAAGGAATGGAATGTATGAATTATTCCCCGTTTATCTATGCTTATGAAGAAACAAATATTGCTATCACTGGTGATGGTTTGTTAGACGGCAATGCCGATAACAATCATTGGTGGTACTGGTGTGGTGCTAGAAAATATGGATGGCACGAGGGCCGTCCTGGTGAACAGAAGCCGGCTCGCGCCCTTCTTCATCAACAAATGGCGCAGCAAGTAGACCCTAGAAAGCGAGTGTTTGGCGATGGACATTTCCTGAGACCGAATTTCATTCAGCCCTATCGATGCAGCAATGTATGGATTGAAGGAGTTAAAATGATCAACTCGCCGATGTGGAACCTCAATCCCGTACTCTGCAATAATGTATTGATCGAGAATGTTAAAGTGGTAAGCCATGGACCTAACAATGATGGCTGCGACCCAGAAGCGTGTAGCAATGTATGGATCACCGGTTGCTTCTTCGACACTGGCGATGACTGTATCGCCATTAAATCCGGCCGAGATGAGGATGGACGAAACATCGGACGCCCGGCAGAGAACCATATTATTGAAAACTGCAGCATGCACGAAGGTCATGGTGGCGTAGTGATCGGTAGTGAGATCGCTGGTGGAGCAAGAAACATTTATGCGCTAAACAATGTGATGGATAGCCCCAATTTAGACCGCGCGCTCCGAATCAAAACCAGTTCCAGTCGAGGTGGTATCATTGAAAACGTCTTTTTCTACAATACCAAAGTCGGACAATACAGAGAAGCTGCCGTTCGTTTCAATATGTTTTATGAAAAACCAGGGGATCATATACCAACCATACGCAATATCTGGGTAGAGAATCTTGAAGTTACAAAAGGGGGCAAATATGCCATTTTATCGAGGGCATATCCTGAATCTCCTGTGACGAACTTCACCATGATCAACTGTAAAATCGACGGGGTAGAACTACCTTATCAGGTTGATCATCTGAAAAATGTAAAACTTAAGAATGTCAGAATCAACGGAAAACCTTTAAATGAATTGAAATAGCTATGCAGCACTGGAAGTATTGGTTAGGGCTAGTTCTGATGGGTTATTCATCGATCGCTTTCGCACAACAAGAAAGAACGAAGGGTCAGATACGCTCATTGCACTACACAGCAGATGGAGGAGATTTCCTCTTAAAGCAGGGGAAGAGTAGATTCAATAGAGCGCTCTATGGCGACAATCGCGCTTCGCGCGTCGAAGCTGGCGATTTACCTGAATTTGCACTATACCTGCCTGGCATGGGCGGCAATCTGCAATTCGTCTTGCAGCGTGGCAAAGAACGTAAGAAACTCAACGATGCGGATCATATTGAAACGCGCTATCGGGCAGGTGCAATGCTGTACATCATTAAAGACAAATTATTAGGCAACGGCGAACTTACACTTTATCTACTCGCACAGGCCGATGAAGAAGGCTTAGTGCTCCGGATAAGTGGTAAAAATATACAGGAAAATGCCGGACTCTACGCAGTCTATGGAGGAGCAAGTGGTAATCGATTTAGCCGGAATGGCGATATCGGCGCAGATCCGGAGTCCGGATTTTATTTATTACCGGAATACGCCAGCAAGAATATTATTAATATAAAAGGCAATGCATTCGATTTGCAATATGTTGGTCGCAAAAAAGAAGAACAGCATACGCAGGGTAGTTTTTCAAGCGGCGCAATCGTTAAACTAAGCAATGCCACAGTTTTAGATAATTTAGTACGATTGACGGATGCTGACCCTACAGGAAGTCCAATCGTATACGGCTTTTTTGCCAATCTTAATACCTCACACTGGCTGGAGATTTCGAAGGGCAAATGGTCCAAGGAGAAGTCAAACAGTGAATTGATCAAGCTGTTTGAGAAAGCTGAAGCAAAACGTCAAGCCTTGCTGCAGCGTGTTCAGCTACAAACGCCGGATCCCTATTTGAATACGCTTGCTGGCGCTTTGCTGAACGCAGCAGACGGAATCTGGGAATTCCCGACCTATCTACATGGAGCAGTGGCATGGCGCATGCCGCTAAACGCCTGGCGTGGCGCATATGTCGCCGATGTTTTGGGTTGGCACGACCGTGCAAGAGCGCATTTTGATGCCTACGCGAATTCTCAGGTCACGGAGCCCGCTCAAGGTCCAGTTGTCATGGATACGGCATTGCATCTAGCACGACATATAGAAGAGATTGGAACAGCAATGTTCTCCAGCGGTTATATTTCGAGAAATCCGAACAACAATACCATTGCGCATCATTACGATATGAACCTGGTCTTTATCGACCAGTTATTGACGCATTTTGATCACACTGGCGATAAAGCTTACATCGAAAAAATGTGGCCAACACTGGAGCGTCATCTAGCCTGGGAGAAACGTAATTTCGACCGCGATAGAGATGCCTTGTATGATGCCTACTGCGCGATATGGGCGAGTGACGGTTTACAGTATTCTGGAGGAGGAGTAACCCATACGACTGCCTATAACCTACGATCAAACCGAATGGCGGCTAAACTAGCATCAATCATCGGGAGAGATCCTGAACCTTATCAAAAAGAGGCAGACGCTATTGAAAAGGCACTGTATAGCAGATTGTGGCTGAAGGAAAAAGGACACTTCGCAGAATTTCAGGATGCTTTGGGAAATAAATTGCTACACGATAGTCCCGGCTTATGGACAGTTTATCATGCTGCGGATGCGCGCTTTATGAATCCTTTCGAGCACTATCAACAGACACAATATGTTCACAACCATATCCCGAGGATACCGATTGAGGTGGATGGGTTTGATAATCAAAACTTATATACTTTATCTACCAGCAATTGGCAGCCCTATACCTGGTCGGTAAATAACGTCGCGTTAGCCGAAAACCTCCATGCGGCACTAGCATTCTGGCAAGCAGGACGCCGAGAAGACGCGTACGCTTTATGGCGAAGCAATTTGCTGGAAAGCATGTACTTCGGCAAGAGTCCGGGAAACTTTCACCAGCTATCGCATTATGATGCTTTCCGAGCTGAGCTTTATCGTGATTTCGCCGATCCCATCGCTATGGCTGCAAGAACATTAGTAGAAGGTCTTTTCGGCGTGCAACCAAAGTTGCTAGATGAGGAAATTATTATTCGACCAGGCTTTCCTGTCGAATGGGAAGAGGCAAGTATCAAACTTCCACAATGGTCCTATAACTATCGTAAGAATGACAATGAATTAAAATTGGATTTTAAGCATAGTTACGATATCGAAACAAATTTGAATCTGCAGATCCCCTCGGCTTTTCAACAGGTGCAGTCGGTACATGTCAATGGGGAAAAGGTCGATTGGAAATATAAAGAAGATGCGGTTAATCAGCCAATCCTTATCATTAATACAGCAAAAGGCAGAGATTTTGAAGTTTCCATTACAGGAACTGGAAAATGGGAGATGCCAGCCGATAGCAATCATCAAATCGCTTTTACGGATTCATGGAATCTTCCTTATTTGGAGCTACAAGAAACTGCAGAAATTAAGGATCCCCAACAAATCATAAAAAGCCACGAAGGTAAACTCATTACTTTTAATCCTAGAACTAGGAAAGGAACCTTCTTCGTTCGAAGGAATGCTGATGAATCAAAAGTATGGCTTGCTGTGAATGTTGATTTAATTCGACCTATTCAACAGGAATGGATAAAACGGGACGACCATTATTTGCTAAAATTAACGAATCGTAGTGTAAAGCCTCAACAAATAAAAGTCTCCTCAGGAACATGGAAAGAACATCTAAACCTAGAAGCGAATCAAAGCAAAGCTGTTAAAATACCTCTAGAACAATTGTCAAGAGGCACAAATGCGATTGAATTGTCTTTGGGTAATTCGACTTGGACTACTCATCTTACGGATTGGGATCTGCCCGCTAAAGGAAAGATCCTGGTTTGGGACATGGGAAAACATTACAATGCTCGAGCACAAGAGATATTTCAGCAAAAATACCTCAGTCCAAGGCCCGAAGGTCCAACCTTGCAGCTGCCTTGGCAAGGAATCGGAAATTGGTGCTATCCATTAACAACAGCAAAGATCGATGATACTGGTCTGATGAGAGCAAGGAATCAAGGCCAACTAACAATCCTCGATATCCCATTCTTAATTGCAAACGACCAAAAGAATATTCTCTTTACCAGTCAGTGGGATAATTACCCGACGAAAGCAACATTTCCGGTAAACGTAAAAGCAAAAAAAGCATATGTATTGCTGACAGGATCTACCAATCCCATGCAATCGCAAATGGAGAACGCGGTCTTGTCCGTCCAATATACGGACGGAACTTGCGATAGTCTTATTCTCAAAAATCCAAGCAATTACTGGCCAATAGAACAAGACTATCTCGACGACAACAAGGCTTTTGATCTGCCGGACGATGAAATTCCATATCGTATCAAGTTACAAGACGCCCAAGTTTTTAAAGCTGGAACTTTAGCTGAATATGGATCAATCAAGGGCTTCAGTACCCGCGCAATTGAGGGGGGGGCAGCCAGCTTATTAGACCTCCCCCTAAACCCGGACAAGCAGGTAAGCTCAGTTCAATTGAGAGCACATACAAACGATGTGGTGGTCGGACTCATGGCTATAAGCTTCCTGCAATAAATACGCTAGATTTCAATAAACCAATAAATCATGATAAAAAAGCTTAAAATCCACTGCATCGTGATGGCGCTATGTTTCTTTGCGCCGCCATTAATAGCGCAGACTAAGATTGATAGAAAAGCCGTAGTAGAACGCCATCAGGTTCAAAATACAAGTATGGACACGCTGTCTTCACTAACGGTTGGCAACGGACAGTTTGCTTATACCGTTGATGCTACGGGCATGCAGTCATTTCCCAGATATTACCAAAAGGGTGTTTCCCTAGGGACGCAGAGTGAATGGGGTTGGAATACTTTCCCAAATACAGGTCATTATAAGTTTGAAGAAACATTAAAAGCTTACGACTTTAACAAAGACGGAAGAAACGCGCTTTACAGCATTCAAAACAAGGAGGGGCGTGCTAAGGAGGCTACAGAATATTATCGCATTAACCCACATCGCATTCAATTGGGGAATGTGGGCTTACAGATCACATTGAAAAATGGAAAGACCGCCGTAGTGGATGATATCAAACAAATTAAGCAGATCCTCAATCCTTGGACAGGGATCATCGAAAGCCATTTTACAGTTGAAGGAACCCCAGTAACGGTGCTTACTGCCGGAGATTCCAAATTCGATCAGGTGGCCGTACAGGTGAAATCGACCTTGGTCAGACAAGGTAGAATTAAGGTTTTCGTTCGTTATCCATTTCCTACAAGCAGCTTCTTAGATGAGGCAACGTATTACGAACATCCCGAAAAACATCAGTCGAGCATTATCGCGCAGGATGAAACATCGGCGGTATTATCCCATAAGCTGTCCAGCATTGAATATTTTACCCGTCTAAATTACACAGATGGAAAGATTAGCTCCGCAGCGAAGCATGAATTTCATTATCAACCTTCTGGAAAATCCGACCAGTTCGACTTTACATTTACCTTCAGCAAAAATAAAGCAACAGAAAATGAGGCCAAACTTTATCAACAGGTAGCAAGCCGCAGTAAAGAATCATGGCTAACATTTTGGCAAAGTGGTGCTGCCGTAGATTTCGAAGGCAGTACAGATCCAAGAGCACAGGAGTTAGAACGGCGGGTCGTACTGTCACAATATCTAACCAAGGTGCAATGCACGGGTGATAACCCACCTCAGGAAACGGGATTAACTTTCAACAGTTGGTATGGAAAACCGCATACGGAAATGCATTGGTGGCATTCTGTGCACTTTGGCTTATGGGGCAGACCCGAGTATTTAGAGAAATCGTTGGGCTATTATTTCAATACGCTGGAAAAAGCAAGAGCCCTTGCGCAAAGACAAGGGTATAAAGGAGTTCGTTGGATCAAGATGACCGATCATGAAGGGAATGAAAGCCCATCCTCGGTAGCGGCTTTCTTAATCTGGCAACAACCACATTTGATTTATTTAGCCGAAATGGCGTATCGCCATAAGCAGGACCCCGAAATCATTAAAAAATACAGCAATCTTGTCTTTGAAACTGCTACGTTCATGGCCGATTTTGCCGAATACGATAAGGCCAATGATCGATATAATCTCGGACTTGGCGTCATCCCTTCACAAGAAGTTTTCCGCGCTGCAGAAACACGAAATCCTAATTACGAATTAGCCTATTGGGATTGGGGCTTGCGCATTGCGCAGGAGTGGAAGAAGAGATCGGGGCAACCCATTGATAAGGACTGGCAAAAGGTAATTGACAAGCTCGCCAAATTGCCGCAACAGGATCAAATTTATCTCGCGACAGAAACAGCAACAGACTCCTATACCAATCCGAAATGGAGAACCGACCATCCCACCGTACTGGCAGCCCTAGGTATGGTTCCTGAATCACCAAAACTGGACAAACAAATTTTAAAGAACACACTCGATACGGTTTGGAAAACCTGGTTCTGGGATGAAACATGGGGTTGGGATTTCCCAATGGTCGCGATGTCTGCCGCAAGGCTCAAATTGCCGAATAAGGCGCTGGATGCTCTATTTATGAATATTCAGACCAATACCTATTTAAAAAATGGCCATAACTATCAGGATGGACGACTTCGTATCTACCTCCCTGGAAATGGTGGAGTATTAGCAGCAGTAGCTATGATGGTTGCCGGATGGGATGGAGAGGAACAGGAATTTCCGGGATTCCCGAATGATGGAACTTGGAAAATTAAGGCCGAAGGATTTAAGAAAATGCCATAAAAATGAAGAAGAACTTGATTGTCAGCGCTTGTATGATTGGCTTATTAAGCCTAGGCGCAAATGCACAAACCTTTACAACAAAGAAAAAAGTATTAGAACAAATGCGCACTGCGAACAGCTATTTCATGAAGAAATGGCCCGACCCGCATAAACGGATTATCACTAATAAGGAACGAGCAGCAAACATCTGGACTCGTGGGGTTTATTACGAAGGATTAATGGCGCTGTATCAGATGGACCCTCAAAAAGCCTATTACGACTATGCGGTGACTTGGGGCGAAAAACATAACTGGAAGCCTGTTAGAGGTGAAGTATATACAAGGCATGCCGATAATCAAAATTGTGGTATGACCTATATCGATCTTTATCGGCTCGATCCTAAGCCAGAACGGATTGCAGCGATTAAAGAAAATATAGACTCGCTAATCCGAAGCGACAGATATACCGATTGGACCTGGATAGACGCGATACAAATGGCGATGCCCATTTTTGTCAAGCTAGGGGTAACCTATAAAGATAGCAAGTATTTCGACGCCATGTACAAAATGTATCATCACATTAAGTATGTAGAAGGAGGAACAGGACTCTATAATCGCAAAGATAAGATATGGTGGCGCGATAAGGACTTTCTGCCGCCCTATAAAGAACCTAATGGAGAGGATTGCTATTGGTCGCGAGGGAACGGTTGGGTTTTGGCGGCCCTAGCCTTAGTGCTGAAAGAACTGCCGGAAACAGACCCGCATTATGCTGAATATAAACAAGACTTTATGGATTTGGCAATGGCCGTAGCTCCATTACAACGGAAAGATGGCTTTTGGAATGTCAGTCTTCATGATCCGAATCACTACGGAGGGAAAGAGGCTACGGGTACTGCGCTCTTCGTTTATGGAATGACCTGGGGGGTAAATGAGGGAATATTAGATAAGAAGAAATTCCTCCCTACCATTGAAAAAGGCTGGATGGCCATCAGCAATGAGTCTATTCAACCCAACGGTTTCCTGGGCTATGTACAATCCACTGGTAAAGAGCCTAAAGATGGGCAGCCTGTCTTGAAAGACAAAATGCCGGATTTCGAAGACTACGGCCTGGGCTGTGTGTTATTGGCAGGAACAGAAATACACCGACTGCTCGAAAAGTAAAACCTATTGAAAAGAAAATAATAACTAACCAAAATTATAAACAATATGAAATATAAGTCGACCAACCAGAGACTGTCCAAAATGCTGGGCTTGTCTTTAATGTTCCTTATGCTGTCATTCTCAACTGCGCAGGCGCAGCAGAATACCTTGCAGGGGCATATTTTGGATGCTCAGAACAAGCCTATACAGGGTGCGAGCGTTCAAGTAAAGGGAAAGCAGGCCAGCGCTCAAACGGATGCCACAGGGAAGTTTGAAATAGTGGCCCAAACGGGAGACCT
Organism: Sphingobacterium sp. BN32; assembly: GCF_030503615.1. NCBI lineage: Bacteria > Pseudomonadati > Bacteroidota > Sphingobacteriia > Sphingobacteriales > Sphingobacteriaceae > Sphingobacterium > Sphingobacterium sp. BN32. Next base: position 1,087,920 of record NZ_CP129963.1, read on the forward strand.
GTTAATGATATCGTATGTCGGCTACGAATCGAGCGAATATACCGTCACGTCCACAACAGACATTCGGATCCAACTTGCCGCTGATGAACGGAACCTCGATGAGGTGGTAGTCATCGGATATGGAACAAGTCGTAAAAAGGACTTAACAGGTGCCGTTGGTTCGATTAAAGGAACAGAAATACAGCAGATCCCTGTTTCAACAGCTGCGCAGGCGATTACTGGAAAGATTGCCGGTGTGAACGTGGTTACACAAAGTGGTGCACCAGGAGCAGGGGTGAACATTCTCGTGCGTGGTGGTACATCGATTACAGGTTCTACTACGCCTCTTTATGTCGTCGACGGTTTTGTTATGGACGATGCCCTGACAAAAATTGATATCCAAGATATCGAGAATATTGATATCCTTAAAGACGCATCGGCTACAGCAATCTATGGCGCCCGCGGAGCCAATGGTGTTGTTTTGATTACAACCAAATCAGGTGCAGCCGGTCGTACTTCGTTGGATTATAACGGTTATGCCAGTTTTGAAGGCTTGAGCAAGAAGCTCAATCTTTTATCCGTAGAAGACTATGTCAAATACCAATATGAATTTCAAACCCTCGCGGGGAATCAACGCGCCTACGCACAGATGTATGGTGGCGACCCAGCGGCTCCGGATTTCGCATCAAGCGCTTACCAACGAATCCATAGCGATTATGCAAACCGTGCCGGAATCGACTGGCAAGAGGAAGTTTTTGGAGGTCAGGCAGTGTTGCAGAACCACAATATCAATTTATCTGGCGGAAATGAGAAAACCAAGTTTATGGTTTCCTACAACCATACCGGACAGGATGGAATCTTAGCAAAATCTGGCTTCAAACGTAATAGCGTAAGGGCAAAGATAGATCATCAATTGAGTAAAGCTATTTCATTGAATTTTAGTTCCATGTTGCAGGATGCGCAGACCGAAGGCGGGGGTTCCTTAGGAGGAATGTTAAAGATGTCAATTTTGCAACCGGCAACGGGGGGTGTCCGTTTTACAGATGAAGAACTTCTTTACTCTGATATCGCAGAGGAATTACAGGCGATAAACTCACAATATGATGTTTACAATCCAATTATCATGAATGATGCTCTAAATCGTTTGCGAGCAGCGCGATTAGCGAACGTAAATGCCGGTGTGAGCATAAAATTTTTGAGAGACTTCACTTTCCGCAGTTCTGGAACTTACCAATGGGAGCAAACAAGAAATGATTTTTGGGATGATGGAAGGACGATGAATGCGCGAAATAATCGTGGTCCTTATGGCTCTATCCGCAATGCGGAAGGCTACGAATGGCAATGGACAAATACAGTATCTTGGTTAAAGGATCTTGATAAGCATCATTTGAATCTTTTGGCTGGACACGAGGTTCGTTACGAGGAAAGTCAGGGATTAGGCCATAGCTATTACGAATTTCCAGCGAGTAACTTTGGATTAAAAGACGTCAGCTTAGCAGGACGCACCGATCGTGGAGAATCTGATGCGAGCCGCTACGGTTTGGTATCCGGTTTCTTCCGCGCGATCTATAATTTCGATGATCGATTCTTAATTACAGGTACAGTGCGATCGGATGGCGTCTCAACTTTCAATAAGGACAACCAATGGGGCGCATTTCCATCGGCATCCGCTGCGTGGAATATCCACAATGAGAGCTTTATGAAGGATCAATCCTTTATCAATCAATTAAAATTGAGAGCGGGCTACGGTACAACGGGTAATGATCGAATTGGCAGTACACGCTATGCCACACTTTACGGATCTACTGTCGTTGCGATGGATAATTCGGTGCTCGTAGGGGTCAAGCCATCCGGCACCTTAGGCAACCCAAATTTGCGATGGGAGAAAACACAGACAACAAATTTAGCTTTAGATGCGAGTTTCTTCAATAGCCGTTTGATGTTCACGGCTGATGTTTATCAGAATGAATCTAAAAACCTATTATTAGAAGCAAATATCCCGACATCGACCGGCTATAGCAAACAATTTCAAAATGTAGCGGCCTTGCAGAACAGAGGAGTCGAATTAAGCCTGTCCAGCGTCAATATCAAGAAAGATGACTTCCAATGGAGAAGCAGCCTGAACCTGACATTCAACCGCTCCAAGGTTAAAAGTTTGTTCGGAAGCGTCGGAACGGAACGCATGATAACTTCTTATGAATCTAGAGTTAGCTTCTTGACGGAAGTAGGAGGCCCGGTTAGCACCTTCTACGGATATCGTTACGATGGCGTATATACAACCGACGATTTTGATCAACAAGCCGACGGATCTTATAAGCTGAAAAATGGCGTTGCCTCCTTGAAAGGAAAGAATCGAGCAAGTATCAAGCCCGGGGATGTGAAATATCTTCCAATCGCAGGACAGACAGACGCGAACGGCAATCCTGTTTGGTCAGCAGATGACCGTACAGAAATCGGAAGAGCAGAGCCTAAATTCTTCGGCGGTCTAAATAACGAATTTGCTTACAAGGGTTTTGATTTAAGTATTTTCTTAAATTTTGCCTATGGCCATCAAGTATTTAATATGAACACCCAACGTTTTATGGGACCGTATCTGCCGAATCAGAATTCAATAGGAATAATGAACGATCGATTCACGCTGATCGACCCCAATACAGGTTTGGAAACAAAGAATCTGAATCGTTTGGCCGAATTGAATCCGAATCAAGCCGAAAAACGGCAGGTATGGAGCCTGAACTCGCCAAACAATATTGCGATTTCCGATCCAATAGATTATTACCTAGAGGACGCATCGTTCTTGCGTATCAATAACATTACGCTAGGATACACGCTGCCTAAAACACTAACCCAACAAGCCAAGATTCAACGTCTCCGTGTGTATTTAACGCTGAATAACATCCATACTTTCACAAACTATTCCGGATATGATCCTGAGGTTGCTGCTAGCGGATCTTTACTGACCCGCGGCGTCGATAACTCGGCATATCCACGAACCAAAAGTGTGGTTGCAGGATTGAATCTATCATTCTAATGAACGTCATCATGAAAAAAATAACCATCATATTAGGATTTGCAATTGCCCTTAGCAGTACTTCCTGCAAGGATTTCTTAGAATTGCCATCAGAAAAGGACTTCGATAGCTCAACGATATTCGAAGATCCGGGAAAAGTGGAAATGGCCATATTGGGAGCTTATACCAGTACTTTCAATGCAGAATTATTTTACCAGTTTGGAATGGGTACAGACGAGTGTATTTCTACAGAGGGGGAAACCAATTCGAAGAACCAAGTGTCGAATTATGTGTATAGCCCAGCCATTTCGCCGAATTCTACTTATAGTGCGATGTATGCCGGCGTTGAACAGGCCAATGTATTAATTAAGAACATTCCTTTAATGTCAGTGACAGACGAGGCGACGAAAAAGAAATTAAACGGTATCCTCGGTGAAGCCTACGCTATCCGCGCAAGCAACATGCTGAATGTCGTTCGATATTTCGGCGATGCACCTTATCCGACGATTCCTGTGGTCGACATGCCGAACTTCTCATCCTCTCGTGTTAGCCGAGACACTATTATTGACGGCTGTGTTGAAGATTTGCAAAAGGCAATTGCGTTGCTACCTTGGAAAGGCGAGTCGGGCTTGCCGGTAGAACGTATCTCAAAAAATGCCGCTTATGGTTTGTTGGCAAGAGTTGCTCTCTACGGCGCAGGATATTCCTTACGCTGGGATTTATACTCTTATGCCCCGGCATCGGTGAAATTGGCAAAGCGCTCGGACGCAAACCGTATTAAGGAGCTTTACACTATAGCGCGCGACGCTTGTAAAGCAATAGTCGATCGCGGCGAGAATACGCTAGTAAGCTATGAAAGCATTTTTAGGGATTTAGTAAACGGACGATACAATAAGGAGAGCATGTATGAATATGGGCAAAAGACAGCGGACAGGAACGAACTGCGCTTAGGTTATACCAACGGTATTTTTGCACATACGAATTCATTTTATAATAAATCACAGCCGGCGATGGCGGCATTTCCGACGTATTACTTTGAATTCGCCGATGGCGACACCCGCCGGGATGTAACGATTGCAAGCTACTCTTTAAGTGCCGATAGTTTACATCAAATGAATACCTACGCAAGTAATAGTATTGGAAAGTTTCGAATAAACTGGAAGGGGGATGTGGGAGTATCAGCAGCGCAGCGTGATATTAACTGGATACATTTGCGTTACGCGGATGTTCTGCTAATGTATGCGGAAGCGGAAAACGAATTAGCGAATGGCCCAACGCCTGTCGCAAAAGAGATGTATGAGAAAGTCCGCCTGCGGGCCTTTAATCAGGATCGTGCCAAAATAGGGCAGACACCATCCGATTACCAATCCTTCCTCGAGGCCATTATCCAGGAACGCAAATTGGAGTTGGGTTTCGAAGGATGGAGAAGAACTGATCTAATCCGATGGGGCGTGCTGACGGAAAAACTCACAGCAGCGAAAAAGGACCTGATTGATTTGGCTAACCATAGCGGGAAGTACGCGTCGGTGCCGCGATTCCGCGCTTATTTGAAAACGCCGGCAAAAGTCTTCAACGACCCGCTGACTGCTTTGTCCTTTGAAGGATTTGTGACGGAGCCGGATGCTGCCAAAAAAGCAGCCCTTGCAGCAAATAAATATACGCTCCTAGATATGTATAGTGCGAATTCAGCATTCTATGCCAATGCATTACAAGCGAATGCAACTTGGGTTCAAAATATATTTAGAGGCTTAGAAAAGAATAAGGTGGAATTATTGCCATTAAGTACCGCAACAATGGACGCAAATCCGGGACTGCAGGGGCAACAGCATCCACTGTATTAAAGCTGTATGAAAATGAGACTTAATATAAGACGGAAAACATTAATAGGCAATTTGTTGGCTTGCTTATTAATCATTCCCTTTCTACATGCATCTGCTCAAAGATCGAATAGTCCCCTCTATGAGCAGATCGCGCTGTCGGAAATGAAGCGTTTCCCCGAATTGTGGCAACTGGATCACGGTAAGCGCCTGTATTTTGCTTATTCCCAAGGATTAGGGGCGCTCGCCTTCTATAAACTGTATGAAAAAACGAAGAATGAAGTTTACTTCAATTATGTAGAGACCTGGATGGATAGCCTGATTGGCAATCGGGGCGAGATCTACTTATACAAGCCGGAGGACTTCCATCTCGATTTTATCAATCCTGGAAAGTTGCTGTTTCTCCTTTATGAGAAAACAAAGAAGGATAAATATGCGCTGGCAATAGAGAAACTCATGGATCAGTTAAGAAAACAGCCAAGGACAGCAGACGGGTTATTTTGGCATAAGGATATTTATCCACATCAGGTTTGGCTTGATGGATTGTACATGGCCGCTCCATTTTTGACATCCTATGCTAAATACAAAAATGAACCAAAATATTACGAAGAAGCGCTAAATCAGATATTAGGTGCTGCAAAGCACTTATATGATCGGAAAACGGGCTTATATTATCATGCCTGGGATGCCCTGAAAGTGCAACCTTGGGCAAATCCAAAAACAGGGCAGTCACCTAACTTTTGGGGGCGAAGTATCGGTTGGTGGTTTATGGCGCTCGTCGATGTGTTAGACGACTTGCCGAAGGATAATCCGCGACGCGATGAAGTACGAACAATCATCGATAAATTGGCTACTGTGTTACCAAAATATCAAGACAATGAAGGGCTTTTTTGGCAAGTCTTAGATAAACCGAATATTGGAAAAAACTATCAGGAAGCGTCCGTTAACAGCATGTTTTTGTATGCTTATGCCAAAGCGGTAAACAAGGGGTACATAGAAAAAGGATATCGGCAAGTTGTGGACAAGTTATTGGCAGGTTTACAGAAAAAGTTACTCGTATTAAATGCCGATGGCCTGTGGGATCTACATCAATGTAATGCTGTCGCTGGATTAGGTGGAAGTGGAAATCGCGATGGAAGTTTTGAATATTATGTAAATGAACGAATTCGCTCGAATGATATTAAAGCGACTGCACCTTTAATCATGGGATTGATGGAAATGGATAAATAGTAATTAGCGAGTGCATAGAATTTAATAAAAAAAAGAGGCCAAACTTTTGACGTTTTGGCCTCTTTGTCATGAATGTAAGATCTTAAAAATCGCTTATTTTCTAACGCAACGTACGCTGGCTAAATTAGAAGAGGTCATCGATTGGTAAACCATTGAAGTGTTATACGACAATACTGCAAAATTGGTTGCACTTTTTGTTCTCCAATAGCCTTTCGTGTTTTGGTAGTTCGCGCTATTGGGAAAAAAGTTTGTCGTGGTGCCGGTGCTAGATGTTTTGTAGCCAACCGGAGCGAAAATCAGGTTTTCATGCGGATGACCCGGAGCACCTTCGGTAGCTACCGAAGGTCTGATAAACATATACCAATTATTTCCTTCTATACCAATATACTTGGGCAGTAAGTTTGATAATTCGTTGATTTGCGTTGCAGTAGGCAAATCCCAGGTACCTTCTGGATAGATAAGTTCGCAAATGTTTCTTCCATTCGTTCCGAGTGTATAAATATCAGATGTAAAATAATCCGTTGTAGGAACACCTGCTGTTGTTCTATATAATGGATTGTCATAACGCATCTTATATTGCCAAAGACCCTCCGGTGTGATTTTACCATTAGCATCCCTCCAAGTATTACCTCGCGCCCATTTGGTCGTGCCTATCGTAATCGCTGATTCAACTAATTTGATCGAAACAAAATAGCTTTTGCCCGGCATAGCCACAAAGGTTGGGAATTCAAATGCTCTATTATAAAATTGGCGTTCAACATATCCGATAGATCCATCAGCATCTGCCAAACGTTGACTGGTAACTTTCAGTGTATCAATTGATACGACCAATTTGCGTGAAGTGGTACCATCCGTAGGGGTGTAGAAAGTATATCTCCGTTTGGTATTTGCATCCAATACCGTATCAGTATCCACCGGAACTTGATAGGCAGCATTATGATGAACCCAGACGTTTTTGGAAGCCACTAAAGGGTCTACGCCTTGTAAAGTAGCGTCTGCTAATCTAAAGTTTCCAGATATGACCCCGCTATTATCCTTAAATTTTATATTGGCATGTGTAATGGGTGCAAACATGCCACGCGAATTGACTTCGACGATAATACGTGATGTTTTGCGGGCTAAGACCATTCCGCTAATGATGTTTTGACCATCCACAACATTATCAGTCGTGATAACACCAGTTGCATAAGCAAAATCCTTACGTGTCGCAGAGCTATTTCCTGTAGGATCCAACGGTACGGTACCTACTGCTTGATTGAAAACCGGAATAGAACTCGTATTATTATTTGTATAGGCATACCAACGGTATCTGGTATTTCTGTTTGCAGGAATAGAAACCGCGGTTGAACCAACTTTGCCTTCAGCTTGTCCTACGTAAGTTACCTGTTTGCCGCTAGCGTCCGCTGTATAAAGCACAACGCGGTAGGTTGTTCCTGGCGCTAAGTCAATAGGTAAGCCAGCAGCCTTGTTGCCAGTTGATGAAGAGGATCTTGCTCTTGAAGAACTTATTATTTTCTTATTTTCTTGATATTGAGCTGGTAAATCCTCCGAAATAGTCATCACAGCATCAAACCCACCCAAACTGACAATTTCACTTTGAGCGGCTACTTTTCTTAGTTGCTGACGAGCAGGCCCTGACAATTTCGGATCGCCTGAACCTTTACTTTGTTCAACAGTGTCCATGTCCTCGATGGCATCAAGAGGAAAGACAATGACCGTCTCGTTTTTTGCTACATAGGGTTCCTCAATCGCTGTCTCGGAACTTGATTTTTTACAATTCGTTAATAACAGTAGGAATGCGACACTCAGGGTCAACAAAGAGGATTTGCGTCCGTCTAGTAATGAAAGATTATTCATTGGCGTTATTAATAGATTTTTTAGTGTTATTAGTGTGTTTTTAATACTCCTTGAATTTACATGTCGTAATTCTTAAAACTTCCGCTTGGCGTGTTGTCCCAATCTTCAATTTTTGGAGTATTGCCAGAATTGCCCGTATTGACTGTAGCAGAACTGGTTGCAATGGATTCTTCCATCTCAACAGTTGTACAGGCAATTGTTGGTTGAACATATTTTAGCTTAGAATACATCAATTGTGTTGCTATTTAAAGTTATTAGTGTGACCGTGTGATTTATTGCAAAAATAGATAAAATGCTCGTTTATAGGGGCTAGTGTTGTTCAACACAGGCAGGGTTTTCTTTTTTTGTAGATTACTGCAAATCATTTTGTAGGATATAATTTCTTATTTTGAGGAACATTTGAGAAGCATTGTAATGCCGTTCTTGGCTTTTGTTGCTATTTTGTTAATAGCATAGCATAAAAGAGGCCCCCATTTTAATTATTTAGCAATGGTTTATTGCAAATTTTACTAGACTTTAAATTATCCTATAAGGAAACATTTGTTTTGGTTGTGTAAAATTTCATAAGAACGGATAATTTTTATTTGTAACTGTTCACAACTACCCCTGTTTCTTCTCTTTTACAGGATTGGCAAAATCGATTCGGAAAATATACGCAAACGATGTCGGCATCGTTTGCGTGCATTTTTCTAGTAATCAATCGTATAAATTAGGAACTTGAGTTTAGAAGATAGAAATAAACCTATTACAAGTCACCTATGCAACACAGAGTAGTTTTTTTGATTTCAATTGCGCTATTGTTTTTCGGCCTGTGCAGTTTCGTGATACAGGAGCGAAAAAGAACAATTTGGATGATGGGTGATAGTACCATGGCGATAAAAGCAGAAAATAAACATCCGGAGACCGGTTGGGGAGAAGCATTTGCCCACCTATTCAATGATCATATTCGCATAGAGAATCATGCGAAGAACGGAAAAAGTACACAATCCTTTATTCGAGAGGGACGCTGGAATAAGGTTTATGATGGAATTCAAGCAGGTGACTATGTCTTTATCCAATTCGGGCATAATGATCAAAAAATAACGAAACCTAATCCGGAGCGCTTTATACCGCAATACAAGGCCAATTTAGCATTATTCGTAGAAGGGGTAAGGAAGAAGAAAGGCATTCCAATTCTGCTGACACCAATCGCTCGCCGCCATTTTAAAAACGGGGAACTAGTGGAAACGCATGGAAGTTATCCCGCTGCGGTTATCCGCGTGGCTGATAGTTTGGGGGTCCAATATATTGATATGACGGCAAAGACTTCGCGGTTATTAAGAAGCCTCGGTGATGGTTCGTCTAAGCATCTGTTTCTACACCTCGACGAAGGACATCCAAACTACCCGCAAGGAGTGGAAGATAATACGCACCTAAATCAGGACGGCGCTATGCAGTTGGCGAATATTGTTGCGGAGTCGCTCCGCGAGCAGAATATCCCTTTAGCAAAAGATTTGAAACCGGCTAGCTCATCGGCTACGCTGCCATTGTCGGAGCAAATGGCTCGTTCGGCTATGGCGAAGTTATTCCAAGAAAAGAGTTTCACCGATTCGGTGAAAGGGCCAAAGTGGACTTACGATGTCGGAGTGCTGCTAGAGGGAATTACCGAAGTTTGGAGAAACACTGCCGATGTACAATATTTCACTTATGTACAGGATTGGATGGATCGATTTGTTCAGGAGGATGGTAGCATCCGTAATTATCGAATGGATGAATACAATATAGATCATGTAAAGAACGGACGTTCGTTACTGATGCTGTATGAAGTAACCGGAAAGAAGAAGTATTTGCAGGCTAGTCATGCCTTATTTAATCAGTTAAAGACGCATCCTCGCACCAAGGAAGGTGGCTTCTGGCATAAGCATATTTATCCTTATCAAATGTGGTTGGATGGTCTTTATATGGCACAGCCTTTTTATGTTCAGTACGCGGGTATTATGGGCATGCCGGAGATTTATGAAGATGCTGTTAATCAGTTTTCCTATATGGAAAAACATGCTCGGGATTCGCGTACGGGATTGCTTTATCATGGTTGGGACGAGTCGCGAAAAGAACGTTGGGCAAATCCGCAAACTGGTACTTCTGCACATTTTTGGGGGCGGGGAATGGGCTGGTTTGCCATGGCCTTAGTCGATGTGCTGGATCATTTCCCGCTAGAACATCCCCGTAGGAAAGAACTTGTCGCAATTCTGCAAAGGACGATGGAGGCTGTTTGCAAAGTACAGGATCCGAAAACTGGCGTATGGTATGATATCGTCGACTTACCAAACCGCCCCGGCAACTATCTTGAAGCTTCGGCGTCTAGTATGTTTGTATATGCGATGGCAAAGTCGATTCGAAAAGGCTATCTATCGAATTCTTATCAAAAGAATCTCGAGCGTGCCTATCAAGGTTTACTGAACGAATTTGTTCGTCCTTCGGGCATCGATCGCGTTGATTTGATTAAGGTGGTTGCGGTTTCCGGTTTAGGGGGAAAAAAATATAGAGACGGAAGTTTCGACTATTATATGAGCGAACCTGTCGTTGCCAATGATCCGAAAGGGGTCGGGGCTTTCCTGTTGGCTTCAGCAGAAATGGAAGCATTCCATGCGGATAAGAAACAAAAGACTTTTCAAGTTCTGTTGGATAACTACTACAATAACGAATATAAGAAGGCTGTAGACGGCTCTATGCGCCCATACCATTACTTGTGGGACGGGCAGGACAATAATGGGTTTTCGTTTTTGGGAAGGGTTTTCGAAGAACATGGCGCCGAGCTAAAGACCCTTCGACAGGCCGGGACAAAGCATAACCTGAAAGACGCATCGATCTATATTATCGTAGACCCCGATACGGAAAAAGAAACGGAGTATCCGGATTACATAGATGAGCAACATGCCGCTGAGATTGCGCAATGGGTAAAACAAGGTGGCGTTCTATTGCTTTTGTTGAACGATCAGGGTAATTGCGAATTGGAGAAAACAAATCTGCTAGCGCAAAAGTTCGGCTTATCGTTTCAACTGGATAGCAAGAATCGCGTCAAAGGGAGAAACTTTGAAGAAGGAGCGATAATCATCCCGGAGGGAAATGAAGTTTTCAAGACAAGCAGGAAAATCTACGTCAAAGAGCTGAGTACGATTCGTTTGGAAGCTCCGGCAAAAGCTTTGCTGACGCATCAGGCTGATGTGGTTATGGCAACAGCAAAATATGGAAAAGGAACCGTCTTTGCCCTTGGCGACCCTTGGTTATATAATGAATATGTAGACGGGCGCAAGCTTCCCGCAGAATTTCAGAATTTTCAGGCAGCACAGGAATTAGTTTCCTGGCTAAAACAGCAGATAAAGAAAGATTAAACCACACTATTGGATGTCCATATGATACTAAGTAAAAACATACTCAGCAAGTTAAATCCGGAAAACGTGAGCCTGCCGGCTGCTGAGAGCTTTGATTATCCGGAGAAAGTAATACAATTTGGAACAGGTGTATTGCTGCGCGGGTTACCGGATTTTATTATTCATCAGGCAAATCAAGCAGGAGAATTTAAAGGGCGCATCCTCGTCGTTCAATCAACGGGGGCGGGCGCAGTAGATAGTTTTGCAAAGCAGGATAATTTATATACGCTGGCGATCAATGGTTTGGACGCTGGTGAAATTCGCGAAGACTACCTGATAATCAATGCGATTTCCAGAGTTTGTGCAGCTTCCGTACAATGGGAAGAGATTTTGAAAAGCGCAGAGAGTGAGGATATGCAAATCTTAATTTCCAATACAACAGAGGTTGGGATTGTAGCCAGCGATGACACTATCCAAGACATGCCGCCATCTTCCTTCCCGGGTAAAGTTTGTGCTTACTTGCAGCATCGCTATCAACATTTTAAAGGAGATCCCTCTAAAGGGATGGTAATTCTACCAACAGAGTTGATCGACAACAACGGTTCGCAATTAAAGAAGTATGTGTTGGAGGTCGCGGAACGATCGGGACTAGCGGCGGACTTTTTAACCTGGTTGGCTACAGCAAATGACTTTTGCGACACCTTAGTTGATCGTATCGTGCCAGGGAAATTAAATGCCCAACAGCAAATAAAGGCACAGCATTCTTTAGGCTATGTGGATGATTTGATGATTATGGCAGAGCCTTATTACCTGTGGGCAATCAGCTGTAATAATGAACGAACAGCGAATAAACTGAGCTTTGTGAAACAGCATGCAAGTGTACATTTGGTGCCTTCCATCAAAAATTTCAAAGAAATTAAGCTGCGCTTGCTGAATGGTACCCATACCTTCAGCTGTGCCGCAGCGATTATCGCCGGCTTTACGACCGTAACGGAAGCGATGGCTAACGATAGTTTTCGGCGTTTTGTATACCGTCTGACTCAGGAAATTATTTCCTGTATGGATGACCCGGGATTAGATAAGAAAGAACTGGAACGCTTCGCCAGCCAAGTATTAGATCGCTTCGCGAATCCTTTCCTGGAACATCGCTGGGAGAGCATTTCATTGAACTATACTACCAAAATGCGGATGCGGAACGTCCCACTCTTGTTAAAGAGCAAAGAATTGGCAGGATGTCCATTGTCGAGCATGAGTTTAGGCTTTGCTGCCTATCTGCTCTTGATGCGCAGTAAGGAATCTGCCGGACAATATATACAAGACGCTTATGGTCCAAGCATCACCCTTCAAGATGATCAAGCTGCGAAACTATTCATCTATAGTCAGCAGGGGCATGAGGGATTGGTGAAATTGCTGGAAGATCGGGAGATCTGGGGAGCAAATTTGATGGATATTCCTGATTTCGCAGAACAAGTGCAGCGAGATAAGCATGCCATCGCGCAGAATGGATTTTTAAAAGCATTTGAAGAAAAGTAAGATCATGCAACAACGAATTATACAATTGGACCCACTCGATAATGTGCTGGTCGCTTTACAGGACTTATCGGCGGGTGAGTCAGTCCTTTTTCAGGGCGAAACGTTTGAATTAAAAGAAGAAATTCCAGCCAAGCATAAATTTTTTATGCGCGATATGGCGGCAGGGGAATCGATTATCATGTATGGCGTCTTAGTTGGCAAAACCCAATATGCGGTTTCTTCGGGCGAGCGCATGAGCACTGATAATACAAAGCACGCAACCGATGGCTATGCGTACAGAGCTTTTGACTATCAATGGCAGGCACCTAACGCAGAGCGGTTCAAAGATAGGACATTTAAAGGCTATGTTCGCGCGGACGGACGAGTGGGAACGGCAAACTATTGGCTATTTATCCCTACGGTTTTCTGCGAAAACCGAAATCTCGATTTGATTAAAGAGGTAATGCATGCGGAACTCGGATACTCCGTTAGTGCGCCCTTTCGGAATTATACACAGGCATTAAAAGAGGCTTATTTGAAAGGCGACACATTGATGAATGCATCCTTTGATGAGCTGGCGCAAGCAAAACCAGATACGCATCGTTTGTTTCCGAATATCGATGGAATCAAATTCCTAACCCATCAGGGCGGTTGTGGTGGAACACGGCAGGACGCAGTGATACTTGGGAAACTTTTAGCGGCGTATGCTGATCATCCCAATGTGGCCGGCATCACCATCTTAAGTTTGGGCTGTCAGAATCTGCAATTGAAGGAACTATTGGATGAAATAAAAGCTCGTAATCCACATTTTGACAAGCCTTTGTTCAGTTTTGAGCATCAGGAAGGCTATACGGAAGAAGAGATGGTTCGCTTGGCGATTGCAAAGACTTTCCAGGGCTTAGTTGCAGCCAATCAGTTCGAACGGGAAGAGGTGAGCTTGGACAAACTGGTTTTAGGCGTAAAGTGCGGAGGCTCGGATGGCTTCAGCGGTATTTCGGCAAACCCGGCGGTAGGTTATGCGGCAGACTTGTTAGTAGCCTTAGGCGGTAAAGTATTGCTTGCAGAATTTCCGGAGCTTTGCGGTGCGGAGCAGAATCTGATCGATCGGACGATAGAGCCTGATGCAGCGAAGAAATTCATCCGTTTAATGCAAGCTTATAGCCAATCGGCTGAGCGTGTCGGCTCTGGATTTCATATGAATCCATCGCCAGGGAACATCCGCGATGGATTGATTACCGATGCGATCAAAAGTATGGGAGCCGTGAAAAAAGGCGGTACCGCGCCGATTGTCGATGTATTAGATTATACCGAGCCGGCTCAAAAAGCTGGGTTGAGCCTGGTCTGTACGCCGGGCAACGACGTCGAAGCAACGACCGGCAAGGCAGCCTCGGGCGCCACGTTAATCTTGTTTACTACGGGATTGGGAACACCTACAGGCAATGCCGTATGTCCGGTAATCAAGGTTTCCTCAAACACTGCTTTGGCAAAGCGGATGCCCGATATTATCGATATCAATACCGGGCCAGTGATTGAGGGAGAGAAGAGCATTGAGCAAATGGGGGAGGAAATACTAGAATATTGCATACAGGCAGCAAGCGGGGTGATTATTCCAAAAGCTGTGCAGTTAAACCAAGACGATTTTATTCCATGGAAACGTGGAGTCAGTTTATAAAACAACGAGAATGAAAGCATTTTTAGACCAAGATTTTTTGCTTCAGAGTGAGACCGCTAAGAAGCTCTATCATGACTACGCCAAACCTTTAGGAATTATCGATTACCACAATCATCTTATTCCTGAGCAAATTGCAAATAACAAGCAATTTGAAAACTTAAGTCAGGTATGGTTAAATGGTGATCACTATAAGTGGCGCGCCATGCGAACGCACGGGGTCAACGAACATTACATAACAGGGGATGCTTCCGATCGGGAGAAGTTTCGTAAATGGGCAGAAACTGTCCCTTACAGCATGCGTAATCCGCTGTATAATTGGACCCATTTAGAATTGCAACGATACTTCGGTATTACAGAATTATTAAATGCTGATTCTGCCGATCGTATTTTCGATCAGACCGCCGAACAGTTGAAAGACTCGAGTCATTCCGTACGTGGATTGCTGAAAATGATGAATGTTGAAGTCTTATGTACAACAGATGACCCGCTGGATAATTTGGAATATCACCAGGCATTTGCGAAAGAAAAGGAGAGTTTCCAAATGCTTCCGGCATTCAGGCCGGACAAGGCAATGCAAGCCGAAAATGTAGATGCTTTGAACGCCTATATCAATCAGTTAGAGGTTGTTGCAGATGTTTCAATTACTGATCTTCAAAGTTATTTAGATGCTCTGAAAGCACGTCATGATTATTTTGCGGAAAACGGTGGCAGCATTTCTGATCATGGTTTAGAGCAGGTATATGCTGCTGATTTTACGGAATCGGAGCTGCGTAATATCTTTTCGAAGATTCGCCAAAATTCCGCATTGAGCGAGGAGGAGGTCGTAAAATTCAAATCCGCTATGCTGCTGTATTTTGCGCAATGGGATCATGAAAAGGGATGGGTGCAGCAATATCATCTAGGCGCGCTAAGAAATAACAATGCGCGCATGTTGGAGCAGAACGGACCGGACACCGGTTGGGATTCAATCGGCGATTTCGTTCAAGGGAAAGCCCTGTCTAAGTTCTTCAATAAACTGGATGCCAAGGATCAATTGGCAAAGACGATTATCTACAATCTGAACCCCGCAGACAATGAGCTTTTTGCGACGATGATCGGGAATTTCAATGATGGTTCCGTGCGTGGAAAAATGCAGTTTGGCTCGGCTTGGTGGTTCTTGGATCAGAAAGATGGGATGACCAAACAAATCAACGCCTTATCAAACATGGGCTTATTGAGTTGTATGGTCGGTATGTTGACCGACTCGCGCAGCTTTTTGTCTTTCCCTAGGCATGAGTATTTCCGTCGTTTGCTTTGTGATATTTTCGCGAACGATATAGAGAATGGCGAGTTGCCAAACGACTTAGCATGGGTCGGAAAGATAGTTTCAGACATTTGTTATCATAATGCAAAGCAATACTTTGATTTTTAAATCGCCACGATAAACATTTCAATCATCCTAAACCAAACTTCTTTATCATAGTTTGGAGGAACGAGCAAAGAAGCTATCTGAGAAGATAGCTTCTTTGCTTATTCGAGACTTCGTCTACTCTAATCCCTTTTAAACCCAATGTAAACCCAATGCTAACCCCTTTCAAACCCAATGTAAACCCAATACAAACCCCAATTAAAACCGCTTGGTATGGGGAATGCAAGGGGGCTGAATGGGTTTATAATTGTTGCTCATTTCTTCTTTGTCGGTCTTACAGCTATTCTTCCTCGCTGTAGCGAAGTATATCTCGATATAATTATCTAAATTTATCATCATGACCCAAGACCATTATACCTTAAAAGATATAGCTAAGATTTTGAACTTGTCGCCGTCGACGGTTTCTCGCGCTCTGCGCGACAGCCACGAGATCAGTGAGGAGACAAAGCGTATAGTTTTGGAGTTTGCTACAAAGGTTAATTATCGGGCAAACCCTTTAGCGCGTGGTCTGAAAGAGCGTAAGAGCTATAGCATCGGTATCGTGGTTAGTGAGATCGCGAACAACTTTTTTTCGCAGGTCATTGATGGCATTGAGTCGGTTGCTTACGATAAGAATTACCAGGTTGTGATTTCACAGACCAACGAGTCTGCTGATCGCGAACGATTTCATGTAGAGCATTTTTTCTCCCGATCGATGGATGGGCTATTGATGGCAATGTCGTCAGAAAGTGCAGATAATACCTATCTCGAGGGGATCATAGAGCGGGGTATGCCGATTGTTTTCTTCGATCGTGTTCCTGCAAATCTGCCGAGCCATCGCGTGATCACGGATAATAAAAGAGGGGCGTTTGAAGCTGTACAGTTTCTGGTAAAGAAGGGCTGTAAGCGGATCGCTTTATTAAGTTCATCGAAGAAGTTGTCGAATAGCAAAGAGCGTCTGGAGGGGTTTAAGTTGGGTTTGATAGCGCAGCATTTGGAATTTGATGAGCAGCTGGTTCAATATTGTGAATATGGTGGATTGAAGCAATCCGAAATTGATAGAGCAATTGACAATTTAGCAGAACTTGACTATGATGGCATTTTCCTTTCGGGTGATAAATTGACTACCGGCTATTTGCAGGCGCTGCGGAAGAATGCAAAGCTGGCGAAGAAGCCTATCGAGATTGTCGGATTCACAAATTCGAATTTAGTGGATATCTTTTCGCCACGCATCACCGCCATTCGACAATCGGCTTTTGAAATGGGGAAACAAGCAGCAGCGCTGTTAATCGAACAGATCGAACAAAGAGGAAGAGAAACGTCATTTAAAACCCTGGTCTTACCCGTTGAATTAATCGAGGGGAAAGAGTAGCTAGGCTTTCTTTAGCTTTAAATTGGTTTATTTAAATTTGAAGGATTATAACGATATAAGAGGCTGATGGATAAGAATAAAATCAATGCGGATGAGTTTGTAGCGAAGTTTATGGAAGATGGACTTAAACATCTGACCTATATTCAGACGCCTATTAAAATATTTGCACTCGGTGATATTGCACCTTATTTGAAGATCCCGATTCCACCTATATTCTTTGGGTATAATTTATTAATACATATTACAGAAGGATATTTCACACACCAAATCGAATCGACGACATTCAAGGTTCAGGCGCCGGCGGTTGTTATCTGTAATTATGGGACCATATCAGCGATACATTCGGTGGATAAACTTGCTCAGGGCCATTGTATCTTAATTAAGGAGCAAGCAATGACTTCCTTATTTCGCGAGCAGGAGATTCTTAATATTTTTACCATATCCCCTTTGCTCAATCTTAGTAAGACTGATAGTAGTGATTTGGATAGTTTACTGCGACTTTTGAATAAGGAAATATACACTGAAAGTCCTTATAAGGAGTATTATGAAAGTATTTTTAAGACGGCTTTGTTGAAGATCATCAAGCTTTCGGATGCAAATGAAACGCTGGGAAGAAGAGAAGAGATTGCTATCGCGTTTAAACAATTAGTGCATCTTCATTTCAGCGAGCAGAAATCGGTAAAATTTTATGCTGATAAGTTAGCTGTTTCATTGAATTACCTAAATCGTTGCGTGTCAGCAGTGTTTAAGAAGTCTTCAAAGCAACTGATTCTGGAAGTTGCTATTATCCATAGTCAGCTGCTGCTGTTGGAAACGAATAAGACGGTAGCAACGATAGCCTATGAGCTGGAGTTTGATGATCCTTCCTATTTTACACGAATCTTCAAAAAAATAGTGGGCATATCGCCAAGTGAATACCGGAAAACAGGCAGTTAGTCATAGTCCAGTCTATGCACGATTTGTCCTATTTATTATCCTAATATACATAGTGATTAAAATGACTTCTATCTAATTTTACATATGTCAAATATTGTATATTTCGACGCGACACATCTATTGAGAAATAAACCTAGCAGTCGAATGAGCCTTAATCAGGTAGATACAATAAGTATTAAATGTAAAATTGAATTGAAACATGTCTAACGTTATTAGTCAACAAGATTACACAACCTATATTAGTTCATTCAGAGCTCATCTAAAACAGCTTTTTAGAGAAGAATATGATTATAATGCGATCAGTTTAAATCGCGACTTGCCAGCGGATTTTTTAGCGAAAATCATGGAGAAGAAACCTCTTTCTGTTGCTATCCCCGAGCTGCATGGCGGCCGAGGGGTGCAGGTGAAAGAATGCCTTGGGGTCCTATCGGCAGCGTCGTATGAGTCGCTTGCTTTGTCACTGATGTTCGGGATTAACATTGCTTTGTTTTTAGAACCATTAGCGAAATATGGCACTTACCCGGTTCAGGAACGTATTTTCAAACAGTTCTTAGAGAATAACGCTATGGGCGGTTTGATGATTACCGAGAAAGCTTACGGTAGTGATGCGCTGAATATGAAAACAGCGTATCAACAACTAGGTGAATCTTACCAAATTAAAGGTGAGAAACACTGGCAAGGGCTTAGTGGTGCGGCAGATTTCTGGTTGGTGACTGCTAGAAAACAAGCAGAAAATGGAGATCTATCGCGTGATATCGATTTCTTCGTTACCGAAAATAATAACCCCGCGCAACATATTCCAATGGTCGAGCGCTACGATAATCTAGGGCTTTATGCGATTCCTTACGGAATCAACGCAATTGATGTGGTCGTTCCGGAAGAGCAGAAGTTGGTTCCGGAGAGTACAGGCATCAAATTGATGTTGGATATGCTTCACCGCAGTCGTCTTCAGTTCCCGGGTATGGGACTGGGCTTTATCAAGCGTCTGCTTGATGAGTCGTTACAACACTGTCAGCAACGCATCGTTGGGGGTGCACCTTTAATCAATATCGATTCGGTCAAATATCAATTGGCAAGAATTCAGGCTGCTTTCACGATTTGTTCGGGTATGTGTGCCTTTAGCGTAAAGAGTAGTGGGATAGAGCACGATCTAGCGACGATGAGTATTGAAGCAAACTCGCTGAAAGCTTTGGTAACGGATATGATGCAAGAGTCTGCTCAGATAAGCCTTCAATTGGCTGGTGCTAATGGTTACCGTTTGAATCACTTGGCAGGTAGAGCGGTCGTTGATAGTAGACCTTTCCAAATTTTTGAAGGTTCGAATGAGATGTTATATGCGCAGATTGCAGAGGCGGTCTTAAAACTGATGAGAAAAGCCAAGGAGACGCACTTCTTGACTTTCTTGAAATCTTATGATCGCACGAATATCAGCGTGGATTATTTCAAGTCGCAGGTTGATTTCAATTTGGATGGCGGTTTGAACCAAAGAGATCTGGTAACCTTAGGGCGCATGATTTCACGGATGATCTGTTTCCAATTTGTGTTAGAAATGAACGGTTTTAATGAGCAGCTAGTAGAGTTGACTCGCCAACATATGCTGATGGATTTGACCATGTTAAATGGACAGTTTATGAGCAAAAACCATGCGGATCCAATTGTAGGTTACGAAGAGAATGCAGATTGGATGAATTTTATTTCGTAGAAACTTCCGCATTTAATTATTACAATAAAATACAGCATTTTATTTTGATTGCTTAATTGTGAGATAAAGAGGCTAAGTTGGAACATTACTTAGCCTCTTTTTTCTGAAAATATTTGTTTCCATAGGCCAATCGAAACGTTCGTTCCCTCCGCTGTTTCGTGCCTCCTGTTTGATTTTAAGATGATCATGATACCCATAAAAGTGAAAATGCTAGAAACTTATTTCCTGCTTTTTTATCGGTATTTCATGAAATAAAGAAAAGTCAGTCGACCTTGAGTAATCCCCTTATTCAATTGTGGCTATAATTTTACAAATGAAAATTAATAGCTTATTGCTATTTCGAATAAAAATTACATAAAAGTGAAATATAAAACTTTATTATTTCATTAATACACTTTTTGTTATTCGGGTTATTCCGTACGCATTTTATTTGTTGCTGTATTAAATTATGTTCTCGTTGTGACAAAATTGCTAAAGGTCAAATGTTTGGCTAAGTGTTTCATTTGCACTTAATTTGATGGTGATTATTTCGTCGAGCTCCAAGTGCACGATGGGATTTAAGAAGTTTATTTCATCACAATAAAACAATTAGAAACGGTGTGAACAAAAGGGTATTGTTTACATCGATAATGTACCACAAAATATTGAGAGTATTATGTTAAAAAGAATTCTAATCATTGGATTCTGTATCGGATTAATGGGCTGCGATGATGATGCAATCGTTTATCCGCCAGAGGTTAAGGAGACGATTGCCGCAGAGTTGAAAAATACGGTTTGGAAACCAACGTATGCAGCATCGAATGAGTCGGGCACTCACAAACAAGAAGGTTTAAGCCAAGCTTACATTCAGGAAATTAAATTCGTGGATAAGGTTGTGGAGCTAACTGAACGTTCAGGCGCGGTAAAACGTTATGGCTATGATGTTAGTAACGCGAATAATTCAGCTGCCATTCCGGATCCGATTCAATTGAACGTGAAAACTAACTATGCAAATTTGTATCTCACTTTACCGAGAGACTATTCAGACATGGAGATGTTCTTGAAAGTAAAAGAAAAAGAATCGCTCTTTTACGAAGCGCGATATAAGAAATAGAGAAAAGCAAACTACCTACGAGAATAACAAATCAATAATAATTTTTAATACAGATGAAAAATTCATTTTTACTTAGTGTTTTATCCTTGCTAACCTTCGTTTCTACGGCATTCGCAAATAACCCGTTAGAAGATAAATTACCTGTTTCAAAATACCAATTCAATGGTTTATCGAACTATTGGTTTTTCGGTGCAAACGTGGGAGCAAATATCTTCTTTGGAGATCATGATAAGCAATATGATTTCGGGAAGCGTATTGGTCCAGCATTCGAAATATACGGTGGTAAATGGTTTAACGACGCATTCGGAGGCCGTGTGGCACTTTCTGGAGGACGTATGAAAGGCTTAACTCAAGATGTGAGTCTTTCGAATGGGGTAGAGTACGATCCTTCTCAATGGTTGAGTGAGCAAAGATTTACATACTTCAACTTAAGAGCTGATGTGATGTTTAACTGGTCGAATGATATTTCAGGTTTTGATGCGAACCGTATTTATACCATGATCCCTTATGCGGGAGTTGGTGTATCTACTTCTTTCGATGAGCCTGCAGTGACTAGATTCTCGCCACATGTAGGGTTTTTACAAACAATCCGTATGTCAGATAAATTAGATTTTAACATTGATATCCGCGGAAATCTTCTTGGTGATGGTTTCGATAGAGAATACGGTGGTCGTAACTTCGAAGGAACATTAACAACCGCAATTGGCGTTAATTTCAAATTGTAAGGTAATTCAGAATATTCTTATTCCTCTATAATCTAAAGTCCCTGAGTTCTGCGAACTTGGGGACTTTTGTATTTATAACAGTTTCCAGATGCTGCTGTTCCGTGAAGCGCTCAGCGGGATGTCATCAAATCACTTAATTATCCTACAAAATTATGTGAACAATCAATCATTTCGTACTTTGTAGATATTCAGCAATATCCATTACATTCAGATTGAACAACAGCAGCTATGGAAAATCAAGCGATTACATTCGATTCAGCAAGTCCGCAGTCTAGCGCTGTTCGGCCGGAATTATTTTACAAGGTTGATATCGTAGTGATTGGTGCCGGGCAGGCTGGTTTATCGGCAGCCTACCACTTAAAGCGCGAAGGTATCGAGCCGGGGAAAGGCTTCGTGATCCTCGATGATGAGTTTGGACCGGGTGGTGCTTGGCAACATCGTTGGGATTCCCTAACACTGAGCAATGTTAATGGTATAAATGATTTACCCGGTTTAGGTTTTGCAGATGCTGTTAATACCCAGGATAAGGAACTGCAAGCCAATGTCGCTATTCCTAAATATTATGAGCTGTATGAGAAAACGTTTGAGCTGCCCGTTATTCGTCCGGTTCAGGTTACGGATGTGATTGACAGGAATGGTCGCTTTCTTATCCGAACGAACGGCGTACAGTTCAACGCGCGTGGTATTATCAATGCGACCGGCACCTGGAAAACCCCTAATTGTCCGAAATATCCGGGCTGGGAGAAGTTTAGAGGACGTCAATTACATACCGGTGAATATAAGAATGCCGAGGAGTTCATTGGCAAACATGTGATTATCGTAGGAGGTGGAATATCGGCTGTGCAATTGCTTGGAGAAATCTCTAAAGTGACAGAAACTACATGGGTTACTCGCAGGCCACCGGATTTTAGGCATTATGAGTTTACGCCGGAGCATGGAAGGGAAGCTGTGGCAATGGTGGAAGACCGCGTACGAGAGGGACTGCCACCGAAATCTGTTGTTTCTGTTACGGGGCTGCCGATAACGCCTGCAATTGAAGATATGCTTGAGCACGGAATATTAGATCGAAAGCCCATGTTCAAGGAAATCACCGAAACGGGGGTAAGATGGGAAGATGGGACAACGATGGAGGTGGATGTTATTTTTTGGAATACGGGATTTCGTCATTCCCTAGATCACTTGGCAGGCTTGAAACTTCTTAACGAAAAGGGCGGGATCGCTATGAGTGGTCAGTTGCTAACACAAGTCGCTGCGGACCCGCGTATTCACCTAACCGGGTATGGGCCTTCCTCATCTACGATCGGGGCAAACCGTGCCGGGAGAGCTGCTGCAAAGGAGTTGATTGCGTATCTTAATTTACGTTAGCCTTTCTTAATATTTCCTTTTTTAATCTTTCTATTAGTTAAAATTACCACATTTCAATAATGGCGTAATAGCTACATAAATTTGTTTTTTAGGCTATTTGTTTTCTCAATATTTCATTTCATAGTTTTGATTCTCTAATTTAGACGTTTGTTGATCTAGTTTATTCACACTAACAACAATCGATTATCAAATTTAAGTTTCAAATAATTCGGAGTAGTCGTTTTTGAAGTCGAATCATATTTTTCGAAAAGTATTTGATAGTTTATTTTAAGTTTTAAATCTCCTGAAAGTAAAAGTATGGGCATTGCAAAGATTTGGAATAAGATTACTAATCATCATTTACCTGCAGACTTAGATGGATTAGACCTTATCAAGGCACGAGTTTTAAATCAATATTCTTTTTTGATTGCATTTTTCTTTTTTATCGATTCGATAAGAGATTTTTTAGCAGGATATAGACTAACCTCCTTTTTTCTTTTCGTTGTTGGGATTACGTTTCTCCTGTTGTTTTTCTACACTAAAGTTCGATTCAACGATTTTTTCGTTTTTGCGGTGATGTTGTTGTGCTGTATACTGGTCTTGTTTTTTTCGTCTTTGATAGGTTTTGAAAGTGGTATATCCTTTTATTATTTTGCCATTCTCTTAGCCATAGTCTTTTTGTTTAACGAACGCAAGAATTATGCTTATGGTCTAATTTTATTCGGCGTAATTCTATCTTTCTTTTACCTCGGACAGGAATATGAGAACCCAATCTTCAGCAATAGTTTCGAGACTGCTCCTGAATTGGTCAAGACAATTCGTATACATACATTTGTTCAGATTCTTATATTCACAGCGTTTAATGCTTATCTCTTGATTTCGAAAAATAGAGAAATATCTAACTTATTCGCACAAAAGGAGCGGAGTGAGCTAATAATTGATCAATTGAACGAAAAGATTACGGATACCGATAACTCTGAACCGTTAGAGAAGCTAGTCAACTTAGCAATGAATGATAGCGCGTCTTTCTTGCCAGTTTTTAAAGATATTTTTCCAGACTTCTATGGTAATCTTGCTGCAATTAATCCCAATATGACTATAGAGGAGTTCAAATTCTGTGCTTTGTTACGTCTTGGCTTTACTACAAAAGATATTGCCACCTTTACGCATCTTGCGGTACGCAGCGTGCAGACTAAGAAAAATAGGTTGAGAAAATCTTTTAATATTCCTTCTGAAGAAGACCTGTATACCTGGGTCGAAAGCATTTAATTCCAATTTTACCTGAACGTCAGCTTTAAGGCTCCGCTCATGGTCGACAAGCATTATTTTTCGCTGTCATCTCTTATTCTGCATTCCATTTCCTGAATAGTCATTTACGTTATTCAGGGATATAAATTAGTGTATTCATGAAAAATTTCTAATGGGTATCATAAATTCCTTGTTTTAATATTTTATTTCGTTCTGTTTAAATATTTGAAAATTAGCCTGTTATAAATAGGTTGATTTTCGGTGTACCTCTGTGGTATCTTGCAGTTGTATTCGTGTAGTACTGTGTTTTTAAGCTGAAAGTTGAGAAATTCCGAAGTTTGGACAAGGTTAACCTTAGATTAAATAATTAACAAATTACAAGATGAATGCAAAAGAATTAAGTAAAAAGAGGTATAAATCCCCTCAGATAATAAAGGACATCGTGTTATTAGAAAATAGCGTAGCAACGAGTTCTGCTACGGTATCACCGGGTGGGGGTAAAGGGAATCCCAACCCATGGATTGTGGGCGAAAGCGAGGAAATGTTACAGCAGGAATGGGAGTTTTACGACTAGGGTATGATATATTGTGCACCCCTTTCGACTAATAAGACATCTAGGATGTTTTATTTTTTGTTGATGGTTTTGACCTCTGCTTCCTTACTCACGGCCTGCTCTAAAGAGAATTTAAAAAATCGGAATCTGTCTGATAAGCTGATATTTTCTGTGGGTGGGATTTCGATCGAGAAGGCTATAGCATTTAAAGATAATCCTAAAAGCATACTTGGCAACAGTTTTCGTTCAGAAATACAAAGTGAAAATTCTACATCTCGAAGTTACGATGTCGGAGAATTCACAATGGATGTTTCTGGCGCGCTTGAACCTCTATCTAGTTTGGAAGGAGAACCTGGCATGCTGTATAGAAATTCTCAATCCAAGATTGCTAGCACAAACGCTAGGACGGCATTAGTGCCTATGCTAAACGGCATAAAGTATCGTATTTTATTAGTGAATCCTATTTCAAATAGCATTGAATATTCAGGACTGGCGACGTCGGGGGAGCTATTGGAAATTGATGTAGTGAAAGGTGCCGATTATAAATGGATTGCTTATTCATACAACACTGAAGATGTTATTGAAGAACCACAGCATAGTCAAATGACAATTGATTCGAGAACAGACGCGCCCTTACTTTACGCAAGTGGGATGGTTAGATCAGCGGTCGTTGGCAGCGAACCGATTGTGATTAACTTTCAACACCAGCTCGCTCAAGTGCAGGTGGAAATCGATACCAAGGGGCTCTTCGGCGGTGTGGAGGAACTCGATGCCATGTTTGCCGGAGATTATATAAAGGTTGGGAAATTCAACATCTTAAATGGAACATTTGATCCGAATATGATCAGTGTGGATGTAGGTAATTTGTTGTTTCACAACCCGGATTCCACCTCAAATCGAGTGAAGCTTGCGAAATATTATACTGCAGACACCCAAATATCGAGCTTTAGATTACAATTTTCGAACCTTTCCATTCGATTAATAAATGATAAGGTTGAATCGCTAAGCGCGAAATTTCCCTCGGGAGGACTCCTAGAATTTGGACCGTACGCTGGGTCGAGTAAAGGCAAAATCATAAAAGGATTATTAGAAATGTGGAAAATATTTCCGAAGAAGCGGATTTTACATGTAGAAGGAAATGCTGCTTACAGTTATGCTGCATCCAACCCTCTAAAGGCCTCA
Source organism: Sphingobacterium sp. BN32 (assembly GCF_030503615.1). Lineage (NCBI taxonomy): Bacteria > Pseudomonadati > Bacteroidota > Sphingobacteriia > Sphingobacteriales > Sphingobacteriaceae > Sphingobacterium > Sphingobacterium sp. BN32. The sequence continues at coordinate 1,113,889 of NZ_CP129963.1, forward strand.
GGTGCATTTTTACGAAATCCATTAAATTTTGGTTTGAAAAGTGAGTTCCTGCGTATTGAGGGATTTGAACATGAAGTCGTGGGCTCTGCAAGGAACACGCTTAAAAATCGATTAGCTGATCCCGCCAATTATCCAGATATCATCATAGCAGGGATGTTTAGCGGATTTCTAACCGATGATTACAACGCGATGGCAGAATATATCAATCGTGGGGGTGTGGTATTTCTAATGATTGAAAATTCAAATCAGTATGTGGACGCCTTTATGAAAAATATTTTAGGCCCATCGGTCTCTACAGCCAATTACGATAGCGGTGGTGCTATATATACCCTCACAACCGAAGACGCTGATGTATTAAATTGGCGATTTGGCGATGTGCGAGGAAAAAACTGGGGTCAGGATTTTTCTGCAACATTGTACGTGAAAGATATTCCGGAAGGCCTTGTAATTCCTTATACATCAGATTCAAGAAATTATGCGCCAAGGGTTGGGACGACGATGTTTCGGCACAAAACGAAACACCTATTTTTCGTTGGAGATACCGGGTTCTTATCCTGTGAACTTCGAAGCGGACAATACCCGGGCTATTTATTGGAGCCATTCGTCGTATCTACTGACGGGAAAGATCTGCCATTGCCACACAAGGCCTATGGAAATACAACCGCATTAGGGGCCTTGGACTATTATAAAGTCGGGGCGACATATGAAGCACATAATTCCATGATATTTGGCAATGTTTTTTCATTGCTGGTTGCAACCTCGCATTATAACGGTATCAATAAAGTCAAGTAACTGAAAACCATGTTGGTAGAAATAGCGCTTTTTATAGCTGCGCTATTTCTGCTTCATTTTTTGTTGTGTAGTATATATGTTGTATTGATCAAAAGTAGCCGTGTTGTACCCAGTTTCCAATTGTTCTTTACTGATTTCATTAACCTTGCAAATCTTATCCTATGAACAAATATTTATTAATGTAATGCGAACAATACCTAAAAAGCAATGGTGCAAAATGGCGTATGCCGCTCCAACAATTACTTTGAATGAGATTGAAATGGAAACTTCAATTGCTGCAAGCTCAGCGACCGTTTCTCCGGGGGGCGGAACTGGAAACAGCAATCCTTGGATAACAGAGGAAGTTGAAGAAGTGAGAAACAACGAGTGGGAATTATTTGGTTAGCGATATGGACATGATGACTACAGCTTTAATAAATAGCATATCTAGGACTTGTTATTTATTTCTGACGCTGCTATTTAGCGGTTCATTATTCTTCTCCTGTTCCAAGGATCAATTCATAGACACCTCTCAAACGGCGAAACTGAGTATAGTCGTAAGCGGGGTGATTGATGCGCTAGATGAACAGAGCTTGCCAAGAGCGATGAATGGAGGGCTCGAGGGAATGATTTCGTCGACGGCAGGTCAAGTAAACTCCATTAAAATCGATGAATTTACTATTGATATTACTGCTCGGAAAACATCGGATATCGAAGAATTAAAGCTTCCTAATAAGTTGGGCAGCACGCAAAAAAAGCAATCGGGCAACGAGCTGTCAAAAGCAGCGACGGTTGGAATGGAAGATGGTATTCAATATCGAATCCTGCTGTATAATACGTCGACAAATAAATTTGAACGATCGGAAATCGCGACATCCGGAACAGCATTGGAAATCGATGTGTATAAGGGGCAAGAGTATGAATGGTATGCCTATTCTTATAATACGGCTGATCATATCGAGGCTCCGGACATCAATAACCCACAAGTAATTAGTAAAACGGACAGTCCTTTGTTGTATGCAAGTGGAAAAGTCACGGCGACAGATATCGGATCCACGCCAATCCATATCAATTTCCAACATCAATTGGCGCAGATTAAAGTGGAGGTTGATACCAGAGCGGTGTATGGAGATATTCACGATTTAACCGCAGTTTTTAATGCGAATTATATTAAAACGGGCAGCTTCAATATTCGTTCAGGTGCTTTTGAGGGGAGCCTGACGGATGTTGCAGTAGGTGAACTTAACTTCATTACAACAGATATTAACAATAACCGCGTCAAAGTTGCTAAGTATTATACGGCCGATGTGCTGCTAAATGCTTATCAGGTAAAATTCAATAAGCTAGATATTAAACTTCCAAACGGGGCGATAGCATCTCTAGCTTCAAAATTCCCCAATGGCGGTATGACGACATTTGATAATTACGTAGGTTCTAGTAAAGGTAAAATTCTGACAGGGAATCTTAAAATGTGGACTGTATTTCCTCGAAAATCCATACTTCATGTCGAAGCCTACGAACTTTATGGAACAGCTGCTTACTACACGAAAGTTGCTTCAGGTGCCTTTATAGAGAATCCTCTAAATTTTGGGCCTAGCAGTAATTATTTCAGGATTGAAGGATTTACACATACAATGATCAATGCTGCAGCAGGAAAACTTGCTGAAGCGCTAGCGAATCCCTTGAACTATCCAGACATTATTATAGCATGCATGGAGTCGAAATTCAACGATACCGATTATACCGCGCTTAGAAGGTATATAGACAAGGGCGGGGCCGTATTCCTAATGATTGAACAAGCTGGCACAACGAACAACCAAGCAGCTTTGAACTTCTTCCATGATCTCTTTGGTACGGGTGTTTCCCTAGCCGAATACGATGCTGGAGGAGCTGTATACACAATAACGGATCAATATCAAGAATACCTGACTTGGCCATTTGGTGATGCTCGAGGATCGAACTGGGGGCAGCACGATTCAAAGACGCTGTACGTTAGTGGGCTACCGCCTAGTGATGTTGAAATTTATAGTACCACTTCAAGAAACTTTGAACCACAAGATGGCGCAACGATGTTCAGACATAAAACGAAGAATTTCGTTTTTGTTGGAGATACCTATTTTTTAGCCAATTCTTCTAGGAACTTTCAGTGGGGCTATAACTATAAAAAACCATTTGTTACCTCCGGTACAAATTCCAGTGACTTTCCTATTGCCCATACAAAATATGGCGCAAAAAGTAGCGTAGGTTCCTTAGACCACCCGACGTCAGCAGGATCATGGCAGGTCGAAAACTCCATGATCTTCGGAAATATCTTCTCGCAACTTGTTGCAACCTCCCATTATATGGGGATAGACAAAACTCCTTAGTCTATCGTGTGTTAGTGTGTAGCTAGCGTAGGACCTAATCCTGCGCTAGCTTTTGTTTTTTGACTTTCGTCAGGTCGTTAAACAGCGATTTTTTGGGTGTAAAACGCCGCAAAAATACCATTAAAGACAGGATAAAATCTATTTCTGCGCCATTTCCTCAATCATTTCTAGTTTTGGGAGGGACATAACCTCAATATGGGCGCTCAATTAACACATTGACTTACAATTTTATAGCGTTTTGATTTTTTACATGTCCACCGATAACGTATATCTGACGTATATACTATCGTATATCCTGAGTATTGAAGTATTCTTCCATATTTCCACCAATATTGACATTTGACCAGATTTATCAATTGCATAAATCGTTTACAAATTTTTCAAATACGATGGATAACCGTAAAATTTTTACTAGTAACTATGTTCCACCACGCTTAACGAGCGAAGAGCTGGAATTGGAGGGCGGAATTGCCGCGGTCTCTGCGGCAATTCGACCTGGGGGAGGGACGGATAATGCAAGTCCTTGGGTAACCGAAGAAACTGAAGAGACCATTAATAAAGATTGGGGAATTACTGACTGAACCAAGAAGATGAATTCAATATTTAAGATTTTGGTTACATCCAGGATGTTCCAAATTTGGATGGTGATTCTAGTAATGCCGATCATGCTTGGTTCCTGTCGGAAAGATAGCGCGAGTAGTTCAGGCGGTGAACCTAAATTAGTGATCAATGTTGGCGGTATTGTTGCACCAGTACAGCCTAACCCGATAAAAGCATCGTCTGCCATTGAACTTGAAGGTATCTCAGCTTCCAATACCAATGTCAAACCATCAATGAAGGTAGGTCAGTTTTCAATGGATCTACAGGCTTCTAAGGAAGATATGGATCTGAACCTTAGGCAACCGAACATGTTGAGCAGCACTCCGCGATCTGTTTCAAATAACGGTGCATTAAAGAGTGCCGTCGTGAAGATGAGTGCGGGTGTCAAATACCGCGTGCTACTTGTTAATACCCTGACACAGCAGGTGGAGATGGACTTTGTAGCAACCGCAGGTGAAATGCTAGAAATTGCTGTTGTAGAAGGTAGAACCTATCAATGGTGCGCCTATTCTTATAATTCAAGCGATGAGGCTGATCTAGGATCCGTAAATCTTGTGGCTCCAACTATATATTCCAAACCAGATAAGCCGCTGTTATTTGCCACTGGCCAAATAACCACGGTGCTAGGCACGACTCCAATCTCGATAAACTTTCAACATCAGATGGCGCAATTAAAAGTAGAAGTGGACACAAAGGGGATGTTCGGGGATATCGTAGATATTTCCGCCTCTTTTGCGGCGAATACAATTAAGGGTGGCGAGTTCAACTTATTGACGGGAGCATTCCAAGGCAACTTGTATACCGAAGAGCGCGTTGGTCTACTTAACTTCAAGAATAAGGATACGAGTTCGAATCAGGTAAAAGTGGCAAGTTTTTATACGGCAGATGTCAACTGCAATTCCTTTGAGGTTCAATTTGCAGATTTGAATGTAAAATTGATCAACGGCAATACGGAGTCTTTAGCGGGTAAATTTCCGGACGGTGGATCAGTTACTTTTGGAACCTATAACGGTTCAAGTAAAGGAAAGGTGTTAAATGGAGTGATGAAGATGTGGAAGGTATTTCCAAGAAAGACAATTTTGCACATCGAGGGAAATGCCGCCTTTAGTTATGGCGCTTCGGTTCCAACCTTGGCCTCGGGTGCATTCTTAAGAAACTCCTATAATTTTGGGCCTCAAAGTAACTATATGCGTATTGAGGGGTTTGACCACGTCGTCATTTCCCCGGTTGCAAACAGTTTAAGGGATAAATTAGCAAACCCTGCAACTTATCCAGATGTAGTCATTGCCGGCATGTTTGCTGGATTTAACGCGGCTGATTATGATGCCTTATACAATTACATCGAAAGAGGGGGAGTTGTCTTTTTAATGATCGAAACGGAAACGCCGAACGTCGAAAATTTTATGACGAAAATATTCGGCACTCCAATCGACGCAGTAATTCATGATGCCGCCGGAGCCGTTTATAAAATGACGACAGAAGATGCCGATGTGTTGAACTATTGTTTCGGCGACGTTCGAGGCGTTTATTGGGGGGAGGATGGCTCGCATAGTCTATATCTGAACGGTATTCCAGCATCATCCGTAATCAGTTATACCGGTTCATCCCGAAACTTTGCTGCGGCAACAGGATTGACCATGTTTAGACATAAAACAAAGCATTTCTTCTATGTAGGTGATACCAGTTTTTTGTCATGTAATAAACTAAATGGCGAGACAAGCAGCTATATATACTTTCCTTTCGCCACAACGACCGATGGCCATGATTTTCCAGTTCCTAAATCGAAGTTTGGGGAGCTCGCAGCACCTGGTTCGCCCGATTATCCACAATTCAACTATGTTAATTATGCCAAGGTATATAATGCTGTTATTTTTGGAAATGTATTCGCTCGATTGGTTGCGACGTCCCATTATATGGGGATCAATCGTAACCCGTAGACAATACGCTATTCGCTGTAGCTTGCGAAGGCTTAGTCATAAGGTACTTTTAGTTTTATAAAAATAGAGAGACTACTCGCAAGGGTAGTCTCTCTTTGATTAGGGTTTGCAGACGGACTGCTAGTTCAGCCCATCGGCAGGGACAAATACCTTCCCTTTAATAATTTGCAAGATTTCTTTTCTTTCCATCTGCTTCATGGTCCGGATAATCGTTTCCACACGCAAGCCTGTCATATTCGCAAGCTGTTGCCGCGTCAACATAAGCCGATGGCATTCCTGACATATGAGTCGTCGGTCTTCGTTCAATTTATGAATTAGCTTGAGCAAGATATCCTCTGGCCGGAAATTGCAGACGAGACTCGTTAGGAATTGTTTAAAATGGAGATCCTTAGCGATTTTTTGAGCAAAGAATTGGTAGAAGCAACTGTACTCCTTCAGTATTTCTTTAAATCCGTCCTTGCTAACTTTAATTAGGGTAGTGGGGGAGTCGGCGACAGCAGTAATTCCGTGAAGCCCGTCATCAAAAATTGCAACTTCACCAAATCCATCATTCGCACAGGCCACCTTGTGTAATACCTCTCGGCCATCGTCTAAGAAATTACTTAAACGTACGCGACCGGTAAGGATCTGATAGTAATAATTACTATTACTATTCTCGTGGTAGATTACTTCTCCAGCATCAACATTCTTTTTGACCGCTCCTTTTTCCAAAAGTATTTCGATTGGAATCATAGTCTAAATGTTTTAGAAATAATAAATATTAACCAAAACTATTAACAGCTACCTGTTTATCCGCTGATATGTGTCAACTCAAAATGTGATTAAAATCACAATTTCTAGCAATGCCCTCATAAATAAGGTGCTATGGTATTTTTTACCGCTTCTTGATAGAAGTCGTTTTCTAAATATGATTGAACGCATAAAATCACTGCTATTTGTCAAGATACCTTTGTAATAACAATAATACATGATCTCTTCGGAGTAAGGAAAACTGACAAACTATGAAAAAACTAATGGTATTCTGTTTGATCGCGGTGTCAATCTACGCCTGTTCTTCAAACAACAACGACAACAAAAACGCGGAGTCTACTTCAGAGGTAAGTGCTCCTGCGAGCAACGATGCGAGTGCTTACGACGAGCATCGTGGAGAGGGAAAATTTACTAACGTGGAAATCGGCGAGAAGTTAGATCCCGCAATGGCCGCGAAAGGCAAGCTCGTTGCTGATGTTAAATGTGCATCATGCCACAAACTGACAGACGAGCGACTAGTAGGACCAGGATGGAAGGGCGTCACAGAACGTAGAAAAGCAGAATGGGTGATGAACTTTGTAACAAATCCTGATCCGATGTTAGACAAAGACCCAGCATTACAAGCGCAATTAGAATTGTGTTTAGTGCGCATGCCTAATCAGAATATTACTGATGAGGAAGCACGTCAAGTCTATGAATATATGCGCGAAAATGATGGTGTCAAATAATAGATAGCACATTTTATTAACCCCAAATTCATAATATAATGGAATTTAAAAAGTATGTATTAGCAGGGTTGGCAGCGGCGACGCTGATGTCAACTTTCCAGTCCTGTAAGCCGAAAGGCGCAAGCGAAGCCGTAAGTGGCAATGCTGCCGAGAAAGCTTACGTAGCCCCCGGGAAACTCGATGAATTTTACAACTTCGTGTCTGGAGGTTTCAGTGGACAGTTAGCAGTTTATGGTTTGCCGTCGGGTAGACTATTACGCGTAATTCCGGTCTTTTCTTTGGACCCGGAAAAAGGATGGGGATTTAGTGAGGAAACCAAACCAATGTTGGAAACATCACATGGAAATGTGCCTTGGGATGACTTGCACCACGTGCAGATCTCAAAAACCGATGGTGAATATGACGGTAAGTGGGTATTCGTAAATGCGAATAATACACCACGTATCGCTCGTGTAGATTTAACAACTTTCCGTACAGCGGAGATCCTAGAATTGCCGAATAGCGGCGGTAACCACTCATCGCCATTTATTACCGAGAATACAGAGTATGTTGTAGCGGGTACTCGTTTCTCTGTTCCACCGGATGATAGAGATTGTGATGTGCCGATCAATTCTTACAAAAAGAATTTCCGTGGTACGTTGAGCTTTGTGAGCGTGAATAAAGACAACGGTAACATGGATTTAGCATTCCAGATTGAAACCCCTGGTGTAAACTACGATTTAAGCCGCGCCGGTAAAGGGAAATCGCATGGATGGTTCTTCTTCTCTACCTACAATACGGAACAGGCAAATACCCTATTGGAAGTAAATGCTTCGAAAAATGACAAGGACTTTATTCTTGCCGTGAACTGGAAAAAAGCAGAAGAGTATTTGAAAGCAGGTAAAGGTAGAAAGGTTTCTAATTTAAAATATGCGCATAACGTTTATGACGAGAAATCGCATACGGCAAAATCTGAATTCAAAACAGAAACTATTGTCTTAAATGCGGAAGAATTAGAAGGTCTTTGTTACTACATCCCATGTCCTAAATCTCCACACGGAGTCGATGTAGATCCTACAGGTGAGTACATCGTAGGTTCTGGTAAACTAGCGGCTTTGATCCCTGTATTCTCTTTTGACAAAATGCAGAAAGCTATCGCCGGTAAAAAATTCGACGGCCAATTCGGTGGGATTCCAATTATCAAATACGAAGAAGCCTTGTATGGAGAGGTTGAAAAACCAGGTTTAGGTCCATTACACACAGAATTCGACGGTAAGGGAAATGCGATTACTTCATTCTTCGTATCATCTGAATTAGTGAAATGGAACATCAAAGACCTAAAGGTTATCGATCGTGTTCCAACTTACTACTCAACAGGTCACTTAATGATTCCAGGTGGAGATACCAAAACTCCAGATGCGAAATACGTAGTAGCTTACAACAAGATCACAAAAGACCGTTATTTGCCAACAGGTCCTGAGTTATCTCAAAGTGCGCAGTTATTTGACATCTCTGGCGATAAGATGCAGCTGATTCTGGACTTCCCAACTATTGGTGAGCCGCATCATGCGCAAGCGATGCGTGCAGATAAGATTAAAGAGCGTTCATTGAAAATCTATAAGATTGAAGAAAACTCACATCCTTTTGCTGCTAAAGGAGAGAAAGAAGCTCGTGTAGAACGCAAAGGCAACCAAGTTCATGTTTACTTAACAGCTATTCGTTCGCACTTTGCTCCGGATAATATTGAAGGTATTCAATTGGGCGATGAGGTTTATTTCCACGTAACAAACATTGAACAAGACTGGGATATGCCACACGGCTTTGCTGTTAAAGGCGCTAGAAACGGAGAATTATTAATCATGCCGGGAGAGACCCAAACTTTAAAATGGGTTCCTGATCGCGTTGGTGTATTCCCATTCTATTGTACCGACTTCTGTAGTGCTTTGCACCAGGAAATGCAAGGATATATCCGCATCTCTAAAAAAGGTAGCAATGTGCCAGTTACTTATAGCGTAGGTACTAATTTGCCTGCAGATAGTGCAAACTAAAAAAACTAAAGATGAAAACTAACTACAACATGTCACCTTTGCACCGCGTCCTCATCGGACTCTGCGGGGTGGCTTTAGTAGCAGTCATCTTCTTACCTATTTGGCGTATTGAGCTGGATGCAGCTCAATACCCCGAAGGGTTAGAACTGCAAATTTATAGTAATAAGCTAGCAGGGGAAGTTGAGATTATCAACGGATTGAACCACTATATCGGTATGAAGACGCTGCATGCAGCTGACTTTATCGAATTCACAGTGCTGCCGTACATCATCGCTGCCTTTGCTGCCTTATTCCTTTTTGTTGCCATTCGCAACAAGAGAAAAGCCTTGTATTTCCTATTCTTTGCCTTCCTTCTTTTTGGGGTGGTGGCAATGGTTGATTTTTATGTCTGGGAGTACAATTATGGGCATAATCTGGATCCTAATGCGCCTATTAAAGTGCCAGGGATGTCCTATCAACCTCCATTAATCGGCTATAAGCAATTACTGAACTTTGGAGCCTATTCAATCCCTGATATCGGAGGTTGGATATTTATCCTAGTTGGTGTCATCGTCGCTTATTGTTCAGTCCAGGAATGGAGAAAATCAAAAAACACAAAACTAGATTGATTATGAAGAGCTGTAAGATTTTATTGCTATGCCTGAGTAGCGTGATGTTGCTGATGTTTGGATTGCAAGCTTGTCAAGGTAACAATGAACCTAAGCCGATTAAGTATGGATCGGATCAGTGTGCATATTGTAAGATGACAGTGAGCGACCCTCGTTTCGGCACACAGCTACTGACTAAGAAAGGACGGGCTTATAACTTTGACGATGTTCAATGTATGGTCGCTTTCGTCAAAGAAAATCAAGTGAAGAAGGAAGATGTTGCGGTATTTTTCTTACCGGATTATTCAACAAATAAGTTGTTGCCGGCGGAGAAGATGTTCTACTTAAAAAGTGAAAAACTAAAAAGTCCGATGCGCGGAGATATTGCTGCTTTTAGCGATAGCGCAGATTTGGAAAAAACAAAAGCCTCGGTAGGTGGGACTACCATGACATGGGACGATTTGTGGAAATAGTTTGAACGCGATGAGAAGTTTTGCCTTAAATATATTTAGTACAATGTTTGTTTATTTGATGGTAGCAGCGAGTTCTCATGCTGCTACCATTGAAATAGGCGTTGGAAAACCTGTAAAAAGGATAAAGGAAGGGATCGCGCTAGCCAAAGAGGGCGATACTCTATTAGTGCATGCGGGCGTATATAAAGAAGGTAATATTGTCATTGATAAACCCCTTACTTTCTTAGGAAAAGGAAATCCGACCTTAGATGGACAAAAGAAATTTGAACCCTTGTCGATCAAATCCCATGGTGTTCTGGTACAGGGATTTACGTTCAAATCCTCTGGGCACTCCTCTTTGGATGATATCGCTGGGGTAAAAATTTATAACACGTATGATGTCAGAATTATAGATAACATTTTAGATGATAATTTCTTCGGAGTCTATTCGCAGAACTGTAAGCGATTAGAAATCCGCGGCAATAAGATTCGCGCTTATGGAAAAGCCGAGCAACTTATTGGCAACGGCATTCATGGGTGGAAGTCAGACAGCCTGGACATCCGAGAAAACGAGATCATTGGCCATCGAGATGGCGTTTATCTAGAATTCGTTACGCATACACATGTATTGAACAACCTATCCCAAGATAATCTTCGCTACGGTCTGCATTTCATGTTTTCACATGATAATAGTTACGTAGGGAACACCTTCCGTTCGAATGGGGCGGGAGTAGCCGTGATGTACACGAAGAATGTGCACATGGAAAATAACAGATTTGAAGAAAACTGGGGAGATGCGGCCTACGGCCTTCTCCTAAAAGATATATCCGATAGCCAAATTATCAATAACCATTTCGAAAGAAACACTACCGGAATTTTTATGGAAGGATCCAATCGGATCCAACTTGAACAAAACAATTTTAAGGACAACGGTTGGGCAATCAAAGTACAGGCAAGCTGCATGGACAATAGGTTTAAAGACAATAATTTCATGCAGAATACCTTTGATGTTGCTACAAATGGTGCCTTATCGCTTAACTATTTCGAGAATAACTTTTGGGACAAATACGAAGGATACGACCTGGATAAAGATGGAATTGGCGATATCCCTTTTCGCCCTGTTAGTTTGTTTTCGATGCTAGTAGAGCGCTATCCCTCGGCCATGCTGCTTTTTAGGAGCTTTATGGTCACCTTATTTGATCGTACAGAGAAGTTATTACCAAGTTTAACTCCCGAGAGCCTCAAAGATGAAAAGCCTCGAATGAAATCGATGAAAGTATGATTCAGATTCAACATATCACAAAGGAGTTTGGAAAGCTCAAAGCCCTAAATGATGTCAATCTCCAACTGGAAGGTGGAGAATGTATCGCTTTGATCGGACCAAATGGAAGCGGAAAGACCACCTTAATCAAGATGATTTTAGGAATGGTGGTTCCCAGTGCTGGCAATATCTTGTTCGAAGGGCAAAATATCCAACAAAAGTGGATTTATCGCAATGAGATTGGCTACATGCCGCAGATTGGGCAGTACCCGGAGAATATGACGATTGCGCAGGTCCTGGATATGATGAAAGATATCCGCAAGATGCCGGAAAGCCAATTGGATTTAGAGCTATACCATGCGTTCAATTTGCCTTCACTGCTGGGAAAGCGAATGGGAACTTTGTCCGGTGGGACGCGTCAAAAAGTAAGCGCATGTTTAGCTTTTATGTTTTGTCCAAAAGCATTAATCCTGGATGAACCGACAGCCGGTCTTGATCCGCTATCTACCGAGATTCTAAAAGAGAAAATCCAGAAAGAGAAGAATAAAAATAAGCTGATCATCATCAGTTCACATGTGCTTAGTGATCTGGACGATATGGTTTCGCAGATAATTTATCTGCAAGATGGTCAACTGATCTTTCATAAATCATTGCAACAATTGAAAGAAGATACAGGAACTCAAAAATTATCGAAAGCGATCGCTCAGATAATGACTGTTCCAAATCACCCTAACAAAGGAGCTGTCCATGAATAAAATTGTTCGATATGTATTCGTTGACCTATTGAGGAATAAAACTATCCTAATCTATACGCTATTGTTACTTGTGTTGTCGATCAGCGTCTACAGTATGGAGGATAACTACGAAAAGGGCTTGGTCAGCTTACTGAATATAGTGCTTTTTGTTGTTCCTTTGGTGAACATTGTGTTTACGAGTATTTACTTATATAATAGCGCAGAATTTATAAACCTGCTAGTGAGTCAGCCTCTTAAGCGTACTCATATTTGGCTTAGTATGTTCATCGGACTGGCAAGTGCGCTGACACTGTCATTTATCATTGGCGTTGCATTGCCGACGTTTATTTATGCGTTCAGCATTTCCGGACTAACATTAATAGGTTGCGGAATACTATTGTCGTTGATTTTCGTCTCAATTGCCATGTGGACATCCGTATTGATTAGAGATAAATCGAAGGGAATTGGCCTTGCTATCTTATTATGGCTTTATTTTGGGTTACTATTTGACGCTTTGGTGCTCTTTATGCTGTTCCAATTTTCCGACTATCCGATCGAGAATCTAATGGTCGCCCTGTCGATGTTCAACCCGATCGATATTAGCCGCATTCTGATTCTTCTAGAACTTGATTTATCGGCGATGATGGGCTATACAGGTGCTATTTTCAGAGATTTTTTCGGAACAGCGTTAGGCATGGGAATCACGCTGTTCATCATGATATTATGGTGTGCTCTTCCTGTGGGACTATCCCTTCGTGTTTTCAAGAAAAAAGATCTTTAAGATGATATTCGGTATTAAAAATTAGGTGCCATGATTATTTCAACTACACTTGAGGTTTTTGAGTTAGAAACTCAGGAAAGACAAAAAACTATCTTTGAATATTTTGACGCGCTTTCTGAGGGCGAATCATTCATCATCAGACATGATCATGACCCCAAGCCTCTGTATTTCCAATTTTTATCAGGAAAAGGCGATGGATTTCTATGGGAATATCTGGAATCGGGTCCTCAATTTTGGCAGGTTCGGATAGGAAAGACTCATGCTGTGAAGACAGAAGAAACCATTGGAGAAATTGCGGCGAAGGACATTCGCAATGCAGCACTTTTAACCAATCTGGGTGTTGATTACTGTTGTAACGGAAAGCAGACAGTCGGCGAATGTGCAGCTTCCATCGGCCTGACCGAAGGGGAACTTCGTGATAAATTAGCGCAAGCAGCAAAGATTGAGGCGCCATCAGACTATCTAACGTTTGAGAACTGGGAATTGGATTTTCTCGCTGCCTATATCAAAAATGTGCACCATTATTATATACGTGAGCATTTTCCGATTATCAGCAATTTAGCGAACCGAGTTGCGATGGTACATGCAAGTGAACAACCGGAGTTAGTCGATTATGCAAAAGAGGTTGACACATTTTTGAATGAAATTTACGCGCATATAGAAATAGAAGAAAAGCTGTTATTTCCCGGCGCCAATAATTTAAGCATGCTAACGGTGGAACATGCTTGTCAATTAGTCCAATACCTTCGTTATGAACATGGTGATTTAGGTGTCGAATTGCAGCAATTACGCCGCATAATAAAGCATTATCTGCCACCCGAGGGGGCCTGCTATTCCTATATCTCACTGCATGCGCATCTTGAAGCGTTGGAGCGTGACCTGTGTCAGCATATACATTTAGAAATCAATATTTTATTTCCGAAACTCTTAAAAATTTACGATTCCTCGTCGAATTCAACAAACATTTTTGAGACCGAAGGCTTATGCAGCATTTAAAGCGATTATTAACACAAAATAAACAATACGATGAAAAAGATAAACTTTCTCCTTTCCCTTTGCTTGACGCTCTTATTTATGAGCTCTTGTTCCAAAGACGATCCAAGCGTGGAGATCGAAACAGATAAGCTAATTATTGCTAAGGCTACGCTGAGCAATGATGAAGAAATCACCCTAATGGGCGACCACGAGCTAACTGTTGGCTATCAGAAGGTATATATTCAGCTTACCAAGGATGGCAGACTGCAAACCTCTTCCAACATCACTTTCTCACCAATTATGGATATGGGCAGCATGACGCATGGCGCTCCATCGAGTGCTTTGAGCTATGCCAACCAAACGAATAGTTATGAGGGCTATGTGGTATTTACGATGCCATCTAGCGATTCGGGTTCATGGGAGTTGAAATTTAATGTGAATGGCGAAGAGATCAGTATCCCAATTCGGGTGAAAGCAGCGGCGACTGGCAATTTGCCCGTAAAGAGTTTTACAGCATCCAATAATAAGGGATATGTCATCGCTTTAGTTGATCCTGCAACACCCAAGATAGGGGTGAATGAGTTAGAGCTGATGATTTTTCTAAAAGAGACGATGTTTTCATTTCCGGAACAAAACGGATTAACATTGGATTTTGATCCGCAAATGACTTCTATGAATCATGGCTCACCTAATAATGTTTCGCCGGTTGCTTCTGGCAATGGTCGTTACAAAGGCAAGGTCAATTTTACGATGACAGGAGATTGGAGATTGTTCTTCGATATCAAAGAAGGAAATACCGAGTTGGCGAAAGATGTATATCTCGATGTTCTCTTCTAACTATTAATGATCTGCGCCAATGCTTTGGCGCAGCATGGTTGTCCCCAATTTACAACTTATGAACGGCATACGATATATATTAGTTTTAAGCGCTATCGCCATGACTTTCACTGCGATGGCTCAACATCATAAGGAGCAAGACTCACTTAAACATGTAGAAATTGAAGAAGTCGTGGTCACGAGTCAAGTTGGTGTCAATAAGCAACTTGAAAAGGAACAACGTGCTTCCAAACAAGCCAATATTGATCAGCTGCTGGATAAGGTAGCCGGCGTACAGATGATCCGTCGCGGTGCCTACGCCTGGGAACCAACCATACGTAGTCTAAATGCCGCGCAGACCAATCTAAGTATCGACGGAATGGCAATTTTTGGGGCTTGTACAGATCGGATGGATCCCATTAGTTCATATATCGAGCCTAGCAACCTTCAACAGATTAATGTCAATCTAGAACCCTCTTTTAATAACTACGGTGCGGGTGTTGCCGGAGGTATTAATTTTAAATTGGCGACTCCCGAATTGACGAATCTTCCTAAATTAAGCGGTTTGCTCGGAACAGGTTTCGAAACGAATGCTGAGGCTATTCAAACTTTAGCCTCCCTACAGTACAGTACAGACCGCTATGGTATCCTGATCAATGGGATATTCAGAAAAGCGCATGAGTATCGGGCAGCGAATATGCAAGTGGTACCACATTCGCAGTTCCAAAAATGGAATGGATCGCTGGCGTTCAAATATAAAATAAACGATAGAAACCAGCTTACCGCACAATATCTTGCTGACTATGGACAAAATATTGGATACCCAGCTTTGACGATGGATGTTGCATATGCAAATGCCAATATCGCTTCATTAAGCCATGTGTACTCGATGAAAGCGACAGGCATGGATCTTCGAAGTAAAATATATTTTAATCACATCGACCATGCAATGGACGATACGAAACGTCCGGCAGAAAGTGTCGCGATGCATATGGATATGCCTGGTGTTTCATGGACAGGCGGGTTCTACAGCGAAACGGGGTATCAGCAGGGGAAACATTATTTGCAAGCGCGAGTAAGCGGCTATGTGAATCGATTGACCGCAAACATGACGATGTATCCGACCCAAGGCAGCCCGATGTTCATGTATACTATTCCCGATGCGCAACGTAATCATATCGACTTAGCTATCGCCGACAAGCTTGCTGTTTCCGAACAGTGGGGAGTGGACTTCTTAGGGAATTATAGCTATTCACATTCACAACTGTACAGTGAAGCAGGAAAGGCACAACTTTCAGGAATGAAGGATGGAAATCTTAACCGTAGCAATCACCTGGCAAGCGTCAGTTTGATGGGGCACTATCAACCCAGTGCTCACTGGCATTGGATGGCGAAGATGGGTTATGCAACTCGAAGCGCGAGCTTACAGGAGTATTATGGCTTTTATTTGTTCAATCGTTTAGATAATTACGATTACCTCGGTAATATGGACCTTAAAACCGAGAAAGCTTTGCAGGCTAGCTTAGGCATGAGCTATCAATTGGCTTGGCTACGTATAGAAGCTACTGCCTACAACTATTTCTTCAAAGATTACATAGCAGGAGCCATCAATAACGATTTTCAAGTAATGACGATTGGTGCCACTGGTGTAAAACAATATGCCAATCTATCTTCGGCAAATATCATAGGTGCGGAATTTGCGCTTCGTTTGAAACCGTTTAAATTCTTAGAATGGATGAGCACGGTTGCTTATTCTGAGGGCAAAGATAACAGAGACAATTCGCTTCCGCTGATAGCGCCATTTACGAATAACAATAGCCTCCTAGTAAACTATAAGGGTTGGGCGGGACAGGTCGAACTAGCGTATTACGCTGCTCAAAATAAAGTAAGCCCTGAAGTTTACGGCGATACGCATACCCCTTCCGCAACCTTATTGAACGCAGGATTGCGCAAAACATTTTCGTTAAAGCAACATCGGCTCACTAGTAATTTCCGCGTGGAGAATATTTTCGATCGCTATTATTATCGTCATCAAGATATTATGAAAATTGCGCGCCCCGGTCGCAACTTTGTCGCACAAATAAGCCTGTCGTTTTAAGCATTTTCAATAATGCGGCTCACCCCGCATTTCAAGCTAACTTCTTTCTTAATCAGCTTATTGAACTCTGAAAATTTTCAGAAAAAAAATGAATAAGTGTTTAGCGTCATTTTAATTCTAGGTAGTTCTAGGTAGCTTTAGATAAACCCAAATTCTTGCTTTTAAAACTCAAAATTGTGATATGAAAGACGTAATTAAACGAGACGGAACCTTAGAGAAATTTCAGCCTTTTAAAATAGAAGATGCAATCAAGAAAGCCTTTCAGTCCGTGTCGATTCCATACGACGAAGAGATTATGGAATCTATACTTGCTGAGATCGGGCAATCCGCGCTCGTCGACGTGGAAGATATACAGGATCTGATTGAAAAAAAGCTTTATGTGGGTGGTCATTTTCAAGTAATGCGCTCCTTTATGCTCTTCCGACATACAAGGAAGTTGCAACGCGAGCATATCGATCGATTTATCGATTCCAGCACTTATGTCGACAGCAGCCATGCAGTAGAGGAATATATTTATCAGAATGATTGGCGAATCCAAGCGAATGCGAATAACTCTTTTTCAAATGCGGGCTTGGTTAATAACACCGCCGGAAAGATTATCGCCAATTATTGGTTAGACAAAGTTTACAATAGAATAGAAGGACATGCGCATCGTAATGCGGATATTCATATTCACGATTTAGACTGCCTTACAGGTTATTGCGCTGGTTGGAGCCTGCGGGTATTGCTTGATGAAGGGTTTAATGGGGTTCGTGGTCGTGTAGATAGCAGGCCACCGTCTCATTTCCGAGAAGCGCTAGGTCAAATGGCTAATTTTTTAGGGATTTTGCAAAGTGAATGGGCGGGAGCACAGGCTTTTAGTTCATTCGACACCTATCTGGCACCCTATGTATTCAAAGACAGATTGAGTCAGATTGATGTGAAAAAAGCGATTCGAAGTTTTGTGTATAATTTAAATGTGCCTGCTCGATGGGGTCAATCACCATTTACGAATATCACGTTGGATTGGAATGTTCCTCAAGACTTACAAGATCAGATTCCTACGAAATCAGGCACGCATTTATTCCGCGGCTTGGAAAACGAAGAGCTAAATGCCCTTGCCGCCGAGCGGGGTGCAAGTAATTTAGAAGATTTGACTTATAAGCATTTTCAAGCGGAGATGAATATGATCAATAAAGCCTATTACGAAGTGATGACGGAGGGCGATGCGAATGGGCAGCCTTTCACATTTCCTATCCCGACGGTCAATATTACCGAAGACTTTGATTGGGAGGGTGAGAATGTGGATGTTCTGTTCGAGAATACAGCGAAGATTGGTTCTTCCTATTTTCAGAATTTCATCGGAAGCCAATATATAGTGGATGAGGCAGGCGAGCGGGTCGAAAATCCGGATGCCTATAAGCCAAACGCCGTTCGCAGTATGTGCTGCCGTTTGCAGCTTGACTTGCGCGAGCTGTTGAAGCGCGGGAATGGGCTGTTCGGAAGTGCCGAAATGACCGGAAGTATAGGCGTGGTCACCATCAATATGGCAAGGCTGGGTTACCTGTACAAAGGCAAACCGAAGGAATTATATGCACGTTTGAATGAGCTGATGGAAATCGGAAAATCCACTTTGGAGAAGAAGCGCAAATTTGTACAGGAGATGTATGATAATGGCCTGTATCCATATACCAAACGATATCTTCCACACTTTCGCAATCATTTCTCGACCATTGGTGTCAATGGTATGAATGAGATGATTCGTAATTATACTGAAGACCAAGAGGATATCGTATCTCCTTGGGGCAAGGAGTTTGCTAGCAACGTCTTAGATTTTATCCGAAACAGACTTCGTGAGTTCCAGGAAAGTACGGGCAACCTGTATAACCTTGAGGCGACACCAGCTGAAGGAACGACCTATCGATTTGCTAAAGAAGATAGGAAACGCTTTGAAGATATTTTGCAAGCAGGAACGCATCCACAGATTTATTACACCAATAGTTCACAGTTGCCAGCCGATCAAACGGATGATCCGTTTGAAGCCTTGCTTTTGCAAGATGATCTGCAATGTAAATATACAGGCGGTACAGTATTGCATCTCTACATGCGCGAGCGCATAAGTACATCCGATGCATGTAAGGAATTCGTAAAAACGGTATTAACAAATTTTAAATTACCATATATCACAGTGACTCCAGTGTTTAGTGTATGCCCTAAACATGGTTACTTGAACGGGCAACATGAATACTGTCCGCAATGCGACGAAGAAATTATCAATAAACATAAATTAGATGTCACACATGAAAACTTTGAATGATGAAAGACAGCAGGTGTTGCAACAACATCAGCAAGAACGCAGTAAATGTTTGGTTTACACGCGCGTAATGGGCTACCACCGTCCTGTGGAAAGCTTTAACATCGGTAAGCAAGGGGAACATAAGGAGCGAACCTTATTCTGTGAGCAATATGGCAAATCCGCTGTTTGATATCACTCCCTTTACCTTACTCGATTACCCCGGTAAAGCAGCCTGCATCTTTTGGTTTGTGGGCTGCAATATGCGGTGCCAGTATTGTTACAACCCTGATATTGTATTCGGAAAAGGCAAAATTAGTGTGGCAGATGCAGTTGGTTTTTTGCAGGCACGGAAAGGACTTTTGCAAGCTGTCGTGCTCAGTGGGGGCGAGTGTAGCATCCATAAGGATGTCAGAACCATTGCGCAAAAGGCAAAGGATTTAGGGTACTTAGTCAAAATCGATACGAACGGTACGAGCCCCAAGACATTAACTAGCCTTATCACCGAAGGCCTTGTTGATTATGTCGCTTTGGATTTAAAAGCTTTAGCGGACGATTTTACCGCTATAACGGCGTCTAAGACTTTCCGAGGATTTGAGGAGTCTTATCATATCCTGCAAGCTTCCAATACCGCTTTCGAGGTGAGATCTACTGTTCATTCTGCACTGCACAGCCTTGCAGATATCGAAGCGATGATTGCGTATCTCTACGATCGAAACTATCGTGGGACTTATTATCTGCAAGTCGCATTGAATAATGTGAAAACTATAACAAAACTTCCTGATTCTACTTACAACATAACGAATTTAAAGTTCGAAGACACAAAATTACCTGTTGTCATCCGTGGCTGATCTTCTTAGAAAATCATTAGAATGCTAATTATTTAGAATGATTATAAATAATATTCACTATCTTAGTAGCGAATATTATTAAGTATAGAGAAATTAGATTCGGTCGGGTGAAATGATTGTTAAGAGTAGGATAATTGAGATGAACAAATGTTTGTTCGAGCAAGAGGTTTTAGATGTATATGTTCCGGAGAATCCTATCGTTGAGTGTAGAACGGAAATCAATAATGACCTTATACATATGGAGAATTTCCAACTTTCCACGAGTGGAATGTTTATTCTTCAAGCCAAGATGAATTTCGCTAAGCCGGTCCATTTCCAAACAGAGATTGTTGGGGATGCGGTAACAAGTCAATTCATCTTTTATCGGCCATCGGCCTCTCCGAATCCGATGGAAATGAGCCGCCACAATATTCGCTATATCCCATCCTTTAAATCCACTCAGGAAGTGAAGGATGGTATAGATTATCATTTCTTTATCGCTGTATTATCGAAGGAATACTATCTGAATTTAATCCATCGAGATTCGTTGCTGCATCAGGAGTTTATCCGTGAACTCAATGAAGGAAATCAGGCTTCCTACGTTAAAGAGGATTATATGGCGACTTTCGAGATGCAACAAACTATTGCGGAGCTGGTAGAGTGTAAAAAGATGGGCGAAATCCGTAGACTACATACGGAGTCGCATATTTTAGAACTCTTGATGTATCAGTTTGAGCAATATTTTTATCGGAATAGCCAGCCAGATTTTACTTTTAGCGAAGAAGATATCCTCCGATTGGAGAAAGCGCGACTGATTCTAGAAAGCCGCATCAGCAATCCCCCCACGCAGCGGGAGCTGGCATGCGAGGTGATGACTAGCGAAAGTAAACTTCGCAAAGATTTCCGCCGTTATTATTCCATGACAATCAATAATTACTTGACACAAATACGCATGGCAAAGGCGAAATCTTATTTGTTGGATGAGCGCTTGCCGGTTTATGAGGTCGCCGCATTGACAGGTTATAGTCATCAAAATAACTTTACGAATGCCTTCAAGAAGTACTATGGCTTTCCACCAATAGAGTTGAAGCCCTAATATTTCCTGCGATTATTTTTTACTCGAGTTCAGCGAATTGGAAAGTCAAGAATGTGGTTTTATCTGACGATGTTGGATAAGCTGGAGCCCCTTCATAGATACTGATCATTTTGATCTTGTAATACTTGCCATTCCCCGTTCTGAGAAATATAGTTTTTCCTTTAATAGGTTCTACCACATGCGTTTGAACATCGTATGTATACCATCCATTTTCATAATTAGCAATGTTGCCGGATTCTGCTTCGCTGTAACTAAGTGAGGGTTTTCTATCGATTTTGTCGTAGTCGACATTCAAAACTTTCATCCAGGTTCCGACTTTGCTATTACTTACTATCAGTGTGTTCGCAAGACCGGTAAAGGCGATATCCCAATCTCCGTCAGCTTTGGCTTCCGCATTCTTTTGCAGGCTGAAATATATCGGCTTTGCAATTCCGCTGGGTTGCCCCGTGCTGAAATGTCCATTATTTAAGTCTCTTACAAATATGTCCTGTGGTTTATCCGGCTCGGAGCGAGGCTCTTCGTTTTTTGAGCAGCTACTCAGTATGAAGAGTAGTAAGGCAAGGAAGTAAACTGTTTCTTTAATCATCAACATCGTCATATCAATTTTTATTGTATTTCTATTAGCGGTCTTATTCGCTACATTGGGCACCCTAGCTTTTCATGCCAACTATTCGATATGTGCGTCATATCCTTTTGCTGCAAACTAGCGATGAAAGCTTGAGGGTGCTTTTTGTAGTTATCTTAATTAAAAACGAACCTATTATTAAAATGTGAATCGCATGAACATACCGTACGTCCTGACGGGAAGCATGGCTGCATATTCAAAGGATCCGCCGTTTCTGTTATTATATGATCCGTCTGGATTTAAGTTGTAGGGTAAGCTTTTATAAACATAGCCTAAGTTCCTTCCAACAAATCCGATCTGCGCAGACTCCATGCGGAACCATCTTTTTGCTAGCTGGTTCGGCACAGTGTAGCCGACATTGATTTCGCGAATGGCGATATAGCTATTTTCGAAGATGGAGCGCTCGCGCACGCCTGCTCGCTCATGGAATCCGGCGTAGTAGTCGCTCGCTGCCATTGGCTGCAATAGGTATTCGCCATTGGCATCTTTTCCAATCAATTGCTGGGCTTCAGCGAAGCTGAGTCCGGATACGTCTTTGCCCAAAAGCTGAATATGTTCATCAAAAACACCCTGAGGGATAATCCCATCGAAACTAGATTTATAAACCGTCTGTTGTATTCCAGTTTCTGGGTCGATCTGTTGCACAGGAAGTTTTCGCTCAACTCCACCAAGCGCTTCTGAACGTCCAAATCGAGTTTCGGATAATACAGCGCGTTGATACAATAAAGCATGGGTACCAGAGTAAATATCTCCGCCCATTTTGAAGTCTAACAGCGCACCTACTTGTATGTTTTTGAAGGCTATTTTGTTATCAAAGCCGGAAATCCATTTGGCAGTGCTGTTTCCGATTTCTTTTGCCTCGCCCGATGGAACGTATTCCATATGCGAGTTCAGCAAGACTTCACCATTCCCATTTGTTTTAGCGGCATAGCCAGATAACAAAGTCCCGAAGTTTCCATTTACACTTCCGACAAGACTCACGTCGTTTTGACTTCCTAATTGGGTCAAACTATTGGTCGACGAACTGTTGATCTCTAGGAATTTGTTTCTATTTGCAGCAAAGTTGATTGTACTGGTCCATTGAAAATCTTTATTTCGAAACGGAACTGCCGTCAGTTGTAATTCCCATCCTCTGTTTCGCACTTTGGCGTGTACATCACGTAGAGGGCGATTAAACTTATCTAATGGGCTCACAATATCGTATAAGTAGTTATCGATGGTTCTATTATACCAGGTGACATGGAAAGCGAGTCGGTTGGTGAACCAACTAAAGTCCGTACCTAGTTCATATTCTTTGGCATATTCATAGGAGAAGCCAGTTTGATAGTTTCTAAGACCCCATGATCCAGCGTTGGTATAATAAGGTTTGTATACCGTTTTTAAACCAGGGTAGGGAAGTTCGAGATCATCTGTAACGGCAGATTGATAATGAAATAAGCCCGTTACATTTCCACTATGTCCATAATTTGCTCTTACTTTGGCGAAGTCTAGTGCTTTTTCGGGCAAGTTCAGCCAGTTTTGTAATGCTGAAGTGTATAAGTAAGCAGCTCCTATGGTAGGATAAAGCTGGGTCAAACTTCCAAGTTTATCTAGGTTGCTAAGTGTCTTGATGTGGTCTACCCGTGTCCCCGCGTTGATAAATAAATTCTGTCCATATTGATAGTTCAACATCAAATGGGCAGCATGAATACTTTTAGTATTCGCATGTTTAATGTTGAAATCGCTTGCTAGCGTGAATGTCGCTGGATTCAGATATTGTGTAATTACTTCTTTTTCTGATCCGAGCCTTAATCGATGTGGGTTGTTTGACATCGGTACATAGGACAATCCGCTGATCCCACCTTCGGTTTGCCAATAATCGTAGCCTAAGCTTGCTTGAATCTGATGTTGTGCGAAGACTTTATGGTAGTCTAATTCTGCTTTGGCCATCCAATCTTTGCTATATTCATTTGCGCTATTATTATAAGCGCGTTCTTGGTGATATAAGCTTTCATTACCTAACATGCGTTCGAAAAAGCCATTAGCATGCTCCTTCGTTTTAATGCCATAGTCGGCGTAGTTTGCTGCTAATTTTATATCTAATTCTGGTAGTATATGCCAATCTGTATTAACAAACAAACGAATGCTTTCCGCTGTTTTTTTGGCTTGCTGGCCATACAAGTACCATGCTGTTTCGCTCTCCAAAGGATCGTTATTGCTTGCTGCTGCAAAATCAACAGGGTACTCAATAAACGTGCGTCCTAGGGATGCAAACTTTTGAGCACCAATGCTTGGCGCATTTCTTGCCACACTGTAATTATAAATTGCTCCGAGCTCGGTTTGTACTTTGCTTGACCAGGTTTGGATCCCTTTAAACATCAGGTTGTTTTTATCTAAGGTGTTACGCTTGTAAGTTCCTTTGTTAAAGTCTGCCCCGTAGGATAGCCTTAGTTTCGTTTTCCCTTTGAAATAATTGATCGCTAATTGTCCAATTTGTGAATTCGATTGTTCGAAAGAATCGTAATAATTATCGCTGGCGGTGGAGAGCCAGGCTAAGCGAGCGTCGTTAATTTGTTGGACATCATCGTTGCTAAGTAAGGACGGCATGCCATATACTTGTCCAATACTACCTCCTACATTAGCATCAATAGATAGACCTTGCTTCATATGATGCCCTTTGGTATTGATTTCAATGACGC
Source organism: Sphingobacterium sp. BN32 (assembly GCF_030503615.1). NCBI lineage: Bacteria > Pseudomonadati > Bacteroidota > Sphingobacteriia > Sphingobacteriales > Sphingobacteriaceae > Sphingobacterium > Sphingobacterium sp. BN32. The sequence continues at coordinate 1,138,273 of NZ_CP129963.1, forward strand.
CATTCATTCCTCTCGAGCCATATTTTTGAGCGGCAGCTGCACTTTTTAAAACTTGAATGTTTTCAATATCATAGACATTCAGTTCTTTTAAGGTGTTTCCCCAATCTTGTCCTCCATATTGGTTGGCGCCTGAGGTCTCATTTTCGATAGGCATGCCATCTAAGATAAAAAGCGGCTGGTTGCCACCGACGAGAGATTTCATCCCACGAATTACCATGTTGCTTCCCGATGTGACACCACCTGCGGTAGCATTCATTTGTAATCCGGGTACTCGTCCGCGAAGGCTATTGATGGGATTCGCTTCAAAAGAGTTTATTAATTCAGCCCCATCAATCGTGTTGGTTTCATAGACCTTGTCGTAGTTTTGATGCGCTAGGACATACACCTCGCTGATCTTCTCAGATGATTTTGCAAGTTCAACGCGTAAGGCATCCGCTGTCTTAATCCACAGCGTCTTGGTCTCAAACCCTGCTTTTTTGAAGATCAAGCTGCATGGGAGTTGCTTTACGCTAATTTGAAACCATCCTTTATTGTTACTGTTCCCAAGTAATTGATTGCTGATGTTCATAATCTGAACCTGGCTCAGCGGGTCGGCATTTTCATTCAGCACACGACCGGTTATCGTTTGCTGAGCCAAGGCATCGGTCAATAATAAAACTAGAAACAGGGGTATTGCAATGAAAATTTTTTTTAACATGATAAAGTTGTTATTCAGTGTACAGGAAGTGTCGTTGGGATTTTAGCTGCCCATGACTATTACTTGAGGTCGGAACATCATATTTGATGTGATCATAACGATAGCTGATATCCTCGACAAGTGGTTTCTCTACACTATTGCTAATATTAGTTGCATTTTGATAAACCCTCATTAGGTTTCTCCCAGTCTTCAGGCTCGCTATTTCTTTGAATACCTGTTGTAGGGGATAGACTAATAATATGGGTAACATCGTATCCTCATTGTGGATGTATGGATTAGCATATTGATCGTAACGGAATTCGTATCCTATCTTTTTAGGCAAAAGCGTTGCACGCACGACTGTGCCATTTCCGTCAGTAAATAAGTTGAGTGTATCGATTTGCGTTGGTTTCGGTCCAGGGACGATCATGCGCGTTGTCTGAATAATCTGTATCTGATTTGGAAGGTATTTAAGCTGGGTGTTGCTTAGTTCGGGTCCGGATACTGCGGTCAATCGATTCTGTTCATCATAAGACGCTTGATATTCATTAAAGGATTTCACCTTGTCAGATCCATTATCATAAGATAACTCAAAGATGTCCGTTCCGTTGTAAACGACTTGTTTTAATCTTTTTTGCCCATCGTAAGTGTAACGTTCGAACAATTCGTTGTTTTCAGATCTAACTTCTTGTAATCTGAACTCCTTGCTGATGTTTAAGCGGTCATGCTGTTCGAAAGTAACCTGTTTATTGCACGATGTTAAACAGATAATCGACATCATCCATACGGATGCGCGTAGAAATATGGTAGTTCTCATAGCTTATTCGTCCCTATAATTAATTTTAACTTGCTCGAAATCGGCGTTTACAGCATCGTACATGGCCATGTCGATTGGAAATCCGAGTTTATTGTACTTCACATGGAAATCATCAAACTTGCGTTTAGTACCGTCAGTCTTACTCGATACGGGGATTTGTATGCTATCTTTTAGACTATTACGATTCAGGAACTTTAAGTGATCCATGATTTCAATTGTACTTCCTGATCCCATGTGTCCAGAGCCGGACCAGCCGATTTTCTTCCCTGCTATGGCTAAGGCAAGTTCGCCACCCGGAACTGTAAGTAGTTTATTTTCGCGTTCCGGCCATTGATATCTTATGTTTTTATCAGCCTTGGCTACGGTATTGTAATCTTTGGCTAAAATGACTCCTACTTTGAAGCCTCGTGTGTTGTAGGTAGAAAGGGAGTCTGGTAAGTTGCTTTTATTCTTCGCGTCATAATGAGCTTCAGCGATTAGTTGAAGTTGACTGATGTTCGCATGGCGCTCACCGCGGTAGATCTTTGCTACCTGATATTGATCGTTGTATTCGAAGCTATACTTGATCATATATAGATTTTCAAGATCCAATACATAATCAACTACGGTTTGCTTCTGCTTAAGATGCTTGATGTTGACTTCGCTATCTTTTTGGCAAGAACTTAAGGAGAATGCCGCAAGAAGGAATGCCATGCCCGCGCTGATCATCTTTTTATGCTTTGGCTTTGCCAAAGGATTTGAAGTTCTATTTGGCTTGTTCATATGCTTTTTTAAAATTTGGTATTCCATATCCCATTTTGTTGTCTGGATTATCGCTTTGACTGGCCGTTTGTTGCAACAGTTCTTTGATTTCTTTTGCATTTTTAGTTGGCAAAGCTTCCCATAGGCAGGCAATCAAGCCCGCAAGAATAGGGGGCGTGTTTGAAGTGCTATAAGAGTCGCCCCATCCATAAACGACAGGTATTTCCTGTGCCAATACAGCTAATTCAGGCTTTATCCTTCCGTCGGCAGTGGGTTTATTTAGGACATTCCACAAGGGTTTATTTCGCTTGTTGATATTGCCGGCAGTGATAATGTGCTTGGCATCTGCTGGAGGGAGTACGAAGGTGATGCCATTGGATTCCTGAGGAAACATCTGAACTGTCAGAATTCCTTTTTTGAAAGCTTGATCAGCTACCTTACTGCTGATAGAATTCCCATCAGCTTGTTGAGCTTTCAAGTCAAATTGTGGCTGATTGAATTTGACGCCATATACACAGGATGAACTGATGATGTCAACACCCAAGCTATCGGCGCGTTCAACACCAGCGACCCAACTGGTTTCATAAAAGGGCTCTTGACTTCCGTTCTGATCTGTACGTAGCAGGATGTAATCTGCTTTCGGTGATAAGCCTACGAACTTTTGCGGATTGATGGCTCCGAGCATCGCTAAGAGGTTGTTCCCATTGGTTGTGGTCGTACTGATATCGCTGCGGTTATAAAGCAAATCATAGCTGTCTTTGATTTTATTCTCTGATAATAAATGGAGGAGTTCTGGCTTCTCGTCTAAGTAGCCAAAACCTTCACTAAGTATGGCGATGGTTTTTCCTTTGCCATAGAACTGCTTCTCGTGCAATATGTTGGCTTCGTATTGTTGCAATAAACCATATGTTTTGCCGTAATTGACAGCATTTACCTTTAATGTGTCTAAGGTGTTGCTGGACGCAATCGCAGTAAAGGTCGTTTCATTTTTAATTGGGGGTACAACAGGCTCCTGGTGAGGGAGATGCACACCAATTGGTTTTATAGACGATACGAAGGATAGTGATTTAATCTTTTCTAAGTTGTCTTTGTGCTCTGGTAAATGAATAACGGCATAGTTCAACCATTTTGAGCTGTTTAACAGTTTGCCCTCGCTTACTTTCAATAGTTCGTTCAGGTACTTGCTGCTGAGGGGTAAGTCTGTAGAGTCTATAGCAATCTGTTGAGACTTTCGACGTCGTATCGCTTTCTCACTAAGGTATTGAGATGGATTTTGAAGCGTGAATTTACCATCGTTTTTATCTTTGAAATAAACAATAAGGGCTTCTTTATAAGTTGCTTCTGCTGGTTTTTGATCGATGTAAGTACCATATGGTGAAATATCCTTACGGCATGCGCTAAGTTGTGCTAGCAGGCACAGACTTAAAACAATAGACCAGTTTCTTTTAAATTTCATATGATTGGTTTGTTGTAAGTAGATTAATGGAATCTTTGTCCTTTCTCTATGTATTGATATCGGAAGGTGAAGAATCCTGCACGCGTGCTGATGGATTCGTAAGTTTCACCCTTCAGATTGGGCATATCACGATAGAAACTTAAGATCTGTAGTTTTACAAATCCTTTTTTATCGGCAGTTTGAATAAACATTGTTTTTTCAGGATAGGGCATGTAGAAATTGTTTTCGTCCATATAATACCATGTTTTTCCGCCGCTGCGATAGCCCAATGCGAAGTCGGTTCTGCCATCGTCTTGTTTTAAATCGCTTAAGTTTGGGATATCTTTGATGTTTTGGTAAGCTGTATGCACAATGATCGCTTTTGCATTTCCGGTGCGAACAGGGTTTAACATGGTTCCACCATTAATCTTCAGTTGTGCATGTTCGAAGCAAATGTCCCAGTTATCAGCTCCAGGCTTCTTAACCACTTCGCCTGTACTAAACTTAAAGTAGGGCTTGGTCATATAGTCCGCCTTAAGATTTCTGATGACTTTTTCCCCTTGAATGGGATCAGGAGGGACTGTTGGTTTGTCTTCCTTTTTGCATGAACCAAAGAGGAGGAGACAGCATAGAAAGGCTTTGGAAAGCCTCGATAGATAGTAAATGCTCATCTTTCTTGTTTGTAATGATTCTAAATTACCGCAAATGTACGTCGAGCGAAAAAATATCTACCTATGCATAATGGCATTTAGGTTATGCGTAATGATATATCGATTTCAAAAGAAATAGGGATGTCGTTATTTTAATCATTAGTTTAATATTCTTCTACAAGATTTAAAACTATTCTAATAAGGGTTTGTCAGCACTTAGATTGCGGGCAATGAAACAATAGATAAGTTTTAAGTTGCTAAAAGAGAATTTTAAAACTATTCTGCAAGTTTGGCTGTTTTAATCAAAAATACGCTATTGTGCCGCGATATATAGCTATCTTGTGGCGCATTAATTACTACCTATAGAAAGCAACATGAAGTCTCAGTGTACTCCGGCAAATGAGTCAGAGCGCTTGGATATGTTATACTCTTTCGGCTTAATGGGTCTTGGCAAAATGCCAGAACTCAATGTTTTTGCCGAATTGGCGTGCAAGATAACTGCATGTCCATCTTCCATCATAGCGATAATGGAAGAAGATATACAACGTATTCAAAGCTGTTTTGGCATTAACTTAGAAACTGTAGAAAGGAGGAATACCGTCTGTCAATATACCATGATGAGCGAAGTGCCGCTCATGATTGAAGACACTTTCCAAGATCCTCGGACGAAAGATAATCCATTAATTCAAGCTTCTGGAATACGTTTTTATGCCGGCGTCCCACTTTTAGACGATCGAGGCTTGGCTCTCGGAACTTTGTGCGTTATAGATTTTGTTAGCAAAACTATTTCCGAGGAGCAGCTTTCGGAACTTGCAAAGTTAGGGGAGGCGATTGTTTCGATACTCTTAGCTAAGCGTAAATCCACGCAGGCCAACTATTTCAAACAAATACTAGCGGTCACACAAAATATGATCTGTGTTTTGGATGACAACTTTCTAATCAAAGAAATAAATCCGGCTTTTTCTGAATTAATGGCATTTTCGGCCCGTGAAGCAGTGGGACAGAGTTTTTTAGAGGTATTACAGGCTAATGATGCTATTCGAGAGGCGCTGCGGACTACGGTAGAAACTGGGAAAGAAGTACAAGTACAGACGCGAACCGAAACCCCAACAGAGGAAGAAACTTTCATCAATTGGAATCTTAAATATAATCCAGATAGTAAAGAGGTCTTTGCATTTGGTCGTGATATCAGTAAAGAAAATGCCGAGAAGGTGAAACTGTTGGTTTCTGAGCGTAGGTTCAGAAATTTCTTCGAAAACGGGATTGGTCTGATGAGTATGCACGATCTAGACGGCAATATTCTTCGAGTCAATGAAATGGGAAGAAATGTCCTAGGTTATTCTGCAGATGAAGTTCAAGGGCTTAACCTCGTTGATTTAGTACCTTTAGAAAACCGATCGCTCATTAAGCCATATCTGGAACGGATAAAGCATAAGGGTGAAGATAGTGGAATGATGGTGCTTTGTCGGAAAGATGGCGAGTGGATTTATTGGTTGTATAATAATATCTTGGAGATAGATGCCGATGGCAGTGCGTATGTTGTGAGTTCAGCTTTGAATATGAACGAGCGCATCATGCTAGAGAAAGATCTTCAGCATACCAAACAAATTCTAGAGCAAAGTAGTCAAGTTGCGCAAGTTGGGGGTTGGGAAGTTGATCTTGCTAAGAATGAAATTTATTGGTCGGGCCCGACGCGCGATATTCATGGTGTATCAGATGATTTTAATCCCACGCTTGAGAATGTTTTCTCGTTCTTCGACGATGAAGATAGCGAAATGATAGCGGAGCTCTTTACATCGGCTGTTTTATCTGGTCAACCTTATGATATCGAAACCCGACTTCAAAAAGCAACGGGCGAACAGATCTGGATTCGAATTAAGGGAGTCCCTGAGATGGAAGACGGGAGATGTACGCGGGTTTTCGGGATTATACAAGATGTTGATGAAGCAAAGCGCCTGTATCTGGAGCTGGAGCGTAAAGAATCAATGTTGCAAACGTTCGTTGATTATGTGCCGGCCTCTGTAGCGATGTTTGATCAGGATTTGAATTATCTAACCATTAGTAAGCAGTGGAAGGAAGAATTCCATTATGTAGAAAATCACGTGCCTAATCGAAATCTTTACGATGTGTTTCCCAATATTCCCGAACGGCGAAAGGAAATATATCGTAACGCATTGGAAGGAATTCCTTACAAGAATACTGACGAGATCGTTATGCGCGAAGAATATGAACATGCGCAACACTATAATTGGGAAGTAAGACCCTGGAGACTACCTGATGGAACCATTGGAGGGATCATCATCTTCTCGCAAAATATCTCCGAATTAGTCGCTAAAAATGAAGAGCTTAAAAATGCCAAAAAGCTAGCCGATATTGGGAGCAAGGCCAAGTCGGAATTTTTAGCGAATATGAGCCATGAGATTCGTACGCCTTTGAACGGAGTTATCGGATTTTCCGATCTTTTATTGAAGACTCCACTAAATGATCTTCAAAAGCAATATTTGAAATATGTTAATGAGTCAGGAAATAATCTATTATCGATTATCAACGACATATTGGATTTCTCAAAAATTGAATCCGGTAAATTAGAATTCTATATCGATCATTACAATCCTTATGAACTCGTCAATCAGGTTATTCATGTTATTCTATATCAGGCACAGAATAAGGGCATCGAGCTGCTTTTAAACATCGAGCAGGGGCTACCTGATCTGATCTATATTGATGAGTCAAGAATTAAGCAGGTTTTAATTAATCTCTTAGGCAATGCCGTGAAATTTACCGAGACGGGGGAGATTGAGCTTCGCGTCGAAAGAACCAACATTGAGCAGGATAAAGTGAGACTTCGATTCTCTGTCCGCGATACGGGGATTGGTATATCTGAAGAAAAACAGCATCGTATTTTCGATGCCTTTACGCAAGAGGATAGCTCGGTCAGCAAGCGTTTCGGTGGTACCGGGCTGGGTCTGACTATTTCAAATAATATTTTGCGCTACATGGGCAGTGAGCTTTCGCTTGTCAGCAAAGTCGATGAAGGATCGACCTTCTCTTTTGAAATTGAAGTGCCCTATGAATATACCGAAGAACAGAATGATGACCTTTCGGTTGAGACTGTACTTATTGTTGATGATAATGTAAATAATCGTGTAATCCTGGAGCATATGCTCGCCTATAAGGGCGTAGCGACAACTTCTGTGGGGAATGGATTTGAAGCTATACAGCTTTATCTCGACGGGAAACGGTTTGATGCTATTTTAATGGATTACCGCATGCCGATCTTGAATGGTTTAGAAACCATCGCGAAAATCAAAGAATTCTTGCTCCAACAAGGTGAGCCTATTCCACTTTTAGTGTCGCATTGCTCCTCGGAAGACCAGGAAGTCATGACACAGTTCCGTCAAGAGCAGAATTCCTATTGCCTGACAAAACCTATTATTTCCGAAGAACTATATAGGGTCTTGCGACAATCCTATACCACAGAAAGCCCGTCGATTGAAGAATATGAAACTAGCAATCACTTGGAAAAGGCGTTTCGGGTGCTCGTCGCGGACGACAATCCAGTAAATATGGCGCTGAATCTACGACTTGTGGAAGGGGTTTTACCACAATGTGAGACCGCTAGTGTAGAGAATGGTCTGCTTGCAGTTGAAGCTTGCCAAGCATCTATATTTGATTTGATTCTGATGGATATACAGATGCCATTGATGGATGGAATTGAAGCTACGCAACGTATTAGGACGCTTAGCGGCTATGAACAGGTTCCGATTATAGGAATTACTGCGGGGAATGTTATTGGCGAGAAGGAAAAGTGTTTAGAGGTTGGGATGACTGATTTTCTGACAAAGCCAATTAAAGCTGGGGATTTCATGGCGATGGTGACCAAAGCGATGCAGTCCTTAGAAGCAGAATTAGTTAATGAGATGGATATTTCGGCACATTTTGACGAGAGGGTCATGGATGAATCCACCGACCATGATGCCGACTTTAAACAAGAGTTTATTGGGATTGTGTTGGGAGAGTTGGAGTTACAGAAAGAACGGTTGAACCTCGCTCGCCATGAAAACGATGTCCCTCAGATCAAAAAACTGCTGCATAAGCTACGCGGAACATCCAGTACGGCCGGATTAACCTTATTGAATAGCATGACTGTTGACATGGAAGCAAAATTTGTAAATGGAAATCTTCCATTTGACGAAATATCGAATTTGATCAATGAAATTGAATTATTACAGAAAGTATTAATAAACTTAAAAGCGTAAAAGATGGTTGTGTTATTAGCCGAAGATGATGAATTGATTCTTAAAACTATTGAGCATAAACTAAAAAAAGAAGGATTTGAAGTCATTCTAACGCGGAATGGACAAGAGGCTATTGAATTGATTAGAACCCAACAAATGGATTTAATCATAAGCGATATTATGATGCCTTTTGCTTCTGGAATAGAGATTCTCGCAGAAGTAAAGCAATTAGAGCGACCAATTCCCATCATGATGCTCTCAAGTATGGGGCAGGAGGATATTGTAATTGAGGCTTTCCAATTGGGAGCTTCTGATTATATGATCAAGCCTTTCAGCCCTAATGAATTGATTCTGCGTATTAATAAATTGTTGAACAGACCGTAGGAGGAAGATGGAGTCGGTACTCACGCTACACGAACTGATGATCGGAATCTTAACTATTTTGATTCTCGTATTTTTGTTGATTCTTACACTCTTGATTTTTAACTTTCGCGCCTATAAGATCGTGGAAAGCAAGCAACTGTGGAAGAAGTTGGTGGATGAGTATCTTGCTAATGTGATCATAGAAAGTTCAGTAAATGAACTTGATATAGAAAAAGATATCAACCATTACTTAAAGTATCCTGAGTTTAGGCGTTATTTCCTTAATCGATTGGTGGAGTCTGAACGTAAGTTTTCCGGTGTTGCTGCTGAGATCTTAAAACGTGTGTTCTATCACTACCGTTTGAATGAAGAAGCTTATGCTTTGTTGCGCAAAAAGAAAGCATATTTGATAGCCCGGGGAATTCAGGTATTAACGCTGATGAAAGCAGCAGAAGCTCTTCCAGAAATAAAGTCCATGTTAAATCATAAACATGTCCGAGTACGACAAGAAGCCCAATACGCCACTGTTTATTTCGAAGGATTTGGAGGATTATCTTTTTTGGATGATTTTGATGGGGTGTTGTCAGATTGGCAACAGCTACGCATTATCAGCTTTATCAAAAAATTGCCTAAAGACGCTATTCCACAATTGTTGAGCTGGCTATATAGCGATAATCCCTCTGTTATCATTTTTTCACTAAAGCTTGTTCAGAAATTCAAATTATTGGAACTACACACAGATTTAATTCAGATATTAAGCTTTCCCGACCCTGACGTACAGCTCGAAGTGATACGAAGCATGTTCAGTCTTGACGTTTATGATACATCAGAACAGCTTATAAATCGTTTTCCATTGATGGAAGAAGCGCAACAGCAGGAGATAATCAAAGGTTTGGGCTATACCCGAGCACGGGATCAGATTGACTTCTTAAAGAAGGAGTTGACAAGTTATCCAACGGAGGCTGGGAGGGTGAATATTGCTGATGCACTTCTTTCTATGGGGGAATTTAACTACTTAAATAACTTGAAGTTATCTCTACAGGACGGAGATCCGAATTTATTAGTCATTAACCACGTATTAGATAATAAGCGATGGACGAAATAGCAAAGATTATATATGAGATTTTTGTCTGGCTATTCTTGCTCTATTCCATGGGAATATTCAGTGTATATACTTGGATAGCCATATTTTCCTATGGTGCGGTCACTCGTTATAAGTACGGTAATATCTATACAGATTATTCCTTGATCGCAAGCAATCCGAATGCCCCGAGTTTTAGTCTAATCGCACCAGCCTACAACGAAGGCAAAACCATCGTAGAGAACGTCAGGTCGCTACTCTCTATCTATTATAATAAATTAGAAATTATAATTGTCAACGATGGATCTAAAGATGATTCCATCGACAAACTTGTTGAAGCATATCATTTAGAAAAAGTGAGCTATGCCATCAGCGGGAATTTGAAAACTCAAGAAGTTGTTCAAGTTTATAAAAGTAAAAACCCTGCCTTCAAGAAGTTAATTGTAGTCGATAAAAAAAATGGGGGCAAAGCCGATGCACTCAATGTTGGGATCAACATTTCTAAGAGCGATTATATAGTCTGTATCGATGTAGACTGCATAATCGAACAAGAGGCAATACTAAAACTTGCTAAACCTTTTTTGGAGCAGGAGGATAAGCGACTTATTGCCTGTGGAGGTGTAATTCGCTTAGCGAATAATTGCAGAATTGAAAACGGGAAAGTGGTCGAGGTCAATCTGCCAAAAAGCTGGTTGGGTAGAAGTCAGGCGCTGGAGTACATTAGAGCATTTGTATTAGGTCGGATGGCATGGTCAAGAGCAAGCGGTTTAATTCTCATTTCAGGGGCTTTTGGAGCCTTCGACAAGGAGATTGTGTTGGCTTGTGGAGGATATGATCACAGCACCGTTGGAGAGGATATGGAGCTCGTAGTTCGTATGAGACGCTACATGATAGAGCAGGGGCTTCCGCATCAGGTAATCAATATCCCGGATCCATTATGCTGGACGGAAGTGCCGGAAAACAAAGAGATCTTAAAAAAGCAAAGAAACCGCTGGATGAGGGGCACGATGGAAACATTGTGGACACATCGCAAACTGATGTTCAACCCCAAATATGGTAAATTGGGGATGATCAGCCTTCCATATTGGTTTCTCTTCGAGTTCTTAGGCCCTTTTGTCGAGTTTACAGGCTATATTATCTTTATTCTTTTCGCTTTATTTGGAATAATAAATTGGACATTTTTCTTTGCCTTATTCCTCCTTGTTGTTTTTTCCAGTGTACTATATTCGGTTTATGCGATCTCGCTGGATTTGGTTAGTCATCAAGTTTATTCTAAGCGAAAGGATCTAACCACGCTGATTGCCACAGCCGTCTTAGAGCCGTTTTATTTCCATCCCATGGTTGTACGCGCTGGAATTGCAGGTATGATCGATTACTTCCGAAAAAAGAATGGGTGGGGAGAAATGACAAGACAAGGATTCGCACAAGAGAAGGATGAAAGCTTCAAGGAAAAGGCTACGCGCTATAGCAAATGGTTGATGGAGCAATTTAGTCCTGTGGCACTCGTTTATCTCGTATTTGTTTTGTTTGCAAGCGTGGCAGAATGGCTCATCTACGGAAACAGCGTTCAGCAGTTTAAAACAATGGAATCATTCGCTGTTTTGTTTGCTAACAACACCTTAGCGGCACTCGTTTTTCTATTGCCCTTAGCTTTAGCTTACCTAATCATTTCTCTATTCAACGAGCGTTTAGCGAACTGGATACTACCCATTATTACCTCCGCTGCCATTATCATACAATTAGTTTTAGCCTTTTATTTTATTGAGTCGAGAAACTTGTTGGGAACTGATCTGTTTTTCTACTCTTCCGACGAACTCATCGGAATACTTCGTGCAAGTAACGTCCTTAACTGGTTGAATGTGTTTGTTTTAATATGTGGTCTAATAGCGGTTGTTGCGAGTGTAAAGTTCCTGATTAGCAAAATAAAAGGATCATCTCTCCAGGCGCTATCTGTACTAGGGGCTGGAGTAATTGCATCGATTTATTTATCTGTATTTGGTGTCGTCACGAGCCGTTCAGAAGATGATTTCATGCAAACGGCAGAACGAAGCAAAATAGGCTTCTTTCTTTATAGCAATGCCGGTTTATTAACGGATCATATTGGAGATCGTGTATTTGCCAATGCTATTGAGCCCTCCTTTGATTCATGGAACGCGGAATACCCCTTTTTAAAAAATGAACAAACTCACGACGTGCTGGGGCAATACTTTCATCATGCGGATAAGACGCCTAACTTGGTTTTGCTTTTAGTTGAAGGCTTAGGAAATGCTTACAGCAGCGCGAATGGCTACATCGGCGATTTTACGCCTTTCCTCAGTCAACTAAAAGATAGCTCCTTAGTTTGGGACAATAATTTGAGTTCCTCCGGGAGAACATTTTCTGTTTTGCCGACAGTCTTAGGTTCTCTGCCGTTTGGAGCATCAGGCTTTCTTGAACAAAAAGATTATCCCAAACATTTTAACCTGCTGAATGTGATGGCTTTTAATGGTTTTAAAACGGGGTTTATTTATGGCGGAGATGCTGATTTCGATTATATGGCTAAGTACCTAAAAGCTAATAGCATCGATGAACTAATCGATGAGTCCAACTTTCCAAAAAGCTACCGACGCCTTCCCAGCAATAATGGTGAAAGTTGGGGGTTTGAGGATCAAGCTGTATTATCGCAGCTGAGTGCTTTAGCACGCACACAAGCTGCGCCTTATTTTCATATAGCATTGACGCTCTCCACGCATAATCCTTTTCTGATCAACGACGTGTCTAGGTATGAAGCACTTTTTGAATCGCGCCTGAAGCAGCTTAAACTATCGAAAGCCAAGCATAATATGGCCCTGGAAAATAAAAAACAGCTTACATCGATAATGAATCTGGATGACGCCCTTCGTCAATTCTTTGCTACCTATCGCCTGCGCGAAGAATTCAAAAACACCATCTTTATCATTACTGGCGATCATGCGATGCCGGAGATACCCTTGCAAACGAAAATCAATCGCTATCACGTTCCTTTGGTTATTTACTCGCCACTATTGAAAACTAAACGTAGGTTTCAACATACAGTAAGCCACTTCGATATTGCTCCGTCTATTCTTGCTTTTTACCGTGAAAACTATCAGTTGAAAACACCTGAGCAGGTGACCTGGATAGGAAGGGGGCTGGACATCGGGGCTTCGCAACCAAGTATCGGTGTTCCGATGATGCAGAGCAAATCGCAGTTGATAGACTTCGTATATGACGATATGCATATCAACGACAACAGGATGTTTAAGTTGGACAGTAAATTAAATGAAGAACCTTTTGGCGATGCAAGTGCAGATCAAGCCATGAAAAAACGATTTGATACTTTCCGCGAGATGAACAAGCAGTTTATCAAATCGTCTTCTCTATTGCCAGATTCAGTGTACAAGAAATTCTTTCAGTAGCTTTTAAAATCTACGTTTATAGCCGACAGTGATGTCTATCTGGTTGTCTTTAACCTCCGGGAGATACTCTACATTATAGTATGTTCCAGAGATAGAAAATAAGTTTTTCTCCTTGACGCTCAAGTTGTATTCCAAACCAGTTTTAAAGGTTTTTAGCTTGTAGCTATCGCCTACTAATAAGTTTTCTCTATTTTCTTCGGGGCTGATACCAGTACCAACGATGAATCCAAAATAGTCGTCTGCACCCTTGGTATAATAACGTACTGTACCTGCATACGAATGGGAGATGTTGCTATCGCCAGGAGTCAGATACGTTCTAGCGTTGAACCAAAAGTTCTTATAATATTTACCCACAGAAGCAGTATACATCCAGACATTTTCCGTGAATTTCAATTGTCTGTAACCTAGCTCGGCTTCAAAACTTGCGGGCAAATTAGCATATAAGGATGCTCCCGTTCTAAACTTAGGGAAAAGACCTTCGCTATTGGAGTAGCCTGTTCCTAAATACATATAGAATATTTTAGATAAACGGGGATAAGCTTCAAGTTCAAACTGTGTTCCGCTACTGCCAAACTTGTTCGCTAAGTTCGTTCTAAAGATGAAAGATCCAATAGATGTGCGCCTCTTATAGCTTAATCCTACAATGTGCCAATCATCGGCAAACTGCTTGTCGAAGTGCATCCAGTTATACGTGACACCTACCTCGTTGCCACCCACTTGCTCGCGGATTGAGTTGACTAACTCCCGGGCGCCGCTATTTTTCGGGTCCACAGCGAGGAGTTCATTTAACTGTTCATTAGCCTCGGTATAACGTTTGGATGCATTGAATATCTTGGCTTTCAATAATAATAAGTCAGTAGACTTTGGATGAGAAGAAAGACCACGGTTCACTACACGGAGCGCTTCTTCATTTTGGTCTTCCCAATATTCCATCGATCCATACGCCAAATGAAAATCCTCATCGGTCGTATTCTGTAATTCTAGTTGCTTAAATATCATTCTTGCCGAATCTGGCTGATCCATCCAAGTGTATAGCCTGCCTAAAAAAACACCGATATCGGTATAATCTGGACTTTTTTGTAGCGCCTGTTTTGCTAGTCCCACAGCTGCAGGATAATTCTTGTTGTCAAACGCTTCGGTACGCGCTCGTAAGAATAGTTCATCCGAATTCAGCGTTCCATCTTGTGCGAAAAGGATAGTAGATTGAAGAGTGCATAGCAGGGCTAAGGCAAGAATGCCAATTAGTGTTGATTTCATAAGTAGATACTTCTGTAGATGAAACAAAGTTACTTGTTTTTACGGCTTTAAATAAAGAAAAGCCGATTTATTTGTTGCACCTTCCATTTGTTAACAGGATGGCACGATTGCTATTGCAAACAATTACGTAGGGTTACTCGTTCATTTGATATGCAGATTATCGAATTTCGACCACAAGGCATTTACTGTATACCTGGTAAGTTTTATATAGACCCATGGCTTCCTGTAGATAGAGCGGTTATTACACATGGGCATGCTGATCATGCTCGCCCTGGAATGGGAAGCTATTTATGCCATCGATTTACCACGCCCATTCTCAAAATACGAATTGGAGAAGCTATACAGGTTCAGGACGTAGATTATAACGAACCTGTATCCATCAATGGAGTCGAAGTTTCCTTGCACCCGGCGGGACATATTATTGGTTCGGCTCAAGTAAGATTAGCATATAAAGGTAAAGTCGTGGTTGTTTCGGGTGATTATAAGTTGCAAGATGACGGACTAAGTACGCCTTTTGAACTTGTGCCTTGTCATGAGTTTATCACGGAAAGCACCTTTGGACTCCCAATTTATCAATGGGAAACGGTGGAAAATCTCAATAAGCAATTGCAGAATTGGATTATTAGAAACCAATCCTATGGAAAGACTTCGGTGTTTGTCGGATATTCATTAGGAAAAGCACAGCGCATTATGAGAGCGGTGCAGGACATGGCGCCCATTCATGTGCATAGCTCTATCGCGCGATTAAATAAAGCGTACGAAAGCGTGGGCATCGTATTGCCCGAATATCAAACCGTGGATCTTCGCGAAGATCTGAAGTATGTAGATAAAAATATTGTCATCCTGCCGCCTTCGCTTGTTGGAACCCATGTTATCAAGCGCATTCCGCATATGGCTTACGCTATTTGCTCGGGCTGGATGTCGGTGCGTGGAGCAAGGCGATGGCGAAGTGCAGACGCTGGTTTCGCGGTAAGTGACCATGCCGATTGGAATGATTTATTACGTGTTACTCGGGAAACCGGTGCCGAGAAGGTTTATGTGACGCATGGGCAAACCGCAGTATTCAGCAAGTACCTCAATGAAAATGGAATCCTTGCAGAAGAAGTAAAAACCGATTTTGGGGTGGAAAAAGAAGAGGCATTGATGAATGAAAATGAAGCCATATGAAAGAATTTGCTCAACTGATCAACAGCTTGGACAGTACCAATAAGACATCGCTTAAAACGGAAGCGATCGTGCAATATTTGGAGCATGCCGAGAACCGGGATAAACTCTGGTTTTTGAGCCTGTTCACAGGGCGGCGCCCAAAGCGACAGGTCAGTACAGCGCTAATGCGCGAGTGGGTTAAAGAAATCGTGGATATCCCAGATTGGCTTTTCATGGAGTCCTATTCATCCGTCGGGGATCTTGCAGAGACTATTTCTTTATTGTTGCCCAATCCCACCGGCAGTGTTGATTTGGCATTGTCCGAATGGATGGATAGAATTCTAGATCTGCACGATAAAAGCGATGAGGAAAAGAAAGCTTTTGTGCTTCATGCCTGGCAGGGTCTGCCGCATCAGGAACGCTTTATTTTTAATAAACTGTTAGGAGGTAGCTTCCGCGTTGGTATTTCAGCGAAAAGTCTAATCAATGCGATTGCACTTTATAGTGGGCTCGATGCCTCTGCCGTTGCTCATAGCATTATGGGAGAGTGGTTGATAGATGATGTAGATTTTGATTTGCTCATCAAAGGACAGTATGTCAATACCAATCTTTCGAAACCCTATCCATTTTGCCTCGCTTACCCCTTAGAAAATCTTGAAAAAACTATTGTTGATCCGCAAGAATGGCAGGCAGAGTATAAATGGGATGGCATTCGTGGACAAATAATTAAAAGGGCGGATGAAATTTTTATCTGGTCGCGAGGGGAGGAACTTGTGACCGATCAATTCCCGGAATTAGTGCGGGAATTTAGTAACTGGCATGGAGATTTCGTTCTGGATGGTGAGATTTTAGCCATCCTCGATGGAGAAGTTTTAAACTTTACGTTTCTGCAGAAGCGACTGAATCGGAAGTCAGTCACAGATAAAATGCAACGGGATATTCCCGTTAGCATGTTGCTCTACGATTTATTAGAGTTAAATCAAGAAGATCTTCGACACACAGCGATGGCATCGCGACGGGAGAGACTAGAACAGCTATTCCAAGAGAATCAATCCAGTTCCATTAGACTATCCCCCTTGATCGAATTTCAAGATCTTGATACCCTGCATGCCCTGCGTGCTTCTGCGCGGGAGAACAATAGTGAAGGCCTGATGTTAAAACATAAGAATTCTATTTATCACGCCGGAAGGAAGCGTGGCGATTGGTGGAAATGGAAAATTGACCCCCTATCCATCGATGCCGTGTTAATTTATGCGCAAAAGGGTAGTGGACGACGTAGTGGATACTATACGGATTACACATTTGCGGTGCGTGACGGGGACAAACTGGTCAGCATCGCCAAAGCCTATTCCGGGCTGACGGATAAGGAAATTCAGGAAGTAAGTCGTTTTATAAATAAAAACGCGATTGAAAAGTTCGGACCCGTACGAACGGTCAAGCCCGAGTTGGTATTCGAAATTGCCTTTGAAGGAATTGGATGGAGTTCGAGACATAAATCAGGGATAGCCTTGCGATTCCCTCGTATTGCTCGCTGGCGCAGAGACAAGACCGTAGAAGAAATTGACGAGTTGGAAGAAGTAAAGAAATTGATCAAATAGTAGTCGAATTTAGACTAATCCTGTTTTTCGACTAAATATTTCCAATAACGCTTCGGGACGTGCTGTACATGCAGCTTAATATTCTTACGTGCTACGATATTAGTTGCTTTAAAATAAGCTTTCCATAGCTGCTGATAATGTGTTTCTTGTTGATCCAATTCGATCTGAATCGCCAAGTCTCCATTGCTGTTGGAAGCATCGGAAAGTGTTACTTCTTGTATATCCCGCAAATCGTAGAGATAACCGTAACGACGTTTCACATCGTAGATTAACCAACGCTGATCGGCAAATCGCTTTTTAAAGAAGGAAATAATCAGCGGCAAGACATTAAAGTCAGGTTCAATAACGGTACTATATAAATCATCTGCAGATTTGCTGAAGCGGATGAAAGCTTTCATTCGATGTCTCTCTCTCCCCATTTTTTTAATCGATTGGGAAAAAGCCAGAGCGTCCGCATCGGCATAGTTCTTTAAGATATTGGGATTATTTGTGAAGATACTCCGCATTAATTTGAATCCGATACGCCATGCATGTACATCTTCCGAAAGAAAGTTTCGATAAAAATCATGAACACGATCTTTCGCTATATGCTTTTCCAACCCCTTTAAAATCCGCTTAGCACGTTCATGATCTGTGTTGATATAAACTTTCGTAGCAAATAAACTTGATTCCAACTTCTCTTGAATCATGGGTACTGCCTCCAGTTCTCTATCTTGAAAGGAATGGAAAAATGCAGTTAGATAACCTAGGTAGCTGCCATCAAAAATATAGTAGGTCATGCAAACAAACTTAATTGATTATTCGGAGTCTTCGGGAGATATTTGCTCGTTCCGGTAGCTAATATTGAGCTTTTCACAGACGCCATTTGCAGGTCGCCCCAATTTCGTGTGGAGTCAGCATAGCGCATAAAATACTTTGCACGATTGAAAGCGATGCCAATTTTTTTCAAATGATGCTCATAGAGCTTTCCAAACTTCCTCGCCTGTATAATTTTCAGTGCCGAGCCCCGACCTACACCAGGAATACGCAAAATCATGGCATAGTCTGCTGTATTAACGTCGATTGGAAAGAGTTGAGGATTGCGCAAAGCCCAGCTTAATTTCGGATCAATATCTAAATCCAAATCTTGATGGTTCGGATTGAGAATCTCATCCAGCTTGAAATTGTAAAACCTTAAAAGCCAATCAGTCTGATAGAGTCTATTCTCTCGAATCAGCGGAGGAGCAGTCCCGACCTGCGGCAGTATGCTATGATCTTGATTGATGGGAATATAGCCGCTGTAGTAGACGCGCTTAAGGTGATAGGTTTTGTAAAACTCGGATGAGATTTTCATGATGTCATAATCCGTCTCTGAAGTCGCCCCAACCACCATTTGCGTACTTTGCCCTGCCGGAACAAACGTAGGCACATGCTTCATCAACTTTTTTTCTTCAGCAAGCATGATCTTTTGCTGATCAACGAATTGCAGCGGTTTCCGTACAGACTCATGATCTTTTTCCGGCGCTAGTTGTTTTAGTCCCTCCTCCGTAGGAATCTCTAGATTTACACTCATCCGATCCACATAAAGTCCTGCCTCCTTGATAAGCTCTTCACTCGCGCCGGGAATTGTTTTCAGATGTATATAGCCGAAGAAACGTTCCTCTGTTCTCAACTTTTTTACAATACGCATCAAGCGCTCCATCGTGAAGTCTGCCGATTTAAAGATGCCCGAACTTAAAAAAAGACCCTCAATATAATTTCTTCGGTAGAAATTCATCGTTAGTTGAACGACCTCATTCACTGAAAATGCAGCTCGCTGAATATCGTTGCTGCGGCGACTGACGCAGAATGCGCAATCGTATATACAATAGTTGGTAAGCAAAATCTTTAAAAGGGAAACGCAGCGCCCATCTTCTGTATAGGTATGACAAATACCCGAACGAGATGAGTCACCGATTCCGCCCTCATTTTTCCTCTTCCCGCCGCTGGAACTACAACTGACGTCATATTTCGCTGCGTCTGCTAATATCGATAGCTTTTCCTCTGCTGTAATCATAATTATAATAGATGATTACAACAAAAATACTAAAAATATTAGTAAAAGAAAAGAGCTTCTTCAAAAGTTTTATTTTGCTTAAAGGGATAGCTTTCCATCTCTGCCGACGTCGAAATTGTTACCCGTTACTGCGTTGGCAGCTACTTTCAACAAGGTAACTAGTTTGCTCGACTTTTGGTCCCAATAATAAGCGTCATTAGGAACAACCTTTAGCACCTGAATGTTGGGGTCATCTTTTCCTTTTTCGAACCAACCCTCCATCATCTTGTTCCAGTACTTTTCAATGCGTGCTTCATCTCTAGAAATTTCAGCATGCCCATTGATAGTCAAAAACTCATAGTCTTTAGGTTGTGCATAGATTAACGAAACTTGTCGGTCGTCTTGGAGATGCTGATAAGTTTCACTTTGTTTCGAAAACAGATACCATATATTGCCCTGCTCATCAACCTCCTGTCGGCTCATTGGCACAGCATGCGGTTGCTTTTCGTCTTTTTTAAAGCTGCACAGCATCCCAATATCAATCTTATCGACCATCTCTCTTAATTTATCGATTGCTTCTTTGTTATTTAAGTTTTCAGTACTCATAGTGTAGATTTTTGCCCGAGGGCGCCTAATATTTTATTTATGTTATCTTATTTTTGTTCCGTCCAAACAAGTCTGTTCATATCGTAGCCTGCGTCCATCGCTTTCTTTACAAAGGCCTCCTTTACACGTTCAGGCATAGTCTTATTACGAGACAAGAACCAAATATAGTCTGTGCTTTCGCCGAAAACCAGAACATTCTCGTAGGCAGGATCCATAGCGACCACATTATAGCCGGAATAAAAAGGACCAAAGAATGAAACTTTTAAAGCTCCTTTGGTCGGGTCGCCAACGAAATCCGCTTTCCCTTCAGATTCTTTCCACTCTCCCTTTTTTGTGTCATAACCTTTATTCAAGACTTTAATCGTTCCATCCTCATTCAGTGAATATTCGGCCGTCACTTGATTCATATCTTTTTCGTGCTTAAAATCAAAGCGTGCGATTTCATACCACTTTCCTGCGTAAGATTTTATGTCGAAATTGTCGACAACATTTACTCCAGGAGGTACTTTGACGGTTTTACATGAACTAATTAAAAATGGGGCGATCAGTATTGCGGAGCCCAACGCTATTTTAAGACAGGTCTTATAATTCATATTGTGATGTTTCTTAATGAAACAACTCATTGTGCATAATAGTTTGCTACGACGGTAAAATTTGGAATTGGTTGGATAGGCTGGCTAGTAGGTTGAGAGATCTGGATTGCCTGCATTTATATAGTTAAAACCTTAATCCTGCCCGATCCCAGAATTAAATTACTAATAAGACTAAACGTCAATTCAGGACCAGGCAAGTTTAAGGAAAACTAATAGAGCAAATTGTCTTTTTCAATTCGCTGTTTAAACAAAAAGTAATTCTAGAGGCCGATTTTCCCCTCGGCCCAGTAGGGATAAGTTTGTATTTGTTTGTTGCTATATCCTTTTCGTATCAGTTCCTTGCGAAAGCGCGCTATGGTGTCGGTATTGCCCGACAAGTAAAATGCGATATAGGAGGGTAGGATATTATTGTTGTCAATCCATTCAGCATACTGCCGAAAAGCCTCTTCCAGCGCGCTCGGACATAGTGGGACATAGCTGCTATCCTCCCAATTAATCCACTCGAGCCAACTACTATGTTTTCGCTGAATTTCAATAAAACAAAAGCATGGGCGCGATTTCAGCTTTGAAGCATTGCTAATGCTTTGCATTAGCCCGATGGATGTTTCATCACCAATAACCACATGTGCACTCGCATATTTGACAAAAGACATTTTGCGACCCGGGCCCAATAATTTTACCTGATGACCAATGCGCAGTTGTTCGGCCCAACGGCTGCCGGGACCTTTGTCGTGCAAATAAAAAAGTATATCGCAAATTCCTTCTTCTCTGTTGAAATACGAAGGGGTATAATGTCGAAATTCTGTCTCATTTACTCTAATTTCTACAACATTTCCCGCAACAAAATCTGTCTTAACCCCCGAAAAATCGCCTTCGAAGCGTACGTATTTAAGGGTAGGGGCAAGGTATTCTATTTCTGTGACTCGAGAGGCATGGTAACTGCCGCTAAAAAATTTTTCCATGGCGTCTGCCATCCATTGAGGGATTCTAGGCATATCGTCTAATTTTTTAATTCTTACTTTCGTTAGTTTTCTTATTAATACTAAAAATCATTGTGAATTAATCTTATATTTATACAAATGTAACCTAAACAAAAATCAATAAGGTTTGGATAAGGGAATAAAAGGTCTAAATAAGGGATAACCTAAATACTAAAGAATGAATCTCAAGGTTTATGATAGCGAGACGGGAAATTTAACATTTAATAAAGAATTTATTAATCAAAAATTAGTTGGAAAGCAGGAACTAATGGAAGATATAGTCAACTTGAATCAGCTGGTAGATCAGGGGTATTATCGCGAACTATCTTTTGAGGGCGTACATATTGGTTATGGGTATTTATCACATAGGAAACGGATCAGGTTTAGTTTTGAAAGTGATTTCGAAACGATCGAGATGCATTTCGCATTGCAAGGGCATAGCGCTGCCCAGGTAAATTTGGAACATGGAACAGTTGAATACGTAAATTTCGACCATAATATCATTTATGGCAATTGTTTATCCGGAAATATGTTATGGGATAGCCCAGAGTTGCAAGTATTTGAAATTAACTTTACACCCTCATTTTTCAAACGGTTTTTACCGGAGGGGAGTGAAGTCTTCGATCAGTTTAGAAATCGAATCGAGCAACGTAAATCGACTTTATTCGGACAAAGGAATGCACGCATCAGTGCTAAAATGTTTCAAATTATTCAGGATATCTTAACTTGCAAACGTCAAGGTGTCTTTAAGCGAATGTTTTTAGAATCCAAAGTCATTGAGTTACTGATGCTGCAGTTCGAACAGTTTTCAAAAGAAGAAACTTTCAATAGCGCCTTAAGTCGAAGTACCGTCGAACGGATCTATGCTGCAAGAGATATTATTGTCAACCGTATTGATGCCGATTTGACATTAATGGATCTGGCACATCAAGTCGGGACCAATGAATGTACGTTGAAGAAAGGTTTTAAAGAGGTTTTTGGTACCACTGTTTTCGCTTTTTGGCGTGATGCGAAAATGGATCGGGCTATAGAATTGTTAGAGGGGGGAGAGTTGCGTATTGCAGAACTTGCGGAACTATTAGGCTACAAGAATCAGAAACATTTCTCAACAGCCTTTAAGTCAAGGTTTGGAATTAGTCCCAGCCAATTTAAAGGGTAGAGCAGTTTGAATTATCGATATATCCTTTTATTGTCAGCAATAATGATGAACTTATATTTCGGGAATTGCTTAGCCAATTTTCTACCTTCTTTAACGCCCAATACCATCATGGAGGTGGAAAGGCCGTTGGCAAACTCTGCCGATGGACCATAAACCGTCACACTTACGACTCCAGTCGCAGGATAACCCGTTTTGGGATCGATGATGTGGGAATATCGCACATCATCAAATTCTACATATTTCTCATAGCTACCCGAGGTGGCGACCGCATGTTCATGAAACTTTAGCACTTTAATCATCTTATGCGATCTGAAGGGATTCAATACGCCGATAGACCAAGCTTTGCCATTTACTTGTTGACCCCAAGAAGCTATATCGCCCGATGCATTGATCATGCCTGCTTGCACGCCTAGGTCTTGCATCAGCTGTCTACCTCGATCGGCTGCATAGCCTTTTCCGATAGAGCCAAAGCCAATTTTCATATTTGGTTTCTTAAGGAATATGGTTGAATGGACGCTGTCGATTTCGATATATTGATAGCCTACATGAGCAATGGATTTTTGTATTTCAACTGCGCTTGGCTTTTCTTCCATACTGCCGTCAAATCGCCAAACTTTGTCAAGTGCTGCAATGCTGATGTCGAATGCGCCATCGCTTATTTTCGAAAAATATAAGGCTCTTTGGGTCAGTTCTAACAGTTCCCGGTCCACTTGTACGGCTTTAATTCCAGCGTTCCGATTAACTTCAGCAATTTGCGTATGCGAGCGCCATTCCGAAATCAAATTCTCAATGCGCTCGATCTCAGCGACGGCTTGATCAATGCGGCTATTTGCGATACTGCTGTCCTGATCGACCAGGGTTATCTCAAATTGGGAGCCCATCAAGGTCATCGCGCGACGAATCTGCACCTGTGCAAAGCTAATCGGTAGTCCGGTAACAATAAAAATAATGCATAATAGGGCTCGCTGCATGATCTAGCTCATATTAATAACAGTCGTGAAGAATTTGTTTGCTGTCGTGATAGAACGTTAGGGGTTGACCATTTCTTTCTTTTACAATGTGGTTTAAGACATTCTCTACATCGCGAAGCATTGCAAGGGATCCACAAATCATAATACAGCCATTATTGCGTAGAAGGTTTGCAAATCGTTCAGCATCCTTCTCAATTAATTCCATAACATATTGCCCAGGAATTTTGCGGGAGTAAGCGAATTGATAATCAATCAATTTCTTTTTCTGCATATTTGATTCTGCAAACTTTTGATATTCCTTAACCCAATCGTTTTCATGACGAAAACCCCCGTATAGGTAGAGTGGGATTTGCCTATTGTTTTCATCAATCATCCCTAGAAACGGCGCAATACCGGTCCCGTTAAATATCATGGCTACCTCCTTAGCTTTCTTTGGAAAGTTAAAGTCCTTATTTGGCATCATACGCGCTTTAATAACCTGCTCTGATTGCAGGTCATGTAGAAAACCCGAACCTAATCCGAACTCATGTTTCTTCACGATCAATTGCAGCAAATTATTGCATCGACCGATGGAATATAAACGCTCGCGCTGATCGTTCGCAGGATAGATGGCCAACAGGTCACCTGAACTAAAACTCACCCGAGAGAGAGGTCTCAAGGTGACGCGGAAGGTGCTATTATCTGGAGTAACAGCCGTTTTTTCAATCACTTTCCACTTATGCAATTTCTTCTGTTTCTCCGCATAGACCGAGGCTGCTGTCGCTAAGGCTAGCAATGATTTCTCACTATAATTGTTGATCCAGATCAGAAAATCGTCTATGGAGCGATCATTAACAACATGGGCTGGGAGATAGGGACTTGCCCATTCCTGAACAGAAAGTGCTTTATCGACTTCTAATGCAAATGCACAGAAGTCGGCATAGGCTTTAGATCCGAAACCTACGACGCTGTATTCTACCTGTTGTTTTTGTGGAAACTGCTGCAATAGCTCGAAAAATTTACCAGCGTTGGACGGAGGATCTCCAAGTCCATAGGTGGAAGTAAAAACGAGTAGCTGCCTAGCTTCGGGGTAAGTCTGGTATTGATTTAGACCCGTAATAAATGACTTCTCGCCGGCGGCAAGTAGTTGTTGGTGAACCTTATTCGCATAAAACAACGTGCTACCATTCTCCGATCCATATAGAACAATAATCTGTGCCTGTTCCGCTTTATATTTGTTCTTGATCTTGGTTTTGCTTCTTTTTAGCGTGATGACAAAACCTGTATAGATAAAGGCCAGAATGTTGATGGAGGCGATGCCTAATATAAATGCCCAAATCATGTTGGTTCTACCGGTATGCATATCGAGATTCCAGCTTTCCCATCCTTTTTGCTTCGGAAATAAGGTCTGCTCGGTAATAGCGCCACTGATTTGGTTGACACTGATGGATTGATCTTTCAACTTGATGATGAAAAACTCATCAGGATCGTCTGGAATAAATGGAAAGTCAATTTGTTCCACATCTTTCAACAATGTTTTTTGAAAGATTGGAAAATCTTTTGTTGCTACTATTTGTTCATCTTCCGTCTCTTCTATAGGTATATTTACCTCTTGGTTTTCACCTTGGAAACTTGCTAATCGTAATAGAAATAGGCAAGTCCCTGTAAATGCAATCAGTAGAATGGGAATAAGCATCCAGCGTCCGGTGACAACATGGAAATACTGCGCAAAGAAGTCGTTTTGGATTTTTGCAAAAAAGTGAAGAATCCCTTTCTGGCGTTTAAGAATCAGCGCAATACCGCTGATGCTGATCAGGATCAATAGGAATGAAACAATGGCTACGATGGTACGTCCGGTTTCTTTAAGAAATAAGGAACGGTGTAGCGCAGTAGTCCATTGTATAAAAGCACTTTGCTGAACAATAGGGGCGATCTTCTCGCCACTATTGACATCGATATAGCCTTTTATCGATTCGCCATCCGCGTCGATAGCATCGATGCTGACGAACCCTCGGTGGTCTACCGAGATGGAAATGATCTCCGGGTAAATCTCCTGCAGCGTTGGAATAACCTGCGCGAGATTTACCGTTTCAAAATTATCGACTTGGAGATCGGGAGTTTTTTCATATATGGCATTTACCGATAGGATAACTCCTGTAAGCGATAAAATAATCAGGAAAATTGAAGAAATAATCGCTAGGGCAAGATGTGCATATCGCCAAAGGGATAATACCATATCAAATTATTATTGAACTTTACTTAGTTTAACGAATCGTAAATAACCTGTTCCAGCTGCACGCTCAGTGATACCCTGCGTCGTTAAAGGGATTTCGATATCCTTTACATGGTACTTCTGTTCTTCTACAGCGGTTTCAAAGCGCAACTTATAACCTTTATTTAATTTGCTATCCTCGATACTAATGGTTTTGATTGCTCTGTCACCACCACCGATAGAAGCACTCGTTACAGCACTTAATTTCTCTTTTGATTTTGTTTGAAACTTGTACCATTCTTTTAACGTATTGTACCATTGCTTGTCAGGACCAAGTACAGCAAGTGTTTTCTCATAGCCACCGTTCGGGTTGATTAATGAGATAACAACATAGGCCGCTTCACCTTGGTAGCTGTTCATCTGCAACATACATTTGTATTTGCTCGATTGTGCTGAGGAAGTCCCCATGCCAAGCAGAACGAAGAATAGAACCGTAAATACTTTATATAGTTTATTCATTTTTTGTTATTTAAGAAGATCTAAAGCCGCGTTATTTTCTTTAATGAAGTCGTTTTCGCTTGCTAAGTCAAATGGCGTTTCATCAAACTCTGTTTTCAAGTCTTTCTTCGCACCAAGCTCTACAAGTTTCTTCAAGAATACATCATCTTTCGCGATCAAAGCTGCCTTGTGTAATGCCGTCATCCCGTCTTTATCTTGTGCATTGATATCCACGTTCAATTCTGCTGCTTTATTGATCAAGTCCATATTCTCTTTCGTAATCGCAATGTGGTATAGGGTACTGCCGTTTTCCTGTGGTTTAGCTACGTCTAGTCCCGCTGCTTTTAAGATTTGCAATTTCTCCGTAAAGGGGTCGGATTTCTGCGCTGCGGATGCAGGAGATGGACGGAACGAGTTAAACCAATGGAATGCCAGGTTGTTACCATCTTTATCCAATACATTAATGTCTGCTTTATTTTTCAATAAGGCTTGAACGATTTCTGGCGCACCAGTTGTCACGGCCTTCGTTAATGCGGATTCACCTTTTTCGTTCCTCGCATTAATATCTTTTGTTTTTGATATTAATAATTCCACAGCAGCTAAATCACGGCCAGCAGCGGCACCCATTAACGGTGTATTTCCCTCTCTGTCTGCAATGTTAGGATCTACTCCTTTGGCTAAGAAATAGTTGATTACAGCCATGTCAGGGCGACGAACCAATGAGTTAAGAATCGTCGCACCGTCTTTATTCGTAGTTTTCGGATTCAGTTTTAAATCCTCTACTAAATATTGATACGTATCTAGGCCGTTTGATTTTTGTCTGGATCCCATTGCAGCGAAGAATAACGCGTTGCCCGTAGGTTGTACGCCTTTTGCAATTAACTTCTGAATTAATGCTTTATTACCAAAGCGCGAAGCGTAATCTGTAGCAGTAGCACCATTAGCGTCCTTATCCTTAATTGACAGACCCTTTGTCGTTAAGTAATCAGCAATCTTTAAGTCCTCATCCATGGCGATAGCTAACAATAAGATATTTGCACCGTCATCATAGGTTTGTTTTGGATCGACACCAGCTTTAAATAGCGATTCGTAGATGGCGAAATTGGTTGTTCCAGAGCTAGCCGCAGATCCTGCAATAGAGGCACCGTGGCTATCCTGATACTTAACATCAGATCCTTTAGCAATTAGATAATCAACTAATTCAGCATTTCCGGAACCTACTGCCCAATGAAGATAACTTCTGCTATGGTGCGTTTTTTTATCGATGCCATTTCCTTCTTGTTCAATCATGTACTTTAATACATCTGTGGATGCGCCGTTAACAATAGCAATAGATACAGGATCCCATGAACCCGCATTGGGTTGCGACGGGCTATTCCCTTTCTCAATCTCTGCTTTCACAGTATTAAGGTCAGGTTTTGTTTTCCAGAAATCATGATTTAATAGGCTGCTTTGTTGTGCACTTGCACAAAGTCCAAAAAATAGGAAGGCAGGTAATAATAGCTTTTTCATTTTTGTTTTTTTTATCTGTCTACGCTTATTATTTCATAGTAAAGAATGGGAGTATCAACTCCGGGAGCAAATCTAGTAAATTTTAAGTACTTTAATTAGATTAAATCTAAATTAATTACTTTTGTTGATATTAATTGATTGAATTTTTTTAGTTCTTATGCACCTCTATTCTAGAATTCCAGAACTCGACTCTGTAACCTACGATTTGGAAATTCCTGATGGATTTTGTCAAAACGCTAAAATACAGCATGAGAATATTGCTTTCGAACGCTTTCATGTGGCGTCCATACATTTAAAACAGCTATATTCATCAGGTTTCTTCCTCGAAGAATGTAAACTTAAAACCACGCAGATCCTTTCGGAAGAATTTTCAGCGACCGGCGATCATGTCCGTTTTTTCTTTTATTTAAATGGGAAGACATCAGTGCAAAATGGCGCTGGACTGCAAAATTACGCACACCGGATAGGGATGTTGCTCCATAACTATTTAAACGAGCAAGGCGGAGGAGGAAAGATAAATATTGAGCCAGATAATGAATTGAACTACATTGTTCTGAAGATGTCCCGCGAATACTATCTCAAGCTAACAGAAGGGGAGACTTGGTTAAGAAACGATAGATTTCACCAATATGTAGAATCCGGAGTTCCGGAAAACCGTCCCAACGAGTCGTTTATGCTGGACTTACAGATGCTGAAGGTGATCGAAGAAATCTTTCATGGCCCCGAACGCTTTCCCTATAACACCTACATGTATATCGCGATAAAGTTGAAGGAGTTGCTTTTTTTAGTGCATCAAAGTCGTAATTACGCGCAAATCAATCAGATCGACGCACCGTTTCGGGAGACACTGTTAAAGATAAAGTCTTATTTGGAAGCGAATCTAGAAAGACCACCAAATGCGCATGAACTAGCTTTTCATTTTCGGTACAACGAAAAGAACCTGAAAAGAGATTTCAAGAACTTGTTCGGTACGTCAATTTATGCATATATTGTGAAGTGCAGAATGGAGCTTGCCCGTAGTTTACTCGGAAATAATTATAACGTCAATGAGCTGTCAACGCGACTGGGCTATCGAAGTGTATCGCACTTTATCAAGGTGTTTAAGCAGCATTTCGGATATACACCGAACGAACTGATGAAGCGGGAAAACTGGAATAGCCCGCACTAGCGCTTCCATGTTATGCTGTGATAGAAAGAACGCAGGCCGAAGCCCGCGTTCCGAGGGTATATGGATAGAATGGTTAATACCTTATTTGCTTAGTTTTCCGATCGCAGTAATTTCGCTTGCTTCGACTTCTAATCCTTTGCTGGCTGTACCGCTTGCTGCATCGATAATATAAATCGCCGGGTTTTTGCCCGTTTCTGTTACGGGTATATAAAGTTTTCCATCCTCCGCGATTGCTAAACCAAATGTTGGATTAGCATTGAAATCTGGAAGCCCCTTCACCCATTGGAAAGTTTTGGTAACAGCGTTTAAAATGGCGATGTCATTGGGTTGTGCTGGTCCCTTTTGCGTGGTAGTGCCCGGACGTACATATGTTAATGCAAAATAGTCACCATCAATATGATACACTCTTTGGAATTTTATTTTCGGATCAGCAGAACCTGCCGCCGTTACGGCGCTTTCTAGGTTCCAATAATAAGATTTATCAAATGTTTTGCTTCCGGCATTGATACGGATAACCCCGGCAGGTTTTGTTGATCGAGAGTCGTTCGCAGGCGAAAAAACATAAACATTATTTTTGCCATCCTGAGCAATAGAAGAATAATATTGCGATCGAAAGCGACCAGACGCATATCCAATACGATCATCTCCGTAGATATGCTTTATATTCAGATCCTTATCATACGAAGCAATCCACACCGAATCGGGGTAATTGGACTGCCCAGTCGAAGCACCGCCGCCCCCTGTATTTGAATTAATAACAGAAGGTACTAATGCCGTTAAGAACTCTTTCGGTCCAAACGGTACTACGCCGGATAGCGTCGCATATTCTCCGTTGCCGGTCAGATTCGTCGTGTTCTTTGTGATCGTAGTAACGGCATTGCCGTTTGCGGGATCGATGAAATTGAAAGTCGAATAAATGTTCTTGGTATCATCCGCTACTTTGACGCCACCTACGATGGATAGCACTTTGTCTTGGAAAGGACCATAGGTAGTAAATCTTGATTTTATTTGGAACTCACTTCCGCTCTTTACAATTTTTCCATCGGGACCTAGCGCAACGCCAATCCCAATGCCTGGATCACCTTTTTGGTATTTTAAGCCGATAGCAACTTTAGGAGTAGGGAATACCCAAGCCGTATAAGCATCAGCCTCCAAACCTTTCCCCTTGATAGTGGTTGTGCCTTTCGTTACATCGGGAACCGCAAGTAGATAAGATGCCTCACCTTGTGTTGCAGCGATAAAGAATTCAACTTTCTCGGACTCACGTGGCTGGTCCTTAGGTACTTCTTCATCAGAACAGCTTGCGAAGCTTGTTCCGATGGCTAATGCGCAGATGGCAAAAAATAATCTGCTATTTGTTTGTTTCTTAAATTGAGTTTGGAACATAATGATATGATTGTTGTTGAAAAAATTACATGATAAAATAGCGTAGCTTGACGTTGAAGCTTCTTCCTGGCTTTTGTAAGCTATAATTATCGTATAGGCGTTGGTCGGTAATATTTCGTCCTTCTAAGCTGATATTGTAGCGTCCTGATTTCATCGCGTAGGAGGCAATGATATCATGAGACAAGGTCTTCTCGATGCTGCTTTTCTCGCCTGATTCGCCTAAACTAGGCCAACGTAAAAAAAAGGAATGCACATATTGCAAGTGATACCCCAGTGTGAATAGATTGGCCTTTCCACCTAAGTGCGGAATGCGTATTTCCGCTTCGCCATTGGCGTAGAAGTAAGGCTGGTTTGGCATACGATCGTTATAGGTTTGCGACAATTGCGCATTCTCATATTTATCGTATTTTTCTTTGTTGATTAAGCTTTGATAAGTGAGCGTTCCGCCCGCACTGAAGAAACGCTTGTAGTAATAGCGTCCTTCAAAATTTACGCCTATGTTTCGCACCCTTCCATGGTTAACACTGCTGGCCTCGCCGGTACGAGGAACGATTTGTCGCTGAATAAAATCGGTAACATTCCGGTACAAGCCGCTGGCATCAAAATAGACAGCATGGTTTTTTGCAAAATCCTTCTGATAAGATACACCAAGATTGAAATTCTCACTTACTTCGGGTCGTAGCGAGGCGTTGGCACGTTCAAGCACAGCATCGCCCATGAGTTCCATAGCAGAGGGCATACGCAATGCTTTTTCAACCGAAAACTTGTATTGGAAGTCATTCTGTAAATAGCTGCTCGCTAAGCCATAGCCAAAAGCGTCAGATTTTGCTGTCATCCGTTTGTATGTTGGGAAAGACTCACTCTCGCCAACATTGACCATGCCTGTTGTACTTTGTATAAAATGCTTTCCGAAGACAGTACTAACCCACTTTTTATTGTAGTTGTACTTATAGGATACACCGACGACATTTTTATAGTTGCTTGAATTGTCCTTAGGCAAGGTGAACTGATCTTTGATGATGTTCTTATCCGCATTTTTACGTCTATAAGTAGACCAATTATCGTTCAATGCAAAGCTATGTTGTTCGTTGATTTTGTAAATTAAATTCAGTGAGGAGTTGGCATTATTGTTATAAAATTCCGCCATCGAGTTGACGCCTTCACCGACCGTCTTTTTTTGGACGAAATGGCCATACCAATTGTACTCACGCGTTGCAGTATCCGTATTTTGGTTATAATTACGATTATAGTTTCCGGTCAGCGTAATATCAAAACCTGTAGTTAATAGGTTTTTTTTCGTATAAATCAGTGAGGGCATGACGGTTGTTCCCTTTCTGGACTTTTCACCGTAGACAATCTTCATGATATTGGAATTTTGGATATCAGAATAATCCTTTCCCAAAGTAATTCCGACAAGGAATTGGTCCGCCCATTTTTTATTTACAAACCCAGTTTTTAGCACTGCGGTTTCGTTATGGTAGTTGTTATGGAAAGCTTTAGTCCACACACTGTCCTTGGAAATAATGCTGGTTTCGAAATCACGCACTTGCGTATAGACAGGATAGTTGTTATCTGAATAGTTTTGGAAAGCATTTAATAAAATCGTAAATCCAGACCTTGTCGTATGCCCTAAATTGATGTTAGTCTTATGTGTATTAAATGATCCGTATGCGTAAGATACCTCAGCGTAGGATTTGTTGTTTTTGTTACTGATGATATTGATTGCGCCACCTAATGCGTCGGCACCCAATTCGATAGGTACTACGCCGTTGTAAATTTCTATTCGCTCCGCGAGATTGATGGGGATGTTGTTTAATTGAAAAGCAGATCCCATACCCTCCACTGGAACACCGTCGATAAAAATTTTAACATGGCGTCCGGAAAAGCCATTCAGACTGATGGAACTGCGTGAACCGAGACCTCCATTCTGCCTAACTTTTATTCCCGACGCTCGATTTAATACGTCAGTTAATTCGACTGGGCTGTTATGGAATTTCTTAGCATCTAAAACTGCGACATTGAACGGGCTTTCTTTAACGTTTTTTATCGCCGATTTGCCCTCAACGACAACCTCCGCAATTTTCGTCTGTTCATGTGCCTCCAAATAGATGGGTGCTTGTTCGTTATTGCCACTCTTCAAATGTATCGTTCTTTTGATCGGTTTATAACCTGTTAATGAAATCTGAAGGGTCTGCTGTCCTGATTTGCATTTTAGCGTATAAAAGCCTTGTTGGTCGGTTGTGGTCGATTGCTTGCTGCCTCGGATAATAACCAAGGCATTTTCTATTGCATTGTGCTCCTTGTCGAACACCTGCCCGCTAACACTTATTGCTGTTGACTGGCTTCTGTCTTGCCCCCATACACTGTTGGAAGCGCAAAGTGATATGAATAAAAGAATAATATAGATTCGGCCGCATGTTTTTACCCAATGTTTATGCATTTACTTTCTTATTTAGATTAATTATAAATAATATCTCAAAGATATATTTTAAACTATTAGTGTATTATCGATTTTAGGGGTAGATTTTAGCGAAAATGGGGTGCGTTCTACAAAACTAATAAAGCCGATGTTATCTACTTTTTAATAACTCGAATTTTGAGGTAATTTTAAAAGTAGGATTATATTCGAATTAATATGTAACCCTCCCGAAAAGTCGGACTGTTTGAAATGCGAAAATTCGTAACTTAGAACAGTACAATGAAAAAGACAAGAATCAGCGAGAGCCAGATCGTTTCGGCGATCAAGCAACATGAATCAGGTAAATCCACTTCTGATATCTGCCGGGAGTTGGGTGTCCACCAAGCCACATTTTACAACTGGAAGAAGAAGTATTCCGGGATGGACAGCCAAGAGCTGCGA
The DNA here is from genome assembly GCF_030503615.1 of Sphingobacterium sp. BN32. Classification (NCBI taxonomy): domain Bacteria; kingdom Pseudomonadati; phylum Bacteroidota; class Sphingobacteriia; order Sphingobacteriales; family Sphingobacteriaceae; genus Sphingobacterium; species Sphingobacterium sp. BN32. Next base: position 1,171,629 of record NZ_CP129963.1, read on the forward strand.
CGTATGAAGGAACTTGAGGAAGAGAACCGCCGTCTCAAACAGATGTATGCGGACCTTGCCCTAGATCATAAGATCCTCAAGGACGTACTATCAAAAAAGTTCTGAGGCCCTGCCAGCGCAAGGATATGGCTGCTTATGTGATTTCGACGCACCGGATCAGCATCAGCAGGGCCTGCAAGATTGTCAATCTTCCCAAGTCAATGTATTATTACAGGAACAAGAAGGATGACAGCGAAACGATAGCGAAGCTCCGAGAGCTGGCCGATCGGTATCCAACCGAAGGACAGGACCTTTACTATTCACGGATCCGACACGAAGGACTGAAGTGGAATTACAAACGAATACGCAGGGTGTATCAACTCTTGGGGATGAACCGTCGCAGAAAGACCAGAAGACGACTTCCGGCCCGGGTAAAGCAACCATTGTCGATTCCAGAAAAGCCGCTTAGAACATGGTCTTTGGACTTCATGAGCGATGTACTGACCAATAAGCGCAAGTTCAGGACACTGAACATCATTGATGACTTTAACAGGCGGGCAATAGCTATTGAGGTTGCACATAGTATGCCAGCAAGCAAAGTAACCTATCTATTGGAGCGCATCATAAAAGAGCAGGGAAAACCTTCATGTTTCCGTACGGATAATGGTCCAGAATTTATCAGCAGGGAATTTCGAGATTGGTGTGCTGGCAAAGAAATAGAGATACAGTATATCCAACCAGGCAGGCCTATGCAAAACGCTTACATTGAACGTTTCAACCGCACATTTCGGGAAAGTATCCTCGATGCCTACCTCTTTGAAGACACTCTACAAGTACAGATACTTGCAGAAGAATGGATACAAGATTACAACTACAAAAGACCACACGAGTCATTGGGAGGGAAAACCCCAATGGAATACGATGCCCTGCCGGCGGCATGTTATCAATAGGTCAACTTTAAAAAAGATTGACCTATTGATAACAACTATATTTAAATTTGAAAACTCGCCTGGATGCCAGTCCGAAAATAGGGAGGGTTACAAATAGAGTCGAAATCGATTGACATTATAGGAAAATTTTATAGATGCTATTATAAATATTGTGTACATCCTAAGTAATTAGTATTATCTTTATGAAGACGCTTCTACTTAAGTAAGCGAGGCCCTAGACTGTCGACCAACAGCGATCAGTCATTATGAAATTTAACAAACCAATATGAAAAAATTCTTCTCAACGATGGCTTTGGTGTTAGCCATGACAACTGGCCTTTTGGCTCAAAACAATTTTGGAATCCGCGCGGGTTATAATTTAGCAAATCAGTTTGTACGTGAAGGAGACCATTCTGCCACTACCAAGGTGGCTTCCCGATTTCATGTCACAGGTTATTATGATGTCCGCGTATCTCCAGGTTTCTCCATACAGCCTGGGCTTTCATTGGAAGGTAAAGGGGCTAAGTCCAAGATTCCAGAAGGGACTTTCATCGACAAATTTCTTTATTTACAAGTACCAGTGAATTTCTTAGGCAGAGTGGAAACCCGGAGCGGGGATTTCTTTTACGGAGGGGGACCTTATTTAGCGTATGGCGTAAGTGCAAAAGTGACTAGCGGTAGACAAGGTATTGATATAAACTGGGGAAGCGGCGTAGACGAGCTTAATCCTTTCGACCTCGGTCTGGGCGCTATGCTCGGCTATAGATTTATGAATGGTTTCGTGCTGAGTGCGTCAAGTACGGCAGGTCTCATCAATATCTCCAATACAAGCACGAAATACTTAAATCGCGTAACCTCTATCAGCGTAGGCTACGAGTTTGGAAGAAAGTAGTGGTAAGTATTTAGTAGTTAGTATTTAGTAGTTAGTATTTAGACCTATGGCGGCCGATAAGGGTCGCCATTTTTTTGTGGGTTTTCTTGAGGATGATATGATTGACTTTCAACTAGGAAAGGAAGGGTTTTAGGATGGGCAGGATCGGATTTATTGTCCTTTCCTGATTCGAACAAATTTAACCCAATGCGAAGCTAGGCATCTAATCTCTTACATCTCACCTCTAAAATCTAAAAAAAAGCCTGGAATTTCTTCCAAGCTTGCTCAATTTCTTTTATCCTTTATAAGGCCACACATAGCCCTCCCAACTTGATGTATTGGTAAAAGTGATTCAGATTAACCGCGATTAAAAATCGTCGTCTTCATCGTCGTCGAAGTCATCGTATCCTCCGCCGATAGCATCGATATCGTCTAATTCGAAATCGTCTTCATCGCCATCGAAGTCATCAGAATCATCATCTGGACCGTTGAAGTTGAATACTCTTTCTTCAACCATTACATCATTTTCAATTACTTGCATTGTCGCCATTTTGTTAATTATGATATTGTACTTTGTATCTTTTGTATGGTAAAATTATAGAAGATAATTCAATTCAAAAATATTTTTTTGAAATTATTTCCTACTGTATAATCTTTAACATTTACAAATTTTATTCAACAATTTCACCAATGCTATTCTCCTCAGCCACAATGTCTTTCAGTTGCGGAAGCTCTTTTGTGCTCCGCAATCCAAAATGCTGCATAAACTCGAAACTTGTGGCGTATAGAAGCGGTTTTCCGATAGAATCAGCTTTCCCAACAATGCTGATCATGCCCTTATCTAGGAGGCGCTGAATGGTATAATCACAGTTGACACCACGTATCTGTTCGACCTCTAATTTTGTAATTGGCTGACGATAAGCAATGATGGCTAAGGTTTCAAGACCAGCCTGCGAAAGCTTCCTTTTTTCCTTATGCAATTGTAATTGGTTAATCGCAGGATGATAGACGGCTTTCGTTAGAAACTGATATTGTTCATTGATCATATGCAACTCGAAAACCAGATCCTCCGCAGCATATTTTTGCTTTATTTTCCCAACAAATTCGTCAAGTTCTTCCTTCGTAATCTCTATTGCCAAAGCCTCCTGCAGCACCAAGCGCAAATCATGAAGATTAATGCCCTCTGCGGATGCAAAAATGATGGCCTCAATATTTGATAGAATATCTTTCAATGTGACGTTATTAATAGTTAATCACTTGCTCTTCCATATTCACCGGCAGTTCACGGTATTGGTAAGTCTGCGTTCTTAGTTGAGGTTCAAAACCAGCCTCAGCGATTGCATCCTGAATAGATTTCGATGTAAATCGATGCGGAGCACCAGCAGCAGAAACTACATTCTCCTCAATCATAATAGAACCAAAGTCGTTCGCACCGGCATGCAGACATAGCTGTGCCGTCTGCTTACCAACGGTTAACCAAGAAGCTTGAATATTTTTTACGTTTGGTAGCATGATACGACTTAGCGCGATCATGCGCACATATTCGTCCGATGTTACATTGTTCGTAATCCCTCTAAGGCGCTTCAACAGCGTACCATCGTCTTGGAATGGCCATGGGATAAAGGCGATAAAACCATAGTGGTCTTCCGGTTTTTCATCCTGGACCTCTCTGATCCATACCAGATGCTCAAAACGTTCTTCTATAGTTTCGATATGACCGAACATCATTGTTGCAGATGTCGGTAGATTTATTTTATGCGCTGCACGCATAACGTCTAACCATTCCTGGCCGCCACACTTACCTTTGGAAATCAAGCGGCGAACGCGATCGTTCAATATCTCCGCTCCAGCACCCGGTAATGAGTCTAGCCCCGCCTCTTTCATTGCTGTCAGTACATCTAAATGACTCATGTTTTCCAATTTAGCAACATGAGCAATTTCTGGCGGACCGAGAGAGTGAAGTTTCAGGGTAGGGTATAGCTCTTTCAGTTTTTTAAATAAATCGGTGTAGAACGCCAATCCTAAATCCGGATGGTGCCCACCTTGTAGCAATAACTGATCGCCACCATATTTAAAAGTCTCTTCTATTTTTTGCTTATAGGTTTCTATATCCGTGATATAACTTTCGTCGTGTCCCGGTCTACGGAAGAAATTACAGAATTTGCAGTTCGCAATACAAACATTCGTCGTGTTTACATTACGATCGATTTGCCAAGTGACTTTGCCCGAAGGAACTTGAATTTTACGAAGTTCATTCGCAACGAAAGCTAAATCGGCCGTAGGCGCATGGTGATAGAGAAAAACTCCCTCTTCTTTCGAGAGGAATTCAAAATTCAATGCGCGTTCAAGTAAGCTATTTACATTCATCACTAACAAAGATACGGAGTTTTTTACAAATCGAAAGGCCAGACGAGGCGAAGGAAAGACCAAGCTGTATGACAATTTTTTTACAGGACTTTAACCCACGCTTAATAAATTGTTGGAGAGTAATGCTTATATTTAAAACAACACAAAGGAGGATCCTATGCGCCAGCAAACTATTCACATTGAACGAACTTATCCTATCGCCCTAGCAGATTTATGGCAAGCCATCACCAATAAAGAAAATATGAAGGAATGGTTTTTTGAGATCCCCAATTTTACGATGGAAATTGGTGGTGAATTTGAATTTTACCGCCATAATAAGCGCGAAGATTCGCTTCATCACTGCCAGGTGCTCGATGTGATTCCGAATGAGCTTTTTAAGTTTACCTGGCGCCATCCCAAACAGAGCAAGGGTACTTCTATCATCACCTGGCGCTTGATTCCTCGCGGAGGTGCGACAACTTTGCACCTGACGCATGAAGGGCTTGAGAACTTCCACGACGCCGGTGAACAGTTCAGTCAGGTACGCTTTGAAAATGGTTGGAATTACCTGTTGAACGAATCACTCAATAAATATGTTGATAAGCTGACGGTTTCTAATCAATAGTTTCGGCAAAAACTTACTAAAGCCGTATCTCTTCTTCCAATTATTTGCAAATAAGTTTGCAATACTCTTTCTTTTTTGCTTTAAATTTAGACTTTTGTAGATTCTAAACCTTAATTGAGTAAGCCACAAAAGTAATTATGAAGAAGATCCTTTCGAGCTTGTACGTCCAAGTCATCCTCGCTATTATCATCGGTATTCTTATCGGTATTTTTTATCCAGATTTTGCAGTCAAGATGAAACCTCTAGGCGACGGTTTTATCAAACTAATCAAGATGGTCATTGCACCGCTGATTTTTGCGTCTATCGTAATCGGTATTGCCGGTATGAAAGATGTGAAGAAAGTTGGAAAGATTGGCCTCACAGCGATTATCTATTTCGAAATCATGACCACAATAGCCTTGCTCATTGGTTTAGTCTTTGTCAACTGGATTCAACCGGGTACCGGCATGAACGTTAACCCATCCGAACTGGATCCGACAGCGGTCTCCGAATATGTATCGAAATCTAAAGAACATAAAACGACGATGGATTTTATCATCAGCATTATTCCAGATAACGTCGTTGCTGCAGTTGCTTCTGATAATTTGCTGCAAGTGCTCTTGTTTGCTGTGTTATTCGGGGTAGGACTAACGAAAATAGGCAAGAAGGCCTCGGAGCCTGTATTGAATGTATTAGACTCCTTTCTAAAAGGGCTATTTGCAGTGATCAAAATCATCATGTATTTGGCGCCGATTGGTGCCATGGGGGCTATGGGCTTTACCATCGGTAAGTACGGTGTCGAAGCTCTATCCTCGCTCGGCTTATTGATGATCAGCTTTTACCTCACCTGTATTATATTTATCATATTCATTATCGGTGCTGTATTGCACTTCTACGTGGGCGTCAATATCTTCAAGTTTCTGAAATATATCAAAGAAGAGATTTTAATAGTATTAGGGACTTCATCATCCGAGTCAGCACTTCCTGGCATTATGAAAAAGTTGGAGGATGCGGGCTGTTCAAAGCCTATTGTCGGACTCGTTATCCCGACGGGTTACTCCTTTAATTTGGACGGGACCTGTATCTACCTCACAATGGCTGCGGTATTTATCTCGCAGGCTTTGAACATGCACTTGAGTTTAGAGCAAGAAATAACACTGCTTCTTGTGCTTTTGTTAACATCAAAGGGTGCCGCAGGTGTCACCGGAAGCGGTTTTGTCACATTGGCTGCGACCTTGCCCGTTGTCGGACATATACCCGTGGAGGCCGTCGGAATAGTACTTGGAATCGATCGATTTATGAGTGAAGCGCGTGCAATTACTAACCTGATTGGAAACGGTGCTGCAACACTTGTCGTGGCGAAATATGAAAAAGGCCTTGATAAAGAATTGTTGCGAGAAAAACTGGGCTAGAGGTAGATTATTGGTAAAAAAAATGATTTCAAAAGGAAGAAATCAAGGGGTTATACTTTCGTACAACCCCTCTTTATAAAGTTATTTCTTTTTTTTGTTAGCATCTCTGCTATCTTAAAAATAACCTTATTTGTATTATTATAACGCCGTAATTTTCGGAATATTGTGTGGATGTTAATTTTTTATTAAACTTTCATCCTGAAATGGCCGTAGACCTTGAAAGAGCGGCTGCCGAATCTGGGCAGCAAGAGAAAATAAGAGATATCTGTACGTTCATTCCGCAGATTTAACCGATCATTCCTGTAGGCAGAAAACCAAAATGCTTTTTGAATGCTGCAGAAAAATGTGATGGGTTTTTATATCCCAGTTCAATAGCCACATCGCGCATTTGCATATTTTGCTTCCTGATCATCTGGTTTGCTTTTTCCATCCTGTACTTTACAACGTAATCATGGATTGTACACCGAACAAGCGCTTTAAACCCTTTCTTTAACTTAAACTCATTTACACCGACCATCCGTGCTAGTTCCCTAATTGTTGGTGGAGTATTGTAGCACTCTTCCAAAATTGCTTGGGCAATTCGGATCTTTTTTTCATCGTCTTCATGCAATACCTGCCGAGGAAGAGATTTTTCAACCATGTCATGATATTGTTCGAACTGCAATAGCAACAACTCCTGCAATTTAATTTCCAGGCAGAGTCTGTGAAAACTACCCTTGCGGGTACAGCTTCTTAGTTTATTGATTATACTATCCATTTCAAAATTCATCGGAAGATAGTTTGGAGACAGGCTGGCACTGATACCGCCTTTAACTCGCTGCGCAAATTCATTACATAAACTGTTTGTCTTGCCGATAAGTCTAAAATAGAAGTCCTTGCTCATGAAAATGCAGAAAGAATCGTACTCACAATTTCTGCGCAGCAGATACTCTTCAACAAAATCGGCACTGTATTGTAGGTTGTGCCTGCCATAAGCACAGCCTGATATCTCATTGGTTTCTACATGATCCTCTTTCTCGGCCTTGAACAGGAAATTCATTACCACACAATCGTCCATAGCTGCGATTTTCAAAACAGAATCTTCCCAAAGTTGGAGCCTGTAGTCGTGAATCACGAGTCCATCCGTCCTGAGTTGTCTGATAATCGGGTCACTGCCAAAATAAGGAAGGTCTGCTGATAACGAAGCTTGACTTATAATACTCTCTGCAGTAGATTCTTCCGGCACTTCTGTTTTCAGCAAAAAATAGTATTCGGAAAAAGTTTCAAGTTTTATTGGGCTCAATAATGCATGTACTGTCATCATCCATGATTCTTAAAATTAATCTTCAAAGCATCAACTTTATTTCACTCCTATACTATTTAAATCAATCAACGAGTAGTAAATATTCCCGTTTTGGGTAATAATACTCCCGTTTTGGGTATCGAGGAAAGAGCGTCTTTTATAGCTTTGTGTAAATATAATGTTTATTTATACTAATTCTAAATAACAATGAAACAAACAGGATATCAATGCTAAGTAGACGATTGTTAACAATGGTTATGGTTGCCATACTTAGTGTTTGCTGTTTCCATTTTGGAGCTAAGGCACAGACAGATAAAAAAGATATGAGGATAGAAGGCTATGTAACGGATAATAAAGGCAATGTAATCGAGGGGGTTTCGCTATTTCTGAAAGGATCGCCATCCGAGGGGATAATTACCGATTCCAATGGCTTTTTCTCCCTTTTGTGTAAGGAGGGGATTCATATTCTGGTTTTCAGCCACAGCGCTTATCGACAGTTGGAAAAGGAAATAGACGTACGGGCAAATGAATTTGGAAAACGAATTTACAAGATCACACTAGTCGAAAAGAGCGTACAGCTAGAAGAAGTGGCAATAACAGGATGGACTATTTCCACAGCGCCTTCTCTTGAAGCGATCAAACGGCAGCACAAGCTGATAGCAGGTGGAACCTCAGTTGCCGTGATGACTCCGGAGGTGCAACGCTTGGAAACCATTAAAGACGCATTAAAGTATGAACCCGGCGTCGTGATACAAGAATTCTTTGGAGCCAATGATCAACCAAGGTTAAGTATCCGCGGTTCCGGCATCCAGAGCAATCCGCAGCGACGAGGGGTTTACCTCTTACAGGATGGTATTCCGGTCAACTTTGCTGACGGTTCCTTTATCATCGGGGTTATGGATCCTGCCATTTCCGAAACGGTAGAAGTGTTCAAAGGTGCAAATGCGCTACGCTACGGAGCCGCTACATTGGGTGGTGCCGTCAATTTTAATTCCCACAGCGGTAGGTATTCGCGTGGAATACAGCTTAAAACTGAAGGAGGATCCTTCGGCTATGGACAAGGGAACGTAATGATGGGCGATCATTGGAACAAATCCGATGCTTTCCTTTCCGTATCGGGAAGCCGTCAGGATGGTTTCCGCCAACATAACCGTAACAAAAAGCTCAATATTGCAGGTAATTATGGTTATCGCTTTTCCGGAAGTATAGACAGCCGCCTATATGTAAATTATTCCTATATCATTTTTGATGTACCTGGGCCCTTGACCATGGCCATGCTGAAAGAAGATCCTAGACAGATCAACAGAGGAATTGAACTTCCTTACTACATGGGGCCGAATATAGAAAGGGATAGACCTGAACGCGAGGCAGAAGTATTGCGTATTGCTAACCGTACGGCCTTTCGCTTATCATCACAAACAGATTTGACAGTATCAGCCTATTACCAGCTGATTAATGACAGGTTTGTTTTTCCCATCGTATTATCCACACAACGTTCAACAGGAAATGATGCCGGTATAAGTATACAGGCAGTCCATCGCCTGGAGAAGGGAACCTTCAGGGCAGGCTTTTTAGAAAGCCATGGCGATATTGATCGCAGAGGGCATATTAATTTGAATGGGATGGACTCCTATATGTTCAGTAAGGATAAGCTGAATGCTGTCAACTTGAGTTTTTACAGCGAATATCATCACCGTTTTAGCGACAGATTGCACGTTATAGGAAACATACAAGCCGTAAACAATGAACGAAATAGTGAGGATGTATTTCCTGATCCGGAATTGCGCCCCTGGTACAGCCATTTTTCGCATATGTATCGTTATTTCCATTCGTTCAGCCAATCGCTGAATCAGCAGTACAGGGCTATCAACCCAAGGGTTGGAGCAATTTACAATGCTGGGAGCAATAGAGACTTCCAGATTTTCGGGAATGTGAGCGCCAGCTACGAACCTCCCACATTCGACGAGTTGGTCGGAACCAAAGTCACTGAGAACATCAATACCAGTCCTAAGGAATTCTTTGCCATAAAGTTGGATAAACAATCGGCAACCACTGCCGAGATTGGCACACGGTACGAAGGAGCACTTTTTGGATGGAATATTTCCCTCTATCGTTCCTGGATCAAAGATGAACTGTTAGAGATAAAGGATTTTGTGCTTGGCGTTAAAGAAACCAAGAACTATCCGAATACTATCCACCAAGGGATAGAGTTTGGAGCGATGGCCATTCCTTTTCAGGGACTTTTAAAGACAAATGATAAGATATCGGTGAAAGCCATGTACACCTACAGCGATTTCTATTTCAGCTCAGGGGATTACAAAGGCAAAAAACTCGCAGGTGTACCAGCTCATTACCTGACTGCATCGATCGAATATAATAATCCCGGCAAGCTGTTCTTTTCTTTAAATGCGGAGAGTCAACCAACGAAAAGCCCGATAGATCATAGCAATACCGTGTATCAGCCTGCTTTTACCATTTTCGGAATGAGGGCAGGAGTTGAGGGATGGAGGAATTTCTCTTTCTACGTAGAGTGCAAAAACATGTTGAATAAATATTATGCGTCAAGCTACGTGATCAGTGATCAGATACTGTTGCCCGCGATCCCATTTCCCGAATTTACGGTGGATAATGTGGCGTTTTTTATGCCGGGTCAAACACGAGCCTTATACGCTGGACTAACCTATAAATTCTAAACAACAATTAACAATGGCAATAGAAGAAAAACTAAACGAAAAACAGGGTCACTGGATCCTTGCAAAAGCGGGCAAGAAGGTGCTACGCCCCGGAGGTCGAGAGCTGACCATGCGATTGATGAACAACATGGACATCAATCCGTCGGACGATGTTGTAGAATTTGCTCCTGGACTGGGGTTTACTGCAAACGTCGCTTGTGCCAAAAAGCCTAATAGTTATACAGGTGTAGACAACAATAAGCAAGCGTCCGAGCTGGCGAGCAAAAATGTCAATTACCATAAGATGTCCATGATCATTGCCGATGCCTCCAATACGACATTGCCGGACAACTATGCTACAAAAGTGTATGGAGAAGCCATGCTCACTATGCAAACCTTGGAGCATAAAAAGGAAATCATTCGTGAAGCTGCTCGTATCCTGAAACCGGGAGGTTTTTATGGTATTCATGAGCTTGGGCTGCAACCAGACGACATCAGCGAAGAGATCAAGCAAAGTGTTTATAAAGATCTAAGTGCAAATATCAGGGTTCACGCCCGCCCACTTACCGCCAAAGAGTGGTGCCAATTGCTAACAGATGAAGGGTTTGAGATCGTAAAAATAGACTCAAATGCTATGGCACTACTGGAACCAAAAAGGGTGCTGCAGGACGAAGGATTGTTCAGAACACTTAAAATCATGTTCAATGTGTTAAGCAACGGCGACCTGCGAAAACGGATACTGCAAATGCGCCGTACGTTTAGTAAGCACAAAGAGGATATTAATGCCGTGGCTATTGTTGCGCGTAAGAAAACAGCAATATGAGAAATGCTCTGATTATCCTACTGTTTTCGTTTGCCATGGCTTCCTGTATGAAAGACGACTACGATTCTCCTCATTTGAGCGATCCTAGCCTCCTGCCAAACCGTGCAGACTATCTCACGGATAACTACGGTACTCGGGAATTGGCTAGAGAAATTTATGAGGCATATCTCGATTATCAGGATGACAGCGTAAGCATAAAAATGATGATGTATGATAACAAAACCCGAACTCAGCCCTTATTGACCTTTACGGAAAGTAAATGGCCTATACGTACGCAGTGGCTGGCAAACGGATCGTTAGATTTTGGCTTTCGAAAATTTCAGACCGAAATGATGCCCCTGAAAATGACAACGAACATTAATATGCTGTTGCAATTGAACGCGACAAAGGATACCATATTTCTGCGTGGGAGGGATGGCAGGGTTCGTACCGAAGCAACGTCAGAACAACCGATTGGAACCCCCTTACCTCAAAGCGACGATGCGGAACTTGAAGGTTATTATGTACGCAAAAGCAAAAAGCTATATGTGCTGTTTGATTTGATGCTGCCGATTGCAATGAAAGCGCATATAACGGGAACTAAATAATATTGGAATAAGAATGAATATAAAAACAATAAACCGAAAGATAGCCCTGATACCCCTTTTACTCGGGTTGGCAGGAATTATATTTTTTAGCTCCTGCAGTAAGAATGATGACGATGTTGGCGGAGATACACTGATCAAACGGTACGGACTGACTGGTAAATATCGTTTTCAAGTTACACCGACGATGATGGAGCTTTTTCCAGTTACTACCGGAAGCATCGATGGGACGGTAACTGACGAAGGCAATGGAGTATTACGACTTCGTTTCAGCAAATTCCGGGCAAATCCTATGCCCTTTGATATGACTGTTGATGCACAGTTTACCGTGGCAGAGACAGCAAAGGGGCTTAGAATACATAACGTTGAAGGTACAGGCTATTTTGATGCCGACCCACCTGTAGGAGGTGTTGAAAAGGGCGAAAACCCAGGTTTTGAGATTTCCGAAGAAGCCTTGCAGCAAGGTTTGCACAGCAATGGTAAAGCAAAACTCACGGGGCTGTTTGAAAAAAATCCAGATGGTTCCGGCAGTATGCAATACGATCTGAAGCTAGATCCCGGTGTAGCCTTGCCTGTCGTTGTTATGATAAAATCCATACAGAAACTCAATTAATTAAACGCAGTCTGTACAAACTGTTCGTCTGCAGTAGTCAACCATTTATTAATAATTTTTTAAATATAGTTTTATGAACATAACCCAAAATCAGCACGATCCAAAAACGACCGTTGCACTTACTGGTATTTATCAAGTGAAAGTCGCTTTTGAACCAAATAGCTTTACGGCAACCCTAGCCAGTTACATTTTAAAACCTGATGGTGATCATCATATTAAACTAAGTGATGTGGGCAGCGGTATCACTAAAATAGAATTTTCCGATGCCAGTGGAAATACCAGCGGTTTTGAATCGGGCTCGCCGCCATCAAGTTATGGGGATTTCGCTCATGCTACAACGAAACATTACTGGAAAAACAGCATGCCCTTGGCATTGGCTTTCCAGGATGTGACCTTTAAGTTCGATCAAGTGACTGGTGAAATTACTAACGGCAATGGCGTACTTGCTATTGGCAGACGCAATGGAAACGGTTCAATACCGCCATTTATTAATGCTAATCAAAATTCTAATAACAGCGCTGCAATTATCACTACAAAAGGCAATTCCGCTTCAGCATTTTCGATTCGTATTAAATTGGGATTTCAGTTGGATTTCTCCCTGTTGCTGACTAAAATCTAAATGACGCTTTCATCTTTAAGAACGACTACAGTGGACAAAATGAGTGGCATATTGGTTTTTTTAGCTTTACTACTGGTTTCCTGTGAAAGGGAGGAGTTCCCTCCGAACGCCTCTTTTTTTGTCATTTCGGATACCGATAGCCGTACGCTGATTTATAAAGGTGTAAAGGCTGGAGAATTCGCTAATGCGGCTGAAAAAGCAGACTGGAAAGGCGTTCGCAAGTTGATTATAAGTGGGCATGTGAACAATAAAGACATCGGTGTCATAAAGCGTTATCTGTCTGAAGCATTAAATGGCGATTTAAGAGAGGTCGATTTACAGGATGCAGAGATCTTTGAAGGCCAACTGATCAATTCCCCATTTACGAATAAAAATCTGGAACATCTTACCTATCCGCGAAAGATAAAAAGTACGGGTAACTATGTGACAACAAGTTCGAATGCAATCGACGGCGCATACTGGGTTCGGGAGGTAATTATTCCGAATGAAGTAGAAATTATCGGTGCATTTATATTTGAATCGGTAAGCAGGCGTTTTTGGACAACAGGAAGTACGCAGACAGTTCAGGTTGATCTGCCCTATATGAGCAAAGAAAAATATCAATTGCCCAATATGGTAAAAGAAATTGGTGAATTTGCCTACAGGTATTATCCCTATGAAGATTTGCAGTTGCCGGAATCTGTGGAGATTATAAAACGTGGATGTTTTACGAATACTAAATTGACCAGTTTTACCTTTCCTCCAAAGGTAACGGCATTGCCCGATGAATGCTTTTTGCAGAGCTACAATCTAAAAACTATTGTTTTACCTGCAGGTTTAACATCGATAGGTTATTTCGCCTTCGCCGGGACAAAAATCGAGGAACTTATATTGCCCGATGGCGTTACGCAGGTAGGCGAAGGCTTTCTTTCTGCAAAACGATTGAAGAAGATTAAATGGCCTAAGAACCTAACAAAATTAGGAGATCGCAGTATGCGACAAAGCAGTTTTGAAAATCTGCATATTCCCGAACAAGTTACATCACTTGGAGAAAGTTGTTTTTACGAAAGTAGCACTAAGCGTTTATGGTTGCATAAAAACATTAGCGAGCTAGGGCGTGGTTTTATTAATGGCATGGATAAACTAGAGGAAGTGCATGTCGCCTGGACAATTCCTCCGGAAAACAACCAGCTCTTTAACGATGTGCTGATAAGCCCCCTAGGCCAACAAATTAATAAAAGCCACGATTTTGATAAGGTAAAACTCTATGTGCCTCGAGGTACTGCACATACGTATAGAAATGCACAGGGATGGAAAAGGTTCAAACAGATCATAGAAGAATAATGCAGACGCTAGTAAAATACGGGATTCTGTCCATAGGACTTTATTTAAGTACGGCAGTACATGCGCAGGAAGCTAATCGTCGAACATTTTCTATTAAGCTTTACAGCGGCTATTCTGTCAGCAACGAAACTAGTTTCCTCCATCAGGTAGGCGGCCACTTTCAATTGGATAATTCTCTTGTAACTGGATTTGGGATGGCATGGTTCCTTACTTCCAATTGGTCGGCAGAAGTTTCGGCATCTGCGAGCAGATACCGAGTCAACATGACCGGAGGAGATTACAGCAGTATGCAGATCCTACGGGATGAAATCCCCTTGGGCAATGTCATGCTTGTACCGGTAAGTCTTTCAATAAAATACCATATCACTAGATGGGAAAGAATTACACCTTACCTAGCTGTAGGCCGGACGTTTTTGCTTTTTGATGATCAGCACCCAGGCTGGGCTGTTGATGCGGTAGAGTACCACAGTCGTGCAGGGTTGCTTTTCGGAATGGGCATAGATTATTATCTAACAAACCGATGGTTTTTACAATTAGACGGCAAACATTTCTTGGCAAACCGCGCTGAGGTGAATGCCGATTTAACCAAATCGGTCGGCTGGAAGCTCAATGGCCAGCTCAAGCTGGATCCTAGCCATTTGACGTTGGCCATAGGCTACCGTTTTTAATTTTTGAAATGGGCAAAGACGGAAGGAAACTTCACTAAAAAAATATCAAACAGAATAATTAAACAAATCAGTATTAATAATTAAAATTAAAAGTCATGAATAGAAGGCAATTCAGCAATAGTTTAATAATAGGTGTGTTCTCCCTTGCAACATTCGGATTGAATGCTTGCAGTAAAGACGACGATCCGGTACCAGTGCTACCTAAGACAGAAGAAGAGATTTATCTTGAACTTAAAGAAGAGTTGAAGACTACGATGAAATTTAACACGAGTTATAAATCTGTGTTCTACAGTCCTTTGAATAATCCAGAATTTAAAAGTGCTGCAGATTTTAACAGGTCTCTACGAACCTCCGAAGATCATAACGAAAATACGCAATGGATGGCCCCTTCTTTATTGATAAACAATAAAGGAAATCTAGTTTTCTCAAATGGCGGCGACTTCTATTTCTATGAGAAATATACATTGAAAAAAGACGGGGATATCGTAAGTATCAAAGGCGGTCATGAAGACGCGTGGCAGTTTTCAAAAGACGGAAAAGTCAGCAAATCCACGGAAATGAAATTTGCATTTCACGCAACCTATAATCTCAAAACCGGTGAAAGCTTAGGTATTTATGAAGCATGGGTGAATGATGCTATTTTTATGGTGATGGCCTATGAGTGGGTACAGGATAAAAGTATATTGAAGCCTATTGGCCGAACTACATATGTAGACCCTAGCACTTTCATCTTTCAATAATCCACATTAGACGGATGCTGCTAATTGCAGCGATCAGGGACATAGTATGGGTTTTTATTGTTAAATTGAGGAATCAGCATCTTGCCTTTCAATGATTTATCCCAAATCATAAGGCATTATAGATGACTATGTTGTTAGATAACCGAGCTGAACCACATAATAAAGTAGCAGAAATATTGGAGAGCGCTGTGCACTTTTACGATGTGGGGATCGAGATTATAAGAGTAATTAACCTGTGTAGTACCAGGATTCCTATTGCTACACAGGTTAACTTGAATTAATATAAATCAAAAAGAATAAAAATGACAACTAAAGAAACAGGTTTAGTTTTTTCTCCAAGGGAACGAATCGACTATTCAAAAAACAGTGTGGTCAGCCAACAGATCACCAAAAGTAAGACCGGCAACATCACGCTCTTTGCCTTTGATCAAGGGCAGCAGTTGAGCGAGCATTCTGCACCCTTTGATGCTGTCCTTCAGGTATTGGACGGTACCGCTTTGATTCACATTGCCGAAGAGCCCCACGAAGTACATGAAGGTGAAATGATTATCCTACCGGCCAATATTCCACATGCGGTTTATGCCACTACCGCATTTAAAATGATCTTAACCATGATACGTGGTTAAATACAATGACAAAACTGTTCTCCCAAAAGATTAGCTAAACTCTACCTAGCTGCATATCTATACCGGCTTATAAACGAAGTGCTGGCCTTGCTGAAAACATTAATTAATAGTATTTCAATCCTTTTAATAATTTTTATCCCTATTAAACCGTTTATTAGAAACACTGTCTTATTGATAAAATGACGAAAGAACAAATGAAGAAAAACTATTTTAGCAGAGCACTTCTGTTATTCAATACCTTTAAAAATCGTAAACTAACGAGAGAGGAGATCGATTTGGCAGAGGATAAAGCTCAAAACCTAGGGGAGAAGAGCAGCGATTTTGGTCTTTTAATATCGATGATCAAAGATACATTTGCTGGTCGATATAAAATGAATAAGTGGAATATGTCGGTCATTGTAGCAACTATTGTCTACGTTGTATCCCCTTTAGATGCCATACCGGACATAATCCCGGTATTAGGTTGGTTGGATGATGCTTCGATCGTAGGTTTCGCGATTTCAAAACTAGCGGATGAAATACTTCGCTACAAGAAGTTTAAACGGATGAAACCGGTACAATTGCCGGTTACTGAATAGGCGTTGTGGGAAATGAAGTTTGGGAGCTGTCTGAAGAAGACAGCTCCTTTTTATTTGAATAGTATTTAGTAGTTAGTACTTAGTATTAAGACCTAGGGTGGGTTGTTAGATGCTATTGTCTTTCAAAAGAAGAAAAGTTTGTCTTGAACCAGGAAAGGAAGGATTTAAGGATAAACAGGATCGGGTCTAAAATCTTATGCCTAATGTCTAAAATCTAACAACCCGCCATAGGTCTTAATACTAATTACTAAGTACTAACTCTCCCAGAAACACACTCTACAAAGATATTCCCGACGTTCGGCAACGAGGCCTTTACATAATCAATGCTGGCAACGGCATCAATTATGCAGGTACCGCAATAATGACCTTCGCTAAGGTCTTTGCAAAAAAACATGCTTTATCGGCAAGCGGTGTATTCGAGTTAAATAGTTCAAAGAATTCTTCTAACAGCACCACGCTTGCGGGTTTTGCAGACGATAGGTTCGTGAGTCCTGCACTCGCATTGAACTATAAAGATGACACACGATATAGTTACACCAACGTTCCTGAGCGTCGTATTGGTTTTATGGGAACTGCAAATTATATATTCGACGAACGTTTTTATCTAGACCTTTCTCTCCGGACAGACGGGTCTTCGAAGTATGGAAGAAATAAGCGCTATGGCAATTTTTGGGCGTCGGGCGTAGGTTATAATCTTCATAAAGAAGATTTCCTCAGGGATAATAAGGTTATCAACCTGTTGCGTGTTTATTACAATATGGGTATTAGCGGCACAGATAATTTAGAAGCATCGCTGACCAATACGATTTATAGCGCAGGTTTCAACAGCCTCTATAATGAACAAATGGGTTTTTATTATGTATCCGAGGGTAACCCTAATTTAAGATGGCCTCAAATTAAGTCTTACAGCGCGGGTATCAATTCTGCGTTGCTCAACAACCGTTTAAATATTCGACTAGAAGCATATAAAAGATTGACGCATAATATGGCAACACCTATTAGCGTCGCTCCTTCTGTTGGAATAGCGAACTCGACTTACACAGAAAACTTGGGTAAGGTGGAGAATAAAGGCTTCGAGGCTCAGATTGATGTGAAGCCCTACGAATCGAGTGATAAGACATTCAACGTGATACTCCGTTTCCAAGGAGCCTATAATAAGAGTAAGCTATTAGAAATCTCCGAAGAATTGAAAGCTCTGAACGATATTTCCAATAAAAGCAATACAGGATATCAGGGTGTCAATGCGAAGGTAGTTCCGCAAAGTGTTTACTATGAGGAAGGCCAGTCGCTTCAAACCATAAAGGGCGTGCGTTCCTTGGGTATCGATCCGGCAACCGGACGTGAAGTATTTTTGACCTTAGATAACAAATTGACCTATGTTTGGAGCCCTAATGATATACAAATCATTGGAAACAAGGAACCGAAGCTATTCGGTAATATCTCTGGATTCATCAATTACAGAAACTTTAGTCTGGAGGCGTATTTCAATTATACCATTGGCGGTCAACTTTACAATCAGACGTTGGTGTCTAAGATAGAGAACGTGAAGGTCTGGGATAATGCCGATAAACGTGTTCTTTATGAACGATGGAAAGAACCCGGCGATCAAACACTCTATAAAGGAATCACCGACGTGAGTACCACTCAACTATCATCGAGATTCGTTCAAACAGAAAATTATATCCGATTAGGATCTGTCAACTTCAATTATACGATGGGACAGCAAGTTACCCAGAAATTAGGTTTACAGCGTGTTAGGTTCAATTTTTCTGCAAATGATGTATTTCGATTTAGCACTGTCAGGATGGAGCGCGGCTTAAGCTATCCTTTCTCGCGCAGTTACAACTTAGGTTTGCTCGTACAGTATTAACTTTTACCCTTTAAGAAAATGAAAAATATTAATATAAAACTCATTACTCTGCTGTTTTCTGTATTTGCGCTTGCATTTGGGTCATGTTCCAAGTGGTTGGATGTAACGCCGGAAGATAACGTTTATGCTGATGATGCCTTTAAAGATCTGAAGGGCTTCGAATCTGGGTTGGCCGGAGTCTACAACTCGATGACGACGAGTAATCTGTATGGAGCAGAATTGAAGTATAACTTTGCGGACGCCTTAGCGGGCTATTGGCAAATCAGCAATTCATCGAATAGTAACTATTACGTTTCGAATTATGATTTTGCTGAGCAGGGCGTTCAAAATCGCATCAACAATATTTGGGCGGAACTTTACAAGTCTATCCATCAGGTAAATATTATGTTCGATTACTTGGATAATCTAAAGGGAGGTAAAGAAAAGAATCTAGTTAGAGGCGAATTACTCGGACTACGTGCGTTTCTTCACTTAGAGGTTTTCAAATGGTTTGGGCCCGTGGTAAAAGTGGAAGGCATTAACTCGAAAGCGGTGCCTTACTATACAACATCGAGTAAGAAACCTCAACCATTTTTAATTACAGCAACGTTTTTCGAACAGGCTGAGAAGGATCTGCTCGAAGCAATAGACCTGTTAGCCGAGGATCCAATAAGTGAAATTGGTCGTGTGGGGAATGGTAATTCGAACAGCTCATCCTTAAACTATTCCTACTTATTAAACTACCGTGGTGCGCGTTCTAACATTTATGCGGTTCGTGCAATGCTCGCACGATTGTATGAGCTGAAAGGCGATAATTTAAAAGCAGGAGAGACCGCTAAATTACTGATTGATGAGCTGAAGGCAAACCCGAAGATTGATATCGCGCTGATGACGGAGAAGGATGTGAATAATACGGTGTCGGATAAAGACATCCGCTTTAGTAAAGAGAACTTGTTTGCAATTATCAAAAATGAGAGCCATACAAGCAATCTTCCATACTTCGGCACCGGCAGAACGCTGATTCCCGCATATGCAGGATTTCTCCAAAACTTATATACCAAGGGGTCGGGAGCATCTTCAGATTACCGCCTGATACAATGGAAAATCTCTGGCGCATTCAGTAAGTTTTTAAATCCGGATGCTATTTCCAACGCATCTGTCAGAAGAAATGAACTGAAGTTGATCAGTCTGCCTGAACTCTATTTCATGACTATAGAAGCTAATCTGGGAGTCAATCCTGCACTGAGCGTGCAGTTGTTAAACGAACTCCGTGCAAAGCGTGGCTTATCGGCAATTACTTATGATAATAGCGCTAAGCTATTGAATATTTATATCGATGAAGTGCGTAGAGAGTTTATCGGGGAAGGGTTCCTGTTCACTTTCTATAAACGCATGTTTCATTCGATCTATAAACCATCGGGTGAAGTTGCTCCATCGCTTAATATTTTCAAATTGCCTGTACCGTTAGATGAGGAAACTTTTAATAAAAGCAATTAAAAATGACTGTAATGAAAAATTTAAATAAACACATTAAGCTGGTCATATTCGTTGTTTTCCTGCTGTTGTTGCAGTCTTGCAAGGAAAACGCTGACTTCGTCAGATTCAATGCGGATGACGCCTACGTCTATTTCTCTCTGAAGAATACTAACCTCGGCTTCAAAGAAGAGCTTTATATGGATTCGCTCTCTTATTCATTTGCTCTGGAAAAGGAAGAGGAGCGCGACATTAAAACATTGACAATTCCCTTAAAGATTGCCGGAATCCCGGAAGATCGGGATAGAGAAGTTTCTTTCGATATTGTAAAATCCGAAAGTACGATTGACTTATCCAAAGTCAGCTTAGGGCGAGGGATTATACCTGCCAATAAGGTCGATGGAACATTGGAAATTACATTGACAAATTACCCCGCATTGCGCGAAGCCAATTCTGCACTGAAACTTCTCCTACATGAGAATCATGAATTTAAAATCGGCAATGAGTATAATAAATCCATGAAGATTATTGTTTCGGATCAGTTGACGGAGCCTAAATGGTGGAAAACATGGTCGAGATACTTCGGCCCCTACTATCAGGAGGTGTATCAAAAATGGATGGAACTCTATTATCTGGGCGCAGACCCTAGTCCGGAATTCTATAATCCTGTGCAATTCCCAGGGCCATATTATTATTGGGATAGGATGCCCGAGAATGCAAGTAGAGGCATGCATCCAGTGACATTCCTCTATATCAGCAGACTAAAAACCTATTTTCAGGAGCATATCATTTATCCAAATGCTGATCCCACCTTGCCAAGGATTCTTTTACCTTAATAACAAACACTATGAAATTCAGTAAAATATCAATCGTTATAACTTTATTTCTATTAATCTTTTCCGGCTGTAGTAAAGATTTAGGGAATTACGATTATCAATCGTTGAACAAGGTAGATTCGGTACTTTTAAGACCAGGAGTGCCTTTGGCGTCGAATGTATTTTCTGTCATTGTCGGAGAAACGCTAAAGATATCACCACTTGTATTCGGTTCTAAAGACAATAAAGACCAATATGACTTCCTTTGGGTAATTGGAAAGGATACAGTTGGTCAGGAGAAAGACCTGGACTTTAACACGGAAGGCGTAAAGCCAGGCACACTATTGTCCAATCTATTTATTACCGATAAAAATACCAACGCTACATATAACATTCATTTCACGGTCAATCTTTCAGCCAGCGTAACACGCGGATACTATTTGCTAGCCGAAGATGCGGATGAGAATGCTTATTTGTTTTTCAAAGGAAATGACCTGACGAGCCATTTCTTTCATATTAACAATTTTGATGGCTATGTCTTTGGGAAAAAGCCGCTAAATTTACAATTAGAACACTACGCAACCTCAGCCACAAATGGTATCTTCTCCAGTATCACCGTTGCCACCAGGGAAGGCGAATACCCTATCATCGTAGGCGATACGAAAAGCAGCCTGGCGACGCTATTATTTAGCCGCGATAATCCTTTGAGTGTCGATCCGCTTCCTTCAGGGTTTAACCCATCACGAGTGAAATTCGAGGGAACGGGTGGAACAGCAATCATAGATGGGAAAGTACGAGTCTTAAATAGGAATGTTATTGGAATGGATGTGTATGATGACCCCTTGGATTACGACTTCCGGGACGGCGACTACTATATCAATGAGATGAGCTTCAGTGGGTTGTTTCTGATGGGCTATGATTATAAAAATGAGCGATTGCGAGTGTTCGCAAGTCCTGCCGATGGAAACTCGAATTCTTATGAGACCGATTTGGGTTATTTGATACAGGGTAACTTCAAAGGCCATGAGGTTGTTGGTGGTGTGGAAGATTATGTCACTTGGGTAAATAATTTTGTGCTAACAAAAAACGGAGACGAACTGGCTATTCATCGATTTGACTACTCTGCAAACTCTACTAACGGGTATATGCCGGAGAGTTATTTGTTGGTAGGAAGAAAGCGTATTCCTGAAGCGCAAAATGCCGTTGGTTTTAGGTATAGGACAGGTTCCGGATTCTGGTATTTTGCCAAAGGCAGGAAGCTATATCGATTCTCAAATTCAGGACTCGATGTGCAAGAGGTGCTCTCGCTTCCAGACGATGGAACAGGTGATATCACGGCTTGGAATTTTGATTATAATATGGCCGGACAATTTAGCCATATTGTGATCGCAACATTCAATCCGAATGCTAGCAAACCTTATAAAGGATCCGTTTATACCTATGGAATTAATGGCGCTCGACCCCTCAATATCGAAAAAGAGGTGACCTATAAAGTCGTCGATCTTAAATGTGGCTATCTCCCATACTAGTTTGATAACTATAGAACCACTTACAGAAAATAAAAGCCCATCAAGTGCTTAGGCTTGATGGGCTTAATCATAAAAAGAATTTCTTTACCCCGCATGCAGCAAATCATCGATCACGATCTTCTTCATTTTCATCAATGCAGCACCTGCATTTGGATTAACCTCCAATAGTTTGCTAATATTTTCAGGTACAATTTGCCATGATACGCCAAAAGGATCCTTACACCATCCACATTGACTTTCCTTTCCGTCCTTTGTGAATGCATTCCAATAATAATCGATCTCTTCCTGATCTTTACAGGTAATACTGATCGAAACAGCTTCATTAAATGTGAAATCTTGCGGATAACCGCTATCCATCGCTGCAAGCGTCAACCCGTTGGCAATAAACTGAGCATGCATAATCTGCCCCTTCACATCGCCCTCGGGATAGGGGCGAGCGCCCTGTTGCTCAAAATTTTTGAAAACATGTTTGTAAAACGCCAGGGCATCGGCACATTTACCTTGCTGCTCTCCACAGAACATCAACGTTGGGATAACGGCCTGCCCATTTACATCTTCCAAATTTCCCAGGTACAACTGCCAGCCAATACCGTATTTATCGGTTATCCAACCATAATACGGGCTCCAAGGGTAAGAATCAAGTGCCATTAAAACAGTGCCACCCTTGCTAAGCTGTTCCCAAATCCTATCAATCGTTTCGCGATCCTCCAGAACCTGCATAAAGGAAATTGCATTATTGGGTTTAAAATGCGGTCCACCGTTAATTCCGATGAAGTCTACTCCCATAATAGATCCTTCTACCACAATAGGGCTGTTCTTGTAAACTGTACTGTTCGGAAAAACTTCCGAGTAAAACTCAAAAGCTTCCAACGCGTTATTGTCAAACCAAAGGGAGGGTATTAGCTGATTTTTCATGATCGCCTTTTTAATTTTTCTGTAAAATTGATTAAGTAATATGATTTCTTGGAGAATCAAAGTGTCGGCTGTTTTACTTCTATTTTTAATAGGTAGGGTTATAATCGCTTAAGCTTTTTGTCGCAATAGAATAATGTTTCCTGCAGGGTCTTTAATCCAATGCGCATTCGAAGGCAATTGCTCTAAGCTGTCATCCTGTTCGACATTATTGGCAGACAAATATTCCATCGCCGCCTGAATCGAATCGGTCTCCAACTCAAACCAAAGGTCTTTTTGTGAGAGATCCTCAATGCCATCGATCCAAAGCGTCATGTCATTAATGTTTACTTTGCAGGTTTTAGCAACTTGCGGATGGTTAAGTTCTACCTCTTCAGTCTCTAAAAGCAAGATGTCGCGGTAAAAATGTACCATTTCATGATACTTTGCTAAGGGCACCTTCATAGCCATATTCTTCCCAGGTTGAAATTGTGGCTGCTGCATGATCTGTTAGATTTAATAAAGATTAAAAATGCGATATCAAATTGTACGATATCGCATTTCTTATCATTCCATAGAAATTAACCCATTTTCTTATTTCCTTCAAAATGGATCATCCAGCAAATACCGAACTTATCCTGGAAGGAAGAAAAAAGCTCCGCGAAAAATGTTTCGCCCAATTCCATCTCTAATACTTTAGCATCTTGCGCAAGCCCCGCATGAAGCTTTCTTGCTTCATCAGCATCTTTCGCATCAAGCATGATATATGTCGCATTTCCATTGCTAAGTTTCATTCCGAAACCTTCGACAACATCAGCTCCCATCAACATCGTTGCATCGTTCAACGCTATTGAAGTATGCATTACTTTTCCTTTTGCGCTCTCCGGAAGCTCTGGCGAACCAGGTTCCGAAGGCATATCGTCATAAAAATATGTTCCTGTCACTGGAGAATTGAATACCTGTGAATAGAAATCAAATGCTTCTTTACAAGTGCCATCAAAATTTAAATAAGCATGAATCTTTGCCATAATTTTTCGTGTTAAGTGTTTTTAATATGTTTTAATTGATGTTTTTCTTTTTAAGTTGAGGTATCGGGATTTTCATCCAACCAGTCTATTAAATTCTGTTGTCCCATTTCATACCCTTCTTTAAAGCCCATGTCTAAGATAGCGCGTAAATCTTCCGGGCTTTTAAACGTAATTACATTGCTAACCTCGGTTTGATCTCCCAATGAAGTAAACTTCGTTTCCCAGATTGAAGTAGGGTGTTCATTGCTGATATTACCATTCTCATCCGAAAACGCATCTAATACCTTGTAGCTAATCTGAGGGTTTATCTGTTGATATTCGGCAACAGACCACATTTTTTCACCTTCAGGACCCACCATAGCATATAGCCATTTGCCACCTTTTTTAAACTCTTGCGACTTAGTTTCCGATTTCCAGGGCTTGGGTGCCCACCATTGATCAAGTATGTTTGCATCAGTAAATGCACGCCAAACAGTCTCTAATTTTGCCGGGTATACTCGTTTAATTAGCAAGCTGTTATTTGCTTCGTCAATATGGAATTGATAATCTTTTGAATTTTCCATAGCATATTAGTTTATGTGATTGTGAATGCTTTTTTGTCAGACTTTCTGACGCTCTCTAAGCATTCATTATCGAGTTAGAATCAATTAACAATACTAAGTTAGCGAGGAAATAATCAAACCAACTTGGCTTATGACAAGTTTTTACTTTTTCGTACTTCGCATGGCTGGAATTTTCTTAATTGACTCATCATCAAGTAGTTTTTGATATTCATCACTTGCGGAATCAATAAGTTTCATTTTTCCTTCTTCATTAAAATAGATGCCCCAACCATAGGTTTTTGTCAGTGGGCTTGTGCGCAAGCATGCCTGACCTTTGGAGAAAAATACCTCTCTTTCTTTCTCATGTTCCGATGCCACGATATCCTTCCGAATCGCATGCGTATTAAAGATGACCTCGTCGGAATCCAATTCTAAAGGATTTTCATTGATCATCTGGAAATGATAATTCGCTACCGTAAGCTTCTCCGGATTCTCTTTTGGAATGGTTCCCTGATCAACTTTACAATCCTCTGCTACGGTAATTAAGCTGTTATAGTAGTTCGTGCTATGCATAATAATTCGGCTAAAGTTTAGTGTTCATATTCAAATTTAGAAGTGGCTAATGACAGCTGTATGTCAACAGGAAGATCAATATTAATTTTTTATGCGTTGATATTTTTGACTGGTAAACTGAATGGAATCTTTCATCATATCCTCAAGTACATACAAATCGATATCGCTCAACTTCTTGACATAAATGCAGGCCTTGCCCATCTTATATTTCCCCAAGGATGTTAAGAGCTCGTCCTGATGCTTTCCACCCGTATAGACGTATAAAGATATAGCCGCTTTTCTTGGCGAAAAGCCCAATAGCGGTGCGTCTCCCTCATGTCCGGAATCATATTGATAATGATATTGCCCAAAGCCAACGATCGAAGGGCCAAACATCTTAGCTCGCTCGCCCGTAGCTTTTTCCATCAGCGAAATCAGCGTATAGCTGTCGTCTCTTTTCTGTTCATTGTCGACACTTTCGATGAACGACACGACATCTTCATCGGTAAAACTTGTCTTAACTTTTGCCATGCTAACTTCGTTCGCAAATGTCTTTTAATATTTTCAGTGCCTTAGGCCACATCGCGGCAAACATTTCCTTATGTTCATCGCTATCAACTTCCAGGGAACATAGAAGCTCGGTTTGCTCGCCTACCGCTTTGAAGCGATAGATTTCCAGCGAGTTCTTCCAGGGCTCAACATGCTCGCCCTCATAAAGCTCTCCTTTATCCGATAGAATACCGACATGCCGAATGATTACGATTTCTCCCGGAATATTAGTTTCCACACGAGCAATCATGCCCATGTCTTTTTGATCTTCTTCCGTCGACACAAAAAATATTTTAGATCCTGAGCTCCAATCACCTTGGAAGGTCGATGTTGGCGAGAAAGGTTTGGTCCATTCCTCATAGCTCTTTTTGGAAAGCATCAGATTGTGCACCTTGCTTGGCGATGCATCAATCACTTCTTTAAAATATAATGTTTTCATAGTTTATTGCATTCTGCCGATGCCAAATACAGCACCCGCGGGGTCTTCAACGATAATAAAATTGTACTTACCATCCTTTCCTTTGTTCGAGTGGATTAATTTTCCCCCTAATGCCAACACCTTGTCTAATCTCTCGTCGACATCTGGGGCAAAGATGTACATAATCCATTGCGAAGGGATATCCCTATTTACGCCACGTTTATAACAAATACCGCCTGCTACCTCATTATCCTCTCGCAGCATCGCATAATCATGATATTCGCCATCCGCATCTTGCATTTTTATGGGATGTTCCTTCCATCCGGCAACTTCTTTATAAAACTCTTTCAGGCTATCCGCCTGTTCCGACGTATAGTCTGCCCAAACAATTTGTCCAACTTTGTACGCTCTGTCTTTCATCGAAGGTATCTGTTAAATTACTTTTCTACGTGATTTTTAAAACTGTCTAGGATAGCTTGCCAGCCCTCTCTTTGCATTTCCTCAGGGTTCATCTGTTCAGCATCGAAATCTACACTGATCAGGGTATTGTTGCCCTGCTCTGTAAACTTAAGATCTGCGGTTCGTTCATCCGCCATCACGTAAGAAATGGAGTTCAGCGGCGTCACTTCGGTATAAGTCCCTTCAAAATCAAATTCAAAGCTGCCATCCTTCGCTGCCATTTTGTTCTTGAATTTACCTCCGACTCTTAAATCGTTTTCCGAAGAAGGACAGTGCCAATCCGGGGATGCTTGATTCCACTGTTTAATATCTTCAGGATTATTATATGCCTCCCAAACTTGTTGAATAGGGGCGTTGACCAAGGTTTCGATATGAATCTTTTTGCTGCTCATAATTTTTGATTTTGTTTATACGAAGTTATCGCTCTTTGTACGATATCCGCTTGCCCTATGACAAGAATATCATTTGACGGCATCGAGCTTTTTACCTTTTTAGTTAGTGCTGCTTTTGTTCTCGCTAAATTGCAAAATAATAAGTCAGCATGTATTAACTAAACGAATATTTTTCGATAATGATTTTGTTAATCATAAATTATTTCTTCATTTGTGTAGGATTACGCGTGTAATCAAAAAGCCTAATAAGATTACTTTATGGAAAATATTCTCACAGCAAAAGCATCTATACAAATTCAAAAGCCTGTACACGAAGTCTTCGAAGCTATTGTTCAGCCGGAGGGGATGAGTAAATATTTTATTGAAAGCTCTACCGGACCACTGGAGAACGGAAAGACCGTGACCTGGAAATTCCCCGAATTTGAAGATACCTTTCCGGTAACTGCGAAACATATAGAAAAAGATCGATATATATCTTTTGATTGGAGTGGGGGTGCTGAAGGGATGCTGGTGGAGATACATCTTCAATCGCTTCCAGATGGGTCGACCGTCGTTCGTGTGGTAGAGGGCTCGATGAATAACGATGAAGAAGGAGTTAAGCAAGCGATTGGACAGTCGGAAGGTTGGGCAAATTTCCTGGCTTGTTTAAAAGCGAGTTTAGAATACGGCATCAACCTGCGCAAAGGGGCGTTCGACTTTATGCGTCCTCAATAATTCGATAGCTTATGAGCAAGTCATTTTCAACTATAAACGAATATATTCAAACCGTAGATCCTGTTAGACAGGCATTACTACAGGAATTGCGACAGCTTATTTTGAAGCATGCACCTGAAGGAACTAGTGAAACGATAAACTACGGGATGCCAACCTTTCGTTATCATGGCAATTTAATCCATTTTGCATTGTTCAAAAACCATTTAGGGCTTTATCCAGGCTCGGATGCAATCGAAGAGTTTGCCCCCTTGCTATCAGCTTATAAGACTTCCAAAGGTGCCATACAATTGCCATTAGATAAACCATTGCCAGATGAGCTAATCAAAGCATTGCTAGATTTTAACGCCGAAAAACTAAAAGATAAAACGGCACCGAACTGGCATAAGAACTATGCGCGTTGGGAAGAATGCGTAGAATTGATGCATCAGTTGATCGTTAAGACTGCTGAACCTTTGCAGAAAGAATTCAAATGGGGAACTGATATCTATACATTCCAAAAGAAAAATGTGATCGGATGGGGCGGTTTCAAAGATTTCTTCTCCCTATGGTTTTATAACGGAGTTTTCTTAGCGGATCAAGAGAAAGTTCTGATTAGTGCTTCAGAAGGAAAAACGAAAGCCCTTCGGCAGTGGCGCTTTACCGATGTGAAGGATATGGACGAGAAAAAAATCCTCGCTTATATCAACGAATCTATTCAAACGATCAAAGACGGAAAAGAGATCAAGATAGAGAAAAGTGCGCCAAAAGCCATTGAAGGTTTATTAAAAGATGCATTGGAAAATGATGCTAATGTTGATCTGGCCTTCAAAAAGCTTACTCCCGGCAAACAAAAAGAATACATCGAGTATATCGAAGAAGCTAAGCAAGAGAAGACCAAACTGGCTCGTATAGAAAAAATAAAACCCCTCATACTGGGCGGAAAAGGTCTGCACGACAAGTACAAAAAATAGAGAAATTGCTTAAGCTTGTTTCTCAAGAATGGAATGACTTGTCTTTGAACTAGGAAAGGAAGGGGGCAAGGATAGACCTTCTTTTACTTAAAGTCCTTTCAAAACCCTTTCACTCCCCTTTAACAACCGTATCATAGCCGCTGTCAATGGGCTATTAAATGGTTATGAAAGGGCTATGATTGGTATATTAGTAGAAGATGCTAAATACAACTCGTTATAGAGATTTGATATAAGATTAGAGGCATCAGATGTTGACCGTCGTTTTTGAATCAGGAAAAAAAAGATTTAAGGAAAAACAGAATCGGGATCTAATCTATTTTCTAATGTTTAAAATCTATAGCCCGCCCTAGGCCTTTATACTAAGTACTAACTACTAGATACTGGTTTTGAACCAAGAAAAAAAGGATTTAAAGGTAAACAGGATTGGGGTCTATTATCGATTTTCTAATGTCTAACATCTAAAAACCCAACAAAAAGTGCGACAAACTGTTGTCTATATAGAACAGTTTAAGGTTTTATGCAAAGAAGAACATTTATTCAACAGGGTAGTTTGTTGGCCATGTCGTTAGCAACCTTGGGGAAATCGAGCGCTTTTGCGGAGATCTATGCACAAAATCAACATAATCAAAAGCAAAATTTCATGGGAAAATTCGGACCGAAAGATAAAATAGGAATGGGCGGTGTTGCAATTGGCAACGGATTTCAGGAAAATCCGGATATCGAATGTTTGGAAAGTATGGAAGCAGCATGGGATGCTGGTGTCCGTTATTTTGATACCTCGCCGTGGTATGGTTTGGGGATTAGTGAGCGAAGGATGGGCATGTTCTTGAAGGATAAGCCTAAGGAAGATTATATCATCTCTACAAAAGTTGGGCGGATATTGAAGCCACACGACAATTTTAAGCAGAAAGGTTTGATGTGGAATGGGCGAATGAATTTTGATTATACCTACGATTACTCGGCTGAAGGGACCCGTAAAAGTGTGGAGGATAGCTTGCAAAGGTTGGGTCTCCCGGCAATCGATATCGTGTTTATACATGACCTCTCACCCGACAATGGCGATATGGGCAATGATTGGGTAAAATATTATGATATTGCAAAGTCAGGAGCGATGAAAGAATTGACGAAAATGCGTGAGGAAGGCATCATAAAAGCCTGGGGGTTTGGTGTCAATACAATCGACCCTATACTTCGGGCAATTGAAGATTCGGACCCGGATATCTTTCTTTCGGCCTGCCAATATTCGTTGATTCATCATATCGACGATCTGGATAAGGTATTCCCGAAAGTTGCTGAACGTGATATGTCGATCGTGGTTGGAGCGCCTTTATGTGCTGGTTTTTTAGCTGGGAAGAATAGATACCTGTATGGTAAGGAGATTCCCGAATTTGCTGCGAAGAAATTAGTGCAATTGAAAGCGGTCGCCCAACGCCATGACGTTGATCTGCTGGCGGCATCGCTACAATTCTGCGCAGCTCCCGATGTGGTTTCTGCCGTCATCCCAGGAGCCCACAGCGTAGCTCAAGTTAAGGAAAATGTAGCTGCTTTTAAGAAAGAGATCCCCTCAGCATTTTGGGAGGACTTGAAAAAAGAAAAGCTCATCGCTACGCATGCTCCGGTTCCAAATGCGTAACTTAGGCTTATGAACCATAAAGAACGAATAGGATTTATCGGATTGGGAAACATGGGGCATCCCATGGCTAAGAATCTCGAAAATGCGGGTTTCCCATTGTCCGTTTACAACAGAAGTCCGGAAAAGGCTGCCGATTTTGCTGCCAAATCACAGATATGTACAGATATTCCCACGCTCGTTTCGGAAAGCGATATCGTTTTCACGATGCTGAGTAACGACGATGCCGTGCATGCTGTTTATGAAACGATATTGCAACTACCTATCGAGGGAAAGCTGTTTGTAGATATGAGTACCATTTCTCAGGACTGCTCGACAGAGATTGCCAAGCTATTGGCAAGCAATGGAGCAGGTTTTGTCGATGCGCCCGTTGCCGGCAGTACACAGCCTGCGAAAGACGGGACATTGATTTTTATGGTAGGCAGTGCGAACGGATATTTATTGAAAGTGAAGCCCTACCTGGACGTTATGGGCAAGGAGACGCTGCACCTAGGCGATAATGGGAAGGGTATTGCAGCGAAGCTTTGCATTAATTATTACCTGTCGATCCTGTATCAGGGTATGGCAGAAACAGTACTTTTCGCCGAGAAGATGGGTATCGCTGCTGAGGACATGATGCGAATAATCAATGAGAGTGCAAGCGGCAGTGGTGCCAGCCGAGTAAAGACAGCATCACTGATAAACAATGAATTTCCCCCGGCTTTTGCTTTAGACTTTATGTTGAAGGACGTTAAATTGGCGGCGAATGCTGGAGCAGATTTTCCAATGACCGATACGCTGCTGAAAACCTATCAGGGCGCGCATGATAAAGGTCTTGGCGAAAAGGACGTCATGGCGGTAATTGAGTATCTCCGGAAACAAAGTTATTAAGATAAGGATATCCGCTTGTTGAGGGGGGAATTGAGTTAGTCACGCTAAAAACAGATATATGAAATATGCAACAATCGTATGCTTATTCGGGATGCTTTGCAGCATGAACGGAAATGCGCAGGAACTGAAGTCGATAGATTATCAGGATGCTGATCAAAAGCTGAAAGGGATGATTACTTCCAATGCCGGCAGTGCTAAACCTGGCGTGGTGATTCTGCCCGCCTGGAAGGGGATAGATCAGGAAGCAAAAACAGCAGCGCTCGAATTGGAGAAGCAGGGCTATATTGCATTTATCGCCGATATCTATGGCGTTGGCAATACACCCGCTGATAACCAGGCTGCATCGGGTTTATCTTCCAAATATAAAAACGATTATAAGCTCTATCAACGACGGATTCAAGCCGCATTAAATGAGATTAAGAAACATGGTGCCGGAAAAGTTGCTGTAATCGGATATTGTTTTGGCGGTACGGGTGCCTTAGAGACTGCTCGCGGAGGACTACCGGTAGAGGGGGTTGTCTGCATCCACGGCGGACTAGCGAAAGCTGCAGATCGTCCGAATGCTGCAATTCGTGCGAAAGTATTAGTGGAACATCCTGCGGATGATGCTAGCGTTAAAAAAGAGGATATGGAGCAGCTAATCAACGAAATGAATGAGGGAAAAGCCGATTGGCAGATTATTACATACGCCAATTCTAAGCATACTTTCACTAATCCCGAATCACCGGATTATAATGAAGTTATGGCCAAACGAGCTTGGAACCATACCTTGTTGTTCTTGCAAGAGTTGTTGAAGTAATCATTTCAATAAATTTTCCTTCCTTTTGGTTTAATCTGTTTTTTCATTAGGATATACCAAAGGGAAGTAGCTACCCAGCTATAAAATAACAGCCATTCGCATGATAAGTCAAGATTACACTTCCTTGATATGACAATGCAGAAGATGAAGAATAACCAAAAGAGTGAGCAAAAGAATAGGAATATCTTCATAATATATTGATTTGTAGTAAAATACCTGTAGTTAATTTAAAAGTAAATATTAAAGCATAAAAGTGAAAATTATAATTAAATAATTTTTCAAATCTTTTTTGTTTTAATTTATTGTAAACCAATTTACATTGACCGCATTAAATTGTGATGGCTTTCATGTTAATTCTTTGTTTAGTCCTGATTGCTTCATGAAATAATCTCTATATTGTTCAAAAATTAATCTATTGTTTGAAATCTTCCTAAAAACAGTACTTTATGGACTCTAGAAGAGACTTTTTAAAAAAAGCTTCCTTATTAGCTGGTGCTACAGCAGCGACACAGTTTATGCCTGACTCGATTCAGCGCGCTTTGGCCATCGATGCACCTGCGGGTTCAACCTATCTTGATGCTGAGCACGTCGTTTTCTTGATGCAGGAAAACCGCTCTTTCGATCATAGTTACGGAACATTAAAAGGCGTACGCGGGTTCAATGATCCTCGCACAATTTGCAACCAAGGG
Source organism: Sphingobacterium sp. BN32 (assembly GCF_030503615.1). NCBI lineage: Bacteria > Pseudomonadati > Bacteroidota > Sphingobacteriia > Sphingobacteriales > Sphingobacteriaceae > Sphingobacterium > Sphingobacterium sp. BN32. The sequence continues at coordinate 1,204,447 of NZ_CP129963.1, forward strand.
ATGCCTATTTGGCTGCAGAAAAACGCACAAGGAAAATATTATCAACCTTTTCATCTAGACATTGAAAAAACAAAATCTACCTGGATGGGGTCGCTGCCACATGGTTGGCGCGACATGGTATATGCCCGAAACGATGGGAAGATGAATACCTGGCTGGAAGCCAAAAAGGCCGGTAATCCGGATTATCAACACATGCCCTTAACCTTGGGGTATTATAATCGTCAGGATTTGCCATTTTACTATGCCTTCGCGGACGCATTCACGGTTTGCGATCAGCACTTCTGCTCTTCATTGACCGGCACAAGTGCTAACCGTTCGTATTTTTGGTCTGGCACTGTTCGGGAAGAAGCGCGCAATCCCGAGTCGGCGGCACATGTAGACAACGGACAGATCAACTACCGTGATGTGGCTTGGAAAACTTATCCGGAACGACTACAGGAAGCTGGGATCGATTGGCGCGTTTATCAGAATGAACTCAGTGTACCGGTAGGATTTGAAGGCGAAGAGGAGGATTGGCTTGCCAACTTCACAGACAATAACCTGGAGTTTCATAAGCAATATCAGGTGAAGTTCCATCCGGCATATTATGAATATATAAAGAAAGAAATTCCTAAGATCGAACATCAGCTGATGACGAGCCGCTTTGCAAGCGAGGAGGCTTATAAAAAGGTGCTGGATCGATTAGAAGGATATAAAAAAGACGTAGTGCGTTATTCTCCGGAGAATTTTGCAAAGCTCAGCAAGCAGGAACAGGAAATACACAAGCGCGCATTCACAACGAATACGGGTGATCCAGACTATCACAGCTTAACAGATATTACTTACTCGGACAACGGTAAAGAAAGAACGGTAAAAGTGCCAAAAGGAGATTTGTTTTATCAGTTCCGAAAAGACGTAGAAGAGAATAAATTACCGACAGTTTCCTGGTTAGTGGCACCTTGTCGTTTCTCAGATCATCCCGGATCGCCATGGTTTGGCGCCTGGTACGTTTCGGAGACCTTAGATATTTTGACGAAGAATCCTGAGGTATGGAAGAAGACAATTTTCATCCTAACATACGACGAAAATGATGGTTATTTCGATCATATTCCACCATTTGTTCCGGCGTTGCATACGCGTCCGGAGACGGGTGCTGTGCCGAAAGGAATGGAGACGGCAGATGAATTCGTGACGAACGAGCAGGAGAAGAAAAGATCGGGAAATAAAGATAGCACGCTTGATTCGCCAATCGGATTAGGTTTCCGCGTACCATTGGTAATCGCTTCGCCATGGAGCAAAGGTGGCTGGGTGAATTCTGAAGTATGCGATCATACCTCGACGCTACAGTTCTTAGAACATTTTATTGAGAAAAAGACAGGCAAAAAGGTTTTGGAGTCGAATATAAGCGCATGGCGACGTTTGGTTTGTGGCGATTTGACATCAGTATTCCGTAAACCCGAAGATTCGAAGCGTCCTACCATCGATTTTGTTGATCGCGATGCAGAGGTTAGCCGAATCTATAAGGCGCAGGCGAAAGGCTTGCCCGAAGATTTTGATGTAATGGACAGCTTAGAAGATGCGAAAAGTATTTCTTTTAAAAAGGGAAACAATGGGCTGCAGCTTGCGGAAGCAGGAACGAAGCAGGCCTGTGCAATTCCATATGATATGGATGTGAACTTCGTTGTCGACCGCGATAAACAAACATTGACGATAAGCTTCCAAGTGGGTGGAAAGTTGCCTGCACAAAAGGTTGTTGGTGTTCCATTCTTTGCGAAATCGGCTGTTCCTTTCGGGGAGCAGTCGGAACTTGATCGCGTTTTTAATTTTGCTGTCAAACCAAGTGAGTCGATCCATTACAAATGGGCTTTTGATAAGTTTGTGGGTGATAAGATCGATATGGAGGTTTATGGGCCAAATGGCTTCTATCGCCGTTTCGCATTCAGCAAAAAGAATGTGCCGGCGGCAGTCACGGTGGTCGCTGCGGATCACCATCGTGGTCTGCAATTGAAGACTAGTCCGTCATCAATCGGATTGTCTATTGAGCATGCCGCCTATGGACACGCTGCGAAGCAAGTTACCAAAGGTAAAACTTCCGCGCACACTTGGGATCTAACGCGTTCTTCCGGCTGGTATCATTTGGAAGTTACAAGCAAGGAGGATGATCAGCTGTTATTGATTTATGCCGGGCATCAGGAAAACGGAAAGCCAAGTATAACCGATCCGATTATGGGCGGTAAATAATAGGAAAACTATCAGACGGATAAATAAGAAGAGCCCTCGATCAAAGGGCTCTTCTTATTTATGTCGTTTCTTATGAAAATAGGGTATACTAATCTACTTTTTTGAAAAAAGTAGGAACTTTTAAATTATTCGCGATCACCTTTGGAAGGCTTCTTGAAAACAAGTTACGGAAAAAACTCTTTCGTGTGTAAGAGACCAGTAACACATCAACATCTTCGTCTTCAACCAACCTTTCGACTGCATATGTAATCGGTATGTTTACATCCAGGCGATTGACCATTTCGTAATCGTGGTAAGTTACCTCATTGCTGCCCAACGCTTTCATCACCTTCTCTTTCCAAAAAGTTATATCTTCGCTATTGGGTCTTCGTGGAGCTTCATTGATATGTAGCAGGGATACTTTCAGACTTGGACTGGTTCGTGCAATGAACTCATCTAATATATCGATGTCGTTGTCTTTAAAATTGGTTAAAACACCGATTTTTTCTAATCTAAACTCGCCGTAATTTGCCGGAACAGCCAGCACGCCAATCGGTGAATGGCGTATCAGCTCGTACGTATTGCTACCGATAGCGACATTGACCAATCCACTGGCGCCTTTTGTGCCCGTCACAATAAACTTAATCGAGTTTTCATCAATTAGACTGAGAACGATATCATTCAGGTTGCCTTCCATGCAAGCTGCTGTGCTATCAATATCTGGATAGGCTTCTTTAAAGCGATTGTAGAAAATTTCCATATCGTCTTCCGCGGCAGCGATATTGTGTTTGCTTACTTCATCTTTAAACTCTTGTGTGGCAAGCAATCGTGAGAACGTTTGATAGACATGGAGAATCTGAATATTCCAGTCATACTTCTTCGCTAATTCTGCAGCGTACTGGGCAGCAACCCATGCATTCTCTGAAAAATCGGTAGGGACGAGTAAGGCATGTTTCATGATGGGAAAATTAAAAGGTTATTATCAAATATACCCAAATCGTTGGCTGGAAGCAAATTAACGGGATGGGAAATGTGGTTATATTGCCACTTAAAATGGTTTTCTTGTTAAAAATTGTTAAGGTGAAGCGTCAAAAATACGATAGGGGAGATCGCCTCGTTATTATTATAGCAAAAGCGCACAGCAAGTGAGTAATAAGAGTAAGTAATTTCATAATTAGGTTAATAATTGGTTTGTTAAAAATCCTGAGGCCCCCAACCTCAGGATTTTTTATTTGTGAATATTTTCCAACAAACCACGATCATAAATTTTGCACGCTAATGTCTAAAATCTAAAATCTAATATCTCAATTCTCCCCTCTACTTCCCTCCCTAGGTCTAAATACTAACTACTAAATACTTACTACTACTTCAGCATCATGGCTTCTTTATGGTTCAACACCTGTTGGTAGGTTGGATCACCATGTAGAAATAGGCTTTCATGAAAAGGAGCGGGAATCAAAACCTTAGCTTCGAACTTATCGAGCGGGATAAAGAATAACACGCCGTGTGAAACCGATTTATCATCGATTATCTGTGTGTATTTGCTGGCCTTGTCTCCAAGCTTTTTCTCTTTCTCTAGTTTCTTTATCAATAGTTGCATATCTTATTTTTCCTCATGGAATACTAAAATAGGAACTTTGGAGTGAAATGCTAGGTTATTGCTAATGCTATTGTTAAACATACGATCGAAAAAGCTCCTATTGCGTTTCACAACAGCCAAGATGTCAATATTGTTTTCCAATAGGTACGTTGTGATGGTATTTTCTATGCTTTCTACTTCGTCGAGTAATACATAATTGATGTCTTCGTTAGGAAACTCATGTCGCCAGTTTTCTGTCTGCAATAAAACATCAGCGATTTTTGAGTTGTGAAGGATGTTTAAGCAATCCAGTCTGGCATTGACTGCTCTTGCCATGATTATTGCTTCACGGAGTGCTGGTTTATCTTTTTCGCGGAAGAGCGTAGTGAATACCACACGTTTGATACCTTGGTATTTTGCATGAGGAGGCACCGCTAATACTGGGTTTTGTATGTTTTTGATCACATTGACGGTATTCGATCCAATGATTTTGGATAGGAAACCACTTTCTCCGTGGGTACCCATCACGACCAGGTGTATTTTCTCGCGATCCACAATCTTTCTCACCACTGAAGCCACAGGTCCTTCCTCAAATAGGAAAACTAGCTCTACATCGGAAGCATCCTCCGCTTCGGCAATCTTCCGCATGCCCTGGGTTTTCTTTTTATACGTTTCGAATTGGTTCAGCTCGATGGATTGATAAACCTCTCCAATTAATTCAGGCTGACCGGCATGTGTCGCGGATAATACGGGCTCTACATACGTGTATAACACATATATCTTTGCATCGATCGACTTGGCGATGTGCAAAGCATAGACGAATGCATTTGTTGCAATGTCTGAAAAATCGGTTGGGAATAATAGGGCTCTCATGGTCTTTCTTTTTTGTGTCACTTAAATTTACCAAATATTAAGCAGATTGATAATGATAGCAGTCATTATTTCAGTTTATCCTGTAGCATTTTGCTAAGATTTTACGTACTCCTAATAAAATAAGTAATTTTGAGGTAATGTTATGGAATAAGGCTAATTAAACGATTTTAGGAAGAGAAGAAATTATGTCAGTATTGGAGCTTAGATAACCAGTGGGAATTTTAAATAAATACCTTGGAAATAGCACCCCATTGAACCTTAGAGTTGCTTTGGATAAGTGTGCTGTGTCTAACTCAGAGAAGGGCAAAGCTTACTTGTACAAGAAGTATTATGGCTATGTGATGGCTATTGTATTTCGTTACATGAAGCATGAGATGGAAGCAGAGGAACTGACGAATGAGTGTTTCGTAAAGATATTTTCTAAGATCGAAAGTTTTAGCGTTCATGAGGATGACACCATTCTGGAGAAGACCTTTAAAGCCTGGATCGGGCGGATTGCTGTAAATACCTCAATTGATGCACTTCGCGTTCGCAAGCAGATGTATATGCTCGACGATCTGAACGGTAGTGACACCTTACACTTTTCGGTCGAAGCGGATACCCGTTTAGAGTACAACGACATTATTGCGCTAATTCGCGAACTGCCGGATATCCAACGAACGATATTCAATATGTATGAAATTGAAGGCTACTCACATGATGAGATCGCCAGAGAATTAAGCATACCAGAGAGCACATCAAGAACTTATTTGACAAGAGCGAAGCAAAAGCTAAGGAAGCTTTATGCAACGCGTATTGATTTAGAAAGAATACAATCCTGATTCGTAGAGAAAAATGGAAAGCAACAAGAATAAAGACATTATTGATCACATTGTTAGGTCGTTAAGGGATAAGGAGGAGCTACCTTATCGCGAAGGTGCTTGGGAGAAATTCCAAAGCACCCAATTTGCACCTAAGCGTACAAAGGCCGCCTATTACTATTGGGCTGCTAGTGCAGCTGCCGCCCTTTTAATTGCGTTTTTTGCAGTTAATAGATGGTCAGAAGCGCCTATGGGAGATCATACGCTTACATCGAACGATTCTAATCCGACCGAGCAAACGACGGACCTGCCGGAATTAAATGATTCGCCGGCTGAAACGCCTCATGATTTGTCGGCAGCAAACTCCCTTAGCTCAGGGGTGATAACTGCCCAATCTACAGGGAATTTAATAGGTTCCAATTCATCAATTACGAACAAGTATCCTGTTGGAGATTTGCAGTTAGGAAGTTTACAGGCTGCGCATGTTGCTTTTGCGCCCTCCATGATGAATATTCCTACTTTGAAGGCCGAAGGCGTTGAAGTAAGAAGTATCGTAAATTTAACGAATACTAAACCTGTTCGTTCAGGAAATATAGAACATAGTATGGCTTATCAAGCTGGCCAATTTGCCATGCAAGCAGATGGGAAAGAGCCGAAGATAGGGCAGAAGAAATTTAGTTTTTCCGAAAAGTTCGATTTAGGATTATTCGTTTCTCCGAGTTCGACAAACGAGCAGATGAACTTTGGAGGCGGTATGCTATTGGGCTATAACATCAGTAAAAATTTGAGCGTTCGCACAGGATTGGCTTATAATCAATATGAAGTTGGCTTAATGAAAGACCCGATTGGAGCCCCTGAGACACAGATCCTCGCGACCTCAGATGTCTTGGAACATGATGCTAAATATAGCATGGTCGCTACCCAAGCAAGCCGTACGATGGTTTTGCCGAATGTGAATGCAGTTAGTGGGAATGTTCAGGCTTTTGAAATTCCTTTAGAGGTGAAATATAAAACCAATGCGGGATTATATGCATCTACAGGTATGACCTATGCTGTGGTACTCAATCAGAATCGTTATACCCACTTTATTGAAAATGCAAATGCTGATTTGTTCGAAAAAGGCTTGCCTACCACGTCGAAAGAAATGAATGATGCTGTACAGCCTGTGACGCGTAAGGTGAAAACTGACGAAGAAAATGTGAATACCAATAACTTCGGTGGCTTCGTGAACTTTTCTATTGGAAAAGAGATGCGCGTGAATAAGCGGTTGAACCTGTCAGTCGAGCCTTATGTAAAACTACCTGTAGGTAGCTTTAAACGAGCGGATATGAATTATACAAACGGCGGTATCCGAATTATTACGAACTTTTAAGTCGAAGTCTATAGTTGATCGATTCTAACCCAGGACATTCCTGCAGCGATGGCGCCTTGAACCCCAGGGTCGCCGTCCTCGAATACTAAACAGTCTTTGGGATCTACCTGTAAATGTTCTGCCGCCAATAGGAAGGGTTGAGGTGATGGCTTTCCAAACTCCGTGTCTCCTGCGCAAACTAATGTTTCATATTTCCCTTTCACATCAATAACATCTAAGGTGATATTTAATGTTGAGCGTGTCCCGCCAGATACAACACCTATTTTCTTAATGCCATGGTAGTCCAATAACACTTGGCGAACGAAGTCTACGGGTTGGGTTTGTTGGATAAAGTCTTGAATGAATATGGCAGATTTCCTTTTGGCAAAAACTCCATAATCTAATGCTACATGATAGCGCTTACTAATCTCTTCAGCAACGGCAATGGTTGGCCATCCAGCAGTTTCGTCGATCAAGTCGGGGTCTAAATCAACACCATATTCTTTAGAAACAGCAACATAAGCCGCTTTGTGCGCGTAGATATTGTCGGCTAATGTGCCGTCGACATCAAACAATAAAGCTTTGAAGGGAGAGGAGAGTTCTTTTAGTTTAAGGTATTTGTGCAACGATTGTTCATTCATGGCACAAAGGTAAGAAAGTCTCCGCAATTGGGAGACTTTCTTCAAGTTGAATTATCTTGATGCTTTACGGCGTTTAAGCTCTTTCATAATTAAGCTTAACTCGCGTCCGGTCTGTCCTCCAACCGAGGTGTTTTCTTGCGCACGACGGAATAGATAAGGCATTACAGATTTCACAGGGCCGTATGGCATGTATTTAGCGACATTGTATCCCGATGCACCTAAATTGAACGACAGGTTATCCGACATTCCTAGCAATTGTGCGAAGAACACATGCGGGTGGTTATGTGGGATATTACGTTTTTCTAGTTCTTCCGTTAGGATTCGACACGATTCTTCGTTGTGCGTACCTGCCATGAAGCCGATACGATCGATATGATCCAACATAAAGTAGATCGCGTCGTTGTAGTCTGTATCGGAAGCCGGTTTGTTGGGTTGAATTGGCGATTGATAGCCATTTTCTTTAGCTCTTTCACGCTCAATTTCCATATAAGCTCCACGTACGATTTTAGCACCCAAGAAGAAGTTTTGCGTCTCGGCGTATGCAAAATCAGCCTTCAATGAAGCTAACTTGTCGTGTCTGTATAATTGATAGGTGTTATAAACAATCGGTTTTTGCTGATTGTATTTTTCCATCATCTCTCTAGCGATATCGTCGATAGTGTCTTGGATCCAAGAGTGCTCCGCATCGATAAGTACAGGGATATCCGCCTCATAACAGGCTTTGCAAATTTGATCACAACGATCGTACAATCGCTCGTACTCTGCTTTTTCCTCGCTTGTTAAAGGCTGTTTAGCATCAATTTTCGCGAATAAATCAAATCGACCAAGTCCCGTAGGCTTGAATACACAGAAAGAAATCAACGGATTTGTTTTTGCAGAAACAACGGTTCTAAGGATCTCTTTGCAAGTTTCGTCGAAACTAGCTTCCGAATCTTCGCCTTCCACGGAATAATCTAGGATCGTCGTGACATTCCCTTTACCTAGATCTTGGATGGCTTGATAACAGTCGTCGATACTTTCGCCACCACAGAATTGTTTATAAATTGTGTTTTTAATGATTCCTGTTATTGGAAGTCCAATATTCAGGGAGAAATTGGTAATGGGAGTACCAATTTTAATCAAGGTATTGCTTGCTACCATTTTGAACAACCAATAAGCCTTGTTTAAATCTTTGTCACTTTTGTTTTTAAAAGCGATTTCGGTATTGTTAAAGTCAAGCTTTGTAGGCGTTGATATATCCATGATACTATATTTTATATATTCTGCAAAAGTAGTTAATTAATTGTAGATTATTTTAATGTGAAGGTTGTAAAAAGTTGGCAATTGCATATTTTTGTTTATGCAAACGTTTACATTAAAAGGGGAGTTCATTCAGATGATCCAATTATTGAAAGTCATGAATTGGGTTGAACATGGTGCTATGGCTCAATGGGTCGTAGAAGAGGGCTTGGTTAAATACAATGGCGAGGTCGATCTGAGAAAGCGCTTGAAAGTGAAAGTAGGAGATGTCGTCGAATTTGATGGTAATAAAGTAAAGATAATTTAACGTTAAAAATCCTATCTTTAGGCTGAAATTACATTATGAAAAAGATAACAAGCTTAGGTTATGACGTGGTGTTTGAAGATGATTTGAACGAACTACAGTCTTTTTTGATTGATCATGACTACTCCCAACTATTAATACTTGTAGACCGTAATACCAATGATCACTGCTTGCCAGTGTTACAGGCGTCCATTCCAGACATCTTGGATTATGACATTATCGAAGTAGATCCCGGCGAAGAAAACAAGAATATCGATTTCTGTATCGGTGTATGGAAGACCATGCTTGATTTCGGCGCTGATCGCAAAGCTTTGATGTTGAATCTCGGGGGCGGCGTTGTTACAGATATGGGTGGATTTGCTGCAGCAACTTACAAGCGTGGGATAGACTTTATTAATGTGCCGACAACATTGCTATCGCAGGTTGATGCTTCAGTAGGAGGAAAGACAGGTATTGATCTAGACAACGTAAAGAATATCATCGGAACTTTCACGCAGCCTCAAGCTGTATTTATCTCTACAGCATTTTTGAAAACCTTAGATGAAAGACAGATACGTTCCGGTTTTGCAGAAATCATCAAGCATGGCTTAATTCAAGATAAAGATCTATACAATAAATGTAAATCTCTAACCTTGCCAGTCGTGCCGAATGAGATTATATTCGAGTCAGTACAGATTAAGAATAAGGTAATTACGGAAGATCCAACAGAAAAAGGATTGCGTAAAATCTTAAACTTCGGACACACGATAGGGCATGCAATTGAAGGATATTCTTTAGTGAATGATCAGTCCCCGCTACTACATGGCGAAGCTATTGCTATCGGGATGATCTGCGAAGCGTACTTATCCCGCCGAGTAAATAATCTTGATGAGACCGAATTGGAGGATATTTCGCACTATTTGAACGCTATCTACCCGTCCTACTCAATCGATCCATCAATATATCCTGTACTGATAGACTTGATGCGCAATGACAAGAAGAACGAGAATAACCAATTAGGCTTCGCCTTGTTGAGAAATATTGGCAACTGCGATTACAATAAATATATCGATGAAGATCTAATAATTGAAAGTTTAGATTACTATAGAAACTTAACCAATTAAGGATGAAAAAGTATGCGGTATTCATAGTGGTATTATTCACTACGATCTTCGGGTTATCCGGCATCAGTTATGCTGCAGCCAAAAAGGTCCTGATTTTTACGAAGACCGCAGGCTATCGACATGATAATATTGAGAAAGGTGTAGAAGTTTTAAAGAAACTTTATAACGATATTGGTATCCAAACGGTGCATTCGGAGGATGCAGATCTATTCTTATCAGATTCTCTAGCGACCTTTGATGCCGTACTTTTCTTCAGTACCACAGGTACGATCTTTAATAAAGAGCAGAAAGAGGCATTTCAGAAATACATGCGTTCCGGCAAAGGCTTTATGGGCATCCATGCTGCTACGGATACTGAATTCGATTGGCCTTGGTATAATCAGCTGGTTGGCGCTTATTTCTTGAGCCATCCAAAAGTACAAGAGGCGAAACTCCAGGTCTTAAATCGAATACACCCTGCAACCAAGCATCTAAACAAGATATGGCTGCACAAGGATGAATGGTATGATTTCAAAGACGTTCAACCAGGTCTCAATGTCTTAATGAATCTGGACGAGGGCTCTTACGAAGGTGGCAAAATGGGCACGGTGCATCCTATAGCTTGGTTTCGAAAGTTTGAAGGGGCTAGAATGTTTTATACTGGATTAGGACATACTAAAGAATCTTTTGATAGTATGGCTTTTCAAAAGCATGTCGTTGGAGGAATGCGCTATGTGCTAGGCATGTAAGAAACAAGTAGAAAATACTAAAGGAGGCTCAATCAGCCTCCTTTTTTTATCTGTAAAAAAAATGTTGCAAAAATATTTTTTTTATTCAAGGCTTTCCGTAACTTGTAATATAAAACCTAATAATTGAGGAGGGGCGGATAGGATTCACCAATTTGAAAGTCCGCATCGTAGTGAGGCCATTTATAAACATTCATAGCTAATTTAAACGAACAAACATGAAACACGCTTACACCCTTTACCTTCGCAAAAGTACTTAGTGTAATTCCCACACGATTTGCATTTTTATCCTAGCTAACGTATTTCGATGGCATGGGACACTATTGCGCAAAATTTTGGGAATCGACCAAGATATCATAACCTAATAAAGTCTTTCTTTCGTATCAAGGATTTATTGTAATTATTAGGGCATTCTTTAATTAAAAATATTTGCATATGTAACCATTACCCAACTCAAAAAAAACAACAAAACAACTAATATATTAAACTATGGGAAAATCAATTAAATCCATTAGTGGCTCCTATCTTCCTAAAGGGCTACTAAGGGGTGGTTTCCTGCTTTCTTTGGGACTTTTGTCAATCAGCAATATGGCTGTTGCCGAAGGCAACCTTTGGAATAGGATATCAACCCATCCACTACATGCGGTACAATCTACCGTAAAAGGCCGTGTATTAGATGCTAATACGAAAGAGCCTATTGCCGGAGCTACTGTTAAAGTGGTCGGCAAATCGACTGCCACTTCCACCGATGATGCTGGTAATTTTGAGATTAGCGCTTCAGCAAACGATGTGCTTGAAGTATCCTATATTGGGTATCTGAAGGCTTCCTCGGTGATCACTTCGGCTTCTCAAAACATTACGATCGAAATGGCTGTTGACAAAACGACCTTCGAAGAGGTCGTGGTAACGGGCTATGGTGCTCAGCGCAAGAAAGACTTGACGGGTTCTGTTGCTGTCGTAAATGTCAGTCAATTAAAATCTCAACCAGCAGCAACTGCAGTAGAAGCCCTGCAAGGGCGAGCAACAGGGGTACAGATTGTAAATGATGGTGCTCCGGGCTCGACTCCTCAAATCCGTATTCGCGGTTACAGTACGATCAACAACAATGAGCCTTTATATGTTATCGATGGTGTTCCGTATGAAGGAAAGCTAAGCTGGTTCAACCAGAACGATATCGAGACCATGCAGGTACTGAAAGATGCTTCTGCGGCATCCATCTATGGTGCGCGTGCGAATAATGGTGTTGTAATTATTACAACAAAATCGGGAAAAGCAGGTAAAACCTTGGTCAATGTTGATGCTTATGCTGGCGTCGGCGTGCCGAATAGAGGGGCATTTCCAAAAATGCTAAGCCCGCAGCAAGTAGTCGATATGAAGAATACCCTGTTCAAAACGAATAACGTAGTGCCCGATTATCTATTGGCTGGTGCAAAAAATAAGGATATCACGGCGGCAGACGTGGACATGGCTAAATATTATTATAACATAAAAGATGCAAACAACTTCTACCAAATAACGAAGGCCAACAAAGAGGGAACCAATTGGTTCGATGAATTGTCGCAGAACGCGCCTATACAATCTTATCAAATTGGAGCAACTGGCGGTAGCGAAAATGCTACCTACGCATTCTCCGGTGGCTATTTGGATCAAAAAGGTACGGTTATCCACACCGGCTTCAGACGTTATAACGGACGCACAAATACCCAATTCTCGGCATTAAATAAGAAACTACGTTTCGGTGAGAACTTACAATATAGTTATACCGAAGGTTATGGCTTCGGGGTAAACCCGAATACTGCCGGAGGGTATATCGGTGAAGGTTCGGTAATGGGTTTTGCATATCGTATTCAGAATGTTGTTCCGGTATATGATGAAGGTGGAAACTTCGCAGGTACGAAAGGCGGATGGGGTAATGGTCAGAATCCTGTAGCGATGTCCTACCGCGCGAAAGATAATATGAATCGTCAGAACTTTTTCTTCGGAAATGCCTTTGCAGAATACGATATAATCCAGGGATTGACTGCAAGGACTAGTTTCGGTATCCGTTATGAAAATTATAATGGCTTGAGCTACAACTATCCGAACCCTGAATTCACGGAAGGATCGTTCAACAACGGTATGAGCGAATACCATGGCTATACCACCGAATGGACTTGGACCAATACTTTAAACTACAAACCAAATCTTGGCGAAGACCATAGCTTAAATGTGCTCGTTGGTACGGAAGCAATCAGCAATCGCAATAGAGGTATCAGCGGCTCTAGAAATGGTTATTTCATTTTGAACAGTTTGGACTATTTCTACCTAGATGCTGGTAGTACAAATATCAATAATGGTGGCTCAGGTTCGGTTGGCTCTATGTTCTCCTTAATGGGTAAGGCTGATTACTCGTACAAAGACCGCTACCTATTGAGCGCTACAGTTCGTCGCGACGGTTCGTCTAACTTCGGTGAAAACAATCTATATGGGGTATTCCCAGGTATCAGCGGTGCATGGCGTATTTCGCAAGAGGAATTCGCGCAGGGCGCAGAATGGTTAACTGATTTGAAACTACGTGCAGGATACGGGGTAACAGGTAACCAACGCATCAGTGCATACGAATACTTAGCACGCTATAGAGCTTCTTTAACCCAGTCATCTTATCCGATTAATAATGAGGTGGTGACAGGTATTTGGAAAAGTAACTACCAAAATCCGGATATCAAATGGGAGCAAGTAAAATCATTGAACTTGGGTATTGACTTTGCTGTTCTTCAAGGCGACTTAGACGGTTCCATCGATTGGTACAATAAAGCAACAGAAGACATGTTGTTCCGCGTTCCTCTGCCTGCAACTTCAGTAGGTCGTGCAACTTCGCCATATCAAAATATTGGCGAAATGCGCAATCGCGGTATCGAGGCAAGCTTAGGATATCACTATGGCCGCCGTCAGGAAAAACCTTTCACTTTAGATGTTACCGGTACGATATCAACCTATAAGAACGAGGTCGTATCCTTAGCGCCTTCTATTACGCAAGTTAACTATGGGGCATTCCGCAGTATGCAGACCTCCTTACTCAAAACAGGGGAAGAGTTCGGTGCTTTCTACGGTTACCAAGCTGATGGAGTTTATAACGACGATGCAGAGCTTAAAAACTCTCCAATATATCCAGGAGCGCGCTTGGGCGGTGCAAAATACAAAGATATCAACGGCGATGGCAAGATTGATCCTGCCGACCGTACGATCATCGGTAGCCCGCACCCTGATTTCGTCTACTCTTTAAATCTTGCAGCAGCTTACAAGGACTTTGATTTAACCTTATTCTTCTACGGTTCTCAAGGTAATGACCTTTACGAAGCAACGCGTTACTTCACAGATTTCGGTGTTTTCAATGGACAGTACAGCACACGTTTATTAGATGCTTGGAGCCCGAACAATACAGGTAGCGAAGTTCCATCAATCATCGGTCAGGGCGATCTTAATGAAATGGAGGTAGCTACTTCATCACTATACATCCAGGATGGTAGTTTCCTAAAGCTTAAAAACTTACAGATCGGTTATAATTTAAACACAACCAAATTGTTTGGACAGAATACGTCGTTCAATAAAATGCGTATCTATTTTGGAGCAACAAATCTATTCACGATTACGAAGTACACAGGTCTAGATCCAGAGATTTCAGCTACACCATCGGATTACCCGGCATTGGGTGTTGACTTTGGGGTTTATCCGCAATCTAGACAGTACACTTTAGGCGTGAGCTTAGGATTCTAGGATTTTTATTATTTCAAAAGAACAAATATTATGAAACGTTATAAACTATATACCTATCTAATCGCTGGCGCCTTAGCGCTGAGCTCATGTGGGAAGGACTTCTTGAAGAAGCTACCCCAAGGGGAGCTTTCTGAGCCACAGGTAGGAAATAAAGAAGGAGTTGAAGGTTCCCTTTTAGGAGCCTACAGCATATTAAATGGTAATGTAAGTGGAACCTGGGGCAATTATGCATCTGCGCCTAGCCAATGGCTTTTTGGCGAGGTCGCTTCTGATAATGCGCATAAAGGATCAGAAGGTGGTGACCAACCTTACATGGCTAATATTGAAAGTTATAAAGCAACGAGCGTCAATGATAACTTGAGCACCATGTGGCAAGTTTATTATGAAGGGGTATTGCGCTGTAACAATACATTGAAACTGCTCGCTGCCGATCAAAGCGGTAAGAAAGAGATTACTGAAGAGCGAGCAAAGCAAATTCAGGGGGAAACCAAAATGCTGCGTGCGCATTATTATTTCTATTTATGGCGCATCTTCAAAAAGGTTCCATACCTGGATGAAAATACCACCGCCGATGAAGCATTGAAGATTGGTAACGACGTTGATGTGCTTCCGAAAATCGAAGAAGACTTGCGCTTTGCCGTTGCTAACTTGAGTGAGCAGAAATATAATAACGATGCCGGACGCATGAATAAGCGTGCTGCGCAGGCTTATCTTGGCAAAGTGCTTTTGTATAATAAAAAGTATCCAGAAGCGCTCACCTTGTTTAATGCGGTGATGGCAGGAACAGATTTGACAAGTATGCCTTTCTGGAATAACTTCGATGTAACCAAAGAAAACGGGCCAGAAGCGCTTGTCGTTTCTAAGCATGCGATCAATTCTAACGGTAATGCAGAGAATGGTAATGTCGGCGATATGCTTTCAGGTTTGTCAGGAACTGCGCCAGTAAACTGCTGTGGATTTTATCAACCAACGATTGATCTTGTCAATGCCTACAAGGTAGACGCAAATGGTCTTCCCTTGTTAGATAACTACAGAACCAACCCTTACGTTTCTGACTTCGGTTTGCCAGCAGGCCAAAAAGAAGGCTATGAGTTAAACGTCGATTTGTCGTTTGACCCTCGTTTAGACTATACCGTTGGTCGTCGAGGCGTACAATACCTTGATTGGGGTGTTATGCCAGGCGACTCTTGGATTAGAGAAGCTGTAACGGGTGGTCCGTTCGTAGGAATCAAAACAATGATACCAAAGTCGCTTTTTGCTGCACAAGCAGCACCAGGCGAGCCATATATCACAGGTTTAGATGTTAACATCATTCGTTTAGCAGATGTGTATTTAATGGCTGCAGAATGCGAAATCGAAGCAGGAAGCTTAGCGAATGCATTGAAATTAGTCAATGCGGTTAGAACACGCGCAGCATCCTTAGCGCCGAAGAAAACTGAATCTGGCGTAAATGCAGCGAAATATAATGTTAAACCTTATCCATCCTTCCCCGATAAGAATTTCGCCCTTAAAGCGGTGCGTTTCGAGCGTCGCCTAGAGTTAGCGATGGAAGGACACCGATTCTTCGACTTAGTGCGCTGGGGAATCGCAAAATCGACGCTGGAAAGCTATTCAGCATTCGAAGGCAATATCATCCCGACCTACAAAAACTTGGTGTTCAATGCGAACAACGAGTATTGGCCGATACCGCAAGAAGAGCTTGATAGAAATAGCAATTTGAAGCCTAATTAAATGAAAAGCTGCCTGAAAAGGCAGCTTTTTCATTTAATTAGGCTTCAGTATTTAGTATTTAGTAGTTAGTATTAAGACCTAGGGTGGGAATATACGTTAGATATAAGGTGTGAGATTTTTGTTTTGAATACCAAGATAGGAAAGATGTAAGGATATGCAGGATTTTTGTCTTGAACCAGGAAAGGAAGGATGAAAAGATTAACATGATCCTGTCAATCCTTAAATCCTTGTTTTCTTGGTTCAAGACAAAACTCATCCTTCTTTTTCAAAGTTTAAAGACAAACTTTCCTTCCTTTCCTGTCAAAATCTTATATCTAATATCTTATATCTAACGTCTAAACCCGACCTAGGTCTAATTACTAACTACTAACTACTAAATACTACCCAATTCAAACCCCAATCAAACCCGCTCAGAAGCGGGTTTGATTGGGGTTTGAATTGGGTTTACAATGGGTTATCAAGGGTTGTGTCTAATCTTAGGTATCACTTTAATCTATTTCTCTTATATTTACCGATTATTGAAAATCAACCTTATGAAAAGAATCGTTGCGACTTGTTGTACATTACTGGTCTCTATCGCTGTTTTTGCACAGAACTATAGTGAGCTCAGTGGGCTTTTTCAGAACTCTACGGTGCTGAACAAGCATTATGTGGGTTTCAGTTTATACGACTTGTCGAGCAAGCAATTTGTTTATGGGCAGAATGAGGATAAGCATTTCACGCCGGCGTCCAACACCAAAGTCTTTACGCTTTATACGGCATTGAAGCTGATAGGAGACTCTATTCCAGGCTTAGCCTATGTGGAGCGCGGCGACTCTTTAATATTTTGGGGGACGGGCGATCCGACGTTCTTGCATGCGAAGTTTAAGGATGCTAAGGTTTTCAACTTTCTGAAAGATTCTAAGAAGCAGTTATATTATGCGGCGACAAAATCGCAGGAGCCTTTCTACAGAAATGGTTGGTCGGTAGAGGATTATGAGTATTATTATCAACCGGAGGTTTCGGTACTTCCGATGTATGGCAATGTGATCTTATTTAAAGAGCAGGCCGGAAAACTAGAACTTACGCCGCGGTATTTCGATCGATATCTTAGTTATAAGCAGGACACGACGTCTAGGTTCTTGATACACCGAGATTATGGTTCGAATGTGATGGACTATAATTCCGTTCCATTGCCAAAGGGATATATCAATGAGAAACCTTTTCATGTTACGGATTCGTTGCTGATCAATTTGCTTCAGGACACGCTGAAGAAGTCTGTTGCTTTGCTGCATGCTCCTTTGGCATCAGATGCGAAAATTATATACTCGGTAAAAACGAGAGATGTGGTACGCGAGATGATGCTGCCGAGCGATAATTTTCTGGCCGAGCAATTGAACATGGTTGCGTCGTTCGTAAAAAACAGAGCTTTCCATACCAAAAGTCTGCGGCAGCATATGCAAGATGAGTTTTATCGTTTCTTTCCCGATACGATCGAGTTGAGGGATGGTAGCGGGCTGTCTTCATATAATAAGATTACGCCTCGGAGTATGGTAACCTTATTGAACTGGATTCATTCCGACATTCCGAACGAAGCCGATAAGTTTTATCTTTTTCCTGCAGGCGGCCTTGAGGGTACTTTAAAGAATGTTTATCCAACGCCGGGAGGGAAGCCTTATGTTTGGGCAAAAACAGGCACAATCAATTCGGTTCATTGCCAGAGTGGCTATATCGTCACGAAAAAGGGTACTCGTTTTGCTTTCTCATTTCTAAACAATAACTTTCTCGGGAGTGCCAGCCCGGTTCGTAAAGAAATGGTGAAAATAGTTAATTATATCTACGAAAACTATTAGTCGTAATTCAATACATTTGGGTATATTCGCTTAGCATTTTATGAAAATTATCAAGAAAAACGATAAGCGATTAATTCGTTCATGGTCCATGTATGATTGGGCTAATTCAGCTTACAATTTGGTTATCACTTCAACCATTTTTCCTGTTTATTATACAACGATTACAAGTAATAAAGAAACTGGCAATGATGTCGTTTCTTTTTTTGGTATTGAGCTTGTCAACACGGCATTATCGAATTTTGCCTTGTCTATCGCATATCTCTTAATGGCGATATCGCTGCCTTTTATTTCGGCCTATTCCGATGCAGCGGGGAAGCGAAAGTTCTTTATGAAATTGTTTACTTATATAGGCGCAATCGCCTGTATGGGTTTGTTTTTCTTCAAAATCGAAACCCTAGAGTTGGGTATTATATTCTTTGCGCTCGCCGCCATGGGATACATTGGCGGGGTGGCCTTCAATAACTCGTATTTGCCGGTTATCGCGACGCCCGATCAGCAAGATAGGGTGAGTGCTCAGGGATTTGCCTATGGCTATGTAGGCTGCGTAACTTTGCAGCTGATCTGCTTTGTTTTTGTGTTCAAGCCCGATTGGTTCGGCATAACCGACCCCTCTTTACCTGCCAGAATATCCTTTTTCTTGGTAGGTCTTTGGTGGATTTCCTTCGCACAGATACCTTTCCGATTTTTGCCTAGAAATAAGCCTACGATAGAGAACGAGAAGTTATCCTTCTTTGTCAAAGCGAAAAAGGAGTTTATGTCTGTATTGGGGAAAATTCGTCAGATTCCTGCGATCAAGCGCTTCTTGCCGGCTTATTTTTTTTATGCCATGGGCGTGCAGACGATTATGATCGTTGCTGCCGCATTCGGTGAAAAAGTATTGAATTTGGGCGCAACGAAGCTTATCGCTTCTATTTTACTGATCCAGTTGGTTGCTATCGGTGGAGCCTTTATTATGTCGGGTTTGGCGAAGCGATTTGGGAACATTAAGGTATTGATTTTTGTTGTTACGATTTGGATCTTCATCTGCATCGCTGCATACTTCCTGAGCAACGAATACCAATTCTATGGAATGGCATTTTTAGTAGGCTTATTGATGGGAGGGATACAGTCCCTTTCCCGATCGACCTATTCCAAGCTTATCCCTACTGATGTTGAGGATACTACCGCATTTTTCAGTTTCTACGATGTTTCCGAAAAGCTAGCGATTGTGATCGGACTGTTCACTTTTGGGATGATCGAGCAGCTTACGCATAATATTCGTTATTCAGCACTTTGTATGTCTGTATTTTTTATTATTGGGCTATTGTTGTTGTTTCGTGTTTTAAAATTTAATAAATTACAGATTATTCAACGCTATTAATGCATAAAGTCGAGCTATTTATACCTTGTTTTATTGATCAACTTTATCCGGAAACAGCCTTCAATACCATTAAGTTATTGGAGAAGGCTGGCTGTGATGTGATATATAATACAGAGCAAACCTGTTGTGGTCAACCTGCCTATAACGCAGGGTTTTGGGATGATGCGAAGTCTATTGGCCAAAAGTTTCTAAACGATTTTACGGAAGAACATCCTATTGTTTCGCCATCAGCCTCTTGTACGGGGATGGTGCGTGAGGGATATGATGATCTTTTCACGAATACAACGGACCATAACCGTTGTCGCGGTATTCAGCGCAATATTTTCGAAATATCGGACTTTCTGGTCAATGTGATGAAGAAGGAGTATTTCGGTGCCGAGCTGGTGGGTAGGGCGGTTTATCATGATTCCTGCTCCGCGCTTCGCGAGTGTAAAATAAAAGAAGAGCCACGGGTCTTGCTTAGCCACGTTGGCGGGTTGGAGATTGTCGAGATGCGCGATCAGGAGACCTGCTGCGGTTTTGGCGGTACTTTTGCGGTGAAGTTCGAAGGGATTTCATCGGCGATGGCAGAACAGAAGGTGAAAAATGCCTTGGCTGTCAACGCGGAATACATCATATCGACCGATGCATCTTGCTTGCTGCAATTGCAAGCTTACATTGATAAACATCAGTTAGCGATCAAGACGATACATCTGGTAGATGTACTGACGTCTGGATGGGCTAACATTTAAAACACTAATATTTAAACTATGAACTCAAGAAGAGAATTTTTAAGAAATCTAGGGTTAGTTGCAGCTGGGGTAACCATTGCACCTTCTTTGGATGTTTTTGCAGCGAAGAAAAGCTGGTTTGATATTTCTTTGGCTGAATGGTCATTGCATAAGAAATTGTTTAAGGGTGATCTGAAAAACATCGACTTCCCTGAGTATACAGCGAAGAATTTTGGTATTTACGGAGTTGAATATGTAAATCAATTCTTTAAGGATAAGGCGCAGGACATGACCTACTTAAAGGATTTGAACAATAGAGCAAAAGACAATGGCGTAAAGAACGTATTGATCATGATTGATGGCGAAGGTTCTTTAGGCGATCGCGATGAGAACAAGCGTCTAAAAGCTGTAGAGAATCATCATAAATGGATTGATGCTGCAAATTTCTTAGGATGCCGTGCAATTCGCGTCAATGCGGCGGGTGAGGGAACGAAGGAAGAGGTTAAGGACCAAGTGGTAAAAAGTCTTTCTTCATTAGCAGATTATGGTAAGAAAGGAAAAATCAATGTTATCGTTGAGAACCACGGCGGCATTTCATCGCATGGCGACTGGTTGGCTGATGTGTTGAAAACGGTAAACAAAAAGAACTGCGGTAGTCTTCCAGACTTTGGCAACTTCTATGAATACGACCGTTATCAAGGGGTTACCGATTTGATGCCGTATGCAAAAGGAGTGAGCGCGAAGTCGCATGCTTTTGATGCAAAGGGCAATGAAACAGGTATTGACTATGCTAAGATGATGGATATCGTGAAGAAGGCTGGATATAGAGGCTACGTGGGAATTGAGTTTGAAGGCGATAAAATCAGTGAAGACGAGGGTATCAAATTAACGAAAGCCTTGTTGGAGCGTTTTAAATAGACGTGGTGAAGAAGTATTTGCATAAAATACTGATACTAATTTTAATAAGCTGTGCTACAGTTGCTCAAGGGCAATCTAAAGAAGCGAAGCTTCAAGTATGGCAAGACAGTTTAGCAGGTCTGGGGCGCGCTATGTTCTCCAGACTTTCTGAACCTGAGCGGATGCAGAAGAACTTTACCTTTGTGAAGACCCTAGTTTCTGCATTGAAAGAAAACAACTCCTATCAGTTTGCTTTTCCAAAGCTCAAGATGATTTCTATTCTGAACTCTCCGGATCAGAATTTCCGTATTTTTTCATGGAATTTACCTTTAGATGATGGATCCTATCTTTATTATGGTGCCATTCAATTCGCAAGCAGTAACGGCGAGTTGGAGTTGATTCCGTTATTAGATAAGACTTTTGAGATCAAGGATCCTTCGAAAGCGATGGTCAAGGCCGATAATTGGTATGGCGCGCAGTATTATGACATCCGGAAATTGGGGGCGAACGCTTATGTTCTACTGGGTTGGAAGGGGCATCATGCTGATTACACGCAGAAAGTGATCGATATTGTGGAATTGCAGGGACCTAAACAGGTTGTCTTTGGTAAAAATGTTTTTACAGACGATCGGACTTTATCGCGAAAGATATTTAAATATACGCGTCAGGCGAGTATGTATTTGCTGTTTAATCCAAAGGCGAACCGTTACGAATTTGATCATTTAGTGCCTGCGGATCCCAAATTAGAAGGCAATTTTAAGTATTATGGGCCCGATTTATCCTATGATGCCTATTATTTGGACAAAGGCTCACTTCGTTTCGTATCTGACGTGGAAGTATCCAATGCCACTCGTGGGGATGAAGATAGCTTCTTGGCACCAAATCGGAGGGAGATCAAAAAGGAAAGCGGTTTTTAAATCCTATGGAGATTGTGAATAAAAATTTGTTTATTTGCTTTTTCAATAAAATTATGTTCTGTAGATAATCACACATAAAACTAAATTAAACGATAATATATGAATCAAGAGAGAGACGCAGATTTAGTCCAGCACCTTGCCAAACAAGGAGTTGACGACAAGATGGTTATGGGCCATCCAGCCAGTCTTTTTGTACTCTTCTTTACTGAGATGTGGGAGCGTTTCAGTTATTATGGGATGCGTGCATTGTTAACTGTATTTTTAATTACAGAGATCGCAAAAGGCGGTTGGGGTTGGACTAATGCTGAGGCCATGAATTTATATGCATGGTATACAGGACTAGTATATTTAACGCCATTGATCGGTGGTATGATTGCCGATAAATTAACGGGGTATAGAAAGGCGATTATCTTAGGTGCATTGATCATGACGCTGGGTCATGCTTCGATGGCATTAGAGACCTTCAATAACTCATATTTCTACATCGGATTGGTATTGATGATCTTAGGAAATGGTTTATTCAAACCAAATATTTCCTCAATGGTAGGTCAACTATATCCGGATAGTAGCTCTAAGAAAGATGCAGGTTATACTATTTTCTACATGGGTATCAACTCGGGAGCTTTCCTAGGGATGTTATTATGTGGTTATATTGGTGAGAAAGTAGGTTGGCATTATGGTTTTGGACTTGCTGGGGTATTTATGTTCTTCGGTATGATTCAGTTCTATTTTGCACAAAGAATATTTGGTATCATCGGTGAAAAACCGGGTACTAAACATAATCCAGAGGATAAATTAGTAAGCGTTCAAGAAGAAGATCATACACCTGCAAACGTGGTGAGAGATCGTCTGATCGTTGTTGCTGTATTGATGATTGCGAGTATCTTCTTTTTCTTTGCGTTTGAACAAGCGGGTGGTTCAATGACCATTTTTGCAAAAGATTATACGCAACGGGTGCTCTCAGGTAATTCTGGTGAGATCTTTAAGTGGGTCGATGCCGCTTTAACGATCTTCCCGATCATGATCGTGACCTATGTACTCTTCAAATTATCGCAAAAGATTGTCGCTAAATACCCGCTAACGGTATTATTTACAGCTATATCATTCGCCATTATTTGGGGATTGGGTATATGGAAGGTTTACAGAGAATTTAGCTTAGACCAGACTGAAGTAACGGTTTCCTGGTTCCAAATTTTGAACTCTTTCTTTATTATTACGTTAGCTTCCTCATTCAGTAAGCTATGGGAAAAGGTGTGGAATCCATCAGGACCGGTGAAGTTTGCCTTCGGATTGCTATTAGTAGGCGTGGGTTTCTTGGCTTTGGCCTATGGATCGATGTCTATCCCTCAGGGGGCAAAAACAGCATCGGTTAGTATGATTTGGTTAATTTTAGCCTATTTCTTCCATACAACTGGAGAGCTTTGTCTGTCGCCGGTTGGTTTATCTTATGTAAGTAAACTGTCGCCTAAGAAGTTCGCGGGACTATTATTTGGTCTTTGGTTTACAGCTTCGGCTATTGCAAACTTTATTGCAGGTAAAACAGGATCGTACATTGACTATATCGTTCAGACGTATTCGATGACGACTTTCTTTCTGATCATTGCCGCATTACCAGCGGGAGCAGCTTTATTATTATTGTTGTTCAATGGTAAATTGAAGAAGATGATGCACGGTATCAACTAAAGATATCTCGTTAATAGGAAAGCCGGTTTGTTTTACAGACCGGCTTTTTTTGTGAAAGCGTCTGATTTCAAAGATCTTTAAAGCCTTTCATTCCTTTTGTCGCTTCACTGGAAACATGAAAGTTTTTCTGAACATGTTTGTTTTCAAGGACCATTCTTATCCTCATTTTTGTTGCTGTTTCATTGGAAATATGGAATTTTTGCATGGAATTATCCAATTAATCAAATAATAGTTCGCTTAAATTATTACTTTTACACGTTTGAATAAAATTGATGTTTGGGAGCATCCTTTTTATTTCTTGCGATTGTGATCTTCTGTCATGCGTTTCGCTCGATGGGAGTATTGGCGGAGGCTATGGCCATTGTTGTTTGAACAATCGTATATTAATCTAAATAGTAATTTTTGATGAATCGAGAATCAGAAGCTTCATTTTCGGAAGAACTAGTGAAGCAGGGGATTGATGGCAGTCTAGTTTTAGGGCATCCATCGGGTCTTTTTGTGTTGTTTTTTACGGAAATGTGGGAGCGTTTTTCCTTTTACGGGATGCGCGTATTATTAATTAACTTCCTTACGAGTGCGGTTATTTCCGGGAGTCCGTTCTCCGGTTGGGGCTGGGATCCAGTACAGGCAGGAGCATTATATGGTACTTATGCCATGTTATTGTATATCACGCCCATCTTCGGGGGGATAGTTGCCGACAAGTATCTGGGATATCGCTACGCTGTCGTCGTCGGTGCCGCGATTATGACCTTGGGTCACCTCTTCATGGCATTTGACACGCCATTGTTTCTATATCTGGGTTTAGGTGCCTTAGTCCTTGGTACCGGCTTCTTCAAACCTAATATGACTTCTATACTTTCCGAGATGTATAAGAAATTCCCACAGAAGAAGGATGGAGCATACACTATTTTCTATATGGGTGTAAACTCTGGTGCTTTCTTCGGGATGATGCTATGTGGATATTTGGGAGAGAAAGTAGGCTGGCATTGGGGATTTGGTCTTGCGGGTATCTTCATGTTCTTAGGGACACTGCAGTTTTGGTTCGCAAAACCCATCTTTGGTAAGGTCGGCGATCCACCAAGTAAAGAGTTGGCTGCTGAGAAGGCTGCTGTTGTTAATACAGACTTGCCGGAGGATAAACCTAATCCTTTTACCAAAGTAGATTCTATTCTAATCTTTGTGATGACTGTTTTAGGATTGGCGTTCGCTTTCAACGATCCGCTTTCGAAGATTGCTGGTGTCGATGTGCTTTCGAACTTTCAAATTGGATCGATGGCAGGACAGAATGTGGCAATCCTGATTGCGCTAGCATTGTTTTTGTTTGTGGTAATCTCCAGGTTAACTAGATATACCAAAGTTGTTCGAGATCGCTTGATAGCCGTTATTATATTCGCCTTTTTCGTGGTGTTTTTCTGGATGTCATTTGAACAAGGCGCATCGTCCTTGGTGATTTTTGCCCGCGAGAATGTGGATAGAAGTCTTTCTGGTAGCTCGTTGACCATCTTTAATATCATCAATACCTTACTTACTGTTGTTCCTTTGGCTTTAGTGACTTATGTAGTCGTGCTATTGACAAAGAAAACCTATGGCAAGGCGCCACTGTCTAACGTTGTGCAGTTTATTTGTTTTGCCGGTGTTTGGGCTGTTGCGCTATGGATGTTGTATAACGAGTTTACGGCGGAGTCTTCGGAGATTACGGTTTCCTGGTTCTCCATTATGAACTCATTCTTCATTATCACCTTTGCAAACTTTGTTTCTAAAATTTGGGATTCTAAATATAATCCGCCAGCGACCTTTAAATATGGCTTTGGTCTAATCATTATGGCAATTGGATTCGGGTTGCTCGCATTCGGTGCTTATGGTATTCAGGATGGTATCAAGGTATCCATGGTATGGCTGATATTGGCTTACATGTTCCATACTTTGGGCGAGCTATGCCTATCGCCGGTGGGCTTATCCTACGTTTCCAAGCTGGTGCCTGCAAGAATGATCGGATTTATGTTCGGTATGTGGTATCTGGCGATTGCAATCGGTAATAAGTTGGCAGCCATCTTAGGTGGACAGATTGAGGTTATTACCAAACAATATTCTTTAAGTACATTTTTCTTGATCTTTACGATTGTTCCAATAGTAGCTGGGTTATTGGTGATGATGCTTCATCCGGTAATCAAGAAATTAATGCATGGCGTAAAATAATTTAAATACAATAATTAGCATTATGGCTACAGGAACACACAATACGCTTGAAGAAATTCAAGACTTTAAAGGGAAGTATCCAAAGCAGATCTGGAGATTGTTCTTCTCGGAGATGTGGGAGCGGTTCTGTTTTTACGGAATGCGCGGTATGTTGGTTTTTTTCATGATTACCCAACTTAATTTCGGGGAGAAAGAAGCTAACTTACAGTATGGAGCAACGCAGGCATTTGTATATGCCTTTACATTTATCGGCGGGCTTTTCGCAGATAAGATTCTCGGGTTTCGGAAATCGCTGTTCTTCGGCGGATTATTGATGATTATCGGTTCAGTATTATTATCGATCGATACCCATCAGTTTTTCTTCTTCGGGTTGGCATTTATTATTATCGGAACGGGCTTTTTCAAGCCTAACATCTCGACAATGGTAGGGGAGCTGTATAAAGATGGCGATAGCCGTCGTGATGCGGGTTTCTCTTTATTTTATGCGGGTATTAACCTAGGTGCTTTCCTAGGGGGATATATCTGCGTGGCTATCGGAAAAGGTTACATGCTGAGCTCGGTAATCGATGAGGCACATCGTTGGAATGTCGCATTTGGTTTGGCGGCTGTCGGAATGTTGATCAGCTTGATCAATTTCCAGTTTACCAAGCATGAGCTAGGACCTATTGGCTTGCAACCCGGGCATCCCGATGCCATTGTCAAGTCTAAGCCTTTGCCGAAATGGGTTGAATATGCGGTTTACATCGGAACCTTGCTGTTAGTGCCATTGATTCAGGTCATGGTTTCAAAAACAGAGTATACAGATTACTTTATGTACACGATCGGCCCCTTGACTTTGATCTATCTGTTTTTTGAGATGTCAAAAGTGGAGAAAAAGGAACGTCATAAGCTAATCGCTGCCCTGATCTTTATTTTATTCTCGATTGTATTCTGGGGAATATATGAGCAGAGTGGGGGGTCCTTAAGCATCTTTGCTGCCAAGAATTTAAATGATTCAGTATTAGGTGGAGCATTCCGTTTAGATCCAAATGGAGTTAATAATTCCGGAGGAGCCTTCTTCATTATCATTTTAGCGCCTGTATTTGGCCTACTTTGGTTGTGGATGGCAAAGCGCAAGATCGAGCCAAATACGGTTATTAAGTTTGGTTTAGGGTTCTTGTTCTTAGGCTTGGGATTCTATGTGCTGTATGCTACTCGCTTTTTCGCAGTTGACGGAATGACATCTTTAGACATCTTTACGCTGGCCCTATTAGTCATCACGGTTGGGGAGTTATGTTTGTCTCCCATCGGATTGTCGATTATGACGAAGTTATCGCCTGCGAAGTTGCAAGGTATTATGATGGGGATGTGGTTCCTTGCGAGTGCCTACGGACAATATGTGGCCGGATTAATCGGCGCAAATATGGCCGAAGCAAGAGAAGGCGATTCGCTTATGGATAAATTAATCACTTACACGGAGGGCTATAAGCAACTCGGATTGTATTCTTTGATCGCAGGAGTGATCTTAATAGCACTATCACCGATGATCAAAAAGTTGATGCATGGGGTAAATTAATCCTTAAGATCTTATATATAAGCCGGTTTGTAGTAACAAATCGGCTTTTTTGATTTTTATGCCTTGCTAGAAAGGGTTAATAGTTCGGCTAAATTATTACCTTTACATTTCAAAAAGTATACAGTGTCAGACAGTATTGTTATTATTCCGACTTACAACGAGAAGGAGAATATAGAAAGAATTATCAGAAAAGTGTTTTCATTGGAGATTCCATTTCACATTCTAGTGGTGGATGACGGCTCTCCCGATGGTACTGCTCAAATTGTAAAAAGCTTACAACAAGAGTTTCCCGGCGAACTGCACTTGGAAGAAAGAAGAGGTAAGTTAGGATTAGGAACAGCATACATTCACGGCTTTAAGTGGTCTTTGCAGCGGAACTATGAGTTCATCTTCGAAATGGATGCAGACTTTAGCCATAATCCGGATGATTTGATGAGATTGCGTGCCGCCTGCTTAAACGATGGCGCTGATATGGCCATCGGCTCAAGATATATTAAAGGTGTCAATGTTGTGAACTGGCCAATGAAGCGTGTTTTGATGTCCTACTTCGCTTCTGGATACGTGCGCATGATTACGCGCATTGATATTCGCGATGCAACTGCGGGTTTCGTATGTTTTAGAAGAAAAGTACTAGAGACAATTAACTTAGATAAGATTAAGTTCGTCGGTTATGCTTTCCAGATTGAGATGAAGTTTACAGCGATCAAATATGGGTTCAACGTCGTTGAAATTCCTATCATTTTTACTGATCGAACCCTTGGTACTTCGAAGATGAGTACTAAGATTTTTAAAGAGGCATTTTTCGGAGTGATCCAGATGAAAATTGCTAGTTTTTTCAAAAATTACAATAAATAACGAATTTTTCTGTTTTATTGAGTAGAGTTGTCCAATATATGAACGAAAACCTTGACCCAAATCCCGAAAGATTGACCCCCACAGATAAAGACTTGGAGCGCGTATTGCGGCCCCAGACTTTTGATGACTTTACGGGGCAAGCTAAGATTTTGGAGAACCTTTCGATATTTGTTAGAGCGGCAAAGCTTCGCGGAGAAGCTTTAGACCATGTTTTGCTACATGGCCCTCCAGGACTTGGTAAGACAACCCTGTCGCATATCATTGCAAATGAGATGGGCGTGGGGATTAAGATTACCTCCGGACCTGTATTGGATAAGCCTGGAGATCTTGCAGGACTACTGACAAATCTTGATGAAGGTGATATCTTATTCATTGACGAGATACACCGGTTAAGCCCCCTAGTTGAAGAATATCTGTATTCTGCCATGGAGGACTTCAAGATTGACATCATGCTGGAGACAGGACCTAATGCACGTTCTGTTCAGATTTCCTTGAATCCATTTACCTTAGTCGGTGCAACGACGCGTTCAGGTTTGCTTACAGCGCCATTACGTGCTCGCTTCGGTATCAACTCAAGGTTGCAATATTATGATGCGAAATTGTTGACGGATATTATCATGCGCTCAGCAATGATTCTTAATGTTCCGATATCCGAGGAAGGAGCATTCGAGATTGCGCGGCGCAGTCGTGGTACACCACGTATCGCAAATGCATTGTTGCGCAGAACGCGTGACTTTGCGCAGATCAAAGGGAATGGTTCTATCGATATGGCCATCGCTCAGTTCGCACTGAACGCATTAAATGTAGATGAGCACGGTCTTGATGAGATGGACAACAAAATATTGAGCACAATTATTGATAAATTTAAAGGTGGTCCGGTGGGCGTGAAGACGATAGCGACGGCAGTTGGAGAGGATGAAGGCACCATTGAAGAAGTATATGAGCCCTTTTTAATACAAGAGGGATACCTAATGCGAACCTCTAGAGGTAGAGAGTGTACAGAGCTTGCATTTAAACATTTAGGAAAAACAAATCATTACAAAGGAAATACATTGTTTTAAGTTATGCAGTTGAAAAAAATACTAAGCCTAGGTCTCATCTCGATTCCGTTTCTAATAAATGCCCAAACGCTAAAATGTCCTCCTGTAGATCGTTACGGAAATGCTAATCAGAAGTTTGATCTAACAGTTGGCGCTGGTCCTACGTTTCTTTATGGTGATATCAACCATAAAACAAATACCGGTTATGCGGGCGTGTTGAAGTTTGATTATAAACTTTACAAAGGCCTATATATCGGCCTTGAAGGACAGTTAGGACGATTAACGGCCAGAGGCAATGACAATGTATTAGAGCCGGATTGGGATCCGCGTTTTGTAGAAAATCAGTTCTATGTAACTGGATTGTTTAATGCGACAGTTTACCCGTACCGCTTTTTTGTCAATGAGCGCGATTTGTTCAGAGCAACGGGAATTGAGAAATATGTGTTGAACGGCTTCTATGTCGGAATAGGAGCGGGCGCAATCTTCAATAATTACGCTAAAATAGAACGTGGTACATCCTTTAGATTTAGAGCATCTGATGGAACTGAAATTGTTCAGGAAATTCATGAGGGTATCGTGAATGGTCCTTACGAGTTAGTTGAGCGCTATGATGAAGCTGGTAATTTAGTTGCTGAAAAGCAATTCAAAAATAAAACAAGAGACTTCTTGTTCCCGGTTGTTAGTGCAGGTTTAGCGGTGCCATTAAATAAGTATAGCAGTTATTACAGAGCGGGATATTACAGCCTCGTTGTGAATACACAATTCACGTTCTCACGAGGCGAAGATGTCGACGGATATGATCCTGTGGCAGCTGACGGAACTACCGCGAGCAAATATAACGACATGTATAACTTTACCTCTTTAGGCGTTCGTTATACGTTTTAATATTCGGTTACCTCGGCTTTTCAGCGCCGGGGTAGCATCTTTTTCTAAAGCCAATTCTATGCGCAAGCGCAGCTCATTGGCTATCCAATCATGTTTCTTGTTGAGATCAGCTAAGATATCCATTACATTGACTTGAACGGCGACAGGACAGTCACTATCATCCAGTATGTTGAAGGACTTTTCTAAGATACACTCTTCCTGATCCTCATTAATCGTGATCTTATCGTTTTGCTTAGACAGCATCCACATCACTAGCTTGCTGTAGCTTCTTAAAACACTCCAATTGCTCGTATTGCAATAGATGCGGATAATTTCCGAAGCGTAATCTGCGAAGAATGCTGTTTTCTTTAAAAAGAAATGCTCCACATACCAGGCAGATCGGAAAGCCAGACGATAATCTGCTGTTTGTTCGCTCCATTCGATCAATTGCGGAACGGAGAATGATTCGATGGTCTGCTCAGTAATGCCAGCAGCACTATTGTTCAATAGTGCTGCTAACATTTCCTCTTTGTTTATTTTCATATTATCTTCTTACCGGGCGATCTCTATTAATCTCCGTCATATCGACTTCGTTAATCTTTGACTCGCCTAATAGGTGTTCGCTAAAATAATCGGCCATACGCCAGAAGAAGTATTCTGTCATCTCTCCAAAAGCATGGCGTTGTCCTGGAAGTAACACAAAATCAAAGCGTTTGTTTGCTTTAATTAACGCGTCAACCATACGGATTGAATTCGCCGGGTGCACGTTATTGTCAATATCTCCAGTGACGATTAATAGCTTACCTTTTAGATTCTTCGCTAAATCCGAATTACGTTCAATCTGATAGTTAAATGTTGTATCTCCCTTGGTAGATACAGTTTCTTTCACCCCATGGTGTCGCTCGCTCCACCAACGGTTGTAAATATTGTTTTCGTGGTTACCCGCACCCGAAACAGCAACCTTAAAGAAATCTGGATAGACTAACATTGCCGCTGTCGACATAAATCCACCTCCGGAGTGACCTGTAATCCCCACACGGTCGATATCGATAAAGCTGTATTTGTTTGCCAGTTGCTCCGCAACTACCTTTTTATCTTCCAAACCATAATCTCTCAAGTTGCCATAACCATAAGTATGATACCATTTCGAACGTGAAGGATGTCCACCACGGTTACCAACAGACACAACGATGAAGCCCATTTGTGCCAGTCGGTCGATACGATCCATGCTTCTTCCGAAGCTCTTGTTCACAGCCTCAGTTTGCGGTCCTGGGTAAACATATTCAATAATAGGGTAGGTCTTAGTCGAATCAAAGTCAAAAGGCTTGTACATCACGCCGTATAGGTCCGTAACGCCATCTCCAGCTTTTACTTTGAACGGTTCAGGGAATTTATAGCCGGCAGCGAATAACTGTGACAGATCCGACTCCTCTAATTTCATGATCAACTGCCCATTGGAATTGTATAAATTGCTAAGCGGCGCCGTATTCACACGTGAGAAGTTGTCTACGAAGTAGTTTCCACTTTCGCTGGCAGCAACCTGGTGGTCAAAATCGCCAGGTGTCAGCAAGCTAATTCTTCCGCCGTTCTTATTTACGGAGTAGAAATACGTGTAATATGGATCGGAATCTTTCTCCTTACCGTTTGCTTTAAATAGCAAATTGCCGGTTCCCTCTTGATAAGCCGTAAGCTCATCACAGTGGAAATCCCCTTTAGTAATCTGATGGATTAGTTTTCCAGAGATGTCATATAAGTAGAAATGACCCCAACCATCACGTTGTGACCAATGGATAAATTGCTTGCCATTGTTAACAATATAAGGCTTCTTGACGTCCAGGTAAACATTAGAGCGCTCTTCCACTAAAGTTCTCACCTTACCATTAACATCCACAGCGACGATATCAATGCGTTTTAAATCTCTGCTTGAACGCGCAATATAGAACTCATTATCATCACCATGCCAGTAGTTGATAAAATATTTTCCTTTAAAGCTTTCCTTGCTGCGATCCTTATTCCACAGGCTAATCGTCTGGTTTTTGAATGCTTGCACATCTACACGCTTAGGCTTCAGGTCGGCAGCGTCGAAGATAAACAAATCAGTCTCGGTAGAGTCTAATTCGCCAGGCATAAGATACTTGTAAGTCTCTAAAGTCGGGCGCTTTCCACCTACATTATTGATTACCCATAAAGCGCTTAAGTTTCTGTTATCCTTACGTGTTATGGCGAAGTGCTTTCCGTTTGGCGACCAGTTTAACCAAACCGCATTACGCTTTTTCTTTTCTTCGTCTTCCGACTTTTTATCACCAGTAGTTACGCTGTACGGCTCACCGCCCCAACTATAATACTGCACACCATCTGTTGTGATCTGGTGTTCCACAATAGTCGAGTCTTTCTCATCTTTGATTGCCTTTTGGTAGTTCGCGTAATCCATCCAATACAGATTGTAA
The DNA here is from genome assembly GCF_030503615.1 of Sphingobacterium sp. BN32. Taxonomy (NCBI): domain Bacteria; kingdom Pseudomonadati; phylum Bacteroidota; class Sphingobacteriia; order Sphingobacteriales; family Sphingobacteriaceae; genus Sphingobacterium; species Sphingobacterium sp. BN32. The sequence continues at coordinate 1,237,101 of NZ_CP129963.1, forward strand.
TCCTTGCTAAAGAATACTTTCGTCGTGTCTGGATTGAAGCTTCCCCATGATAGACGATCCTTTTTCTCCGTCGTATCGCTAATTTCCTTCAGATTATTGTTAGAAAGGTTGTACTCAAAAAAGAAAACCTTCTTCTTTATTGTATCGCTTTTATTGGTCAGCTTTTTAATCTCTTCTTTCGATTTTACCGTGTCTTTAGAACTCTGCACTTCAAAGCGGACAATATTGTCGCTGTTATCTTTAAAACGTAGATTTTGAATCGCTAGATGTTGCGCATCGAATGGATTTCTGACAATGGAAGTGATTCTAGCCGCCATCTCTGAGCGGTCGAACATCTCTTTTTTAGAGCGAGCCTTCGGGTCAACAATATACCAGTTCTTTCCCTGCGGGCTACTGTACTCATACCAGAATTTGTCGGAGAAGTTAATCCAGTTCGGGGAAACTTCTGTAGAGAAAATCATTGTTCTTAAGCGTGCCGGTGAAAACTTGGCTGCTTGTTGGTAATTTGGTTTCGCGAGGGTGCTCTTTTCCTGGGCGAAAAGTATCCCTGTGCAAATAAATAATAGGCTTAAATAAACTTTTTTCATTTAATAATTATAGAAATTGAAGAAACAGCGAAAATATCTCTTTTTCCAGTCAAAAATGCATTCTATCTGTATCATTTTCGATAGGCAGATTAGGAATAGAACTTTTCGTTAAAATTCACCAGAAATAGCTCTTGTGTTGCCCGAGTGATTGCCGTGTACAACCAGCGTAAAAACTCGGTATTCAGCATCTCATCGATCATATAACCTTGGTCTACAAATACCAAGGGCCATTGTCCACCCTGCGCTTTATGGCAGGTAATAGCATACGCAAATTTGATTTGCAGGGCATTATAATACGGATCCTTCTTGATGGCTTCCAATCGGTCTTTTTTGTATGGAATGTCCGCATAGTCTGCCGCAATTCGTTCGTATAACTCTTTCTGCTGCTCGTAAGGCAGGTTTGGCGAGTCCACATACAGACTGTCTAATAAAACTCGGCAACGGATCGCGTCGCCCTCGTTATTATCCATAAACTCTAGATAAAGATCGGCGAAGCGGAAACCATGCATATCATGCACATTGCTGACCTTTTTGATGACAGCCATATCGCCATTGGCGATAAATCCTGTATTCGTTTCATCGTTATCCTGAAGCCAATAATAGTTGTTCCGTACCACCATGATCAGGTCGCCGCCTGTAATCTCTTCCTCACGAAAGAGAATCTGATTTCGGATATGACGATTGTACAGGTTGGCCGACTTGTTCGAGCGACAGATGACCATACAGTTTTCCAATCCAAACTTGTCGTAAGCATAATGTAGCCCTTCGATCAGCCGGTCTCCATTCATCCGGAAGATATCGCGGTAGCTGCTAGTTACAAACTGTGGGTAGCTGTACTCTGGCGCTTCCTCTTCCAAACGTATCTCATTCCTGATCTTGGTGGCATTAAAAAGAATTCCAGAATTTTTATCCTGTCGAACAACATCAGTGAGCTCGTAGTGCATTACCTGCAAGCCGAAAACATCCGAAAGATAAGCAGGAATCAATGCGGGACTCTCTTCCAGACCCACAGGAGGAAGCTGGGCAATATCGCCCACAAACATGATGGAGCAATTTTCGCCAGACTGTACATATTGCAATAAATCTGCCAATAAGCCGTTGGAAAACATAGAGATGCCCTCGTTTGATATCATCGATGCTTCATCTACAATAAACAGCGTGTTCTCGTGTATATTGTCGCCTAGTTCGAAATCCATCTGAATGCTTGCGGCTGATTTCTTTCTGTAAATTTTCTTGTGAATCGTTAAGGCTTTCCTACCCGAATAGGCAGACATCACTTTAGCGGCGCGCCCCGTCGGAGCCAACAAAACCGATCGTTTCTGCAGCCTTGGCAAGGCATTCACCAATGCGCCGATAATCGAAGTCTTTCCCGTACCGGCATATCCCTTCAAAACGAAGCAACTATCTTCAGCGAAGGTATGTAAGAATTCCTCCAACAGCTGGAATACTTCCAGCTGCTGTTGAGTAGGTTGATGCGAGAACTGTTGACGTAGGATATTTTGAATGTGCACATTCCAAAGTTATCTAAAAGGTTGGTCAATCCAATTTTAAAAACTATTTTTGTGTTCCTAGCAAAGGCGAAATAATGAATTATACTGCAGCAGATTTTCATCTACACTTTATCGCAAAATACACCCTAATAGTCAAAGCAAACTTCGTGTATGATATTCTATATGTAATTGACCAAGAAGGGCAATTGCTCGTTTACATGAAGTATGATAGCAACAAGCCTTCTGAAGAAGCACTGAAGCTATTGAGCTTGCCTTTTCAGCAAGTGTATGTGAGTTTACCACAAAGCAACCTAACCTTTATCCCGGCGGATCTTTACCAAGAGGACGACCAGGAGCTTTATCAGGACTTTATGGAAAACCCGAATCAAGCAATTGAAGTCGCAGATTTGGACTACCTGCAGATCAAAGCCGTGTTCCAGTATGATGTGCTTTTAGCACAGCGTTGGAAATCCTTATTTTCTGAAGCACACCTAATTCCTGAGTTCAAACTGAACCTGATGCAGGTAAGGCCCCATGTTCCCTTAAAAGGAGAGGTATTAGGCGTTGTGTTCAATGATACAAGCACAGACTTGTTTTTATTCATAAACGGACAGTTCCAGTTCTTCAATAACTTTGAAGTAATTACAGAAGACGACTTAAGCTATTTCATCTTAAACCTATTTCAGACCTTCGGCATTCAAGACAAGGTAACCAAAGCGATTGTCAGTGCGGTAGACCTGGAACCTTCTTTCCAACATAAGTTGCAGCAATTAGCAGACGAGGTATTGATTATTAAATCCAATACCAGCGTAAAAACTAACGATGAAGTACCGTCGGAAGTTACTAGCAGTTATCTATTAGATTTACCCTTATGCGTATAATAGGAGGGAAAGCTGCGGGCTTAAGGATTAATCCGCCAACAAGCTTGCCAGTACGACCTACGACAGATATTGCCAAAGAGGCACTATTCAATATTCTCAATAATCGTATCGACTTTGACGAGATCGAATGCTTAGACCTATTTGCCGGCACGGGAAATATTTCTTTTGAATTAGCATCCAGAGGCGCCACGTCGGTAGATTCCATCGATCAGCATGCGAAATGCATTCTCTACATTGCTGAGACTGCCAAAAAGCTTAATCTTACGCAGATCAAAACACGTCGTGCCGATGTATTCAAATACATCAAATCGGCTAAGAAATCTTATGATTTTATATTTGCCGATCCCCCTTATGATATCGGGCAACTCCCTCAATTGGCACAGATGATCTTAGAAAATGATCTATTGAAACCCGGTGGGCTATTGGTTGTGGAGCACCCAAGTGCTAGAAAATTAGTAGAAAGTCCGTATTTTGTAGAAACAAGAGTCTACGGAAACTCTTCTTTTAGCTTTTATACCAAGTAATATGAAAATTGCAGTCTTTCCAGGGTCTTTTGATCCCTATACATTAGCACATCATGATCTAGTCGAACGCGCTTTGCCGATGTTCGATAAAATATATGTCGCCATTGGAGTTAATAGTTCTAAAGTGGGGCTAATGGATGTCGACACAAAAATGGACGCTATAAAAGAGCTTTATGCTTCCAATCCAAAGATCGAAGTGACAACTTACAAAGGCCTTACGGTAGATTATTGCAAGGAAGTTAATGCGCAGGTTATTTTACGTGGTCTTCGCAATACGACAGACCTTGACTATGAAAACATCATCGCGCAAAACAACCTATTGCTTAACCCGAGTGTGGAAAGTTATTTCTTGGTGAGTAGGAGCGGGTTAGCGCATATTTCCTCAACCATTGTGAGAGATATATGGCGAAATAACGGGGACATAAAGCCCTTAGTTCCCGCTCAAATTCTAATACATATTGAAAAGTTAGACCGTAAATAGTCTAACTTTTTTACCTTTTATCTTCGTGTTGTTTCCAGCCTTGGCAATCGCCGATGCTTTATCGCTTGCCACAGCCACATAAGACTCAAATTCCTTCAGATTAATAATTCCCACGTCTTCTTTCTCCATTTTAGCCAATGAGTGCAAGAACCCAACAATATCTACCTTATTAATCTTATCTTTTTTACCCGCCGAGATACGTAGGGTCTTGAATGCCGGAGCATCAGGAAGTGGATAGAACTCGTCTAGTTGCAGGACCTGCGCATCTTCAAAATATTCCGGAAAGCGATCTTCAGGCGTAAAGATTCCATAAACTGATCCAGAACTCTGATTCCTGCCCGTACGTCCATTTCTATGGATAAATTCCTCCTCCTTGTATGGAAACTGGTAATGAATAACATGCTTCATTTCCGGAATATCCAAACCTCGCGAACCTAAATCCGTCGTAACGAGGATATGCTCACTGCCGTTCTTAATTTTGATGATCGCCAATTCGCGGTCGTATTGATCCAATCCGCCATGGTAATTGATACATTCAACGCCTTTACCGATCAGTAAGCGCTGAATGTGGTCTACCGCCTCGCGATGGTTGCAGAAAATCAAAATCTTCTCCGTACCGATCTTGCAAATCAGCTTGAAGAGGGATTCCAGCTTCATCTTGCTGCTAGCTTCAACTTGGTAATAACTCAAATTAGGCGTCAATACGCTGTCCGCAAGAAAGTTTAAGGATACGGGATTGTTCAGCTTCAAGAAAGGCGGGTACTCCTTAATTGCCGTAGCGGAAGTCATAATCTGATTTTTGATATTCGGGCAAGCCTTCAAGATAAGATCCAACTGATCATGGAAACCCAGTTCCAAAGATTTATCAAACTCATCTAAAACTAAGATTTTAACATCTTTCAACAGATCCGGATTGCGGTCGATATGATAAATGATACGACCCGGCGTACCAACGATCAAATTGGGAACTATTTCCAGTTTTTTGCGTTCAGCACGTGTATCGCTGCCACCATAAACACAAACTAAGGTAATATCCTTCGTTAATGCTTTAATTACTTGTTCGATTTGCAAAGCCAGCTCACGCGTAGGAACAATGACTAGGGCCGAGGTGCCTTTCTGTTTTGCTTTTTCCATTAGCTTCAACATTAATAATGCGAAGGCTAAGGTTTTCCCACTTCCCGTAGGTGACAAAAGCATGAAGTCTCTATGGTAGTCAAAAGCCGCCAGAGATTCCTCCTGCATGGCATTTAACTTCTCGATGCCTAAGTTTTTTAAATATTGTTCTAATGCTAGCATACCGCAAAAGTATCAAAATTTGTTTAGAATAGTATTTAGTAGTTAGTAGTTAGTAGTTAGTAGTTAGACCTATGGTGGGAAATTAGAGATTAGATATCAGACATTAGATTTTAGAGTCTGGTGTCTTTGAACCAGGAAAGGAAGGATTTAGGGATTAGCAGGATCGGGCGTGTTGTGTTGAACCGGGAAAGGAGGAAGTGCATGCTTGCCATAGGTCTTAATACTAACTACTAACTACTAACTACTAAATACTTACTACCACTCAAACCCATTGTAAACCCAATACAAACCCCTTTCATAACCCAATCAAACCCGCTAGGAAAGGGCTATGAAAGGGGAGTGAATTGCTTATCATATGGGAGTAATTCGAAGAAGGTAGTAGCGTGTCTTTTAAAAAATGAGAAAATTTATAGGTTCAATAACTTTGGCACACAAATTGTTTATTACTTAGTATTCATAATTTAGGTTAATAATTGGTTAGTTAAAGCTTGTAATCTCCCCGATTACAAGCTTTTCTTTTTTATCTTAATTTGCGTTATGGATAGTTCCGCCGCTAGATTTTTCGAAGTTTGTTGTTTTTGGGTGTCCTGCATAGTTGACTGTTCCTCCTGAAGAAGCTTCTGCTTTCAAGGTTTCGCTAACATGTATGCTGATTTTCGCTCCGGTGCTTGCATCTGCGGATACAGTTTTTGCATCTACCTTTGCTGCATTCACGTTTGCATTCGTGCTTGCATCGATGGATGCGATTCCAGTTAGGCCTGTTAATACGACCGATGCTGCTGAGGATGCTTCAATATCCAGTTCGTTTACTTTGATCGAGCCGATAGCTAGTTTTGAAGCCGAGCTTGCATCGATGGATAGTTTACCGGTAGAAATATGCTTTGTTTTTAGGACTCCTGCTGAGGAGAGTGCTATATCTAACGTACGAACTTCTAATGGAACGTTAATCTCTAAACTACCTGCTGAGGAAATTTCAATATGATGTAAATTCGGATTGATGTAAACCGTCGCTTTTAGATTTCTAGAATTTTGAATGTTACTATTTCGCTTTGCGCGAATAATTAATATGCCATCCTCTATTTTGGTCTCGACTCTGTTTATTTGATAGTGATTTTCAGCCTCTAACACGACTTCATTCTTGTCGGATTTGACGATTTTTGCTTGAATGCCTGTTGAGACAGCAATTCCGGACGGATTGATTCCAAGTTTTCTGACTTCGGATTGTTGAGCGTGGACAAGAGTAGTAAGCAGGATCAATGCCAAGGTTAATAATTTTCTCATAATCACTTATACTTTATTAATATTATTGCAATTTAAGAATTGGTTATTGCAATTTCTTGTAGATTTTTGTCTAAATTATTTAAAGTATCACTTTACCGAATCAACAGGGATTTCTCGCCTGAAGGTTTGTTAAGACAGATAAAAAAGCATAATTTCAACCGATTATTAATCGCACCACTAAAGACCGATGAAATTAATAGAGCATTTTAGAAAGTATTATCAAATTGATGATGAGCTAGAGCAAAAGTTAGACATGATTATTGAAACCAAGGAGTTCAATAAAGGAGATGTTATTTTCGAGCCTGGCACCTATCTGAAACATATTTATTTTATCGAGGCGGGATTCACTCGAATCTTTTATTATAAAAATAAGAAAGACATTACCCACTTGTTTTTTGGTTCCAATTCGTTCAGTACGGGTATCGAAAGTGTTTTTTATCGGAAACCTGCTTTCTTCGGTTTTCAGGCGCTAGCGCCTTCCACCATAAGTTCTATGCCATTTGCTGTTATTGAAGAACTTGCGGAAACGAATATAACGATGAATAAAATAATTCAGAAAGTCCTGTTGGACAATCTGATTCATTTTTCGAACCGTTTCTACAATACGCAATTTGAAACGGCCCACGAACGTTACAATTCGCTTATCCATGAGAACCCGGAGCTATTTCAAAATGCCACACTGGGTCATATTGCCTCTTATCTCGGGATTTCACAACAAACCCTATCAGTAATACGCGGACAGAAATAGATTTCATTTTTTAAGATATCTGAAAAATCTTTCAACAAACTTGTTAGACCTTTGTGTTGTTAATCAAAAAACACAATGAAAGAAATGGAGTTAACAATGAAAGGTATTTTTCTCGGTTGTGCTATCACACTCTCGGCTGCGTATTCTGCGACTGCGCAAGAGGGCTTGGTATCATTCAAGGAGCCGGTAGAGAAAGCCATCAACTACAACAAATCCATTAAAAATGCGAAGTTAGAAAACGAAAAGGTAGCCCTGGATCGAGAGATGGTGAAAGGGAAGCTGCTGCCTACGGTTTCTGCGAATGCTATGTATGGATATGTGAATAGCTTGATCGACCTCGATCTACCGACACAGACCTTGCCAATCACGGGAATTAATTTGTTTGAGGGCAGTCAGAAAGCAAGAGTATCCACACAACTGGGGCTTGCTGGCGTGACTGCTACTCAAGTAATTTTCTCGGGTTTGCAAATTACTAATGGACAGAAGGCATTAGAGCAGAAGTATAAAGCTCAGCAATACCTCAGCGAGGCGAGCTACGATGTGGTCGCTCAAGATGTTGTCATGAGCTTTGACCAACTAATGCTGTTAAAGGAAGTCGATCTGTTGATTGCGGATTCGGAAAAACGCTTGAACAAGGAACACCTGAAGGTGATTCAAGCGATTGACAACGGATTAGCAATTCCTTATGATCGCGACAAATTGAAATTGGCGATCCTTGAGTTGGAGAGCAAAAAAGCGGAAGTAGAGAGCAATCGAGAACTGTTGTATTTCAAATTAGAAGAATTGACAGGCATGCCGGTCGACGAGTTGAAGGCTATACAGTTCGAATTGTCGGAGATTCTTTTGGATAAAGAAACTGCTACGGAGATGAACCGAAAAGAGTTACTGGCATTGGAGGCATCGCAAAAGGCGTATGAATACGTTTTGAAGAAAGAGAAAGGGGCGAAGTTACCGCAGGTGTTTGCTTTTGGAAATGTGTCATATTTTAATGCTTTCGGTACGAACATGAATGTTAAAGATTTGCCTGTAGTAGGCGATTTAAAGTTATCGAGCAATCATCTGCGCATGGCGCCAAGCTATGCAGTTGGGGTCGGTGCGAAGTGGACGATTTTTGAGGGAAAGACGCATCAGTCTTCGATAGACAAAGCGAAGCTTGATATGCAGATCAATGAGAACAAGCTTGCTGATACGAAGGAAAAGCTGTCATTGTTGCAAAGAAAAACGCTTGTTGATTACGATTTGTCGATGAAGAAAATTCAGGTCAACCAACAACAAGTGGATATTGCGAAAAACAACCTACATTTAGCGTCTAGACAATTTGAAGAGGGCTTGACCGATGTGACTGAGCGTCTGGAAGCAGAAAATGAGTACTACAAACAAACGTTAAACTATTACAATCAAATCTTAAACCAACGTACTGCTGCTTTAGAGCTGCTTAAGGCAAATGGCAATCTGTACGAAACAATAACTCGATAAATCATGAAAAAACTAACATATATCATCGCTTCGCTTGTTTTTTTGCAAAGCTGCTCGAATAAAGAAGGGGGCAAACAAGTAAAGTTAGAGGGAAAGATAGAACGTGATCAATTAGCTGTAACGACAAAAATACCGGGTAAGATTCAACGAATTTTGGTTGAGGAGGGACAGCAAGTCCAAAAAGGAGATACCCTAGTGATCCTGGAGTTTCCGGAAGTAGACGCTAAGTCGATACAAGCACAAGGTGCGCTTGATGCGGCGCAGGCTCAATATGAGATGGCGCTAAAAGGAGCGACCGACGGGCAGATGAAGCAGTTGAACGCGAAAGTTGCTGGTTTGAAAGAGCAATTTGACTTTGCGCAGAAATCGCTGGACCGCATGAACAACCTGTTGAAGGATTCATTGGTGGCACAACAGAAATATGACGAGGTGTATGCAAAATACCAGGGTGCGAAGAACCAATATTTAGCTGCACAAGCTGAAGTTGCCGACGTACAGCATGGCGCTCGCGTAGAGCAACAAAGAATGGCATTGGGACAGAAAGAACGTGCGATGGGCGCTGTAAGCGAGGTCAATGTAGCAGCAAAAGAACGTTATATTCTGGCTCCTCAAGACATGACGATCGAGAACATCAACCTGCGCGTTGGCGAGTTGGCATTGGCTGGATATAGTTTGGTTTCGGGCTATGTTGTAGACGGTACTTATTTCCGTGTCACTGTGCCGGAAAGCAAAGTTAAAGACTTTCAAAAAGGAGCAGAGAAGACTTTAGTATTCCCTTATTTGAATGATAAGGAGATAAAAGCTCGCGTAGAAACGATCAAATCGTTGAGCTCTTATGCAAATATCAGCACCGCCTATCCTGATTTCGAAGAACAGGAGACGCTTTTCGAGATCCGCTTAAAGCCAGTTGATTTACAAGGTAGCCGAGAATTATTGACGAAAGCGAGTTTTGTTGTTAAACAAGACTAGGGAGGAGGGGTAATGAAGAACTTTTTAAGTTTATTGAAACGCGAGTTTAGGCTCTTCTTTCAAAATAAAGTACTGATGGTGTTGTTTTTAGGAGCACCAATTATGTATGGCGTTTTGATCGGCGGGGTTTATAAAAAGGGTAAAGTGACGAACCTACCAATTATTGTGGTCGATGAGGACAGAAGTCCTTTGAGCAAGCAGTTGATTGATATGTTCAATGAGAGCGAGGTGATCTATGTCGCTGATGTATTAAACGATGCATTTAAGGCAAAGGAGCGTGCGCTTGAAACGGAATCAACGGTTGTTGTGCAGATTCCGAGGAATTTTTCATCGAACATCAATTACAATAGAAATACTGAATTGACAATGTTCGTGAATGCTTCGAACACCTTGACTTCGAACTATGCGATGATGGCAGCGAATGTCGCTGCAGGAACGATGAAGGCGGGGATACAGATTAAGGCGCAACAGAAGAAAGGTGTGCCTGAGTTTGTCGCAACGCAACAATATGAACCCTTCAAAACGACCATCATCAAACAGAATATCCGCAGTGGAAATTATCTGTACTTTATGCTGCCGGGGGTGTTATTCACGGTTTTGCAACAGGTTATGATGCTGGGTTTAGCATTAAGCTTTGCTTCGGAATTTGAGAAAGGCACGTTTGGAGAGCTGGTTGGTCGTTGTAAAAATGTATTCGGGTTGATCCTAGTGAAAATTTTGCCTTACATATTGATGTCGATCTTCATCTTCTTATTGTACTATGGCTTCTCGGTTTATTACCGCATGCCTTTGCATTTAGAAGGTTTTGCGTTCTATGGCTACACTTTGCTATTCCTGCTGGCGGTTGCTTTTATCGGTATTTTGGTCAGCATCGCTATACCAAGCCAATTGAAGGCTACGGAGATTCTGATGGTTATTGCGACGCCTAGCTTTATCCTGAGCGGTTTTACTTGGCCATTAAGTCAAATGCCGGATTGGATTGTTGCCATTGCCAAGGGAATTCCATTGACGCATTATCTGCAGATTTTCAGAACCATGGTCATTGAACAGGGAACTGCTGCAAACGTAAGCAGCTCGGTATGGGGATTAGCAATTATTGCGGGAGTTACCTTATTGCTATCCGTAATTTTATTGCAGTTGAAAATTAAAAAAGTGACGACAAAAGTTTCAGAAGATATTTAAAAATCCGAATTACTGCGCACAGGGAATAACTATAGCCATAATCCTTGTAATGGTGATTAGTTTACTTACATTTCTTTCATTTATGTTCCCTGTGTTCAGTAATTCGGATTGTTTTTTACGCTTAGCTAGCCGATAGCCTATCTTCTGTTTGAGGCATCAATGCGATAGATCAGGCTTGGATCTTCGTTTTGGAAATCACTAAAATAGTCTACCAATTTGAAGTTACATTTTTCAAGTACATGGATCGACGCTGTATTGCTAGGACGAACCAAGGCGTAAATATCCTTTTTCTTAAGCTGATCAAAACCATAGGCTATAGATGTCTTCGCCAACTCAGTGGCATATCCTTTTCCCCAGAACTTTGGCCCTAAGCGATATCCTAAATTGGTTTGTTGCTTGTCTTGGTATAATTTATTGGATAAACCACCAAAACCTATTATCTCTGGCCTGTTGAGCTCTCTAACCATCCAAATGCCATAATTACTGATGTTCCAGTGAAGTAGAATATTATGAAAGACTTCATGTGCGGTCGCAATTGTCATAGGCCCATGCGGATTATGCAGATTGGTTTGTGGATCAGCGTTGATGGCAAAGTATTCTTGAAAATCATCTTTGCAGGGCCGATGGTAGGATAACCTCTTCGATTTCATGGACTCAATTTGTTTCTACGGTTGATTGCAGCATAATCTCTTTCTGTATGTCCAATATACGCTTCTTTAGCTGAAAGTAATTGTCATTTAACAAGTAGTAGTATTGATCCAAACCTAAGCCTAGAAGCTCTAAATTCTCGTTGATGTAGGCGGCTCCGTCGAAATAGTCGAAGGTATTGCTTATAAAGCGATTTAATTTACCCTCGACCTCTGTATCCAATGTGTTGCTATTGGCTTTGTGTATCGCTATTAGGTTCTTCAACTCTTCCTTGAAAGCGAGTTCTGCTTTCTTCACTTCCACGGTATGGTAAGCAATTTCAGAATGCGAATGGTTTTGATAAAAGAAGTTGGTCTTTTGTACCAAATCGAAGTAAAGGTCCATTTGTCCGCTATAGGTTTGCTCGGCGGACATAAAATTTCCATAAGCATCTTTAAGTTTTGATGCCAAAGGCTGTTCTTGAACGCAATAGTAAAAGTAGTCGAAGACATCACGATTATAACCTTCTATAATTGCTTTAAGCTCAGCAGACTCTCCCTGCAGTTTCTCTATAACTTCGCTGGTTTCCGTACGCTTGTACTTGATGCCATCGTAATCGAACGTTTCGATATCGATGGTTTTGTTCTCTATTTGGCGCAACGTTTCGATGTCAGTCAGGTAAGAATTTAGAAGAAATGTGTCGTTTACTCGCGCAGGACCAAACAAGGTTTCAATGTTCTGCTGTTCGCCATTTTCCATTGATAACTCATCTGCCTTGAAAAATGGATTGTTGAATGTATAGTAGTCATTGAAAATAGCATCGAAAGACTCGCTGTCAAACCATGCTTTAAATTCCTTTGCAAACTCTTCACTAGCCATCCGGCTGGGTTCTTCTGTATAATTTCCCTGTGAAAAGATCATTCTGGTAAACCATTCTGAAGAGCGCGATTGGTTCTGTAGGATCTGGAGCGCAGGTTCATCGATTGTGTTGCTGAGCTTG